>NZ_RXFQ01000009.1 GCF_003951285.1 Variovorax beijingensis | reverse complement strand
CAGCTTCATGTCGTCGTAGGTCATGTAGATCTTGAACGAGGTGAAGCCCTCGCGGATGAGCGCCGGCAGCTCCTCGCGCAGCACCGTGGGCGTCGGGTCGCTCACGATCAGGTGGAAGGCGTAGTCGACATGCGCCTTGCCGGCCGCGCGGGCACGGTAATCCTCGACCGCGGCGCGCAGCGACTGGCCTTTTTGCTGCGCGGCGAACGGGATCACGGTGGTGGTGCCGCCGCAGGCCGCGCTTCGCGTGCCGGTGTCGAAGTCGTCGGCGTTGCGCGTCGGCGGCGGCATCGGCTGGTCGAGGTGGCAGTGGGCGTCGACGCCGCCGGGCGTGACGGTGCGGCCGGCCGCATCGATCTCGCGCGCGCCGGCACCCAATTTCATCCCGAGCTGGACGATGCGCCCGCCGCTGATGCCGATGTCGCAGTCGAAGGTGTCCGAAGCGGTGACGACGCGCGAGTTGCGCACGACAAGGTCAAAGTCAATGGTTGGGTTGGACATGGTTCGGGTGAGCCTGGTTCGAACTGGAAAAGCGTTGCGCACCGCCCTGGGTCAGGCCGCGCCGCGCGCCGCCGCGTAGCCCCTGCCGTAGTGGCGTTCGAGGCGCACCTGCACACGGTCCCAGAGCGTGGTCAGCACCAGGTAGAAGCAGGCCGCGACGCAATAGAGTTCGAGCACTTCGAATTTCTCCTGCATGAGCACCTGCGCGCGGCGCATCAGCTCTTCCATCGAGATCACCGAGGCCAGCGACGTGGCCTTGAGCAGGCCGTTCACCGAATTGCCCAGCGGCGGAATGATCACGCGCAGCACTTGCGGCAGCGTCACCAGCCGCAGGGTGGCAAAGCGCGACAGGCTCAGCGCCTTGGCCGCTTCGACCTGCCCCTTGGCGATGGCGGAGAAGCCGCCGCGGATCGTCTCCGAAAGGTACGCCGCTTCGTTCAGGCTCAGTGCCAGCACCGCGGAGGTCAGCACGTCGAAGCGCAGGCCCAGCTGCGGCAGGCCGGTGTAGATGATGACGATCTGCACCAGCAGCGGCGTACCGCGGAACACCCAGATGTAGAAGCGCGCCGGCGCCGACAGGAATCGATGCGAAGACATGCTGCCCAGTGCCAGCGGCAGCGCCAGGGCAAGACCGATCGCGATGGTCGCAATGGTCAGTCCGATCGTGATTCCCACGCCCCCCAGGAGGAACGGGTTGACGAAGTAGGACAGGAAGGCATCGAAATTGAACACGGCCGGGCCCTTTGCTCGACTTTCTTACTTCGGTGCCGGGCCGGGGCCGCGGATCGCGAACTTGGTGGTGTCCTTCAGGCGCGTCATGCGGAACTTGTCGAACAGCTTGTCGTAGGTGCCGTCGGCCTTCAGGTCGGTCAGGGCCTGCGCAACGGCTTCGGCGACCGCGCGGTCGCGGAACGACAGCGTGATGTCGGTGCCGTAGAGGCCGCTCGCGCGGATCTTGACGATGCCGCGCTCCTCGAAGGCAATGGCCGTCTCGTCGATGTTGATGCCCGCTTCGAGCTGTCCGGCGCGCAGTGCGGCCGTGGTTTCGGAGGCCGTTGCAAAGGTGCGGAAGTCGATCGGCGCCATGCCCTTGGCGACCATGGCCGCATTCGATTCGCGCGACTTGCGCTCGGCGTACGTGCCGGTCTCGATGCCGACGACGTGGCCCGAGAGGTCTTCGAACTTGCTCACCGCGAGCTTGCTGTTCGGCACGGTGTAGATGCTCATCGATTGCTGGCCGTACGGCACCTGGAACATCAGCTTGGAGCGCTCTTCGGTCCAGAACAGGCCGGTGTTGATCACGTCGAAGCGGCCGGCCTGCAGCGCGGGCACCATCGGCGGCATGTCCATGCGCACGAAGACGGGTTCGAGGCACAGGTTCTTTGCAATGGCGCGGCCGAGCTCGATGTTGAGCCCCTGGAGCTCGCCCTTGCTGTCGACGAACTGCTGCGGCGGCAGCGTCGGGTTGGTGGACATCTGGAGCTTGCCGGGCGCGGTCAGGTGTTCGGCGGAGACCTTGGGCGTACAGGTCTGGGCAAGGACCGAGCCGCTCAGCACGAGGCCGACGATGAAACCCAGGGACAGTTTGATCATGTGCATGAGATGCTTTCGTTGAAGACAGGAAAGGAATGAAAGGAGAAGAACTCGGGGCAATCGAAGTCAGGTCGTCGCATCGGCCACATCGACCACTTGCCGGCATGCGACCAGCGCCATGTGCACGGCCTCGATCACGGGCTCCGCGCGCTGGTTGACGAGCTGCAGGCTCTCGGTCACCACGCCGCGGCCGCCACGCGCCGAGAGACGCTTGTCGGTGAAGCGGAACACCACGTGCACCGCATCGCCTGCAACCACGGGCCGCAAGAATCGGACCTGATCCCAGCCGAGCGAAGCGATGGAGCTGTTCTCGTAGATCTTCAAGGCGGTCTTCAGCCCTTCCATCAGCGAGAGGCCGAACAGCCCGTGCGCAATGACGCCCGGAAAGCCGCGCGACTGCGCATAGCCAGCATCGGTGTGCAGCGGGTGGTGGTCGTGCGTGAGATCGCAGAAGCGGCCGATGTCTTCGGCACTCACGACGTGGCTTTCGCTGCGCAGTTCGGTGCCGATCGCCACGTCTTCGAAGTAGACGTCCTGCGTGCTTGCGCTCATGACCGTTCCCCCTGTGCTGCATTGCCCGCGTGGCGCGGTGCCTTCGCGACGAACTCGTCGTGCACGCCCATGGGGCCGCTGCGGAAGATGCGTGCATCCATGGTGCGCAACTGCTCGCTGACGCGCACCTCGAAGCCGATCTTCTCGAGCACGTCTTCCTTCAGGCGCACGCCGGGCGCGATCTCGGTGAGCACGAGCCCGTCGGCTTCGAGCTCGAACACGGCGCGGTCGGTCACGAAGCTCACTTGCTGGCCGCGCTCGCGCGCGAGCCGTCCCGAGAAGCTGATCTGGTCGACCGCCGGCACGAACTTCTTGAATGCACCGTCGCGGCGGATCTTGAGTTCGCCGTCGGCCACGCCGATGTCGAAGTCGCCACCGGTGAGCGAACCGTTGAACACCAGGCGCTGCGTGTTCTGGGTGATGTTGATGAAGCCGCCCGCACCGTCGTAGCGCTTGCCGAAGCGCGTGACGTTGACGTTGCCTTGCGGATCGACCTGCGCGAACGAGAGGAACGCGCAGCTCAGGCCGCCGCCGTCGTAGAAGTCGAACTGGTACGACTGGTCGAGGATCGCGCGCGGGTTGACCGAGGTGCCGAATTCGCGTGCGTGGCCGGGCACGCCGCCGACCACGCCCGACTCGACCGTGAGCGTGATCAGGTCGGCGATGCCTTCTTCCGAGGCCACGTTGGGAATCATCGCGGAGATGCCCACGCCGAGGTTCACCACGTCGCGCGGTCGCAGCTCGAAGGTTGCGCGCCTTGCCACCACGCGGCGCACGTCGAGCGGGTCGGGCGCGATGCTCGAGGCGGGCACCACGATCTCGCCGCAGCGCGCCGGGTCGTAGCGCGTGGTATAGGTCTGCATCTGCCCGGGCTCGACCACGAAGTGATCGATCAGGAAGCCCGGGATCTTGACCATGTGCGGATGCAGCGTGCCGCGTTTCACGATGCGCTTGACCTGGCAGATGACGATGCCGCCCGCGTTGTGCACGGCCTGTGCCATCGAGAGGTCTTCGCGCGCGGTGGCTTCATGTTCCATGCTCACGTAGCCGTCTTCGTCGGCCGAGGTGCCGCGGATCAGCGCCACGTTCGGCACGCCGGGCGCACGGTAGAACAGCCAGTCGCGGTCGGCCACGTGCACCAGCTCGACCAGCGCCTCGGTGGTGCGCGCGTTCATGCGGCCGCCGTCCTGGCGCGGGTCCATGTAGGTTTCGAGGCCCACGTGCGTGAGCACGCCGGGCTGGCGGCCCGCCATGGCGCGGCACAGGTGCGTCATGACGCCCTGCGGGAAGTTGTAGGCCTCCACGTCCTGCGCGAGGATCATCTTCATGAACGGCAGCTGCATGCCGAAGTTGCCGCCGATCACGCGGCGAACCAGGCCCGGGTGCGCGAAGTGGCACAGGCCCTTTTCGGTGAGTGCGCCCACGCCGGTGACGTGGAACAGCGTGAGGTCGTGCGGACCGTCGCCGGCCGTGAAGCGCCGTTCGATGGCTTCGAACACGGCTTCGGGCACGCCCGAGCCGCCGTTGCCGCCGGCCAGCACCATGTCGCCATCGCGCAGCAGCGCGGCGGCGTCGTCGGGGGTGATGCAGTCGATCATGGCCGCGTCCTCAGGCCAGTTCTTTCACGACCTGGCGCGAGATGATCAGGCGCTGGATCTGGTTGGTGCCTTCGTAGATCTGCGCCAGGCGCACGTCGCGGAAGATGCGCTCGATGCGGTAGTCGCGCGAGTAGCCGTTGCCGCCGTGGATCTGCAGCGCGTTCGACACGTGGCGCATTGCCATGTCGGTGGTGAAGAGCTTGGCCTGCGCGCCTTCCTTGGCGATGGAGTGGCCGGCGTCCTGCAGGCGCGCGCCGTGATGGATCAGCAGGCGCGCCGCGGCGATGTCGGTGGCCATGTCGGCCACCATGAACTGAATGGCCTGGAAGTTCATGATCGGTTCGCCGAACTGCTTGCGCGTGGTGGCGTAGGCCACGGCGTCTTCCATCGCGGCCTGCGCCATGCCCAGCGCCATGGACGACATCAGCAGGCGGCTGAAGTTGAAGTTGCCCATGGCCGTCTTGAAGGCCTGGTTTTCGGCGCCGATCAGAGCCGTCTTGGGCACATGCACGTCCTGCAGCACGATCTGGCAGTCTTCCAGGCCGTGCATGCCGAGCAGTTCCTCGTTCTTGCCGCGGCTCACGCCGGCCTGGTGCGCATCGACCATGAAGCAGCTGATCGACTTGTGGCCGGCTTCCTTGCCGGTGCGCGCGAACACCATGATGCGATCGGCCACGCCGCCGAGCGTGACCCAGGCCTTGGTGCCGTTGAGCACCCAGCCGTCGTCCACGGCGCGCGCGGTGGTGGTGATGCTGGCCACGTCGGAGCCGAAGTCGGGCTCCGACATGGCGGTGGCCATGACGATCGAGCCGTCGAGGATGCCGGGGATCAGCGCCTTCTGGCTCTCGTTGCCGTGGTGGTGCAGGAACAGCGCCGCCTCGACGGGAATCGCGAACGCGTTGCCGATGGCGCCCGAGCAGCGCGCCAGCTCTTCCATCACGAGGCAGGTGCTGACGGTGTCGAAGCCCGAGCCGCCGGCCGCCTCGGGCAGGCTCACGCCGAACAGGCCGAGCTCGGCCATGCCGCGGTACAGCACGCGGTCGAACTTGTCTTCTCGGTCGATGGCCGCTGCGCGCGGCAGCACTTCGCCCTCGGCGAAACGGCGCGCGGTGTCGCGCAGCGAGATCTGGTCTTCGGTGAGGAAATGGGTCATGGTCTTCAGGCGGTGTGATCGGGTTGCTCGGCTTCGTCGCTGGCCAGATGGCCGTCGTGCGCGACTTCGTCGCGTTCGCGGTCGAGGAAATAGACGGCGACGTTCCCGCCGCTGGTGGCAAAGCAGGCCGCCAGCGCGGGCGTGATGGCGGCCGCCAGCGCGCGGCGCTGGGCCGGCGTGCGGCGGTAGGCGTGCACCTTGACGAACACGCGCGTGCCCTCGCCGGCGCCGTCGTGGCCCAACTGGCCCTCGTGGGCGTAGTCGTGCGGCGCAACCGGCATGAAGTACAGCGTGACGGTCGAGGGCTCGACGCCGAATGACGTGACGACGCCGTCGGTCAGCGCGCGGCTGGCGGCGCGCTTGCGGGTTTCGGGGGCGCTCGGCGCCAGGATTTCGAGATAGGGCATGTCGAGGAGAGGCTGTTTCAGTTCGGCGCGATGGCGCGGCAGGAGGCGCGCTGGATCAGCCGCGAGCCGACCCGGTATTCGCGGCCGCTGTTGGCCACGCCGCCCAGGCGCTGTACCAGCCGGTCGACCGCGAGGTTGGCCATTTCGACCGCGCCGCTGTCCACCACGCTGATGGCGGGCCGCTGCCACTCGAACCACGGCGAGTCTTCGTAGAACAGCAGCGACAGGTCGTCGGGAATCAGCAGCCCGCGCTCCGACACCACGCGCAGCACGCCGAGCGAGGACTCGTGGTTGGCCACGAAAAGGGCCGAGGGCGGCGTGGACATCGACAGCAGCGCGTTGGCGGCCACCACGCCGGTCTCGGGCGCATAGCGGCCGGCCTGGATCAGCGCCGGATCGATGGGCAGGCCTGCTTCCTGCATGGCCCGCTTGTAGCCCGCGAGGCGCTCCTTGCCGGAGGTGGTGTCGCTCATGCCCACGATCAGGCCGATGCGCCGGTGTCCGAGGTCCAGCAGGTGCCTGGTGCCGGCGTAGGCGCCGTCGAGGTCGCCCGCGAGCACCGATTCGAGCGTCGCGCCCTCGACGCGGCGCACCGCGCAGATCACGGGGATGTCGGCGTGCTCCATGGCCAGCAGCTGGGCGCCGTTGGCGCCGTTGGGCACGGCGATCAGGCCGTCGACGCTGTGGTCGACGAGGGTCTTGAAGATGTCGCGTTCCTGCTCGGGGTCGTCGGCGCTGATGCTCAGGATGACCTGGTAGCCGAGCGCTTGCATGCGCGTCTGCACCACCGATGCGAGCACCTGGAACGAGGCGTTCTCCAGGTTGTGCACGGTGAGGCCGATGAGCCGCGAGCGCTTGGTCTTCAGCGCCCGGGCGAAGGTGTTGGTGCGGTAGCCGAGGGCGGCGGCAACCTGGATGACGTGCCGCTGCGTGGCGTGGTTGGTCAGGCTGGAGCCGGCCAGCGCACGCGAGGCCGTGGCAATGGAAACGTCGGCGGCACGGGCCACGTCGCGCAGCGTCACCGCCATGGCATGGCCTCGTCAAAGCATTGTTTTGTAAACGATTGCATTTTTTTATCGTAGTTCTGCAGGAGGCGGGTGGTCAAGAAGAAATCGCAATCTGACCAGTATGGCCGGGAATGATTGCAATCGATTCCAATTTTATTGCATACTGCCGGCTTTCGCGACTAGACAACCAGGATGGCCATGCACATTTCCGGAGTCGGCGGCATCTGGCCCGCCACCCTGACCCCCTTCACGCCGGACGGCCGCGTCGACGACGACGCGCTGGCCGCCCATGTGCGCGACCTCGCCGGCACGCCCGGCGTGCGCGCGGTGGTGGTCAACGGACACGCGGGCGAGGCGACATCGCTCGATCGCGCCGAGCGCACCCAGGTGGTGCGGGTTGCGGTGGCTGCAGCCGGCGAAGTGCCCGTCGTGGCCGGCGTGGTGGCCGACGACACCCGTCAGGCCTGCGCATTGGCGCGGGACGCGGCGCAGGCCGGGGCCTCGGCCTTGCTGCTGTTTCCGCCCGCGGTATTCGCCCAGGGCGCGGGGGCGCGCCCCGACATGGCCCGCCGCTTCGTGAGCGAGGTGGCCGCTGCGAGCAGCCTGCCGATCGTGCTGTTCCAGCTGTCGCGCGCCTCGGGCCTCGCTTACTCGACGGACACGCTGGCGCAGCTTTGCGCGGATGTGCCGGCCATCGTGGCGGTGAAGGAGGGCAGCGACATTCCCGAGCTCTACGAGGACAACCTGCGGGCCCTGCGCGCGCTGCCGCGCCCGGTCACGCTCTTGAGCAGCAGCAACAGCTGGCTGTTCGCTTCGCTGGCCTATGGCGCGGACGGCATTCTTTCGGGCCTGGGCAGCGTGGCCGCCGGGCTGCTGGTGGCGCTGCACGAAGCCGTCGCGCGCGGCGACCTGGCGGCCGCACGCGCGGTCAACGAGCGGCTGGTGCCGCTGTGCCGGGCCTTCTACCGCGCGCCTTACCTCGACGCCCACAACCGCATGAAGACGGCGCTGCATCTTCTCGGCCGGCTGCCCCATCCGGACCCGCGCCCACCGCTCCTGCCCGTGCCGGCCGACGACACGGCGCGCATTCGCGCGGCGCTGCTGGCCTCAGGCTTGCTGGGTGCCGGCCATTCTTCTTTCCCGTCCCCCTGAGCGATCCATTCCATGGCTGATTTCCGCGGCACCTACACCATCATGGTCACGCCCTTCGACGCCGAAGGCAACGTCGACGTACCCACCCTCGAACGCTATGTGGACTGGCAGATCGAATCCGGCATCCATGGCCTGATCCCGCTCGGCTCGACGGGCGAATTCATGTCGATGTCCGACGACGAGATCGCGCTCGTCGCCCGGACCGTGATCGACCGCGCCGCGGGCCGCGTGCCGGTGCTCATCGGCACCACCGCCGAAGACACGCGCGCCGCCGTTCGCCTGAGCCGCCGCGCCGAGGCACAAGGCGCCGACGGCGTGATGGTGCTGCCGCCTTTCTATTGCACACCCACCGACGACGAGCTGTTCCTGCACTACAGGACCATTTCGGACGCCATCGGCATTCCGATCATGGTCTACAACAACCCGGCCGTCGCCAACGTCGACCTGAAGCCGCCGCTGGTGGCGCGGCTCTCGCAGATCGACAACTGCCGCTACATCAAGGAATCGACGCTCGAGGTGACCCGCGTGCGCGACATCATGCGGCTGTCCGAAGGCCGCATGGCGGTGTTCGGCGGCATCATGGGCTTCGAGTCGTATGTCGAAGGCGCCGTGGGCTGGGCCGCCGTGCCTTCCAATGGCGCACCGGGCGAAATGGCACGGCTGTACGACCTCGTCATGGCCGGCCAGCTGGCCGAAGCGCGCGCACTGGCGTTCAAGCACTTTCCAATGATCGACTTCGTTGCCGGCCAGTCCTATGTGGCGGGCACCAAGGCACTGCTCGCGGCCATGGGCCTGCCGGTCGGCGCACCGCGCCCGCCGCGCCTGCCGATGGGCGCCGAGGGCATCGCCGCCGCGAAGCGCCTGGTCGACGAGCTCGGCCTGAAGATTCAAACCGCCACCGCCTGAGGAGTCCCCATGAGCGCCTTGCAACCGAACACGCCTGCGTCGACCACCGACAGCCGGCCTGAACTCGTCATCCGCATGGTCGGCGTGCAGAAGTGGTACGGCGACTTCCAGGTGCTGCGCGACATCGATCTCGAAGTGCAGCGCGGCGAACGCATCGTGATCTGCGGGCCCTCGGGCTCGGGAAAATCGACGCTGCTGCGCTGCATCAACCGGCTCGAGGAGCATCAGCAGGGGCAGATCGTGGTGAACCGTGCCGAGCTCACCGCCGACATGCGGCGCATCGACGCGGTGCGGCGCGACGTCGGCATGGTGTTCCAGCACTTCAACCTGTTTCCGCATCTCACCATCCTCGAGAACTGCACGCTGGCGCCGGTGTGGAGCAAGAAGTACACGCCCAAGGAGGCGAAGGAAGTGGCCATGTCGTACCTGGAGCGCGTGCGCATTCCGGAGCAGGCCAACAAGTATCCGTCGCAGCTCTCGGGCGGCCAGCAGCAGCGCGTGGCCATAGCGCGCGCGCTGTGCATGGGTCCCAAGGTCATGCTGTTCGACGAACCGACCTCGGCGCTCGACCCCGAGATGGTCAAGGAAGTGCTGGATACCATGGTCTCGCTCGCCGATGACGGCATGACCATGCTGTCGGTGACGCACGAGATGAACTTCGCGCGCCAGGTTGCCAATCGCGTGATCTTCATGGACCAGGGCGCCATCGTCGAGCAGGCCGCGCCGCAGGAATTCTTCGCAAACCCCAAACACGAACGCACCCGGCTTTTCCTGAGCCAGCTGCTGCACTGATCAACCCTAATTTCAATCACTCATGGCAAGAATCGGCATTGAGGCGGCGGGCATGCGCTTCGTCGCGGAAACGAATCCGGAAGCACCGAAGACCGTCGCTGCGTTCACCAGGCTGCTGCCCTACCGGCAGAAGATCATCCATGTGCGCTGGAGCGGCGAAGGCTGCTGGATTCCGCTTGGCGACTTCGAACTGGGCGTCGGGTTCGAGAACCACACAAGCCATCCTTCCGTCGGCGACATCCTGTTCTACCCCGGCGGCTACAGCGAAACCGAGATCATCCTGGCCTACGGCAGCTGCAGCTTCGCCAGCAAGATGGGGCCGCTCGCGGGCAATCACTTCCTGACGATTGTCGAAGGCAAGGAGCAGTTGCGCGCGCTCGGCAACAAGGTGCTGTGGCAGGGCGCGCAGGACATTGCGTTCGAATTGCTCTGAGGCGGCTTCGCGCGCCGGCTACTGCCGCATCAACGGTTGGCGAGCGGAAATTCCTCGGCGCTGAAGACCGTGTGAAAGACCGTGCCGTCGAACATCTCGAACAGGTGCTTGGAGGCCTCGCGGCTTTCGTAGCGCACCGGCGAATCGAGCGCATGCGCGATGTCTTCGCGGCTCGCATAGCGGGTCGACAGCACCATGGCCAGTTCGGGATCGCTCACGTCACTTTCGATCTGGCGCAGTACGCGCACTTCGAGCACGCCAGGAAAGCGGGTCCACAGCGGCACCAGCTTTTCGTGCACGTGCCGGTCGAAAGCCTCTTCCATGCCGGCCTTGACCCGGCCCCGGAAAAACGCGCAACGGATGAACATGGTGACTTCTTTCTGTGGGTGGCCAATATCAGCCAACACGCGCTTCAGTCGCGCGCGTAGCCGTTGAACTGCCGCATCATGGCGGCCGTGTCTTCTGCCCCGAGCCCGGCCGCGACGAAGGCGCGATGCAGCTCGGAGACCGCGCCCGCCAGCGGCAGCGGCAGGCGTTCGCCCTGTGCAAAGGCCTGCACGGCCTCGAGGTCCTTGAGCATGTTGTCGATGCGGCCGGTGGGCGTGAAGTCGCGCGCGGCCATCTTGGGGCCGAACTCGCGCAGGATCTGGCTGTCGGCCCGGCCGCCGGCCAGCGCGGTGTGCAGCTTCGACGCATCGACGCCGCCGGCCTCCGCCAGCCGCACAGCCTCGGCCACGGCCTGGAAGCCGATGGCGCAAAGCAGCTGGTTGACCAGCTTGGTGGTCTGGCCCGCGCCGCTTTCGCCCATGCGGGTGTAGTTGGCGCACAGGCTGTCCATCACGGCGCGTGCGCGCGCCACGTCGTCCTCGCTGCCGCCCGCCATGACCGTCAGTTGCCCGAGCAGGGCCTTGGGGGCGCCGCCCGACAGCGGCGCGTCGACGAAACCCATGCCCGTGCGCTCGCGCAGCGACTGTGCGAGCCGGCGCGTGGAGGCCGGGTCGATGGAAGACATGTCGATCAGCAGCCGTTGCGGATCGGCGGGCGCAGCGGCCGCCACGCCGGCTTCGCCGAAGAGCGCGCGCTCGAGCACCGCAGCCGAGTTGAGGCTGGTGATGACGAAGTCGCTCGCCGCCGCGGCCGCGGCCGCGGTGCCGGCGGGGTGCGCGCCTTGCTGCGCCAGCGCGGCGACCTTGGCGGCGTCGAGGTCGAACACGCACACCGCGTGGCCGCATTCGAGCAGGCGTCGCGCAATGGCCGAGCCCATGATGCCGACGCCGATCACTGCCACGCGCTGGCCTGGCTGCATGGCCATGGATCAGAGGCTGGCGGTGATGCCGCCGTCCACGTACAGGATGTGGCCGTTGACGAAACTCGATGCGTCCGACGCCAGGAAGATCGCCGCACCGCCGAGTTCTTCCACGTCGCCCCAGCGCCCCGCGGGCGTGCGGCCGGAGAGCCAGGCCGTGAAGGCTTCATCGGCCACCAGCGATTGCGTCAGTTCGGTCTTGAAATAGCCCGGGCCCAGGCCGTTGACCTGGATGCCGTGCTTGCCGAGGTCGATTGCCATGCCCTTGGTGAGCATCTTCACCGCGCCCTTGGTGGCGGCATAGGGTGCAATGCCCGGGCGGCCCAGCTCGCTTTGCACCGAGCAGACGTTGATGATCTTGCCGCGCTTGCGCTCGATCATGCGCTGCGCCACGAAGCGGCCGACGAAGAACACGCTGTCGATGTTGGTGGTGGTGATCTTGTGCCAGGCGTCGATCGGAAACTCCGCGAACGCGCCGCGATGCTGCATGCCGGCGTTGTTGACCAGGATGTCGACGGGGCCGATGTCGGCTTCGATGCGCGCCACGCCGGCCTCCACCGCCGCGGCGTCGGTCACGTCGAAGGCCATGGCTTCGGCCGCAATGCCCCGGGCGCGCAGGGCGTCGCGCGCGGCTTCAAGTGCAACGGCATCGCGCGCATTGAGCACGATGCGCGCGCCGGCCGAGCCCAGCGCCGCGGCCAGCGCGAAGCCGATGCCCTTGCTGGAGCCGGTGATGAGGGCGGTGCGCCCGGTCAGGTCGAACAGTTTCAAGCGGAGCTCCAGGAGGGATGGCGGGATGCGCAGGCGCGGTGGCAATGCAAATACGTTACCGGTATCTTATTGTGCCGTCAATGGCGAAAACCTTCGTGGGGCTTCCCTCCAGCAGCGCAGGATCACAGTTAAAGTTACCGGTATCTATTTTGCGCAGCCGCGCCATCCGCAGGAGATCCGCTTGACCGCTGCCCCCCGACCCCCGCACGTGCTGATGCCCGGCCCCTATCCGGAATGGGACATGGAGCCGATGCAGGCGAGCTATACGCTGCTTCGCTGGTGGGAGGCGCCGGATCGGCAGGCCTTCATCGCCGAGCACGCCGCGGACATCCGCGCAGTGGCCACGCGCGGCGAGCTCGGTGCCAGCGCCGAGCTCATCGCATCGCTGCCGGCCCTGGAGCTGATCGCCTGCTATGGCGTGGGCACCGACGGCATCGACCTTGCGGCCTGCCGTGCGCGCGGCATCCGCGTCACCAACACGCCCGACGTGCTCAATGGCGACGTGGCCGACCTTGCCGTGGGCCTCACGCTCGCGCTGCAGCGGTCCATTCCGGCCGGCGACCGCTTCGTGCGCAGCGGCGAGTGGGCCAGGGGCCCGATGCCGCTGGCCACCCGCTTCTTCGGCCAGCGCGTGGGCATCGCCGGTTTCGGGCGCATCGGCAGCACCATCGCGCGGCGGCTCTCGGGCTTCGAGATGGAGCTGGGCTACTTCAGCCGCACGGCGCGCGAGGACAGCCCGCATCGCCACTTCGGCAGCCTCGCGGCCATGGCCGAATGGTGCGACGTGCTGATCGTCATCCTGCCCGGCGGCGAGGCCACGCGCGGCATCGTCGATGCGAAGGTGCTGCAGGCGCTGGGCCCGAAGGGCTGGCTCGTGAACGTGTCGCGCGGCACCACGGTGGACGAGGGCGCGCTGCTGCAGGCGCTCGAGCAGCGCCGCATCGCGGGCGCGGCACTCGACGTGTTCCAGAACGAGCCGTGCATCGACCCGCGCTTTGCGGCGCTCGACAATGTGGTGCTGCATCCGCACCATGGCAGCGGCACCGAGCAGACCCGCCGCGCCATGGGCGAGCTGGTCCGCCGCAACCTGCAGGCCCACTTCGGCGGCCGGCCCCTCGTCACCCCGGTCGCCTGACGGCCTGAAGGAGAACCCCATGCGTATGCGCTGTATGTGCCTCGTGATCCATGCCCCCGACGACCTGCGCCTGGAGGAACAGGACGCCGGAGACATCGGCCCGGGCCAGGTGCTGGTGAAGGTCGGCATGGGCGGCATCTGCGGCTCCGACCTGCATTACTTCCACAACGGCGGCTTCGGCACCGTGCGCATCAAGGAGCCGATGGTGCTGGGCCACGAGGTGGCCGGCACCGTGGTGGCCACGGCGCCCGGTGTCGACAGCGTGCGCATCGGCGACAAGGTGGCCATCAACCCGAGCCGCCCGTGCGGCGCCTGCAAGTTCTGTCTCGAAGGCCTGCCCAACCAGTGCCTGGACATGCGCTTCTACGGCAGCGCCATGCGCATGCCGCATGTGCAGGGCGCATTCCGCAACATGCTGCTGTGCGAGGCCACCCAGTGCGTGAAGGTGGCTGACCACGTGCCGCTGCGGCTGGCGGCGCTGGCCGAGCCGTTCTCGGTCGGGCTGCATGGCGTGTCGCGCGCAGGCCCGCTGCTGGGCAAGCGCGTGCTGGTGTCGGGCTGCGGACCCATCGGCGTGCTGGCCATTGCGGCCGCGCGCGCGCACGGCGCGGCCGAGATCACCGCCACCGACGTGGTCGACGAGCCGCTCGCCATCGCGCGCGCCATGGGCGCCGACCACGCCATCAACGTTGCGCAGGACAAGGGCTGGGTGTCGCGCTATTCGGCCGACAAGGGCACCTTCGACGTGATGCTCGAATGCTCGGGCAACGAACGCGCCCTGCGCGACGGGCTCGAGGTGATGCGCCCGCGCGGCGTGGTGGTGCAGCTGGGCCTGGGCGGCGACGTGAGCATTCCGCAGAACATGGTGGTGGCCAAGGAGCTCAGCATCTGCGGCTCGTTCCGCTTCCATGCGGAATTCGCGCTGGCGGTGCGGCTCATCAACGAAGGGCGGGTCGATCTTTCCCCGGTGGTGTCGCACACCTTCCCGATGCTTCAGGCGCGCCAGGCCTTCGAGCTGGCGAGCGACAGGCAGAAGGCGATGAAGGTGCTGATCGATTTCGCGGACGCGGGGGCGGAGAGCGTCGCGGCCTGATGGATGGGGCGGCACTTGCAGGGGTGCCGGCAGCTCATGGCTCAAGGGGCCAGCGGCAATGACCTTCCGTGTCCTCGGCGATCCGTCGCCGGCCGGCGTATCGGCTGCGGGGTCGAGAGGCCTGTAGTCCGGCAGCTTCCACAACGTCTGATGGGTGGACGTTACAGGGGCAGCTCCAGCGTCTCCCAGGCGCGGAGCATCGCCACCTGCTTGCGGAGGTAGCTGGTCGGCATGGCCTGGGAGCCCCAGACCTGGATGCGCCCGGCGTACTCGCCCAGCAGCCAGAACTGTCTGACCGCCATGAAGCGCGCGATGGCGGCCAGGTCGTTGTCGGCGACGGGACGCGCCTCGCGATAGGCCGAGATGAAGTGTTGCCACTGTGCCTTGGGCTTGTCGCTCAGCACCTCGTCGGGCGCGCGCGGGTAGAGGATCCACGGATAGACAGCCAGTTCGTAGGCAAGGTAGCCGGGACCCGCTTCGTCGAAGTCGAAGAACACGGCTTCGCGCCGGCCCTGCGCATCGGCCACGATGAAGTTGTTGCTGCCGTGGGCATCGCCATGGCACGGCACCTGGCTCAGAGTGCCCAGGGCGGAGATGGCCGCGTGCAGGCGCTCGCCCAGTTGCTCGAACTGCGGGCGCAGCTCCGCAGTCATGGTCGGGGCGCGCAGCAGGCCTTGCAGCGGTTGCAGGAGCAGGTAGTCGAGGTCGAGGCGATAGACACTGTCCGGCCCCTCGTAGCTTTTGCCCGCGGCGTGCAGTGTGGCCAGGCCTTGTGCGAAAACCCGGATGTCATCGGCCGCGTCGCCGGCGAACTCGCCGTCGAGGTGTTCGAACAGCATCAGCGGCCGAGACCCCTCCGGCAGGGGAAGCCGCACCGCGACCTCGCCGTTCGCGGCCGGCAGGCAGCGCGATACGCGGCACCCGGCGCGGGCCAGATGCTCCAGCGCGGCCGCCTCGAACAGCACGTTGGGATCGCCTCGGGGCCGTTCGGCCGAGAGCCGCGCCACCACCCGGCGACCGTCGGCAAAGCCGAGCCTGTAGACCTGGTTGAAGCTGCGCCGCAGGAACTCGCTCTCGAGCACCTCGCCCAGGTCGTAGTGCGCCTGCACGAACTTCGCGATGCCGGCGGCGGTTGGCGTGGATTGCGCGATCTCCAGTTCCATCGAAACCCCCCAGGACAAAAGGGGCGCGATTATGCCGCCCGCGGGCGAGTGCGATGATCTTTCCATCATGGACACAGCGAGCGACGCCAGGTTCTGGGACCGGACTTCACGCCGGTACGCGAAGAGCGCGGTCGGGGATCCGGCCGGCTACGAGCGCACGCTGGAACGCACCTGCGGGCTGCTGCGGCCGGACTCGAGGGTGCTCGAGCTGGGATGCGGAACGGGCACGACAGCGTTGCGGCTCGCGGCCGATGCGGGGAGCTACCTCGCGACGGACATTTCCGCCGGCATGATCGCGATCGCCAACGAGAAGCTCACGGCCAGCCCCGTGCCCGCGCTTGCCTTCCGCATCGCGACGGCGGAAGCGCTCGCGCAGGAAGCCGCGCGGTTCGACGTCGTCCTGGGGTTCAACTATCTCCACCTCGTGCGCGACCTGCCCGGCACGCTGCGCAGCATTCACGGCCTGCTTGCGGCGCAAGGCCTGTTCATCTCGAAGACGCCTTGCGTCGGTGACATGAACCCGCTGATACGGCTCCTGCTGCCCGCGATGCGTGCGACTGGCGCGGCGCCTTATGCAAGCGCCTTCCGCGAAGCGCAGCTGCAGCGGCACATGGAGGCCGCGGGCTTCGAGATTCTTGCCGTCGAGGACCACGCGACGAAGGGCAGGGAAAACCGTCCCTGCATCGTGGCCCGCAAGAGATGAAGTGGGCGGCTGGCCTGTTCTTCGCTCGTCATCTCGGCCGCGCAGAATGACCGCGATTTTTTCCGGAGACTGAACCGATGACTTTTGCTGACGGACATGCCGACGTGCCGGTGCTCAAGGATGGGAACGCCCAGCAACCCATACCTTCGGCCTGGCGCTCGACCATTCGGGAGATCGTCCACGCCTTCGTGCTTGGCGACTATCGCATCGGCACTCCCATCGCGGGAGTGCGGCCCATACCGGCGCAGGATGCCCGGCAGATCGAGGACTACATCCGCGACTACGGCGAGACGCTGGTCGACCTGCCCGACGACACGTGGGATTCGTCGGTCTGCATCTGGCTCGGCACGCGATGGGACGCGCTGGTCGATCTCTGGACGGTCTCCGAGGGGCGCAGCGATCTGGTGCTGCATCTTCACGTGTCGGAAGCCGAAGGCGGCTTCGCGTTCGAGGTGCATATGGTGTACGTACCCTGAGCGCGCCGTGCGTTCAGTCTGCGCTGCGCACCATCCCGAGCGTGATGCCGACGAGGATGAGCGCGAGCGCCCCACCAGCGCCATGCCGATGCGCTCCCCCAGCCACAAGGCGGAGCAGACGATGCCGATCACTGGCAAGCCCGGCAGCCCGAGCGAAGTCGTCGCGGCGGGCAGCGCGCGGTTGATGGTGGTCATGGCCCATGAGGCCGGCGCGATGCCGAACACGCCGCCGTAGAGCAGCTGCGAGACCAGCGCCGGGCTCCACTTGCCCGGCGGCGCGAGGCGTTGCAGGAGGCGCTGCGGCGGCACCTGGGCGGAGTCGTCACGGTCTCGGGCGGCGCGGGTGCAGGGACTGGGCTGCGTCCGCTGGGCCCGTTCTGCCTGCCGGACACTGCCGGCGCGCCCTGCAACGGCTTCGTGCGCGGCTGTGCGGGGATGCCGCCGGAGACGGCCGACGGGCTCGTGCCGCACATGGGCAGGGGTATCGACGAGGTGTCCCGCGCGGCCATGGGCCGATCTTTTCGGCCTGCGCGGGCTTCCCGAAGAAGGGGCCTACGAACTCTCGCGCTGCTCGATGCGAAACGGGATCAGCACCGTCTCGGCCGGCGGCCGATGCCCCTCGCGTGCGCCGTCGATCACGCGCAGCAGCAGTTCGCCCGCCGCCTTGCCGATGGCCACGCAATCGATGGCCACGGTGGTGATGCGCGGGTGGCAGGCGCGCGCCACCTCGAAGTCGCCGAAGCCCGCGATCGCGAGGCGGCCCGGCACGTCCCAGCCGCGGCGCCGGCATTCCATCAGCGCACCGAAGGCGGAGAGGTCGGACACGCAGAGCACCGCGTCCACGTCGGGCCACTGGCGGATCAGTTGCGAGACGGCCTCGCCGCCCTGTTCCATCGAAATGGGCGGCTGGCCGAAGCTGATCACGCGGCCGTCGGGCAGGCCCAGTTCGCGGATCGCCTCCACGTAGCCGCGCTGGCGGTCGGCGCCGCGCGTGTCGCGGTTGGAGGTGCCGCCGATGAAGGCAATGCGCCTGTAGCCCTTGCCGTGCAGGTGCCGCACCATCGCGGCCGCGGCTTCCGCGTTCGAGAAGCCGACCGTGTGCTCGATGGGCGTGGCAGGCAGGTCCCAGGTCTCGATCACCGGCACGCCGGCTGCCTGCAGCATCGCGCGAGCGGCCGGAGTATGCGAACCGCCGGTCAGGATCACGCCTTCGGGCCGGCGCGCGAGCATGGCGCGCAGCAGGCGCTCCTCGGTTTCCACCCGGTAGTCGGTGTAGCCCAGCAGCAGCTGCAGTCCGCGCGCCTCCAGGGCGGCGGCGATGCCTTGCGCCGTCTCGGAAAAGTTGGAGTTGTTCAGCGACGGAATCAGCACCGCGACGAAGCCCGAGCGCTTGCTGGAGAAGGTGCGCGCGGTCTGGTCGATCACGTAGCCCATCTCCTCGCATGCCTGGAGGATGCGCTGGCGCAGCGCCTCCGAGGTCGCGCGGTCGCTGCCCGTGCGGCGGTTCAGCGCGCGCGACACCGTCATCTTCGAGACGCCCACGCGGGCGGCGACGTCGGCCATCGTCGCCGGACGAAGCAGAGGGGAGGATGCTTTGGACGAGGGCAAGGGACAGGTCTCTCTGGAATGCTGCAACGCGGGTCCGAGGATAGGCGACAGCCGGGCTGAAATGGCAATTCGCAGGGAGATCGATCAGATGAACGCGATCCGCCAGAGACTGGGCGCGATGTAGCTTGCGCCCGCCTGAGCCGCGGTCTCGGCAGCGCGGCCCACGCGCCGGCGCGTCAGCGGATCACCAGGCGCGGCGCGCTGCCTTGCGGGCTGGCACCGCCAATCACCGCGGCGCCGTCGAAGCCATGCCGGTGGAAGATGGCCAACACCTCGTCGAGTGCCTCGGGCGCGCACGAAACCAGCAGTCCGCCGCTGGTCTGCGGATCGGTGAGCAGGGCGCGCTCCTCCTCGGGAAAGTTCTGCGGCAGCGCCACGTCGGACCCGTAGCCGGCCCAGTTGCGGCCGGACGCGCCGGTGACATGCCCCGACCGCACCAGGTTGCGCACGCCTTCCAGCACGGGCACCTGCTGCCAGTCGATCTCCAGCGACAGGTTCGCGCCGCGTGCCAGTTCCAGCGCATGGCCGGCCAGGCCGAAGCCCGTCACGTCGGTCAGCGCATGCACGCCGTCGAGCGCCGCGAGTTCGGGGCCGGGCGTGTTCAGCTGCGTCGTGGTGGCGATCATGCGTTGGTAGCCGGCCGCATCGAGTGCTTCCTTCTTGAGCGCCGCCGACAGGATGCCCACGCCCAGCGGCTTGCCCAGCACCAGCACATCGCCGGCCTTGGCGCCGGCATTGCGCTTGACGCGCTTCGGATGGACCAGCCCGAGCGCGACCAGCCCGTAAATGGCCTCGACCGAATCGATGGTGTGGCCGCCCGCGATCGGAATGCCCGCCGCCCGGCACACCGATTCGCCGCCTTCGAGGATGCGCCCGATGGTCGCCGTGCTGAGCACATTGATCGGCATGCCGACCAGCGCGAGCGCCAGGATCGGCTTGCCGCCCATCGCATACACGTCGGAGATCGCGTTGGTGGCCGCGATGCGGCCGAAGTCGAACGGATCGTCGACGATCGGCATGAAGAAGTCGGTCGTGGCGATCAGCGCCTGCTCGTCGTTGAGCTGGTAGACGGCCGCGTCGTCGGCCGTCTCGATGCCGACCAGCAGCTCGGGCGGCATCGGCATGCGCGCGGTGCCCTTGAGGATTTCCGACAGCACGCCGGGCGCGATCTTGCAGCCGCAGCCGCCGCCGTGCGACAGCGAGGTGAGGCGGGGCTCGGTGGCGGGGGCTTGCGGGAGGGCAGCGTTCATGGTGGTGGCTGGAGTTCGTTCAGGAGTTGGAACAGTGCGGCCTGCTCGGCCCTGGGGTCGAACAGCGGCGCGCGCAACGCGCATTGTGTGCGCAGGCCATCGAGCAGGCCGGCCGCGCGGTCTTTGGAGCCCTGGCCCGCGCGGCAGGCCTCGAGCAGCGCCACCAGCGCGGCGGCATCCCCGTGCGGAAAGTAGCCCGCGTAGTCGTCGCCGAGCATGCCGACATTGCCGGGCACGCGCGATGCCAGCACCGGCGTGCCGCTGCGCAACGCCTCCATGATCACGTGGGCCCCGCCTTCCAGCGCGCTGGTGTGCACCAGCACGTGGGCGCGCTGGATGCGCTGGCGGGTCTGCGCATGGGGCAGGGCACCGAGCCAGCGGTAGCCCGGGCAGTCGCTTGCGAGTGCGCGCGCGAGCTCGCCCAGGCCGGCATCGCCCGCGTCGCCGATGTGGTCGATGCGGATGTCCTCGCGCCCGCACAGCAGGCGCGCCGCCTCGAACAGCGTCTGCGGCGACTTGACCTGCCGCAGGTGGCCGACCATCACCGCGCGCAGGTGGCGTTCGGACTTGGGCAGCTCGGCGCGCGCGGATGTCGACTGGTACACCACGCGTGCCTTGCTCCGGCACTCCGGCGGCAGGGCCTCGGCGCCCAGCGCCTGCAGCACGACCAGGCGCTGCGCCAGCTGCAGCGAGCGCTGCGCCTGCGGGTCGCTGCCGATGTCCTGGTACAGGTCGGTGCCGGTGAGCACCACGGCCAGGCCGCGGTCGGGGCGGGCCTTCGCCCAGTGCGCGATGGATTGCGCCGAGCGCCGCGCGTGCAGCGCCAGCATCACGGTGTCGGCCGACGCGCCTGCATCGGGCCATTGCCGCACCACGCGTGCGCTGCAGGCCGGCGACAGCAGAGTCTTCCAGCGCTGGGCGGTGCGCCAGTTGCCGTTGTTGGCGCCGGGCAACGCCGGGCTTACGATGACAACCGATGGATTCGACATTGCCTGTTTATAGCGTGGCCGCCGCGCCCGAGGCGCTGGCGCTGCGCGCGGGGCCGCCGGCATCGGTGCGAGCGGCGCTGCTGGCCGCACGGCGGCGCACGCTCGATCTTGCCGACGATTTCCAGGCCGCATTGGGAGGCGCCTATCCCGGCATCGGCTACGCGCCCGAGCTCAATCCGCCGCTGTGGGAGCTGGGCCACGTGGCCTGGTTCCAGGAATGGTGGATCGGCCGCAACCGGCAGCGCGCGCGCGGCGTGGCCTGCGAGCCGGACCATGCGCGCGAGCCCTCGCTGCTGCCGCAGGCCGACGCCTGGTACGACTCCGGCCGCGTGGCGCACCGCACCCGCTGGGCGCTCCCGCTGCCCGACGCCGAGGCCACGCGCGGCTACCTCGAACGCACGCTCGCGCAAACGCTGGCACTGCTGGACGAACTCCCGTCCGATGCGCACGACGATGCGCTGTACTTCTTCCGCCTGGTCGCCCTGCACGAGGCCATGCATGCGGAAGCGGCGGCCTACATGGCCGACGGCCTGGGCATCGCGCTGCGCGAGAGCGGGGCCGCGCCGCTACCGGCCGCGGATGCCGAAATGGAACTGCCGGCCCGGCGCTTCCGCATCGGTTCCGATGCCGGCAGCGGCTTTGCGTTCGACAACGAGCTGCCGCCGCACGACGTCACCATCGAGCCGCTGCGCATCGACGCGCAGCCCGTGACCTGGGCGCGCTTCCTGCCGTTCGTGGAAGGCGGCGGCTACGAGAACCCGGCGTGGTGGTCCGACGCGGGCCGCGACTGGCTCGCGCACCAGCCGATGCGCCAGCCCGCCCACCTCCTTGCGGCGAGCACCGGCTGGCAGCAGCGGCGCGGCGGCCACTGGCTGCCGCTCGACCCGCTGGGCGCAGCGGTTCACCTGAACGCACATGAAGCAGACGCCTGGTGCCGCTGGGCCGGGCGGCGGCTGCCGACCGAGGCCGAATGGGAGTGCGCGGCGCTCACGCTGCCGGGCTTCGCCTGGGGCCGGGTCTGGGAATGGACCTCGAGCCCGTTCGGGCCTTACCCAGGCTTCACGCCCCATCCCTACCGCGACTACTCGGCGCCGTGGTTCGGCACCCGGCGCGTGCTGCGCGGCGCCTGCCACGCCACGTCGGCGGCGCTCGCGCATGCGCGCTACCGCAACTTCTTCGAGCCGCACCGCCGCGACATCTTCGCCGGCTTCCGCAGCAGCCGCGCCGCCGGCGGGTGACCGGGCTCTTGCGGTCTAATCCCCGCCTTGTTCTTCGCTTTTCGGGAGTCCCATGAAATTTGCTGTCTTGCCGCGCTTCGTGCTGGCGCTGGCCATGCTGGCTTGTGCCGTGGCCGCGCAGGCCCAACAAACCTTCCGCATCACCGCGATTCCCGACGAGTCGCCGACCGAGCTCGCGCGCAAGTCGGCGCCGCTGGCCGCCTACCTGGAGCGCAAGCTGGGCGTGAAGGTCGAGTTCACGCCGGTCACCGACTATGCGGCCGCGGTCGAGGCGCTGGCCAACAAGCAGGTGGACCTGGCCTGGCTCGGCGGCTTCACCTTCGTGCAGGCCAGCCATCGTTCGGGCGGCAAGGTGGTGCCGCTGGTGCAGCGCGAGGAAGACGAGAGATTCCGCTCGGTGTTCATCACGACGAACCCGGACATCCGCTCGCTCGCCGACCTCAAGGGCCGCAATCTGAGCTTCGGCTCGCAGTCCAGCACCTCGGGCCATCTGATGCCGCGCAGCTTCCTGCTGGCGGCCGGCATCGACCCCGACCGCGACCTCAAGCGCGTGGCTTACTCGGGCGCGCATGACGCCACGGTGGCCGCGGTCGCATCCGGCAAGGTGGACGCCGGGGCCCTGAACATCTCGGTGTGGGAGAAGCTCGTGGCCGACAAGAAGGTCGATCCGGCGAAGGTGCGGGTGTTCTACACCACGCCCGCCTACTACGACTACAACTGGACCGTGCATGCCGATATGCCGGCCGCCAGGCGCGAGCAGCTGGTGCGTGCATTCGTCGAGCTGAGCCCGGCCACGCCTGAGGGCAAGGACATCCTTGCGCTGCAGCGCGCCACGCGCTTCGTCCCGACGCGCGCCGAGAACTACAAGGGCATCGAGGCCGCGGCGCGCAACGCCGGGCTGCTGAACTGACCGACGCCATCGTCACGCAGGAGCCAGGCCGGTGAACATCGAGCTGCGGTCATTGTCCGGCCGTCATCCGGCGGCGCCCGCCGCGGCGGCGCCGGCACTGCGGGCGCTGGACCTGCACGTGGCGGCGGGCGAGCAGGCCGCGGTGATCGGGCCCTCGGGCGCCGGCAAGACGACGCTGCTGCACCTGATGGCCTGCGCGCTCGCGCCCGCGGCCGGCAGCATCGAACTCGACGGCCGCGATCCGTGGCGGCTGCCCCGGCGCGAACTGCAGCGCCTGCGCGGCCGGCTGTTCCTGGCACCCCAGGTGCCGCCGCTGCCGCCGCGCCAGCGCGTGGTGACCGCGGTGCTGGCCGGCCGGCTGCCGCGCATCGGGCTGTGGCAGGCGCTGCGCAGCCTGTTCTATCCGACCGGCATTGCGCAGGCCGACGCCGCGCTGGCGCGCTTCGACATGGCGGACAAGCTCTTCGCGCGCGTCGACCGCCTGTCCGGCGGCGAGCGGCAGCGCGTGGGACTGGCGCGCGGCCTGCTGTCCGAGGCGCAGCTGCTGCTGGTCGACGAGCCCTTGTCGGCGCTGGACCCGGCCCGCGCCGGGCAGGCGCTGGACACCCTCACGCAGTGGGCGCGCGAGAGCGGGGCGACGCTGGTGGCCACGCTGCACGACGTGCCGCTCGCGCTGCAGCACTTCCCGCGCATCATCGGCCTGCGCGACGGGTCGCTGGCCTTCGACCTGCCCACTGCGCAGGTGACGCCCGACCTGTTGCGCGAGCTGTATGGGCAGGAGCCGGCGCAGGCCGGTGTCATCGATGAGAGCCCGGTCGAAGCGGCTCCTGTCGTGATGCACTGCCGCTGACCATGGCCACCGATCTGCCAACCACACCGGCGCAGCGCGACCCCGCCTGGGCGCACCGCGTGTTCTGGCTGCTGGCCGCGGCCGTGGTGCTGTGGCCCATGCTCGTGCTGACCGAATTCAAGCCCTGGCTGCTGTTCGCGCCCGGCAGCCTGGAGCCGGCGCTGCGCTTCCTCGCGGGCTTCGTGCCGCCGCGCATGGACGCGGAGTTCCTGGCGCTGGTGGCACGGGAGACCTGGCGCACGGTGGCCATTGCCACGGCCGGGCTCACGCTGGCCATGGTGCTGGCGGTTCCGCTCACGCTGCTGTCGGTGCGCTCGCTCTCCATCTCCGGGCTGGCCGGCCGCATGGCGGCGCTGCCGGCGCTGCTGCGCTTTTCGGTGCGCGGCCTGCTGATCGTGCTGCGCAGCGTGCCGGAACTCATCTGGGCGCTGGTGTTCGTGCGCGTGGTCGGCCTGGGCGTCACGGCCGGCGTGCTGGCCATCGCGCTGACCTATGCCGGCATGCTGGGAAAGGTCTACGGCGAGATCCTGGAGAGCGGCGATGCCCATCCCACCGAGACGCTGCTGCGCAACGGCGCCGGCCGCATCCAGGCCTTTTTCTACGGCCTGCTGCCGCAGAACGCGGCAGAGCTCACCAGCTACACCGTCTACCGCTGGGAGTGCGCCATCCGCTCGTCCGCCGTGCTCGGCTTTGTGGGCGCGGGCGGCCTCGGCCAGCAGATGGATGCGTCGATGAAGATGTTCAACGGCGCCGAGGTCAGCACCATGCTGCTGGTGTTCGTGCTGCTGGTCGCCGCCACCGACCGCCTGAGCGCCTGGCTGCGGCGCGCCCTGGCCTGAGAGCCTCGCCATGCCCAGGATCGAGCCGCAATCATCCGCCGCCAACGAGGTCTACCGGCTGCCGCCGCCGCTGTTCGATGCGCGCTGCCGCGCCTGCTGGATGGTCGCTGCCATGGTGGCGCTGGTGGTGGCGAGCTTCTGGTCGCTCGACCTGCAGTGGGCGCGCTTCTTCTCGATCGATTCGCTGGCCCGCATGGGCCGCTTCGCCGGCGAGCTTGCGAAGCCGGCCCTTGGCGCGGCGTTCCTGCAGAAGCTGCTGCCGGCCGCGCTCGAGACGCTGGCAATGTCCGTGGTCGGCACCTTGCTGGCCGTCGTGGCCGGCCTGCTGCTCGCGCTGCCCGCGAGCAAGCTGCACGCGGGCGATCCAGCGCGCTGGCGCGGTCCCACGCGGCTGCTGCTCAACGCCCTGCGCAGCGTGCCGGAACTGATGTGGGCCGCGCTGCTGCTGATCGCCGCGGGCCTCGGGCCTTTCGCGGGCACGCTGGCGCTGGCGGTGCACACCTGCGGCGTGCTGGGCCGCCTGTTCGCCGAGAGCATCGAGAACGCGGCGCAGGGCCCGGCCTTCGCGCTGCGCGTGCGCGGCGTGCCGGAAGGGCGGGTGTTCCTCTATGCGACGCTGCCGCAGGTGCTGCCGCAACTGATGAGCTATGCGCTCTACCGCTGGGAGAACAACATCCGCGCCGCGGCCGTGCTGGGCGTGGTCGGCGCCGGCGGGCTGGGCCAGATGCTGGCCTTCCACCTGGGCCTGTTCCAGATGCGCGAGACCAGCGCGGTGCTGCTGGCCATGATCGTGCTGGTCAGCCTGGTGGACGCCGCGAGCTACATCGCCCGGCGCCTGATGGGGCGGTGAACCGCGCCCGTGCGGCCGCTGCATGAGAAACTACAGCTGAAGGCCATCTGTATGAACGAAAGCGCCAAGCTGTTGAATTTGAAAGAAAAAGTCATTTCCGTCGCGCCCATGATGGATTGGACGGACCGCCATTGCCGTTACTTCCATCGCCTGATGTCGCGCCATGCACTGCTCTATACGGAGATGGTCACGACCGGCGCGCTGGTGCATGGCGACGTCCCGCGGCACCTGCGCTTCAACGAGGAAGAGCATCCCGTGGCCCTGCAGCTGGGCGGCAGCGAGCCGGCCGACCTCGCGCATTGCGCCAGGCTTGGCGAAGAGTGGGGCTACGACGAGATCAACCTCAACTGCGGCTGTCCCAGCGAGCGCGTGCAGCGCGGCGCCTTCGGTGCCTGCCTGATGGCCGAGCCGGCGCTGGTGGCCGATTGCGTGAAGGCCATGGTCGACGCCACCCGCCTGCCGGTGACGGTCAAGCACCGCATCGGCATCGACAGGATCGAGAGCTACGAATTCGTGCGCGACTTTGTCGGTGCGGTGAGCGAGGCCGGCTGCCGGGGCTTCATCGTGCATGCGCGCAACGCGTGGCTGCAGGGCCTGAGCCCCAAGCAGAACCGCGAGATTCCGCCGCTGCGCTACGAGCTCGTGCACCGCCTGAAGCACGAGTTTCCGGCGCTGGATTTCTCGATCAATGGCGGCATCTCGGCCAACGCGCAGGTGCATGAGCATCTGCGGCTGCTCGACGGCGTGATGGTCGGCCGGGAGGCCTACCACAACCCCTGGTGGCTGGCCGAGTGGGACGCGGAGTTCTACGGCGCCGCGCCGCAGCCGCTCACGCGCGAGGACGTCGAGGCGCTGATGTGCGACTACATGGTCCGGGAGGCGGCCGAACACGGCACGCAGTGGTCGTCGATTGCGCGGCACATGCTGGGCCTGCGCAACGGCCTGCCCGGCGCACGCCGCTGGCGCCAGGTATGGAGCGACCATCGGCTCAAGGCGCGCCCGCCGCACGAGGTGATGGCGCTGGCGCACGAGCCCGCGGCGCAGGAGGCCTGAAGCCGGGGGCGGCGTCAAGCGGCCATCAGCGTGGCCTCGGGCACGTCCTCGATGGTGGTGCGGCGCAGCTCGCGGCGCTCGCCGATGTCGTAGCGCCGGCCGCGGTGCAGGGTGCTGCGGTTGTCCCACATCACGAGGTCGCCCACCTGCCATTCGTGCGTGTAGACGAATTCGCGGCGGGTTGCATCCTCGAGCAGGTCCGATAGGAACATGCGCCCCTCGGCCACCGGCCAGCCGATGATCTCGCGTGCATGCACGCCCACGAACAGCAGCTTGCGCCCCGAGCCCGGATGCGTCTGCGCCAAGGGCCACACGGCTGGCGGAATGGCTTTCTTCTGCTCGTCGGTGTAGGCCTCGTCGCCCAGCAGGATACGGGTGTGCAGCGCATAGTGCTCGGCGCACAGACCCTCGATCTCCGACTGGGTCCGTTCGGGCAGTGCGTCGTAGGCGGCGCGAAGATCCGCGAACTCGGTGTTGCCTCCCCAGCTCGGCAGCACCAGCGCATGCAGCATCGAATAGGCGGCGCGCGGGTCCTGGAAGGAGCTGTCGCTGTGCCAGAGCTGGTTGGCGAAGTTCGACAGGTTCTTGGGCGAATCGCGGCGCGCCACCTTGCCTTCCGCATCGACGTTGGAGATGTCGATCAGCCGTTCGTCTTCCAGCCGCTCCGGGCGTTTGAAGACCTTCTTCAGGCCCAGGTCGAGCGGGCCGAACGACTTCGCGAAATCGATCTGCTGGCGGCCCGTGAGCGGCTGTCCGCGCCACACCAGCACGGCATATCGGTTCATGGCCGCATTGATCTGCTTCACCTCGGCAGGCGAGAGCGGTTGCGTGATGTCGATGCCGCGCGCCTCGGCGGCGAAGAGCGGGTGCAAGGGGGTGAGTTCAAGGGACATGAGCGGTCTATGAGGATGGGAAATGGCGATGCCTATTCGGCCTGGATGCCGGCTTCGGCGATCACGCGCGACCAGCGCTTCATTTCGCCCTGGACGAACGCGTCGAATTGCGCGGGCGTGGACGCCACCACTTCCATGCCCTGTTCCTCGACGCGGCGGCGCATCTCGGCGTCGTGCAGCACTTTTGCGGTGTCGGCCTGGATCTTCGTGACCACCGCCGGTGGCGTGGCGCGCGGCGCGACGAAGCCGAGCAGGGCGCTCACGTGGAATCCCGGCAGGGTCTCGGCCACGGTCGGATAGCCATAGCCCGGAATCCGCTTCTCGCCGAGCGTGGCGATCATCTTCATCCGGCCGGCCTTGACGTACGGCAGCACCGAAAGAAAGGGGTCGAACACGAGGTCGAGCCGCCCGCCCAGCAGTTCGGTGTGGGCCGGCGCGCTGCCCTTGAAGGGCGCGTGCAGCATGTCGAAGCCCGCTTCGCGCTTGAGCAGTTCGGCACCCAGGTGCGTGGTGCTGCCGGCGCCTGGCGTGCCGTAGCTGAGCCTGCCCGGGTTCTTCTTCGCGTAGGCGACGAGTTCGGCCAGCGTGCCGAAGGGCGCATCGGGCCGCGCGACGATCGCGAGCTGCAGGTTGGCGATCTGCGTGATGCCCGCCAGGTCTTTCACTATGTCGTACGGAAGGCTCCTGCGCAGCGATGGATTGACCGCGAAGGACGAATTCACCATGCCGAAGGTCAGCCCGTCGGCCGGCGCCTTGGCGACGAAGTCGACGCCGATGGCGGTGCCGGCCCCCGGCTTGTAGTCGACGAGCACCGGCTGGCCCCACATCTCCTGCAGCTTGAGCGAGACGAGGCGCGCCACCGTGTCGGTCGGCCCGCCGGGCGCGAAGGGGACGATGAGCTTGACGGGGCCCTTGGGGTAGCCGCTCGCGTCGACCGCGGTTGCAGACGGGGCGGCAGCCGCAAAGCCGGACAGCGCCAGGCCGCTTCCCGCCAGCAGGAGCAGGCGCCGGTCTCGAGAGGGACGAAGAAGGGGGAGTGGACCGCCAGCGGAATGTCTCGGATTTTTGTATAAATGGAACATTGTTCCGAAATAATGATTCCCGAGCGCCGGCACGTCAACAGCTTTTTGCTGAAGAATGAACGAACATCAAAAAAAAAGGGTTTGGATACATGAATGACGCGATTGGCGGCAAAGAAGAAGTCAGCGCGCTTGCCAGGGGGCTGGCCTTGCTCAAGGTCATCGGAATGGCAGCCGCACCCATCAGCAATCGCGACCTGGCCGAAACCACCGGCATCCCCAAGGCCACCGTGTCCCGCCTCACGGCCACGCTGGTGGCGGCGGGCTACCTGAAACAGTCGCAGGACAGCGACCGCTTCAGCCTTGGGCCGGCGCTGCTCGACATGAGCAGCCGCTACCTGCGCCATTTCGACCTGCGGACGGTGGCACGGCCGCATCTCGCGGAGCTGTCCGAATTTGCCGGCGCCAGTGTCCACATGGGCGTTCGCGACGAGCTCGACATGCTCATCATCGATTCGCTGCGCCCCCGTTCCGCGCTGATCAGCTCGCGCATCGAAGTGGGCTCGCGCATGACCATCGCCACCTCGGCCGCGGGCCGCGCCTACCTTGGCGCGCTACCCGCCGCCGAGCGCGCCGAAGTGCTGGAGCAGATCCGCCTGGAAAGCGGCGAGAACTGGCCCTCGATCGAACCGCGCCTGATGGCCGGGCTCGACGAATACGCGCGCCTGGGCTATTGCAGCTCGTTCGGCGAGTGGCATCCGCACATCCACGCCCTGGGCTTTGCGCTCAAGGGCCCGCGCGGCGAACGCTACGGCGTGAGCTGCGGCGGCCCCGCCTACCTGCTGCCCAAGGACGTCATGCTCGGCCGCGTGGCCCCCAGGCTGCTGGAAACAGCCCAGCGAATCTCCCAGGAAACCGGCACTACCAATACCGACTGACCTGCGACGGTGCCCCGGATCCATTCGTGAAACACCGGGGATCCGGCTCCGCCGGTCCCCTGGTGTTGCCCCCGGTGAGGGGGTGGGCGAAGCGACACGAAGTGCGCGCAGCCTGGGGGAGAGCCTAGTTCGCGGCTTCCAGGCCGTTGGTGAAATGCTCGCGCATCCGGGCCATCGCCGCCGCGGCATCCCGCGCCTCGATGGCCGCCATCACCGACCGGTGCTCCGCGAGCGATTCCGCGATGCGCCCCGCCTTCAGCAGCGAGTTGTGGCGGTTGAGCTTCATCACCTTGCGCAGGTCGGCCACCATCTGGTCGCGCCACTTGTTGTTCGCAATGGCCAAAAGGCACATGTGGAAGCGCTCGTTGACCGCGAAGAAATGCTCGCGGTCTTCCTTGCCGGGGGCGCCTGCCGCTTCGAGTTCGGCATGCAGCGCCTTCAGCTCCGCGCGCTGGGCCTCGCTTGCGCGCTCGGCCACCACGCCGGCCGCATCGCTTTCCAGCAGCGAGAGCAGGTGGTAGACGTCCGCCAGATCCTGTTCGGACACCTCGGTGACGTAGGCGCCGCGCCGCACCTTCATGGTCACCAGGCCTTCGGCCGCCAGCACCTTCAGGGCTTCGCGCAGCGGCGTGCGGCTGATGCCGTATTCCTCGGCCAGCTTGAGTTCGTCGATCCAGCTGCCCGGCTCGAGCTCGCGGCGGAAGATCCGCTGGCGCAGCAGTTCGGCCACCTCTTCATAGAGGGCGCGCGGGGTGAGGGTGAGGGCGGACATGGGGCGGACTGTACCGCAAAAACGGGTTTGAATTAATAATTATGGATGGGTTAGACTCGCGGCCGGCTTGCAAATCCCTTGCAGGCGAATTTGCGACTACCCTGCAAGACACTGCGAAAAGCCCCTCATGAGCAGCAAACCCGAACCCACCTTCAAGCCGGCCAACCTCGACGACTGGGCCAAGGCCGCCGCCAGGTCGGCGCCGGGCGGCGACCTGGGCGCGCTCAACTGGCTCACGCCGGACGGCATCAGCGTGAAGCCGCTCTACACCGCGGCCGACCTGCAGGGCCTCCAGTACACCGACACGCTGCCCGGCTTCGAGCCCTACCTGCGCGGCCCGCAGGCCACCATGTACGCGGTGCGCCCCTGGACCATCCGCCAGTACGCGGGCTTCTCGACCGCCGAGGAATCGAATGCCTTCTACCGCAAGGCGCTGGCCGCCGGCGGGCAGGGCGTGAGCGTGGCTTTCGACCTGGCCACCCACCGCGGCTACGACAGCGACCATCCGCGCGTGACCGGCGACGTCGGCAAGGCCGGCGTGGCGATCGATTCGGTCGAGGACATGAAGATCCTGTTCGACCAGATCCCGCTCGACAAGGTGAGCGTGTCCATGACGATGAACGGCGCCGTGCTGCCGGTGCTCGCGGGCTACGTGGTCGCGGCCGAAGAGCAGGGCGTGAGCCAGGACCAGCTGAGCGGAACCATCCAGAACGACATCCTCAAGGAGTTCATGGTCCGCAACACGTACATCTTTCCGCCGGCGCCGAGCATGCGGATCATCGGCGACATCATCGAGTACACGGCGCAGAAGATGCCCAAGTTCAACTCGATCTCGATCAGCGGCTACCACATGCAGGAGGCGGGTGCCAACCAGGCGCTGGAGCTCGCGTTCACGCTGGCGGACGGCAAGGAGTACGTGAAGACCGCGCTGGCCAAGGGCCTGGACGTCGACGGCTTTGCCGGGCGCCTGTCCTTCTTCTGGGCCATCGGCATGAACTTCTATCTCGAAGTGGCCAAGATGCGCGCCGCGCGCCTCCTGTGGTGCCGCATCATGAAGGAGTTCAACCCGAAGAACCCCAAGAGCCTGATGCTGCGCACGCACTGCCAGACCTCGGGCTGGTCGCTCACCGAGCAGGACCCGTACAACAACATCGTGCGCACCACCATCGAGGCGATGGCCGCGGTCTTCGGCGGCACGCAGAGCCTGCACACCAACGCGCTCGACGAAGCGATTGCGCTGCCCACCGAGTTCAGCGCCCGCATCGCGCGCAACACGCAGCTCATCATCCAGGAAGAAACGCACATCACGAACGTGGTCGACCCCTGGGCGGGCAGCTACATGATGGAGAAGCTCACGCAGGACATGGCGGACAAGGCGTGGGAGATCATCGAGGAAGTCGAGGCCATGGGCGGCATGACCAAGGCGGTGGACAGCGGCTGGGCCAAGCTCAAGATCGAGGCCGCTGCCGCCGAGAAGCAGGCGCGCATCGACTCGGGCAAGGACGTGATCGTGGGCGTCAACAAGTACAAGCTCAAGACCGAAGACGCGATCGACAGCCTCTCCATCGACAACGTGATGGTGCGCGAGCAGCAGGTGGCGCGGCTGCAGAAGATCCGCGCCTCGCGTGACGGCGCCAAGGTGCAGGCCGCGCTCGACGCGCTCACCGAAGCCGCCGAGAACGGCACCGGCAACCTGCTCGCGCTGAGCATCGACGCCGTGCGCCTGCGCGCCACGGTGGGCGAGATTTCGGATGCACTCGAAAAATCATTCGGCCGCCATCGGGCCGACACGCAAAAGGTGACCGGTGTGTACGCCGCTGCCTACGACTCGGCCGAAGGCTGGGAAACGCTCAAGACCGAAATCAACGCCTTCGCCGAGGAGCAGGGTCGCCGCCCGCGCGTGATGATCTCCAAGCTGGGCCAGGACGGGCACGACCGCGGCGCCAAGGTGGTGGCCACCGCGTTCGCCGACCTGGGCTTCGACGTCGACATGGGGCCGCTGTTCCAGACCCCCGAGGAATGCGCGCGCCAGGCGATCGAGAACGACGTGCATGCCGTCGGCGTGAGCACGCTCGCGGCCGGCCACAAGACGCTGGTTCCCGCCATCATCAACGAGCTCAAGAAGCAGGGCGCGGACGACATCATCGTGTTCGTCGGCGGCGTGATTCCCCGGCAGGACTACGACTTTCTCTACGAGGCCGGCGTCAAGGGCATCTACGGTCCGGGCACGCCCATCCCGGCCAGCGCCAAGGACGTGCTGGAGCAGATCCGCGCGGCGGTTTCGGCCTGAGAAGCAGAGCGTGGGCGATCTCTTGTCGCGGCTGTCGCTGCAGCCGGTTGAATCCAGCGATTTCGAGGCCATGCTGGCCCTGCGCGTCGATGCGATGCGCCCCAGCCTGGAGCGCGTGGGGCGCTTCGATCCCGCGCGCTCGCGCGAGCGGCTGCAGGCCGGTTTCGTCGTGCCCTTCATGCACCACATCGTGCTCGACGGCGAGCTGCGCATCGGCTTCGTCACGCTCAAGCCCGAGGGCGCGGATGCGCTGCGCCTGGACCATCTCTACCTGCGCACCGGATTCCAGGGCCTGGGCATCGGGGAGTGGGTGCTCGAGTGGGCCAAGTCGCAGGCGCGCGAACAGCAGCTGGACATCAAGCTCACCGCGCTCGTGCAGAGCGATGCCAACCGCTTCTACCTGCGGCACGGCTTCGTGCTCGAAGGCGAAGAGAGCGTCGACCTGCACTACCGCTGGCGCGTGTCGTCCCAGGAGGACGCGTGCTGAACAAGCCGGCGGCCGCACTGGAGCGCGCGATTGCCGAATCGGACGGCATGGCGCAGCGCCGCGCGATCGCCAAGGCCATCACGCTGCTCGAATCGACGCGCGCCGACCATCGCGCGCAGGCCGACGAATTGCTCACCGCGCTGCTGCCGCGCACCGGCAATTCGTTTCGCCTCGGCATCTCTGGCGTGCCGGGTGTCGGCAAGTCGACCTTCATCGAAACGCTGGGCCTGTTGCTGATCGGCAAGGGCCACCGCGTGGCGGTTCTCACCATCGATCCCTCGTCCACTGTCTCGGGCGGCTCCATCCTCGGCGACAAGACGCGCATGGAGCGGCTCTCGGTGCATGAGCGCGCCTACATCCGCCCCAGTCCCTCGAGCGGCACGCTCGGCGGCGTGGCCGAGAAGACGCGCGAGGCCATGCTGGTGTGCGAGGCCGCAGGCTACGACATCGTGATCGTCGAGACCGTGGGCGTGGGCCAGAGCGAAACCGCCGTGGCCGGCATGACCGACATGTTCGTGCTGATGCAGCTGCCCAATGCGGGCGACGACCTGCAGGCCATCAAGAAGGGCGTGATGGAACTGGCCGACCTGGTCGTCATCAACAAGGCCGACATCGACAAGGACGCCGCGACGCGCGCGCAGGCACAGATCACCTCGGCGCTGCGCCTCCTCGGCCACCAGGGCAACCCGGAGCACGCGCACGCGGTGCACGACGCGCACAGCGGCGCAGAGGTGCGCTTCTGGCTGCCCAGGGTGCTGCAGCTCAGCGCGCTGGCCGGCACCGGCGTCGACGCCTTCTGGGATGCCGTCACGCAATTCAGGCAGTTGCAGAGCGCCAGCGGCAAGCTCGCCAGGCGCCGCGAAAAACAGGCCACCGCTTGGATGTGGGAGCGCATCGACGCGGGCCTCAAGCAGGCCTTCAGGCAGCACGCGCAGGTGCGCGAACTGCTGCCGCAGCTCACGCAGCAGGTGGCGCAGGGCGCGCTGCCCGCATCGACGGCGGCGCGCCAGCTGCTTGCGGCGGCCGCCATCACCGCCAGGCCATGACCACACACGAAATTCAGGACCACAGCCTCGGAAGCACACCATGCAAGAACTGATCGAACAACTCGAAAAGCGCCGCGCCCAGGCGCGCCTGGGCGGCGGGCAGAAGCGCATCGACGCGCAGCACGCCAAGGGCAAGCTCACGGCGCGCGAGCGCATCGAGCTGCTGCTCGACGACGGCACCTTTGAAGAATGGGACATGTTCGTCGAGCACCGCTCGGTCGATTTCGGCATGGCCGAGCAGAAGATCCCGGGCGATGGCGTGGTCACCGGCTACGGCATGATCAACGGCCGTCTCGCCTTCGTCTTCAGCCAGGACTTCACCGTCTTTGGCGGCGCGCTCAGCGAAGCGCATGCCGAAAAAATCTGCAAGGTGATGGACCAGGCCATGAAGGTCGGCGCGCCCGTCATCGGCCTCAACGATTCGGGCGGCGCGCGCATCCAGGAAGGCGTGGCTTCGCTCGGCGGCTATGCCGACGTGTTCCAGCGCAACGTGATGGCCTCGGGCGTGGTGCCGCAGATCAGCATGATCATGGGGCCGTGCGCGGGCGGCGCGGTGTACTCGCCCGCCATGACCGACTTCATCTTCATGGTGAAGGACTCCAGCTACATGTTCGTCACCGGCCCCGAGGTGGTGAAAACCGTGACGCACGAGAGCGTCACGGCCGAGGAGCTCGGCGGTGCCGTCACCCACACCACGCGCAGCGGCGTGGCCGACATGGCGTTCGAGAACGACGTCGAGGCGCTGATGATGCTGCGCCGCCTGTACAACTACCTGCCGCTCAGCAACCGCGAGAAGCCGCCGGTGCGCCTGGGCAACAACGGCCAGGGCGACCCGGCCGACCGGCCCGACTACTCGCTCGACACGCTGGTGCCCGACAACCCGAACAAGCCCTACGACATCAAGGAGCTGATCCTCAAGGTGGTGGACGACGGCGACTTCTTCGAGCTGCAGCCCGACTACGCGAAGAACATCGTGATCGGCTTCGCCCGCATGGAAGGCCAGAGCATCGGCATCGTGGCCAACCAGCCGCTGGTGCTGGCGGGCTGCCTGGACATCAAGAGCAGCATCAAGGCCGCGCGCTTCGTGCGCTTCTGCGATGCCTTCAACATTCCCGTGGTCACCTTCGTCGACGTGCCCGGCTTCATGCCCGGCACCGGCCAGGAGTACGGCGGCATCATCAAGCATGGCGCCAAGCTGCTCTACGCGTACGCGGAGTGCACGGTACCCAAGATCACCGTCATCACGCGCAAGGCCTACGGCGGCGCCTACGACGTGATGGCCTCCAAGCACCTGCGCGGCGACGTCAACCTGGCCTGGCCGCGCGCCGAGATCGCGGTGATGGGCGCCAAGGGCGCGGTGGAAATCATCTTCCGCGAGGACAAGAACGACCCCGAGAAGCTCGCCGCCCGCGAGGCCGAGTACAAGGCGCGCTTCGCCAACCCGTATGTGGCGAGCGCCCGCGGCTACATCGACGACGTGATCCTGCCGCACGAGACGCGCAAGCGCATCTGCCGCTCGCTCGTGATGCTGCGCGACAAGAAGCTCGAGAACCCGTGGCGCAAGCACGGGAACATTCCGCTCTGAGGAGCGCAGGACAACAATATGTTCAAAAAAATCCTGATCGCCAATCGCGGCGAAATCGCCTGCCGCGTGATTCAAACGGCCAAGAAGATGGGCATCCTCACCGTCGCCGTCTATTCCGACGCCGACAAGGAAGCCCGCCACGTCGAGTTGGCCGACGAGGCCGTTCACATCGGCGCTGCACCGAGCCGCGAGAGCTACCTGCAGGCCGACCGCATCATCGAGGCCTGCAAGAAGACCGGCGCCGAGGCGGTGCACCCGGGCTACGGCTTCCTCTCGGAGAACGAAGCCTTCGCACGCAAGGTCGAGGAAGAGGGCATCGCCTTCATCGGACCGAAGCACTATTCGATCGCGGCGATGGGCGACAAGATCGCCTCCAAGAAGCTCGCGAACGAGGCCAAGGTCAACACCATCCCGGGCTGGAACGACGCCATCGAGACGGCCGAGCGCGCGGTCGAGATTGCCAAGGACATCGGCTACCCCGTGATGATCAAGGCCTCGGCCGGCGGTGGCGGCAAGGGCCTGCGCGTGGCCTACAACGACAAGGAAGCCTTCGAGGGATTCACCTCGTGCCGCAACGAGGCGCTCGCCAGCTTCGGCGACGACCGCGTGTTCATCGAGAAGTTCGTCGAGGAGCCGCGCCACATCGAGATCCAGGTGCTGGGCGATTCGCACGGCAACGTCATCTACCTGAACGAGCGCGAATGCTCGATCCAGCGCCGCCACCAGAAGGTGATCGAGGAGGCGCCTTCGCCCTTCATCAGCGATGCCACGCGCCGTGCGATGGGCGAGCAGGCAGTGCAGCTGGCCAAGGCCGTGAAGTACCAGAGCGCGGGCACGGTGGAGTTCGTGGTCGGCAAGGACCAGAGCTTCTACTTCCTGGAGATGAACACGCGGCTGCAGGTGGAGCACCCGGTGACCGAATGCATCACGGGGCTCGATCTTGTCGAGTTGATGATCCGCGTGGCGGCCGGCGAAGAACTGCCGCTCACGCAGGAACAGGTGAAGCGCAACGGCTGGGCCATCGAGTGCCGCATCAATGCCGAGGACCCGTTCCGCAATTTCCTGCCTTCGACCGGCCGCCTGGTGAAGTTCCAGCCGCCGGCCGAGACCATGTTCGCGGCCGACACCGAGCGCCTGAACGGGGTGCGCGTGGACACCGGCGTGTACGACGGCGGCGAGATCCCGATGTACTACGACTCGATGATCGCCAAGCTCATCGTGCACGGCAAGGACCGGCAGCATGCGATTGCCCGCATGCGCGAGGCGCTCAACGGCTTCGTGATCCGCGGCATCAGCAGCAACATCCCGTTCCAGGCCGCGCTGCTCGCGCATCCGAAGTTCGTGGCGGGCGATTTCAACACCGGCTTCATCGCCGAGCACTACGGCAAGGGCTTCCATGCCGAGGACGTGCCGCACGCCGATCCTTCGTTCCTGATTGCGCTCGCGGCCTACGTGCACCGCCGCTACCGCGCGCGGGCTTCGGGCATCAGCGGACAGCTCGAAGGCCATGGCGTGAAGGTGGGCGAGCAGTTCGTGGTGGTGGAGCTGGGGCCGGAGGGCAAGCACGTGCACCATCCTGTTTCGGTCACCGACTTCCACGGCAAGACCGGCGCCAGCGCCGTGGCCGTGGGCGGCAAGAACTACAAGATCGACAGCGGCTTTGCGCTCGGCGCCATTCGCGTGCAGGGCACGGTCAACGACAGGCCCTTCACCGCCCAGGTGGAGCGCGGGGCCGGCAAGAACCCGCTGGCGCTGCGGGTGTCGCACGACGGCACGCAGGTCGAGGCGATGGTGCTGTCGCCCCGGTGCGCGCGCCTGCTCGAGCTGATGCCCTACAAGGCGCCGCCCGACCTGAGCAAGTTCCTGATGTCGCCGATGCCGGGCCTCTTGGTCGAGGTGTCGGTGCAGCCGGGGCAGCAGGTGCGCGCCGGCGAGAAGCTGGCCGTGATCGAGGCCATGAAGATGGAAAACGTACTGTTCGCCACGCAGGACGGCGTGGTCGGCAAGATTTCGGCGGGCAAGGGCGAATCGCTCGCCGTCGATCAAATCATTCTGGAGTTTGAATAAAGCTCACCCCCAGGCTTCGCGCACTTCGTGTCGCTTCTCCACCCCCCTTCCGGGGGCAACACCTGCGGACCGGCGAAGCCGGTTCCGCGGTGTTTCCCGAACAGACAACGCCTCGGGCAGTTATGAAAGACTCATTGATATGACGACCTCCGATCTTTTTTTTGAAGCGCCCATCTCGGCGCCTGTCACGCTGCACCGGCCCGCAAAGCCGGTCACGCCGCAAGGCCCGTGGACGATCGAGGCGATACAGGCGCTGCTCGACAAGCCGCTGATGGACCTGCTGTTCGAGGCGCAGACGGTGCATCGCCGGCACTTTCCGGCGGGCGACATCGAGCTGGCGACGCTGCTCTCGGTCAAGACCGGCGGCTGCCCCGAGAACTGCGGCTACTGCCCGCAGTCGGCCGAGTTCGACACCGGCGTGAAGGCCCAGAAGCTCATGGAGGTCGACGAGGTGGTGCGCGCCGCGCAGGCCGCCAAGGACGCCGGCGCCACGCGCTTCTGCATGGGCGCCGCATGGCGTGCGCCGAAGGACCGCGACGTCGAGAAGGTGGCGGTGCTGGTCGAGGCCGTGAAGGGGCTGGGCCTGCAGACCTGCGCCACGCTCGGCATGCTGGAGCCGCACCACGCGCACCAGCTCAAGGCCGCGGGCCTGGACTACTACAACCACAACCTCGATACCGCGCCCGAGTACTACACCGACGTGGTCGACACGCGCACCTACCAGGACCGGCTCGACACGCTGGCCCATGTGCGCAGCGCCGGCATCAGCGTGTGCTGCGGCGGCATCGTCGGCATGGGCGAGCAGCCGGTGCACCGCGCGGGACTGATCGCGCAGCTGGCCAATCTGAATCCGTACCCGGAGTCGGTGCCGATCAACAGCCTGGTGCGCGTGCCGGGCACGCCGCTGGCCGATTCGGAGCCGGTCGATCCCTTCGACTTCGTGCGCATGATCGCAGTCGCGCGCATCACGATGCCGACCGCGCGCGTGCGCCTGTCGGCGGGGCGCCAGCAGATGGGCGACGCGGTGCAGGCGCTGTGCTTCATGGCGGGCGCGAATTCGATCTTCTATGGCGACAAGCTGCTCGTTACCGGCAATCCCGACGTCGAAGCCGACACGGTGCTGCTGCGCAAGCTCGGCCTCAATGCGCGGCAGGTGCAGGAGCAGCCGGAAGGTTGCACTGCATGACCACCGCCGCCGCACGCCCCTTCAAGGTGCTGGGCATCCAGCAGATCGCCATCGGCGGGCCCGACAAGCTGCGCCTGCAGAAGCTCTGGGTCGACATGCTGGGGCTCGAGGTCACGGGCACCTTCAAGAGCGAACGCGAGAATGTCGACGAGGACATCTGCTCGATGGGCAGCGGGCCGTTCAAGGTCGAGGTCGACCTGATGCAGCCGCTCGACCCCGAGAAGAAACCGGCCGTGCACGCCACGCCGCTCAACCACGTGGGCCTGTGGATCGACGACCTGCCCAGGGCCGTGGAGTGGCTCACAGCACAGGGTGTGCGCTTTGCACCCGGCGGCATCCGCAAGGGTGCCGCGGGCTTCGACATCTGCTTTCTGCATCCGAAGGCGAACGACGAATTCCCGATCGCGGGCGAGGGTGTGCTGATCGAGATGGTGCAGGCGCCGCCCGAGGTGGTGAGCGCCTTCAGCGCGCTGGCGCGCCAGCCCTGAGGTCACGGCGCGCCGGTTCGCTCCGGTGCAGGAAGACGGCGAAGGTGTCCCAGGGCGGCTCGATGCCCGCTGCCGACAGCAGGCGGCCCGCCTCGCCGCGGTGATAGCTGCTGTGTGTCAGCACGTGCAGCAGCATCTCTTCACGCGACATGCAGCCTGCGTCCGCATCGGTGAAGACGAAGGGCAGGGCCTCGGCCAGCGCTTCGGGCGAGGCGGTGTCGACGTAGCCTTGGTACCAGTCCAGGCTGGCATCGTTGCGCTCGCGCAGCTCGTGCAGCAGGGGCGTGCCGGTGGCGCCGACCGAAGCCAGGCCGTGCGGCTCGCCGGCCAGATGGGCGGCGAAGACGCGGTCCACCAGGTGGTTGTGGTGAACCAGGCGCAGCGATGCGTCCCTGGTGACGCCATGCGTTTGCGCGTCCAGGCCTTCGAGGCAGGCCAGGAGTTCGTTGTCTGCCCAGCGCCGATAGGCGAAGAGCCGCTGGAGAAGCGTGCGGGACGGCATATGGGGAAGCTCCTTCCTGGTGCTGAATTGAAATGCGAGTAATCTGCCCGCATCGTCGCTTCGCCCGTGCATCATGTCTACTCGCATTGCCAGACCCCGAGCCGCCCTGCGCAAAGCGCCGCGCCAGGCGCGCTCGAAGGCCATGGTGGATGCCATCGTGGAGGCGGCTGCTCGCATTCTTGCGACCGGTGGCGCGGCCGGCTTCTCGACCAACCAGGTGGCGCAGGCCGCGGGCGTGGGCATCGGCTCGCTCTACCAGTACTTTCCCGACAAGCATGCCATCGTCGAGGCCATCCGAAGACAGCATCTCGACGAAGTGCTTGCTGCGCTGCGCGCCGCCAGCGCATGCCGGGGTGCGCCAAGGACGTGCGCCGAGACGCTGGTCGATGGCCTGGTCGCGGTGCACGCGGGCAAGCCGGGCCTGCATCGCGCGCTGCTGGAGCTTGCGCCTGCGCACGCGGCCGGGGCGCAGGCGGCCGACGGTTTCGAGCAGGCGTACGCCGATGCCTATGTGGAGGTCGTGAAGGCGTTGCGGGGGCGGCAGTCTGCAACGCGGGCGCAGGCCATGGCGCTGGTGCTGTCGGGCGCCGTGGAGGGCGCGATTCACGCAGCGGCTCGCGCCGGGCTGGTCGCTTCAGCCGCGTTTCGCCGGCAGCTCGTCGATCTGGTCATGGCCTACCTGGTGCGCGAACGGAAGCCGGCTACGCGTTGAGCACCTTCCTGATCGGCGGCTTCACGTCCGAGCGCTGAGGCGGCAACATCGGCTGGTGCTCGCGCGCCGGGTTCAGGATGATCGAGGTGGCCGTCTCGGTGAGGATGCAGAACTTGGTGACCACCGCATCGAGATGGCTCACGTCGATGACCGCAATCTCCAGGATCCAGCTGTCGTCGCCGGTCACGTTGTAGGCATTGACGCATTCGGGCGTCTCTTGCACCAGTTCCACCACGCGCGCATAGTCGGCGCGGCCCACGCGGATGATCGCGCGGATGCCGTAGCCGAGCTTGCCGAGGTTCACGGTCGCGCGGTATCCGCTGATCACGCCCGCGGCCTCGAGCTTCTTCACGCGCTCCGTCACGGCCGGCTGGCTCAGGTGCACGCGGCGGCCGAGCTCGGCCATGGTGAGCCGCGCATCGGCCTGCAGTTCGGCCAGGATGCGGGTGTCGTGCGCATCCAGCGCAGGGTTCAAGCTGAAGTCCATGCAACTCCTTCAAATCGACGATATGAAACGCAAAGAACCATGAGATATGCATGGTTGCGAGAAGATTGCTTTCATACCATGGACGGCGTTTCCATACCAACAAGACAACACCGACATGCCCACGCTCGCATCCCCCGCCCAAGCCGCGTCCGGTCCCGCGCGCACCGCACTGCCGCCGCTGCTGTGGCTCTGCCTGGCCGCCACCTGGGTGGTCTGGGGCTCGACCTATCTTGCGATCAAGTACGCGCTCATCAGCTTTGCGCCGTTTCTTCAGATGGGCTCGCGCTTCCTGTTCGCGGGTGTGCTGCTCGCCGCCTGGATGCGCTGGCGCGGTGTGGCCTGGCCTTCGCGCCTGCAGTGGCGCAATGCCCTCGTGGTCGGCACGTTGATGCTGGGTGGCGGCATGGGCGGCACGGCCCATGCCGAAGTGTCGATCGGCTCCGGGCTGGTGGTGGCCTTCATCGCGGTGGTGCCGCTGCTGATTGCGCTGCTCAACCTGATCTGGGGCGTGAAGCCGACGCGGCTGGAGGCGGCGGGCATTGCACTCGGGCTCATCGGCGTGCTGATGCTGACGCAGGGCAGCGGCTTCCAGTCGTCGCCCGCGGGCTTGGCGGCGATCTCGATTGCCTGCATCTGCTGGTCGATGGGCAGCGTGCTGAGCCAGCGCAGCCTGCCGCTCGCGCCCGGCGCGATGGGCTTCGCGAGCGAAATGATCTGCGGCGGCGTGGTGCTGCTGGTGCTCGCGGCCCTCTCCGGCGAGCAGCTGGCGTGGCCGCCGCAACCCGTGGCCGCTGCCGCCTGGCTCTACCTCGTGGTGTTCGGCTCGCTGATTGCCTTCAACGCCTACATGGTGCTGCTCGCGAAGGCGCCCGCCGCCTTGGCCGCGAGCTACACCTTCGTCAATCCGGTGATCGCCATGCTGCTGGGCGTGTGGATTGCCAACGAGACCGTGACAAGCTTCGAGTGGTATGCGGTGGCGGTGGTGCTGGCCGGTGTTTTGCTGCTGCTCTTCCAGCGCCCGCAGAAGGCGAAAGAGAGCCAAGAGGGCTGAGCCCCGCGCCGTTCAGGTGCCCGGGCGGCGCCAGAAGGCGAGCGTTGCGGCCAGCAGCCACATGCCGGCGGCGCAGCTGCGGTTCAGCATCTTGAGGCCGCGGCGCGAGAGCCAGCGCACGGCCTGCGTTCCGGCCGCCGCATAGGCCAGCATCACGCAGGTGTCGAGCGCCACGAAGATCGAGCCGAGCAGCAGGTACTGCGTGCCCTGCGGCTTGGCGATGTCGATGAACTGCGGCAGGAAAGCGGCGAAGAACAGCACCGTCTTGGGATTCGACAGCGCCACGAGCAGGCTGCGCATGAGCGCGACGCGGCCATGCGGGCGAACCTCGATGGCGGATTTGGCCAGCGCCGCGCCGAGGTCGGCCTCTTCGCTGCGCCACAGCTTGACGCCGAGCCAGACCAGGTAGGCGACACCCGCGGCGCGGATCGCATTGAAGAGCAGTTCGGATGCGGCCAGCAGCGAACCGAGCCCGAGCGCAACCACCGCGATCAGCGTGATGCTCCCGAGCGACGCGCCGGCAATGCCCCAGCTCGCGCGGCGCATGCCGCCGTCGATGCCGTTGGACAGCGCCAGCAGCATCGTCGGGCCGGGGATCACGGCCAGGGCGAGCGAGGCAACGACGTAAATCAGCAGGGTGTCGAGGGTCATGGCTTGGCGGCGGGCGGACGTTGTTGTGGTGAGGCAGCACGGGCACGCGCCAGCGCAGCCTCGACGATGGATCGCTTGCGCGTGTCGGCGGCCTGCGGTTCGGCAATGGCGGGCGCGTCGCGCTCGCTCTTGCGCCTGTCCGCGCGGCGATGCTCGCCATGCAGCTTGTAGCGCTGCAGTGCGGCCTCCGCCTGCACCTGCGACCAGGCCTGCCATCCGCTGCGGCCCGGTGTCTCGACCTCGAGCGAGATGCAATCGACAGGGCAGACCGGAATGCAGAGCTCGCAGCCCGTGCAGTGCGCTTCGATCACGGTGTGCATGCGCTTGTTGATGCCCACGATGGCGTCGGTGGGGCAGGCATCGAGGCAGAGCGTACAGCCGATGCACCAGGCTTCGTCGATGACCGCCATGGCGCGGGGCCCTTCGGTGCCGAACTGCGGGTCGAGCGGGAGCGGCTCGCGGCCGGTGAGCCGCGCCAGCCTGGCCACGCCTTCGGCGCCGCCGGGCGGGCACTGGTTGATGTCCGCCTGGCCGTCGGCCACGGCCTGGGCATAGCCGGCGCAGTCGGGGTAGCCGCAACGTGTGCACTGCGTCTGCGGCAGTGCATCGTGGATGCGTGCGGCCAGTGCGTTCACTTCCTGCGTGCCGCGGGCTTCTTGGCTGGGGCGGCCGCCACGGCTTTCCTGGCTGCGACATTCTTTCTGGCTGCAGCGGCCGCCGTGTTCCGGCCCGGCTTGATCCGGTCTTCGGCCGGCAGGCTTTCGCGCGCGCCGGCGCGGCGCTGGGGCTGGTCGTGGGCCGCGATGAACTTTTGCACCTTGGGGTAGACCAGTTCGCGCCAGCGGCGGCCGCTGAAGATGCCGTAGTGGCCCGCGCCCTTGACTTCGTAGTGCTCGCGCTGCGAATCGGCAATGCCGGTGCACAGGCTGTGCGCGGCCTCGGTCTGGCCCGAGCCCGAAATGTCGTCGAGTTCGCCCTCGACGGTCAGCAGGGCGGTCGAATGGATGTCCTGCGGGCGCACGCGCTCGATCTGGCCCTTGGGGTTCTTGACGTCCCAGGTGCCGTTCACGAGTTCGAATTCCTGGAACACGGTGCGGATGGTGTCCAGGTAGTAGTCGGCGTCCATGTCGAGCACGGCGTTGTACTCGTCATAGAACTTGCGGTGGGCCTCGGCGCTCGCGTCGTCGCCCTTGATGAGGTCCTTGAAGTAGTCGTAGTGGCTCGACGCGTGGCGGTCGGGATTCATGGCCACGAAGCCCGTGTGCTGCAGGAAGCCCGGGTACACGCGGCGGCCTTCACCCGGGAAGCCCTGGGGCACGCGGTAGATCACGTTGTTCTCGAACCACTCGAAGCTCTTGTTCATCGCGAGGTTGTTCACCGCGGTGGGCGACTTGCGCGCGTCGATCGGGCCGCCCATCATCGTCATCGTGAGGGGCAGCGGCTCGCCGCGGCTGGCCATCAGCGACACGGCCGCCAGCACCGGCACGGTCGGCTGGCACACGCTCACCACGTGGCAGTTGCCGTATTCGGCCTGCAGGCGGCGGATGAACTCCTGCACGTAGTTGATGTAGTCGTCGAGGTGGAACTCGCCCTCCGACATGGGCACGAGGCGCGCGTTCTTCCAGTCGGTGATGTAGACCTTGTGGTCCTGCAGCATGGTGCGCACGGTGTCGCGCAGCAGCGTGGCGTAGTGGCCCGACAACGGCGCCACGATCAGCACCACGGGCTGGCTCTTGAGCGTCTTGAGGATGTGCGGTTCGTCGGTGAAGCGCTTGAAGCGGCGCAGCTCGCAGAACGGCTTGTCGAGCTCGACGGCCTCCTGGATGACCACGTCTTCGCCCTCGACCTTCACGGACTTGATGTTGAACTCGGGCTTCTCGTAGTCCTTGCCCAGGCGGTAGAGCAGGTCGTAGCCCGCCGCCATGCGCTGGGCCATGGGCAACTGGCCCCACACCGCGCCTTGGCCATAGAGCTTGGAAGCCGCTTGCGCGAAGTCCGAAAACGGCTCCATGAGGGAACGCTGGGCTTCGTAGAGTTGATAGAGCATCGCTGGTCTTGGAGTGGAATGTTGCAATGCAATATATCAGCGCATTCGCTGACTTGCAGGGGGCCTAACCCCTACATCGGCCCTGCCGAGAGGGCCGTTTTTAAGCCAAGAATGTGAAGGAATCGTAAAACGCAGACTCCCTCACATCTTGTTGCCGCCTAGATGACCTTGGCGATCGACGCGCAGACGTAGTCGATGTTCTTGCTGTTGAGCGCGGCCACGCACATGCGGCCGGTGTCGGTGCCGTACACGCCGAACTCGTTGCGCAGGCGCACCATCTGGTCCTTGCTGAGGCCCGAGTAGCTGAACATGCCGATCTGCGTGGTGATGAAGCTCATGTCTTCCTTCACGCCGGCGGCCTTCAGGCCATCGACCAGCTTCTGGCGCATGGCCTTGATGCGCACGCGCATTTCGCCGAGTTCCTTTTCCCACAGGGCGCGCAGTTCGGGGTTGCCGAGCACCGCGGCCACCACGGCGCCGCCGTGGATCGGCGGGTTGCTGTAGTTGGTGCGGATCGCGATCTTGAGCTGCGACAGCACGCGGCCGGCTTCTTCCTTGTTCTCGCACAGCACCGAGAGGGCACCCACGCGCTCGCCGTAGAGGCTGAAGCTCTTCGAGAATGAAGTCGAGACGAAGAAGGTCAGGCCCGCATCGACGAACTTGGCGACGGCCGCGCCGTCTTCCTTCAGGCCGTAGCCGAAGCCCTGGTAGGCCATGTCGAGGAAGGGCACCAGGCCCCTGGCCTTGACCGCGGCGACGACCTGGTCCCACTGCTCGGGCGTGATGTCGTAGCCGGTCGGGTTGTGGCAGCAGGCGTGCAGCACGACGACGGTGCCGGCGGGCGCCGCGTTGAGCGTGGCCAGCATGCCGTCGAAGTTGATGCCGCGCTTGGCGGCGTCGTAGTAGGGGTAGCTTTCGACCTCGAAGCCCGCGTTGGTGAAGAGGGCGCGGTGGTTTTCCCAGCTCGGGTCGCTGATCAGCACCTTGGCCTGGGGGTTGAGCTTCTTGAGGAAGTCGGCGCCGACCTTCAGGCCGCCGGTGCCGCCGATGGCCTGGATGGTGGCCACGCGGCCCGACTGCACCGGCTCGCTGTCGGCACCGAAGACCAGTGCCTTGACCGCGTTGTCATACGCCACGATGCCGTCGATCGGCAGGTAGCCGCGCGCCGTGGGCGCCTTCATCATGTTCTGTTCGGCGGCCTGCACGCACTGCAGCAGCGGCAGCTTGCCGTTGTCGTCGTAGTAGACGCCGACGCCGAGGTTGACCTTGTTGGGGTTGGTGTCGGCTGCAAACTGCTCGTTGAGGCCGAGGATCGGGTCGCGCGGTGCCATTTCGACCGCGGTGAACATAGACATGGAGAAAGTCCTTTGGGATGAAAGCTTCGCTGGCAACCGGACTTGCGCTACGCTTTCCGGTTGCCTTGAATTTTACCGGCGCCACCGCCACCTGTCGGGAACAGCCATGCCAGAGAACAACGAAGCCATAGCAGACCTGAAGAAACTGGACCCGATCGGTCCGGCCAAGCAGGGCGAATTCATCAAATACCCCGGTTCGCCTTTCGAACTTTTCCAGCCCTATCCGCCGGCCGGGGACCAGCCGAAGGCCATCGACGGGCTGGTCGAGGGCGTGCTCGACGGCGAGGTGTTCCAGACGCTGCTGGGCGTCACGGGCTCGGGCAAGACCTTCACCATGGCCAACGTGATCGCGCGGCTGGGCCGCCCGGCCATCGTGTTCGCGCCCAACAAGACGCTGGCGGCGCAGCTCTACAGCGAATTCCGCGAGTTCTTCCCGAAGAACGCGGTCGAGTATTTCGTGAGCTACTACGACTACTACCAGCCGGAGGCCTACGTGCCCCAGCGCGACCTGTTCATCGAGAAGGACTCGTCGATCAACGAGCACATCGAGCAGATGCGGCTGTCGGCCACCAAGAGCGTGCTGGAGCGGCGCGACACGGTCATCGTGGCCACGGTGAGCGCCATCTACGGCATCGGCACGCCCGAGGACTACACGCAGATGCGTTTCATCATGCGGGTGGGCGACAAGATCGGCCAGCGCGACGTGATCGGGCGGCTGATCCGCATGCAGTACACCCGCAACGAGCAGGACTTCTCGCGCGGCACCTTCCGCGTGCGCGGCGACACCATCGACGTGTTCCCGGCCGAGCACAGCGAGCTGGCCATCCGCATCGAGCTGTTCGACGACGAGATCGAGACGCTGCAGCTGTTCGACCCGCTCACGGGCCGCATCCGCCAGAAGATCCCGCGCTTCACCGTGTACCCGTCGAGCCACTACGTGACGCCGCGCGACAAGGTGCTGAACGCGGTCGAGACCATCAAGATCGAGCTGGCCGAGCGGCTCAAGGAATTCGTCTCGCAGGGCAAGCTGGTGGAGGCGCAGCGCCTGGAGCAGCGCACCCGCTTCGACCTGGAGATGCTGGCCGAGATCGGCCACTGCAAGGGCATCGAGAACTACACGCGCCACCTCTCGGGGGCCGCGCCGGGCGAACCGCCGGCCACGCTGACCGACTACCTGCCGAAGGACGCGCTGATGTTCCTCGACGAGAGCCATCAGATGGTCGGCCAGCTCAGCGCCATGTACAACGGCGACCGGGCGCGCAAGACCACGCTGGTCGAATACGGCTTCCGGCTGCCGAGCGCGCTGGACAACCGCCCGCTCAAGCTGGAGGAGTTCGAGACGCGCATGCGCCAGTGCATCTTCGTCTCCGCCACGCCGGCGCAGTACGAGAAGGACCATGCCGGCAACGTGGTCGAGCAGCTGGTGCGGCCGACCGGCCTGATCGACCCCGAGGTGGAGGTGCGCCCCGCAACCCACCAGGTGGACGACGTGCTGGGCGAGATCCGCATCCGCGTCGACAAGAACGAGCGCGTGCTCATCACCACGCTGACCAAGCGCATGGCCGAGCAGCTGACCGACTACCTGGGCGACAACGGCGTGAAGGTGCGCTACCTTCACAGCGACGTCGACACCGTCGAGCGGGTCGAAATCCTGCGCGACCTGCGTCTGGGCAGCTTCGACGTGCTGGTGGGCATCAACCTGCTGCGCGAGGGCCTGGACATTCCCGAGGTGTCGCTGGTGGCCATCCTCGATGCCGACAAGGAGGGCTTCCTGCGCGCCGAGCGCTCGTTGATCCAGACCATCGGCCGCGCGGCGCGCAACCTGAACGGCAAGGCCATCCTCTATGCCGACCGGATGACCGACTCGATGAAGAAGGCCATCGGCGAGACCGAGCGCCGCCGTGCCCGGCAGATTGCCTACAACGAGGCCAATGGCATTACCCCGCGCAGCATCGTCAAGCAGGTGCGCGACCTGATCGACGGCGTCTACAGCGAAAAGACGGGCAAGGAAATGGCCAAGCTCGACCTGGAACGCGCGAAGGTCGAGGACATGAGCGAAAAGGACATCGCCCGCGAGATCAAGCGGCTCGAAAAGCTCATGATGGAGCACGCCCGCAACCTTGAATTCGAGAAGGCGGCCCGGGTGCGCGACCAGCTGGCGCTGCTGCGGGAGCAGGCTTTTGGCGCCTCCGGCGGGGACAATATCGCCGTTCTGCCGTCCTAGGACGGGGTTCCGGTTTCTTCAAGCGATTCCCGCTGGGGTTTACCCGAGCAGACCTCAAGGTCTTCTGCTATACTTGAGCGAAATACTCAACAACAAAAAAAGAACTTCGCGATGAAGAACCGATCCCACCGGCTGGTTCACCAGTGCCAGGGGTCGGGCAGGGCGGAGACGAAGTCACCGCGGCCTTGGGCCACGGTGTCATTTCAACGGTAAGCACTTGAAGGAGCTTGCGATGCGTCTCACTACCAAAGGCCGTTTTGCGGTCACAGCAATGATCGATCTGGCGCTGCGTCAGAACACCGGTCCGGTCACGCTGGCTGCGATCAGCCAGCGGCAGCAGATTTCGTTGTCGTATCTCGAACAGCTGTTCGGCAAACTGCGCCGCCACGAGCTGGTCGAGTCGACCCGCGGCCCCGGCGGCGGCTACAGCCTCGGCCGCAAGGCTGCGGATATCACCGTCGCAGACATCATTGTTTCCGTCGATGAGCCCATCGATGCCACGCAATGCGGCGGCAAGGAAAACTGCCTGGGCGAAGCCGGCCGCTGCATGACGCACGAGCTCTGGGCCTCGCTGAACCAGCGCATGGTCGAGTTCCTCGATTCCGTCACGCTGCAGAAGCTGGTCGACGACCAGATCGCCAAGGGCGTGCAGATCGAGAACAAGCCAGTCGTCAAGCGCGCGATTTCCGCGCAGCCGGTGGTCAAGCCGATTCGCGTGAACGCGCCGAATTCGGTGTTTGCCCTCGGCAACGCCTTCGCGAAGTCCTGAAGCCGTGGAGCGCCTGCGGGCGCTGCCACGAGAAGCCCAGATCAAAGAAACAACCCCACGCCAGCCCGAGCCAGCCATGGACGTCACTCCTCATTTCCCGATCTATCTCGATTACGGCGCCACCACGCCGGTCGACCCGCGTGTGGTCGACGCCATGATCCCCTGGTTGCGCGAGCACTTCGGCAACCCGGCGTCGCGCAGCCACGCCTGGGGCTGGGAGGCTGAAGAAGCGGTCGAGAAGGCGCGCGGCTACGTGGCCGAGCTGATTGGAGCCGACCCGCGCGAGATCGTCTGGACCTCCGGCGCCACCGAGTCGAACAACCTCGCGCTCAAGGGCGCGGCCCAGTTCTACAAGGGCAAGGGCAAGCATCTCATCACGGTGAAGACCGAGCACAAGGCCGTGCTCGACACCATGCGCGAACTCGAGCGCCAAGGCTTCGAAGTCACCTACATGGACGTCGAGGAAAACGGCCTGCTCGACCTGGACAAGTTCAAGGCGGCGATCCGCCCCGACACCATCCTTGCGAGCGTGATGTACGTCAACAACGAGATCGGCGTCATCCAGGACGTGGTCGCGCTCGGCAATGCCTGCCGCGAAAAGGGCGTGATCTTCCACGTCGATGCGGCCCAGGCCACCGGCAAGGTCGAAATCGACATCGCCAAGCTGCCCATCGACCTGATGAGCCTGGCCTCGCACAAGACCTACGGCCCCAAGGGCATCGGCGCGCTGTACGTGCGCCGCAAGCCCCGCGTGCGGCTCGAGGCACAGATGCACGGCGGCGGCCACGAGCGCGGCATGCGCTCGGGTACCTTGCCGACGCATCAGATCGTGGGCATGGGCGAGGCCTTCCGCATCGCGAAGCTCGAAATGAAGGAAGACATCGCCCAGGCCGCCCGCCTGCAGAAGCGCCTGCTCGACGGGCTGAAGGATGTGGACCAGGTGTTCATCAACGGCGACCTCGAACAGCGGGTGCCGCACAACCTGAACATGAGCTTCAACTACGTCGAAGGCGAGTCGCTGATCATGGGCATCAAGGGCCTGGCGGTGTCGTCGGGCTCGGCCTGCACCTCGGCAAGCCTCGAGCCCAGCTACGTGCTGCGCGCCCTGGGCCGCAGCGACGAGCTGGCCCACAGCAGCCTGCGCATGACCATCGGCCGTTTCACGACCGAGGAAGAAATCGACTATGCCATCTCGACCATCAAGCACAACGTCGCCAAGCTGCGCGAGTTGAGCCCGCTGTGGGAGATGTTCCAGGACGGCGTCGACATCAGCACGATCCAGTGGTCCGCCCACTGACGCATTGAACAAAGTTTGAGAGGTACACCATGGCATATTCATCCAAGGTCATCGACCACTACGAAAATCCCCGCAACGTCGGCTCCTTCGAAAAGGGCGACGACTCGGTCGGCACCGGCATGGTCGGCGCGCCGGCCTGCGGCGACGTCATGAAGCTGCAGATCAAGGTCAACCCCGAAACCGGCGTGATCGAAGACGCGCGCTTCAAGACCTATGGCTGTGGCTCGGCCATTGCCTCGTCCTCGCTCGTGACCGAATGGGTCAAGGGCAAGACGCTCGACGAAGCGGCGGCGCTCAAGAACGCGCAGATCGCCGAAGAACTGGCGCTGCCGCCCGTCAAGATCCACTGCTCGATCCTGGCCGAAGACGCCATCAAGGCTGCCGTGAGCGACTACAAGGCCAAGCACGGCGCCAAGGCGGCAGAAGCCGAACCCTCGGCAGTCCACTGACATGGCCGTTACGCTGACCGAAGCCGCTGCGCGCCACGTCACCCGCTACCTCGGCAAACGGGGCAAGGGCGTGGGTGTGCGGCTGGGCGTGAAGACCACTGGCTGCTCCGGCCTGGCCTACAAGCTCGAGTACGTGGATGAATTCGCGCCTGAAGACGTGGTGTTCGAAGACCACGGCGTGAAGGTGCTGGTCGACCCCAAGAGCCTGGCCTACATCGACGGCACGCAGCTCGACTTCGTGCGCGAAGGCCTGAACGAGGGCTTCAAGTTCATCAATCCGAACGAGCGCGATCGCTGCGGCTGCGGAGAGAGTTTCCGCATCTGACGCGCCGTCGCTGACAGCGACCACAGCCGCCACCATGTCATGTGCTGGCGGTTTTTTCTTGCCATGAACCTGAACGACACCGACTTTCAACTGTTCGCCGTCCCCGCGACCTTCGCGCAGGACCGCGCCGCGCTCGACGCGCGCTGGAAGGAACTGCAGCGCGAGGCCCATCCGGACCGCTTTGCCGCGCAGGGTGCCGCGGCGCAGCGCGTGGCCATGCAATGGTCGGTGCGCATCAACGAGGCCTACCAGCGGCTCAAGGACCCGATCCGGCGGGCCAGCTACATCTGCGAACTCAACGGTGCACCGCTGAATGCCGAGAACAACACCGCCATGCCGCCCGATTTCCTGATGCAGCAGATGGAATGGCGCGAGGCGCTCGACGAGGCCGGCGACATTGCCGCGGTCGAGCAGCTGCAGGCCGAAGTCGAGGCCGGCCGTGCCCGCGCGCTGTCGTCGCTCGACTGGCTGATCGACGAGAAGGGCGACTACCCGGCCGCCGCGCAGCAGGTGAGAGCCCTCATGTTCATTGAGCGCTTCGGACAGGACGTCGAAGCCAAATTCGATCAGTTGGGACAATAGTCCGTTATGGCTCTTCTTCAAATTTCCGAACCCGGCCAGGCGCCCGATCCGCATCAGCGCCGCATTGCCGTGGGCATCGACCTGGGCACCACGCATTCGCTGGTGGCCGCGGTGCGCAACGGCGTGGCCGAATGCCTGCCTGATGACCAGGGCCGCGTGATCCTGCCTTCGGCCGTGCGCTATCTCGACCACGAGCGGCGCCAGATCGGCTTCGATGCATTGGCCGCGCGTGCGCAGGATGCCGCGAACACCATCACCTCGGTCAAGCGGCTCATGGGCCGCGGGCTGGCCGACATCGCCAACCGCGCGTCGATGTCCTACCGGCTGGTGGACGAGGGCGGCATGGTCAAGGTGCAGACGGCCGCGGGCATCAAGTCGCCGGTGGAGATCAGCGCCGAGATCCTGGCCACCTTGCGCTATCGCGCCGAAGACACCTTCGACGACGAGCTCTACGGCGCCGTCATCACCGTGCCGGCCTACTTCGACGAAGGCCAGCGCCAGGCCACCAAGGACGCCGCGCAGCTCGCCGGCCTCAACGTGCTGCGCCTCATCAGCGAGCCCACGGCCGCGGCCATCGCCTACGGCCTGGACAACGCGAGCGAAGGCGTCTACGCGGTCTACGACCTGGGCGGCGGTACCTTCGACATCTCGATCCTGCGGCTCACGCAGGGCGTGTTCGAGGTCATTGCCACCGGCGGCGACTCGGCCCTGGGCGGCGACGACTACGACCACGCGCTCGCCGATTTCGTGCTCGCGCAAACCGGCCTGCAGGTGGACGGCGACGCCGACAAGGCCGCCGTGCTGGTGGCGGCGCGTGCGGCCAAGGAGGCGCTGACCGACGCCGATTCCGTGGCGTTCCACGCCGAGCTTGCCGGTGGCAGCGCCCGGTTCGACCTGGCGCGCGCGCATTTCGATGCCGCCACCCAACCGCTCACCGACCGCACGATCGCAGCGGTTCGCAAGGCGCTGCGCGACGCGAAGCTCAAGCCCGACGACCTGCAGGGCATCGTGCTGGTCGGCGGCTCCACACGCATGCCGCAGATCCGCCGCGCCGTCGCTGAATTCTTCGGCCGCGAACCGCTCGTCAACCTGAACCCCGACGAAGTCGTGGCGCTCGGCGCCGCCATCCAGGCCAACCAGCTGGCCGGCAACAACGGCGCGGGCGATCTGCTGCTGCTCGACGTGATCCCGCTGTCGCTGGGCATCGAGACCATGGGCGGGCTGGTCGAGCGCATCGTGCCGCGCAACCAGACCATCCCCACCGCGATGGCGCAGGACTTCACCACCTACCAGGACGGCCAGACGGCGCTTGCGCTGCACGTGGTGCAGGGCGAACGCGACCTGGTCGCCGACTGCCGCAGCCTGGCGCGCTTCACGCTGCGCGGCATCCCGCCCATGGCGGCGGGCGCGGCGCGCATCCGCGTGACCTTCACCGTCGATGCCGATGGCTTGCTGAGCGTCGGCGCCAAGGAGCAGGGCAGCGGCGTGGAGGCCAGCGTGACGGTCAAGCCTTCGTACGGGCTCTCGGACGACCAGATCGCGCGCATGCTGCAGGAGAGCTTTTCCACCGCGCAGCAGGACATGCAGGCGCGCGCGCTGGTGGAGGCGCGCGTCGATGCGGAGCGCATGCTGCTGGCCACGCAGAGCGCGCTCGACGCCGACGGCGATCTGCTGGGCGAAGAAGATCGCGCAGCCATCGATGCGTCGATGGCGAAGTTGCGCGAAGCCGCCAAGGGCAACGATGCCGCGGCCATCGAAGGCGCCACCAAGGCGCTTGCCAACGACACCGAAGCCTTTGCCGCCCAGCGCATGAACGCAGGCATTGCGCGTGCGTTGTCGGGCCGCAAGCTCGAATCCCTCTGAGAACCACATGCCCACCATCAAGATATTTCCGCATCCCGAGTACTGCCCGCAGGGTGCAGAAATCACGGCGCCGGCCGGCACCTCGATCTGCGAGGCGCTGCTGGACAACCACATCAATATCGAGCACGCCTGCGAGATGAGCTGCGCCTGCACCACCTGCCACGTGGTCGTGCGCCAGGGCTTCAATTCGCTGAACGAGGCCGAGGAGGGCGAGGAAGACCTGCTCGACCGCGCCTGGGGCCTGGAGCCACAATCGCGCCTGAGCTGCCAGGCGATCCTGGCGCAGGAAGACGTGACGATCGAGATTCCCAAGTACTCGATCAACCACGCCAAAGAGAACCATTGAAAGGGCCACCGCATGTCGCGCCAGATCGTCCTCGACACTGAAACCACCGGCCTGTCCGCCGAGAACGGCGACCGCATCATCGAGCTGGGCTGCGTGGAGCTGTTCGCCCGCAAGCTCACCGGCAACGACCTGCACATCTACTTCAACCCCGAGCGCGAGAGCCACGAAGACGCGCTCAAGGTGCACGGCCTGACGACCGACTTCCTGCGCGACAAGCCGAAGTTCGCCACGCTGGCCAACGACATCGTCGAATACCTGCGCGGCGCCGAACTGATCATCCACAACGCGGCCTTCGACGTCGGCTTCCTCAACAAGGAGCTCGAGCTGGCCGGCCTGCCGCCGCTGCGCAGCTTCGTCGGCGAGGTGACCGACACGCTGGCCATGGCCAAGCAGGTCTACCCGGGCAAGCGCAATTCGCTTGACGCCCTGTGCGACCGCTTCGGCGTCGACCGCTCGAACCGCACCTTCCACGGCGCCAAGCTCGACGCGCAGCTGCTGGCCGACGTGTACATCAATCTCACGCGCGGCCAGGACGCCCTGCTGATCGACGTGGCCTCGAACGAGCCGGCGCAGGGCACCACGGTGTTGGCCATCGACCTGAGCCAGTTCGACCTGCCGGTGATCATGGCCGCCGAGCAGGAGCTCGCGGCGCACGAAGCCGTGTTGTCGCAGCTCGACAAATCCAGCAACGGGCGCACGCTGTTTCGCCAAAACGGCTGAAATCCTGTGGCATAATCGAAGGCTTCGCGCAACGCGATTAATTCCAAGGCACTGCAGCAGCGGTGCCAAGGGGTTGAAAGGGCGGTTAGCTCAGGGGTAGAGCACAGCATTCACACTGCTGGGGTCGGAGGTTCGAAGCCTCCACCGCCCACCAATTTCCTCCAGATGATCAGCGACTTGGTTTGCCCAAGTCGCTTTTTGTTTTGCGCGCACGCACTGTCGGCTCGTGCTGACGCCAACTGCCGCCGCGCGCCGGCTGCAATCCTGAAGCAACGGCATAGAACCGGGGGCAAAGGAGAGCACCATGGCCACCCATCCCGATCTTCCGTCCCCGATCACGCCGGATCTGCCCGTGGAGCCCGACGAAGGGCCGAGCACGCCGCCGGACGAACCGACCGATCCCGAGCCGCCCCCCACCACGTCCTGATGAAATCCGGCGAGCCGCGATAAGCTCGCACGATGGATGAACTCGATTGCGCCGTCATCGGCGGCGGTGTGGTGGGGCTGGCAGTGGCGCGCGCCTTGGCGCTCGCAGGCCGGGAGGTGGTGGTGCTGGAAGCCGAAGGTGCCATTGGCACCGGCACCAGTTCGCGTAACAGCGAGGTGATTCACGCGGGCATCTACTACCCGCAGGGCTCGCTCAAGGCCAGGCTTTGCGTCGAGGGCAAGGAGGCGCTTTATGCCTATGCGGCGGAGCGCGGCGTGCCCCACCGGCGCTGCGGCAAGCTGATCGTCGCCACCTCTGCCGAGCAGGTGGCCCAGCTCGAAGTCATCCGTGCCAAGGCGGCCGCCAACGGTGTCGGGGACCTCGTGCTGCTGACTTCGCAGCAGGCCATGGACATGGAGCCGCAGCTTCATTGCGTGGCGGCATTGCATTCGCCGAGCACCGGCATCGTCGACAGCCATGCCTCGATGCTGAGCCTCCTCGGCGACCTGGAGAACGCGGGCGGCATGCTGGCGCTGAAATCGCCCATTGCCCGTGCCGAATGCGGCCGGGACGCTATCGTCCTGGTGGCTGAGGACGGAACGGCGCTGCGCTGCAACACCGTGGTCAACGCGGCCGGCCTGCTCGCGCCCGAGTTGGCCCGCCGCTTCGAAGGCTTGCCGCCCGCGGCCGTGCCCACCGCCTACTTTGCCAAGGGCAGCTATTTCACGCTGTCGGGCCGCGCGCCCTTCAGCCGCCTCGTCTATCCGGTGCCCGAACCCGGCGGACTGGGTGTGCACCTGACGATCGACCTGGGCGGCCAAGCCAAGTTCGGGCCGGACGTGGAATGGGTGCAATCGGCCGATGACCTGGTGGTGGACCCGGCGCGCGGCAATGGCTTCTACGCCGAGGTGCGCAAGTACTGGCCTGCCTTGCCCGACGGGGCGTTGATTCCCGGCTACGCGGGCATGCGGCCCAAGATCTCGGGCCCGGACGAGCCGGCGCGCGACTTCATGATCGACGGACCCGATTCGCACGGCGTGCGCGGGCTGGTCAATCTCTTCGGCATCGAGTCGCCCGGGCTCACGAGCAGCCTGGCGATCGGGCGGCACGTCGAGCGCCTGCTCGCGGCGGGCTGACCGCGGACGCAATGCGGAGCCCATCGCGTGCAGAAGTCTGCATAACTGCTGTGCATGAGGGGCTTTTGTGCCTGTAACATGACACCACGCCATTTGCTGGCGTGAAGCCGCCGGCGCGGTGCCGGTGTCATCACGGAGGAAAGATTCCAATGAGTGCATCCAACAATATCGAAGCGGCAGCCGAAGACATCGCAAGCGACGTGCGCGGCGTGCTGGCCAGCAAGGACCTGGATTCGGTTCCCCACATCAAGGCGCTGCGCCAGCGCATCGACACCAAGCTCGCCATTGCGCGCGAGCTTGCCGCGGAAAAGAGCAAGCTGGCCGCCAAGAAGGCCCGCGAAGCGGCCAACTCTGCCAACGCCTACGCCCACGACGAACCGTGGCAGATCGCCGGCGCTGCGCTGGCCGTCGGCGTGCTGGTGGGCCTGCTGCTTGGCCGCCGCTGACCTGAACGCAAGCCGCCGCGCCGTTCCTCGCCGAGCCGGAGTCGGCGCATGAGATTGCTGTCCCTGTTCGGGCTCGATGCCCGTTTGCGGCGGCTGAGGATCGCTGCGGCCGAAGGCGCGCTGGCGGCCGAGGACCGCGTGCAACTCCTGCGCATGGCGTGGGAGGACGAGAAGCAGCGTCTCAAGCTGATGCTGGTGCTGGTGGTGGCCGTGCTCGGCCTGACCACGGTGGCGGTGGCCTTGCTCTCCATGGCGGTGGTGGTGCATTTCTGGGAAACGCCGCACCGCATCGCGGCGGCGTGGTCGGTGGCCGGCGTGTGGATGCTGCTCTGGCTGGGCGCTGCGCTGGGGCTGTTCCTGACCCTTCGCAATGCCTCCAACAGCTTCACTCCGGCACGCCGCGAATTCGAACGCGACTGGGCCTGGGTGCAGGACAGCTTCGGCCTCGGCAAGGATCCCGACGAGGACGAAGAAGCGCCGCGCCCCCGGCGGCCCGCCACGCGCGAGGAACTGCTCGCCCGCATGGAGCGCCAGCGCGAACGAATTGCCACGATGCAGGGCGCAGGCCCGGCGCGGCCCGCCGGTGCAACGGGTGCTTCTTCCGAGGCACCTCCGGCTGACGAATCGGCGGCAGCCGCGGCATTGCGCATTGCGCGGGAGCACCCCGTGGCCACCGGCGTAGCCGCTGCGGTGGCCGTGGTGGTGATCCGTCCCAAGCGGCTGCTCCGCTGGGCCGCGTTCATTGCGCCAGTGCTCTGGCGCATGCGCTGAGGAAGAAGAGAGCGAAGGCTCAGGCGGCGCTGCGGCTTTGCAGCAACGCCTGTGCCGCTTCGCGCACGAGCGCCGGGCCGCGGTAGATGAGGCCGGTGTAGATCTGCACCACGTCCGCACCCGCGGCAATCTTGGCCCTGGCATCGGCCGCGCTCAGGATTCCGCCCACCCCGATGATCGGAAAATCCGGCCCCAGCGCCGCGCGCAGCTGCGAGACCACGCGGTTGCTCGCCTCGCGCACGGGAGCGCCCGAGAGCCCGCCCGCTTCGTTGGCATGTAACAGGCCGGCGACCGCATCGCGCGCCAGCGTGGTGTTGGTGGCGATCACGCCGTCCATGCCGTGGCGCTGCAGCGTGGCGGCGATCACCGCGACCTGATCCTCGTCCAGGTCGGGAGCGATCTTCACGAACAGCGGCACGCGCCGATGGCTGCGCTCGGCCAGCGCTTGGCGGCGCTCGGCGATGGCGCCCAGCAGGGCGTCGAGCGCCTCGTCGCTCTGCAGCGTCCGCAGGTTGGCGGTGTTGGGGCTAGAGATGTTGATGGTCACGTAGTCGGCATGCGGGTACACGCCGTCCAGGCAGGCCAGGTAGTCGTCCACCGCCCTTTCTATGGGCGTGGCGGCGTTCTTTCCGATGTTGAGCCCGAGCAGCATCGGCTTCTTGCTGCCGCCGCTGCCGCTCTTGCGGAAGCGCGCCTTCTGCACGTTGGCAAGAAAGGCATCGAGCCCTTCGTTGTTGAACCCGAGCCGATTGATGAGCGCGTCGCGCTGGGGCAGGCGGAACATGCGCGGCTTGGGGTTGCCCGGCTGCGCCTTGGGCGTGACCGTGCCGACTTCGACAAAGCCGAAGCCCATGGCGGCAAAGGCGTCGATGCAGCGGGCGTTCTTGTCGAGACCCGCGGCCAGGCCCACGCGGTTGGGAAATTCCAGCCCCGCAAGCGTGACCGGATCATCGACGCGCGGCGCGGCGTAGGCGCAGGCCAGCGGCGTGTTCTGCGTGCGGGCCAGCCCGTCGAGCGTGAGTTCGTGGGCATGCTCCGGGTCGAAGCCGAACAGAAAGGGCCGGGCCAGGCCGTAGAGCGAAGAGGGGAGCAGGGGCATCGGATAATTCTCGACTTCAATGAGCCAAGGATTCTCCGCGATGACTGCACCCGTTTCCCCTTCTTCCGCCGCCGGCGCCGCGAACGGCGCGGGCACCATCTCCCAGGACGAACTCAAGGCCCAGGTCGGCCGCGCCGCGCTGGCCTACGTGGCCAAGGGTGAAATCGTTGGCGTGGGCACGGGCTCCACGGTGAACAAGTTCATCGACGCGCTGGCCACCATCAAGGACCAGATCAAGGGCGCGGTGTCCAGCTCGGTGGCCTCGACCGAGCGCCTGCGCGCCCTGGGCATTCCGGTGTTCGACAGCAACGAGGTCGACGAACTCGGGGTCTACATCGACGGCGCGGACGAGATCGACCACCATGGTTTCATGGTGAAGGGGGGCGGCGCGGCGCTCACACGCGAAAAGATCGTGGCGGCGCAGTCGCGACGCTTCGTCTGCATTGCAGATGCGTCCAAGCTGGTCGACACGCTCGGCGCCTTTCCGCTGCCGGTGGAGGTGATTCCGATGGCGGCGCGCCGCGTGATGCGGCAGTTCGAGGCCATGGGCGGCATCGCACAGGTGCGCGAGAAGGACGGATTGCCGCTCGTGACGGACAACGGCCAGCATATCGTCGACGTGACGGGGCTGCGGATCAGCGATCCGCTCGCCTTCGAATCCGAGGTGAGCCAGTGGCCGGGCGTGGTCACGGTCGGCGTGTTTGCGCATCAGAAGGCCGACGTGTGCCTGCTGGGCACGCCCGCGGGCGTGCAGACGATGCATTTCGACTGAAGAAAAAGGGCTGCCAGCCTTGGCTGGCGGCCGGCTGGGTCAGAACTTGATGCCGGCCGGGTTGCTCGGGCTCGGACCGCTGGGGGCGGGCGCGGGCGGCTGCGGTGCAGGTGCCGGTTGCGCGGGCTCGCGCGCAGCGGGCGCCGGCTGCAGCGCAACCAGCGGCCGCGCCGGCGGATTGCGGTAGCCGGCGGGCAGGCTGTTGCTCTTCGGATAGCCCGCGGCGTCGAGGTATTGCGACCATTCGGCGTCCGAGTAGCCCTTGAGCTGCTGCGAGCCGATCGTCAGCAGCGGCAGCGAGGCCTGGTTGCTCAGGCGCTGCAGCGCCTCGACGTCCTGGTTGCTCTTGACGGTGCGCTCCTCGAAGGGAATGCCGCGCGTGACGAGCAGCGAACGGGCCGTGCCGCAGGGCGCGCATTCCTCGCTGCTGTAGAGCGTCACGGGGTAGCGCTGCGCCACTTGCCGCAGTTCGTAGGGCAGCCCGGCATTGGCGGGAGGCGTGATGCCGGCCTGCGGCGCTGCGGCCGGTTCCGTGCTCGCGGTGGGCGCGCGGTCCGAGAAGGTGACCTTGCCGTTCTTGTCGACGTTGCGGTAGATCGGCTGTGCCATTGCTCCTGCGGCAATCAGCAGCAGGGCGGCGCCGGACAGGCGATGCAAGGAGGATTTCTTGTGGGTCGGATGCATCGCCCGAGTATCGCAAGCTTCAGGCCTGCATCAAGCGGGCTGGGCCTGCGCCATGCCCTGGTGTCGCAGCAGCGCATCAAGCTGGGGCTCGCGGCCGCGAAAGGCCTTGAACGAATCCATGGCGCTGCGGCTGCCGCCGGCTTCGAGGATCGCCTGGCGGTACCTGCGGCCGGTTTCGATGTTCGGCTGGCCGTCGGCGCCCACGGTTTCCTCGAAGGCGGCATAGGCGTCGGCGCTCAGCACCTCGGCCCACTTGTAGCTGTAGTAGCCGGCCGCGTAGCCGCCAGAGAAGATGTGGCTGAAGGTGTTCGGCGTGCGGCTGAAAGGAGGCGAAGGCATCACGGCCACCTCGGTGCGGACCTTGCCCAGCAGCGCGAGCACGCCGTCCGGCTGCGCGGCGGCGGCCTGGTATTCGGTGTGCAGCAGCATGTCGAACAGCGAGAACTCGATCTGGCGCAGTGTCTGCAGGCCGCTCTGGAAGTTCTTGGCGGCGGTCATCTTGTCGAACAGCGCGCGCGGCAGCGGCTCGCCGGTATCGACGTGGGCCGTCATGTGCCTGAGCACATCCCACTCCCAGCAGAAGTTTTCCATGAACTGGCTCGGCAGCTCGACCGCGTCCCACTCGACGCCGCTGATGCCCGACACGTCGCGCTCGTTCACCTGCGTGAGCATGTGGTGCAGGCCGTGGCCGAATTCGTGGAAGAGGGTGGTCACGTCGTCGTGCGTGAGCAGCGGCGGCTTGCCGTCGACGCCGCTCGCAAAGTTGCACACGAGCTGTGCGACGGGTGTTTGCAGCACGCCGTCGTCAGGGCGCAGCCAGCGCGCGCGTACGTCGTCCATCCAGGCGCCGCCGCGCTTGGCGGCACGGGCGGAAGGATCGAGGTAGAACTGGCCGACCTTCTGGCCGGTCCGCTCGATGCGGTAGACCTCGACGCTCGGGTGCCAGGTGGGCGCGCTGTCGCGGCGAATCGAAACCTCGAACAGCGTCTCGACGATCTTGAACAGGCCGGCCATGACCTTGGGCGCCGGGAAGTACTGCTTCACCTCCTGCTCGCTGAAGGCGTAGCGCGCTTCCTTGAGCTTCTCGCCGATGTAGCTCCAGTCCCAGGCCTGCGGATCGGTGATGCCCAGCTGCTCCGAGGCGAAGACGCGCAGGTCGGCCAGGTCGCGTTCGCCGTAAGGCTTGGCCTTGGCCGCGAGATCGCGCAGGAACTTGATCACCTGCTCGGGCGACTCGGCCATCTTGGGCACGACCGAGAGTTCGCCGAAATTCCGGTAGCCGAGCAGCCTGGCTTCTTCTTCGCGCAGCGCGAGGATCTCGTTGATCAAGGCCGTGTTGTCGAAGGCCGGATCGCCGAGCTCGCTGGCGCGGGTGACATACGCGCGGTAGAGCGTTTCGCGCAGTGCGCTGCTCCTGGCGAACTGCATCACGGGCAGGTAGCAGGGCATCTTGAGCGTGAGCTTGCAGCCCTGCTTGCCTTCGGCTTCGGCCGCTGCGCGGGCCGCGCTCACCACGTCTTCGGGCACGCCCTCGAGCTCCCCCGGCGCCGCGTAGTACGAGAAGGCGTCGGTGGCATCGAGCGCGTTCTCGCTGAACTTCTGGCTCAGTTCGGCCTGGCGCTCCTGGATGTCGGCAAAGCGCTTCTTCGCATCGCCCTGCAGTTCCGCGCCGCCCAGCACGAAGTTGCGCACGGCATTCTTGTGCGCCTGGCGCTGCTCGGGGTTGAGGGTGGCCGCGTCGATGGCCTTGTACTTGGCGTAGAGGCGCTCGTCGGAACCCAGCCGGGTCCAGAAGGCGGTCACGCGCGGCATGGCCTCGTTGTAGGCGGCGCGCAACTCCGGCGTGTCGGCCACGGCGTTGAGATGGCCCACGGCACCCCAGGCACGGCTGAAGCGTTCGGAGGCCACGTCGAGCACCTTGGAGATCGCGTTCCAGTCGGCCGGAAAGTCGGCCGCCGTCACCGTCTGCAGCGCCGCCTCGGCTTCGGCCAGCAGGATGTCGACCGCGGGCGCAACATGTTCGGGCTCGATGCGATCGAACAGCGGGAGATCGGTGAAGTCGAGGAGGGGGTTGTTCGTCATGGCCATGTGAATCACTTGGCGGCGCGTTCGGCCGCTTCAAGGGTGTTGACGAGCAGCATGGCGCGCGTCATGGGGCCGACGCCGCCGGGCACGGGGGTGATCCAGCCGGCCACTTCCTTGACGCCGTCGAAGTCGACGTCGCCCGCGAGCTTGCCGTCTTCCTTGCGGTTCATTCCCACGTCGATCACGACAGCGCCGGGCTTCACCATGCCGGCCGTCAGGATGTTGCGCTTGCCCACCGCGGCAACGATCACGTCGGCCTGGCGCGTGAGGGCGGCCAGGTCTTGCGTGGCGCTGTGGCAGATGGTGACGGTGGCGTTCTTGGCCAGCAGCATCATGGCCATGGGTTTGCCGACGATGTTGCTGCGGCCGATGACCACCGCATGCTTGCCGCGCAGGTCGTAGCCGATGGATTCGAGCATCTTCATGCAGCCGTACGGCGTGCAGGGCCAGAAGCCCGGTGCGCCGGTCATGAGCGCGCCGGCGCTGGCCACGTGGAAGCCGTCCACGTCCTTGGCCGGCGAGATCGTCTCGATGACCTTCTGGCTGTCCATGTGCTTTGGCAGCGGCAGCTGGACCAGGATGCCGTGCACCTTGGGGTCGTCGTTGAGGGCGCGGATGCGGTCGAGCAGCGCGGCCTCGCTCATGTCGGCCGGGTAGGTCTCGAGCGTGGCCGCGAGGCCGGTTTCGGTGCTGTCGTTGACCTTGTGCTTCGTGTAGACCTGGCTGGCCGGGTCGCTGCCCACGAGGATGATGGAGAGGGCCGGGTCCACGCCCCGGGCCTTCAGTGCGGCGGTGCGGCCGGCGACCTCGGCGCGAATGGTTTTGGCGAGGGCGTTGCCGTCGATCAGTTGGGCGGTCATCGGTTTCGATTTTCCAAGTAAAAACGCCCGCTTGCGCAGGCGTGGGGGACATTCGTCGCTATCGGAGAGATAGCTGGCTCTTAGGCCTTGGCCGCTGGCGCCGCCTGCCCGAGCGCGATCTTGAGCAGATCGGCCACGGTGTTGGCGTTGAGCTTTTCCATGATGTTCGCGCGATGCGCCTCGACCGTCTTGATGCTGATGCCCAGGTCGTCGGCAATCTGCTTGTTCAGGCGGCCGGCGACGATGCGCTCGAGCACCTGGGCCTCGCGGCCGGTGAGCTTGGACAGCAGCGCATCGCGGCTGGCCGACTGCTGGTGCTGGGTGAAGGCGCCGCGCGCGTGCTCGAGCATGCGCTCGACCAGCGTGACGAGCTCTTCGTCGTTGAAGGGCTTCTGGATGAAATCCATGGCGCCCTTCTTCATGCTGTCGACCGCCATCGGCACGTCGCCGTGGCCGGTGATCACCACGATCGGCAGCGGGGAGCGCCGTTCGATCAGCCGATCCTGCAACTCGAGGCCGGTCATTCCGGCCATGCGGATGTCGACGATCAGACAGGCGACTTCGCGCGGGTCGTATCGGGAGAGAAAGGACTCGGCCGAATCGAAGCAGCGAACCCTGTAGTCCTTGCCCTCGAGCAGCCATTGCAACGAATCTCGCACGGCTTCGTCGTCGTCGACGACATAGACAGTGCCCTTCTTCGGAATCAAACTCATGCAGGTACCTTTGCCTCGTCGCTTGCTACGGAACTGGGAGCGTCCAACACCGGAATCCAGAAGGAAAAACGGCATCCGATCACATCCGGGCCATTGTAGATGTTCTCCGCCTGCATCCGGCCGCGGTGGGACTCCACGATGGTGCGGCAGAGGTTCAGCCCGATGCCCATGCCTTCCGGCTTGGTGGAGAAGAAGGCTTCGTACAGGCGGTCCATCACCTCGGGGGCCAGGCCCTTGCCGGTGTCCTGCACCGAGAATTCGATGGCGTTGTGGCCTTCGATCACCTTGGGCAGCACGCGCAGCTCGACGCTGCGGCGCGCGAGCGGACGCTCGGCAATGTCGATGGACTCGGCCGCGTTCTTCAGCAGGTTGACCATCACCTGCTCGATCAGGATCGGGTCCACCTGCACCACCGGCAGCCGCGCGGCCACGTAGTGGTTGAGCCGCACGTTGCGCCGCCGCAGCTCGATGCCTGCGAGTTCGACCGCTTCGCTGACCATGGTGGACACGTCGGCGGCCGTGCGGTTGGGCTCGCTGCGCTTCACGAACGAACGGATGCGCTGGATGATTTGCCCCGCGCGCTGCGCCTGCTTGGAGGTTTTCTCCAGCGCCGCGAGCAGCGCCTCGGTGTCGATGGCCTGCCCCTTGAGGCGCGACATCATTCCGTTGCAGTAGTTGGTGATGGCCGTCAGCGGCTGGTTGAGTTCGTGCGCCACGCTGGACGCCATCTCGCCCATCGTGATCAGGCGGCTCGCGGCCTGCGCGCGGTCGGCCTGCGCGGCGGCCTGCTCCTCGGCGTCGCGCCGCGGCGTGATGTCGGTGGCGATCACCAGCTGGGCCAGCCGGCCGTCGACCCAGGTGAGATAGCGCGAGCGCACTTCGAGCCACTTGCCCAGGTGCGGCACGAAGATCTCGTTGTTGGCGGTCTGGGCGGCGGTCAGGGTGTCGATCGGCAGGCCGGCGTAGGGGTCGACGTCGTCCAGGCCCTCGTCGTGCGCATTGGAGGTGGGCACGCCGGCCTGCGCCACCATGCCCAGGTGGCCCACGGTGTCGGAGCCGAACCAGAGCCGGTACAGCTTGTTCGCGAACAGCAGTTCCTCGCTGCCGATGGGCGCGACCGACACGGCGGCATCGAGCGCCTCCAGCACCGTGGTGAAGCGCTCGTAAGAAGCCGACAGCTGCTCGCGGATGCGCGTGGGCTCGGTGATGTCGGTCATCGACGTCATCCAGCCGGTCTGATGGCCGCGCGCGTCGATCAGCGGCGACACATAGAGCCGGGCGTTGAACACGCTGCCGTTCTTGCGCTTCACGCGCACCTGGAAGCCACCGGGCAGGGCACGACCGTGCAGTTCTTCCTCGAGCCGCTCGTTCATCACTTCGCGGTCCGACTCCAGCCAATAGGGGAAGGGCGGCGACTGGCCCACCAGCTCGGCTTCGCTCCAGCCCGTCATCGCGCAGAAGGCGGCGTTCACGTAGGTGATGCGGCCTTGCAGGTCGAGCACGCGCATGCCGGTGAGCATGGAGTTTTCCATCGCGCGCCGGAAGTTGGTCTCGGCGACCAGCCGCTGCTGGGCCTGCTGGCGCCGCCGGGTGTGCCGCCAGGTGCCGATCAGCATCCAGCTGGTCAGCACGCTGAGCGCGCAGACCAGCCAGAACAGGCCGTTGCCGACCACCCCCTGCGAAGTGCGGTAGGCCTGGGCGCGCAACACCAGCGCGTTGCCCACGGGCGAAACCGGCACCTCGTACTCATTGGTTCTTTCGGGCCAGGGGAGGAGCCGCGTGCCGCCTTCCCTCAGGCTGGCCGTGTTGCCCGCGAGGACGTTGCCCTTGGCGTCGAGCAGCGAGACCGCATAGCGCGCCTGCACTTCCGACGGCATGCCGTAGCGCAGCAGTCCATCGACCGAGAACTCGCCCAGCACCACGCCCGCGAACAGGCCCTGGTCGAAAAGCGGAATGTGCAGCTGCAGCATCGCCGCGGGATCGCCGCCCGCCACCGGCTGGGAGAAAACCGGCTGGCGCAGTTCGCGGGCCAGCGCGTAGTTGCTCTCCACGTCCCCCGGGCGCAGCACATCGCCGATCAGGTGCTGCTGCGCGGGATGCACGCTCGGCGCCGAATAGCCGGCCTTGAAGCGGCGCCGGTCGTCGATCCAGGTGACGGTCTGCAGCTCGGGGAACTGGCTCACCAGCGATTCGGCGCGGCTCGCGAATTCGACCGGGTCGATCTCGCGGTTGGAGGCGTCCCGCGCGATGCGCATCAGCTGTTCCTGGCGCTCGAGCAGGCGCAGGCGCATGCGCTGCTGCGCGTATTCGACGTCGCGCCGCACGGATTCCTGCTCGCGCTCGACTTCCTCGGTGCGCAGATACCAGAACGCCGAAACGATGGCCGCCAGGAACAGCAGGACCGCCGCAATCGGCGCCAGCATGGCGACCGCGTCTTGCAGCACTGGCGTTTGCTGGCGCCACCAGCGGCGCCACCACGAGAGCGGAGACGCATTCACGGCGCTGCGGGCAACCGACAGCGGAGAGGAAAAGGGCATCCTGCGAGTTTAGGGGATGGCCCCTGCACCAAGGAGAGAAGGGCCGCAGTGCCATTGATTCCGGCGCGGGCGACATTGTTTCTGAAATATCACATTAAGAAATCAACATGCACTATTTGAAATGGAAGTATTTCTATGAGAAACTCCCGCGCGGTGATCGAAGAGCGCACTAAATTACAGCCACAGCCCTAAAGGAGAGACAAGCATGTCGGCAAATCCCGAGAACCTGTTCGGCTCGGCCGCGAATGACGCGGACGCCCAGGAAACCCGTGAATGGATGGATGCACTGTCCTCCGTCATTCAAAGCGAGGGACCTGAACGGGCCCACTTCCTTCTCGAGCAGCTGCTCGAACATGCGCGGCAGCACAGCATCGACAAGCCGTTCTCCGCCAACACGGCCTACGTCAACACCATCGAGCCCGACCAGGAAGAGCGCTGCCCCGGCAACCTCGAGATCGAGGAGCGCCTGCGCGCCTACATGCGCTGGAACGCCATGGCAATGGTGGTCAAGGCCAACCGCCACCATCCGGCCGAAGGCGGCGACCTCGGCGGCCACATCGGCTCCTTCGCCTCGCTGGCGAACATGTTCGGTGCCGGTTTCAACCACTTCTGGCACGCCGAGAGCGAAAACCACGGCGGCGACTGTCTCTACATCCAGGGGCACGTCTCGCCCGGCATCTATGCCCGCGCCTACCTCGAAGGCCGCCTGAGCGAAGAGCAGCTGCTCAACTTCCGCCAGGAAGTCGACGGCAAGGGCCTCTCCAGCTACCCGCACCCCAAGCTGATGCCCGAGTTCTGGCAGTTCCCGACCGTCTCGATGGGCCTCGGCCCGCTGATGGCGATCTACCAGGCGCGCTTCCTCAAGTACCTGCACGCCCGCGGCATTGCCAACACCGAGAACCGCAAGGTCTGGGTGTTCTGCGGCGACGGCGAAATGGACGAGGTCGAATCGCTGGGCGCCATCGGCCTGGCCGCGCGCGAAGGCCTGGACAACCTGATCTTCGTCATCAACTGCAACCTGCAGCGCCTGGATGGCCCGGTGCGCGGCAACGGCAAGATCATCCAGGAGCTCGAAGGCGAATTCCGCGGTTCGGGCTGGAACGTCATCAAGCTGATCTGGGGCAGCAACTGGGACCCGCTGATCGCGCGCGACAAGGAAGGTGCGCTGCGCAAGATCATGATGGAGACCAACGACGGCGACTACCAGGCCTTCAAGGCCAACGACGGCGCCTACGTCCGCAAGCATTTCTTCGGCCGCGATCCGCGCACGCTCGAGATGGTGTCCAAGATGAGCGACGACGACATCTGGCAGCTGCGCCGCGGTGGTCACGATTCGCAGAAGGTCTACGCGGCCTTCGACGCGGCCGTGAAGCACAAGGGCCAGCCCACGGTGCTCCTGATCAAGACGGTCAAGGGGTTCGGCATGGGCAAGATCGGCGAGGGCAAGAACAACGTCCACCAGACCAAGAAGCTCAGCGACGAGGACATCATGGCCTTCCGCGACCGCTTCAACATCCCGATCCCCGACAGCAAGATCGCCGACCTGCCGTTCTACAAGCCGGCCGACGACACGCCGGAAATGAAGTACCTGCACGAGCGCCGCAAGGCGCTGGGCGGCTACCTGCCGCACCGCCGCACCAAGGCCGACGAGAGCTTCACGGTGCCCTCGCTGGACACCTTCAAGTCGGTGATGGAGCCGACGGCCGAAGGCCGCGAGATCTCGACCACGCAAGCCTACGTGCGCTTCCTCACGCAGTTGCTGCGCGACAAGGCGCTGGGTCCGCGCGTGGTGCCCATCCTGGTGGACGAGGCGCGCACCTTCGGCATGGAAGGGTTGTTCCGCCAGATCGGCATCTACAACCCGGCAGGCCAGCAGTACACCCCGGTCGACAAGGACCAGGTCATGTACTACAAGGAAGACAAGGCCGGCCAGATCCTGCAGGAAGGCATCAACGAGGCCGGCGGCATGTCGAGCTGGATCGCGGCGGCCACGTCGTACAGCACGAACAACCGCATCATGGTGCCGTTCTACGTGTACTACTCGATGTTCGGCTTCCAGCGCATCGGCGACCTGGCCTGGGCGGCCGGCGACATGCAGGCGCGCGGCTTCCTGCTGGGCGGCACGTCGGGGCGCACCACGCTCAACGGCGAAGGCCTGCAGCATGAAGATGGCCACAGCCACATCCTGGCCAACACCATTCCGAACTGCGTGAGCTACGACCCGACCTTCGCGCACGAAGTGGGCGTGATCCTGCACCACGGCCTGAAGCGCATGGTCGAGAAGCAGGACAACGTCTACTACTACCTCACGCTGCTCAACGAGAACTACGCGATGCCAGGCCTGCAGCCCGGCACCGAGGAGCAGATCATCAAGGGCATGTACCTGTCCAGGCAGGGCCCGGCGCTGAAGGCCAAGTCGCCGACCGTGCAACTGCTGGGCAGCGGCACGATCCTGCGCGAAAGCTTCGCGGCGCAGGAACTGCTCGAAAAGGACTGGGGCGTTTCGGCCTCGGTGTGGAGCTGCCCGAGCTTCAACGAGCTGACGCGCGACGGCCAGGACGCAGACCGCTGGAGCCTGCTGCACCCGGACCAGGCGCCGCGCGTGCCCTTCGTGGCCGAGCAGCTCGCACCCACGGCCGGTCCGGTGGTGGCATCGACCGACTACATGAAGGCGTATGCCGAACAGATCCGCCCCTTCATCCCGAAGGGCCGCACCTACAAGGTGCTGGGCACCGACGGCTTCGGCCGCAGCGACTTCCGCAACAAGCTGCGCGAGCACTTCGAGATCAACCGCCACTACATCGTGGTGGCCGCGCTCAAGGCATTGAGCGAAGATGGCACGGTGCCGGTAGCCAAGGTGGTCGAGGCGATCAAGAAGTACGGCATCAATGTCGACAAGGTCAACCCGCTTTACGCCTGAACATCAATCAACAACCAACGAACGAACGGCGCCTCACGGCGGGAGACGAACAATATGGCAGCAGTGGAAGTCAAGGTGCCGGACATCGGCGATTTCGATGAAGTCGCGGTGATCGAGGTGCTTGTGAAGGTGGGCGACACGGTCAAGGCCGAGCAGTCGCTCATCACCGTGGAATCGGACAAGGCGTCGATGGAGATCCCGTCGTCGACCGCCGGTGTGGTCAAGGAATTGAAGGTCGAGGTCGGCAGCAAGGTGAAGGAGGGCTCGGTGGTGCTCGTGCTCGAGGCCGAAGGTGCCGCTGCCGCGCCGGCACCGGCGCCGGCGCCGGCAGCGGCTCCCGCCCCTGCGGCGGCTGCTCCTGCACCCGCAGCCGCGGCGCCTGCACCGGCTGCCGCGCCTGCGGCCTCGGGTCCGGTCGAGGTCAAGGTGCCCGACATCGGCGACTTCAAGGACGTCGCGGTCATCGAGCTGCTGGTGAAGCCCGGCGACACGATCGCGGCCGACCAGTCGCTGATCACGGTGGAGTCGGACAAGGCCTCGATGGAGATTCCATCGTCGGCGGCCGGCGTGCTCAAGGAGCTCAAGGTCAAGGTGGGCGACACGGTCAACATCGGCGACCTGATCGCGATAGTGGAAGGTGCGGCAGGTGCCGCGGCACCCGCGCCTGCGCAGGCAGCTGCTGCGGCAACCGCCAGCGCACCCGCGCCAGCCGCCGCATCGCCGGTACCTGTTGCAAGCCCGGCTGCCGCAGCCGCGCCGCACGAGCCGACGGTCGCGCCCACCGGCAACCTGCCGCATGCCTCGCCCTCGGTTCGCAAGTTCGCACGCGAGCTCGGCGTGCCGCTCGAAGAGGTCAAGGGCTCCGGTCCCAAGGGCCGCATCACGCAGGAAGACGTCCAGGGCTTCACCAAGGCCGTGATGAGCGGCCAGGCCAGCACCAAGGCCTCGGCCGCCAAGGCGCCGGCCGGTGGCGGAGGCGCGGACGGCGCTGCATTGGGCCTCATTCCCTGGCCCAAGGTCGACTTCACGAAGTTCGGCGCGGTCGAGCGCAAGGATCTCTCGCGCATCAAGAAGCTCAGCGGCGCCAACCTGCACCGCAACTGGGTGATGATTCCGCACGTCACCAACAACGACGAAGCCGACATCACCGAGCTCGAGGCCTTCCGCGTCTCCACCAACAAGGAGAACGAGAAGTCGGGCATCAAGGTCACGATGCTGGCCTTCGTGATCAAGGCGGTGGTTGCGGCACTGAAGAAATTCCCCGACTTCAACGCCAGCCTCGATGGCGACCAGCTGGTCTACAAGCAGTACTTCCACATCGGCTTCGCGGCCGACACGCCCAATGGGCTCGTGGTGCCGGTGCTCAAGGATGCCGACAAGAAGGGCATCCTGCAGATCAGCCAGGAAATGGGCGAACTCGCCAAGAAGGCGCGCGACGGCAAGCTCGGCTCGGCCGACATGCAGGGCGGCTGCATGTCGATCAGCTCGCTCGGCGGCATTGGCGGCACGCACTTCACGCCCATCATCAACGCCCCCGAAGTGGCCATCCTCGGCCTTTCCAAGGGCCAGATGAAGCCGGTGTGGGACGGCAAGCAGTTCGTGCCGCGCCTGACGCTGCCGCTGTCGCTGTCGTACGACCACCGCGTGATCGATGGTGCCCTGGCTGCGCGCTTCAACGCCTACCTGGGCCAGGTGCTCGCGGATTACCGTCGCATCCTGCTATGACGACTGTAGTGGCCGTCCGCAAAGGCGGCCAGGTCACGATGGCGGCGGATTCGCTGGTGACCTTCGGCGACACGCGGCTTTCGCATCGCGCCGAGGCAAACCAGAAGATCTTCACCGTCGAGGACGCGGCGGGCCAGAGCCTGTTTGCCGTGGCCGGCGCCGCTGCGCACTTCCTGGTGCTGCAGCATGCGCTGGCCGCGCAGCCGCGCGAGGCGCTGCTGTTCGGCAGCAAGCACGAGATCTTCCGGACCTTCACGCTGCTGCATCCGGTGCTGAAGGACTCGTTCTTCATGCAGACCAAGGAAGACGAGCACGAGCCCTACGAGTCGAGCCAGTTCACGATGCTGATGGCCAACCAGAGCGGCATCTACGGCATCTACAGCTACCGAGAGGTGTTCGAGTTCAAGCAGTTCTGGAGCATCGGCTCGGGACGCAGCTTTGCGCTCGGCGCCATGCACGCGGCCTATGACATCAAGTCGCGCACCTCGCGCGACGTGGCGGAGGCGGGCATCGCCGCCGCCTGCGAATTCGATCGCAATTCGGCCCCACCGGTCGACGTTCTCACACTCAAACTGAAAGTGTCCAAATGAGCGAACAACAAATCAAGGTGCCCGACATCGGCGACTTCGACGAAGTCGCGGTGATCGAGGTGCTGGTCAACGTCGGCGACACGGTCAAGGCCGAGCAGTCGCTGATCACGGTCGAATCGGACAAGGCCTCGATGGAGATTCCGTCGTCGGCGGCCGGCGTGGTGAAGGCGCTCGCCGTCAAGGTGGGCGACAAGGTCAAGGAAGGCTCCGTGGTGCTGACGCTGGAGGTGGACGGCGCCGCTGCGCCCGCACCGGCGGCGGCCGCGCCTGCACCCGCCGCGGCGGCTCCCGCACCCAAGGCTGCTGCTCCAGCGGCAGCCCCGGCAGCAGCGCCCGCGGCCTCCAGCTACGGCGGCAAGGTCGACGTCGAGTGCGACGTGATCGTGCTCGGCGCCGGCCCCGGGGGCTATTCGGCCGCGTTCCGCGCGGCCGACCTGGGCCTCAAGGTGGTGCTGATCGAGCGCTACGCCACGCTCGGCGGCGTGTGCCTGAACGTCGGCTGCATTCCTTCGAAGGCGTTGCTGCACGTGGCCTCGGTCATGGACGAAGTGAAGCACTTCGCCGACCTCGGCGTGAGCTTTGCCGCGCCCACGGTCGACCGCGCCAAGCTGCTCGGCCACAAGAACAAGGTGGTGGGCAAGCTCACCGGCGGCCTCACGGCCATGGCCAAGATGCGCAAGGTGACGGTGCTGCGCGGCGTCGGCAATTTCATCGACCCGTACCACCTCGAGGTGGAAGAAACCTCGGGCACCAGCTGGGACACCACCGGCAAGAAGCAGACCGTCAAGTTCCGCAACGCGATCATCGCGGCCGGCTCGCAGGCCGTGAGCCTGCCGTTCATGCCGAAGGACCCGCGCGTGGTCGATTCCACCGGCGCGCTCGAGATGGGCACCGACCCCAAGCGCATGCTGATCCTGGGCGGCGGCATCATCGGCCTCGAAATGGGCACGGTGTATTCCACGCTGGGCGCGCGCCTGGACGTGGTCGAGATGCTCGACGGCCTGATGCAGGGCGCCGACCGCGACCTGGTCAAGGTCTGGCAGAAGATGAACGCGCCGCGCTTCGACAACATCATGCTCAAGACCAAGACGGTGGGCGCCGAGGCCACGAAGGAGGGCATCAAGGTGACCTTCGAGGGCGAGCAGGCACCCAAGGAACCGCAGGTCTACGACCTGGTGCTGCAGGCCGTGGGCCGCAGCCCGAACGGCAAGAAGATCGGCGCCGAGAAGGCCGGCGTCGCGGTGAGCGACCGGGGCTTCATTCCGGTCGACATCCAGATGCGCACCAACGTGCCGCACATCTTCGCCATCGGCGACATCGTCGGCCAGCCGATGCTGGCCCACAAGGCGGTGCACGAGGCGCATGTGGCGGCCGAGGTGATCGCCGGCGAGCAGAAGGGCGACAAGGAACTCTCGAGCGCCGCCTTCAATGCCCGCGTGATCCCGAGCGTGGCCTACACCGACCCCGAGGTGGCGTGGGTGGGCCTCACCGAAGACCAGGCCAAGGCCGAAGGCATCAAGATCAAGAAGGGCCATTTCCCGTGGACCGCTTCGGGCCGCGCCATCGCCAACGGCCGCGATGAGGGTTTTACCAAGCTGCTGTTCGACGCCGAGACGCACCGGATCCTGGGCGGCGGCATCGTCGGCACGCATGCCGGCGACATGATCGGGGAGATTGCGCTGGCCATCGAGATGGGCGCCGACGAGATCGACATCGGCAAGACCATCCACCCGCACCCCACGCTGGGCGAAAGCATCGGCATGGCGGCCGAGGTGGCGCACGGGACCTGTACCGATCTGCCGCCGGCCAAGAAGGCGGCCTGACCGGGGTTCGACCGGCCACAAAAAAACCCGCCGCGGCGGGTTTTTTTTGTCCTGATTGAGGACGCCGGATTCGCAGGAGGCTCAGTTGCCGGTGTGGGTTGCAGCAGTTGCCGCGGCCTTGATCTCGTCGTTCTGGGCGCCGCCGAGCACGCGGCGTGCGCCGTCGAAGCGGCGGCTCCAGTAGCTGCCGTTCATGTCTTCCACGCGCACCTGGGCGCCCGTGCGCGGCGAGTGGATGAACTTGCCTTCGCCGACATAGATGCCGACATGGCTGAAGGCGCGGCGCATGGTGTTGAAGAAGACGAGGTCGCCGGGCTTGAGCTGGCTGCGGTCGATCTTCTCTGTGGCGGCCGCCTGTTCTTCGGCGCGGCGCGGCAGCACGTGGCCGAGCGTCTGGTTGTACATCGCGCGAACGAAACCGCTGCAGTCGAAGCCGGATTCGGCGGAGTTGCCGCCGCGGCGATAGGGCACGCCGAGGAAGCCGATGGCGGTCACCACGAGGTCGGAAGTTCGTTCAGCGACGGTTTGGCGGACCTGCCTGAGTTGTCCGATGATGCCCTTGTCGGCCAGCAACCGGGCCAGTTCGTCGTCGGTTCGGTCCTGTTGGGGGGCGGCCTGGACGGCGACGGCAAACAGGAGAGACGCGGGTAGGACGAAAAAACGCATGGCGCGTAGGATATTGATGACGCACGGTTATGTCAACCTCATCCGAATTGGTGAATGTTTCTTCAAGTCTTTGATTTGTTTGATTTTTTTTGATTCGATCGAAGAAAAAATGTAACGGCCGATCTTTATGAACCATAAGCGATTGGCTGGAAGTGAACTTTTGTACTCGCATTGAAGAGGCGAACAGCCTGGATTCACACCCCATTTCGCGTCAAGATCGCATCAACTAACCGGAAAAGACATGAACCTGCGAATTCAGGAAGCTGGGCGCCTCCTAGGAAGGGCTGCCGTCGTGGCGGGTCTGGCCGTCTGGGGTGCCGCCATGGCGCAGATACGGCCGGAAACCATTTCGGCCGGCCTCGAGAACCCGTGGGGCGTGGCCTTTCTGCCGGGGGGGCGTTTCGTGGTCACCGAGCGGGCCGGCCGGTTGCGGCTGATCGCTGCGGACGGCAAGACCGGCGCGCCCATCGCCGGCCTGCCGGCCATCGCGGCCGGCGGCCAGGGCGGCTTGCTCGACGTGCTGGCCGATTCGGGCTTCGACAAGAACCGCACGCTGTATTTCTGCTTCTCTGAACCCGCAGCCGGCGGCGGTTCGGGCAACAGCACGGCACTGGCCAGCACGCAGCTTTCGGCCGACGGCACGCGGCTCGAGAACCTGAAAATCATCTTCAGCCAGCAGCCCAAGGTGGCCAGCCGCCACCATTTCGGCTGCCGCATCGTCGAGGCGCGCGACGGCACGCTGTTTCTCACGCTGGGCGACCGGTTCGGCCGCAAGGAAGATGCGCAGAAGCTCGACAACCACATTGGCAAGGTGGTGCGCATCGCCAAGGACGGCTCGGCGCCCCGGGACAATCCCTTCGTCGGACGGGTGGGCGCGCTGCCCGAGATCTGGAGCTATGGCCACCGCAACGGGCAGGGCGCGGCGCTCGCGCCCGATGGCCGCTTCTGGATGACCGAGCACGGCCCGCAGGGCGGCGACGAGATCAATATTCCGCAGGCCGGCCGCAACTACGGCTGGCCGGTGATCACCTACGGCGAGAACTACGGCGGCGGAAAGATCGGCGAGGGCATCACCGAAAGGGGCGGCATGGAGCAGCCGCTGCACTACTGGGTGCCGTCGATCGCGCCCTCGGGCATGGCTTTCCTCGCCAGCGACCGCTACGGTGCGGCATGGAAGGGCAACCTGTTCGTCGGATCGCTCAAGTTCGGCTATCTCGACCGCATCGAGCTGAAGGACGGCAAGGTGGTGGCCGAGCACAGGCTGCTGGCCGACGACCGGGCCCGCATTCGCGATGTGAAGCAGGGGCCGGACGGCCTGCTCTACGTGCTGACCGACGAATCGGACGGCAAGCTGCTGCGCCTGCGGCCGAACTGAGGGGGCGCGCCTTCAGCCGGGGCAGCCCGGCAGCGGCAATGTCGGCAGCATGCGGCGCCAGAGCCGCGTCCACTCGGGCCAGTCGTGGCCGCCTTCGGTCGTGAAGACGCGGCCCGCAGGCAGTGCGGCCGCCAGCAGCCGATGGCTGAACGCAAAGCGGTCATCGATGCCATAGCCCAGGTAGAGCGGCGGCCGTGCGCCGAAGGTGGCGGTGGCGCCGACATGGCCGCGCAGCCACTGCCACAGCTGGGTCTCGTTCGGCGTTCGCGGGTCGCTGCCCGGCGGATCGCCCAATGGCCCGGTCCAGCGGGCGAGGCCGCCGGCATTGGCGATGTCGGCGCCGAGCGCGCGTTCCCCGAGGTAGGGCGCGATGGCCACGAGGCCCGCGAGTTCGCCGGGATGGGTCTGCGCGTAGAGCAGTCCGCCGAAGCCGCCGACCGAGATGCCGACGATCCAGATGGCCTTGTAGCCCTGGCCGCGCGCCGGCGCGATCACGTCCCGGTGCAGGCGCTCGAGGATGGTCTTGCCGTTGTAGTAGCCAAGGTGCGCGTCGACCCGCATCACGTCCACCGCGAGCCTGTTGTCGTCCAGTGCCTTGACGAAGCCTTCGCGCTCGAATTCGTCCGGGTGCGAGTACGCGCCAGGCAGCATCACGATCAGCGTGTCGGCATTCGGCGTACAACTGCTCTTTTCGAGCGTGCGGTCCAGCGGCGCCTTGGCGGTGCGCAAGCCGCCGCACCCGGTCACCCCGAGCGCCGCGCCAAGGGCCAGAATCGGCAAATGGCGCCGGGCCGAAAAGAAGATCCGCATTCGTCCGGAGTCTAGAGAGATACGCGCCCTTTCGGTGGTACGGTCTGGCCCCATCAATTCCATCTGAATGAAAGAACCGGTTCATGCTGCTCGATGCCTCGCTCTCCCAACTCGTCCTGGTCGACTACCAGGCGCGGCTGATGCCGTCGATCTTCGAGGGCGAAGCGGTCGCGCAGAACGCGGTGCGGCTCGGCAAGATGGCCCAGCTGTTCCAGGTTCCGGTGTGGGGCACCGAGCACAACCCCTCCAAGCTGGGCGAGAACGTGCCTGACATCCGCGCCTTGTGCCAGCGCACCCTGTCGAAGATGCATTTCAGCGGTGTGGAAGAGGGCCTCGGCGAATGGCTGCGCGTGCCGGCGAAGGCACCGCAGGGCAATGCACGCAGCCTGCCCAAGCACCTGCAGAAGCCCGCGGCGGGAGCCGAAGAGCGCAATTCCATCGTGATTGCCGGCTGCGAAGCCCATGTCTGCCTGCTGCAGACCGCGCTCGACCTGCTGGAGGACGAATTCGAAGTCTGGGTCGTCACCGACGCCTGCAGCTCGCGCACCGAGCGCAACCGCGACGCCGCCTTCGACCGGCTGGCCGGTGCCGGGGCCGAACTCGTGACGACCGAGATGGTCGGCTTCGAATGGCTGCGCACGGCGGAGCACCCCGCGTTTTCCGAGCTGCTCACCCTGATCCGATAGCCGAAACCGGCGGCGCGCCACAAGGGCTCGGCCGGATTGTTCCGGCCGTCAGCTTGCTGCAAGATCGGTCTCCATAATTATGAATTCAGTTTTGGCGATGCCGCCAGAGCCGAACGAATGAACGGAGACATATCCAGATGAGCCGCTACGAAGAGTTCTATCGCCAGTCCGTCGATGCGCCCGAGGCCTTCTGGGCCGAGCAGGCGCAGCTGATCGACTGGCAGGCCCCCGCAGAGCAGATCCTCGACGCCAGCCAGCCGCCGTTTGCGCGCTGGTTCGTGGGCGGCACCACCAACCTGTGCCACAACGCGGTCGACCGGCACCTGGCTGCGCGCGGCGACCAGCCCGCCCTGATATTCGTTTCCACCGAAACCGGCGTCGAGAAGACCTACAGTTTCAAGGAGCTGCACGCCGAGGTGCAGCGCACCGCCGCCAGCCTGGTGGAGCTGGGCGTGGGGAAGGGCGACCGCGTGCTCATCTACATGCCGATGATTCCCGAGGCCGCCTTCGCGATGCTGGCCTGTGCGCGCATCGGCGCCATCCACTGCGTGGTGTTCGGCGGATTCGCGAGCGGCTCGCTGGCCACGCGCATCGAGGACGCCGAACCCAAGGTGGTCGTGAGCGCCGATGCCGGCTCGCGCGGCGGCAAGGTCATTGCGTACAAGCCGCTGCTCGACGAGGCGATCCGGCTGTCGAAGTACAAGCCGGCCGCGGTGCTGCTCACCGACCGCGGCCTGGCACCGATGGACCTGACGGCCGGCCGCGACCACCTGGCAGGCGAACTTCGACGCAAGCACCTCGACGCCCAGGTGCCCTGCGCCTGGCTGGCCGCCACCGACATCAGCTACACCATCTACACCAGCGGCACCACCGGCAAGCCCAAGGGCGTGCAGCGCGACGTGGGCGGCTATGCCGTGGCGCTGGCCGCGAGCATGAAGCACATTTTCGACGGCCGCGCCGGCGAAACCTATTTCTCGACCAGCGACATCGGCTGGGTGGTGGGCCACAGCTACATCGTCTATGGCCCGCTGATCGCCGGCATGGCCACCCTCATGTACGAGGGCCTGCCCACGCAGGGCATCGACAGGCAGCCCGATGGCGGCATCTGGTGGCGCCTGGTCGAGAAATACAAGGTGACGGTGATGTTCAGCGCGCCCACCGCGGTGCGCGTGCTCAAGAAGCAGGACCCGGCGTTGCTGAAGAAATACGACCTGTCGAGCCTGCGCGCGCTGTTCCTGGCGGGCGAGCCGCTCGACGAACCCACCGCGCGCTGGATCAGCGAGGGCCTGGGCGTGCCGATCATCGACAACTACTGGCAGACCGAATCGGGCTGGCCGATGATCACCATTGCCAACGGTGTCGAGGCCAAGCCCAGCAAGTTCGGCAGCCCCGGTGTTCCGATGTACGGCTACCGCATCAAGATACTGCACGAATCGACCGGCGAAGAATTGACCGCCCCCAATGAAAAGGGCGTGGTCGTGGTCGAAGGCCCGACCCCGCCCGGCTTCATGCAGACCGTGTGGAAGGACGACGCGCGCTTCGTCGGCACCTACTGGAAGAGCGTGCCGGGCAAGATGGTCTATTCGACCTTCGACTGGGGCATTCGCGACGAGGACGGCTATTTCTACATCCTCGGGCGCACCGACGACGTGATCAACGTGGCCGGCCACCGCCTGGGCACCCGCGAGATCGAGGAGAGCATCTCGGGCCACGCCAACGTGGCGGAGGTCGCGGTGGTCGGCGTGGCCGATGCGCTCAAGGGTCAGGTGGCGATGGCTTTCGTCGTGCCGAAGGACGGCATCGCCGTGACCGATGCCGACGCGGCGCGCAAGCTCGAAGGCGAGATCATGAAGGTGGTGGCCGACCAGCTCGGCGCGCTGGCGCGGCCCGCCCGGGTGCGCTTCGTCTCGGGCCTGCCCAAGACCCGCAGCGGCAAGCTGCTGCGGCGCGCCATCCAGGCCGTGTGCGAGCAGCGCGATCCGGGCGACCTGACCACCATCGACGACCCCGCCACCCTGCAGCAGATCAGGCAGCTGGTTTCTTCCGCCTGAATGAGCGAAACCGTGCCTTGCGAAGCCGCGCCGAGCCGTCATATGTTTGACGTGGCACAATGCGAAGGTACTCAGGCCCTTCCCCAGCCACAGTCGCATCCGCCAACCGGTTCAGCCGTGTCGCGGAAGGTTTCTTAACCAGCTAGTGCTTCCTTCAGGGAAGCGAAGGTCAGCGGATCATGAGCGATTCCTCAAAGCCCACGGCATATGCCGCGTATCAGGGCAACACGTACCTCTTCGGCGGCAATGCGCCCTATGTCGAAGAGATGTACGAAAACTACCTCTCCAATCCCGGCAGCGTGCCTGACAACTGGCGCTCGTATTTCGACGCCCTGCAGAACGTGCCCGCGGTCGATGGTTCCAACACGCGAGACGTCCCGCATCAGCCAGTCATCAACGCTTTTGCCGAACGCGCGAAGCAGGGCACCACCAAGGTCGTGCAGGCCAGCGGCGCGGATTCCGAGCTCGGCCGCAAGCGCACCGCCGTCCAGCAGCTGATTGCCGCCTACCGCAACGTCGGCGCCCGCTGGGCCGACCTGGACCCCCTCAAGCGCGCCGAGCGCCCGGCCATTCCGGAACTGGAGCCCTCGTTCTACGGCTTCACCGATGCCGACCTCGAGACGGTGTTCAACACCAGCAACACCTTCTTCGGCAAGGAGACCATGTCGCTGCGCGACCTGCTCAATGCCTTGCGCGAAACGTACTGCGGCACCATCGGCGCCGAGTACATGTACACCACCGACCAGAACCACAAGCGCTGGTGGCAGCAGAAGCTCGAAAGCGCACGCACCAACCCGCAGCTCAATGCGGAGCAGAAGAAGCACGTGCTCAACCGCCTGACCGCGGCCGAAGGCCTCGAGCGCTTCCTGCACACCAAGTACGTGGGCCAGAAGCGCTTCTCGCTCGAAGGCGGCGAAAGCTTCATCGTCTCGATGGACGAGCTGATCAATCAGGCCGGCATCAAGGGCGTGCAGGAAATCGTGATCGGCATGGCCCACCGCGGCCGCCTCAACGTGCTGGTCAACTCGCTCGGCAAGATGCCGGCCGACCTGTTCGCCGAGTTCGACCACACCGCACCCGAAGACCTGCCGAGCGGCGACGTCAAGTACCACCAGGGCTTCAGCTCGGACGTGACCACGCCCGGCGGCCCGGTGCACCTGAGCCTGGCGTTCAACCCCTCGCACCTCGAGATCGTGAACCCCGTGGTCGAAGGCTCGGTGCGCGCCCGCATGGACCGCCGTGCCGACCCGCAGGGCAAGCAGGTGCTGCCCGTGCTCGTGCACGGCGACGCCGCCTTCGCGGGCCAGGGTGTCGTCATGGAAACGCTGGCGCTGGCCGAAACCCGTGGCTACTTCACGGGCGGCACGGTGCACATCGTCATCAACAACCAGATCGGCTTCACCACCAGCGACCCGCGCGACAGCCGCTCGACGCTGTACTGCTCGGACATCGTCAAGATGATCGAGGCGCCGGTGCTGCACGTGAACGGCGACGATCCCGAAGCCGTGGTGCTCGCCACCCAGCTCGCCCTTGAATTCCGCATGGAGTTCCAGAAGGACGTGGTGGTCGACATCATCTGCTTCCGCAAGCTGGGCCACAACGAGCAGGACACCCCCTCGCTCACGCAGCCGCTCATGTACAAGAAGATCGCCCAGCACCCCGGCACGCGCAAGCTGTACGCCGACAAGCTGGCGACGCAGGGCCTGGGCGCCACGCTCGGCGACGACATGGTCAAGGCCCAGCGCGCCGCCTTCGACGAAGGCCGCAACACGGTCGACCCGGTGCTCACGAACTTCAAGAGCAAGTACGCCGTCGACTGGAATCCCTACCTCAACAAGAAGTGGACCGACGCCGGCGACACCGCCATTCCGTCCAGCGAGTGGAAGCGCCTGGCCGAGAAGATCACCACGGTGCCGGCCGGCTTCACGGTGCACCCGCTCGTGAAGAAGGTGCTGGACGACCGCGCCGCCATGGGCCGCGGCGACGTCAACGTCGACTGGGGCATGGGCGAGCACATGGCCTTTGCCTCGCTGGTGGCCAGCGGCTACCCGGTGCGCCTGTCGGGCGAAGACTCGGGCCGCGGCACGTTCACGCACCGCCACGCCGTGCTGCACGACCAGAACCGCGAGAAGTTCGACGAAGGCACCTACACGCCGCTGCAGAACGTCGCCGAGAACCAGGCGCCCTTCGTCGTCATCGACTCGATCCTGTCGGAAGAAGCGGTGCTCGCGTTCGAATACGGCTACGCCTCGAACGACCCGAACACGCTCGTGATCTGGGAAGCCCAGTTCGGCGACTTCGTGAACGGCGCGCAGGTGGTGATCGACCAGTTCATCGCCTCGGGCGAAGTGAAGTGGGGCCGCGTCAACGGCCTCACGATGATGCTGCCGCACGGCTACGAAGGCCAGGGCCCCGAGCACAGTTCGGCCCGCCTGGAGCGCTTCATGCAGCTGAGCGCCGACACCAACATGCAGGTGGTGCAGCCCACCACGGCCAGCCAGATCTTCCATGTGCTGCGCCGCCAGATGGTGCGCAACCTGCGCAAGCCGCTGATCATCATGACGCCGAAGTCGCTGCTGCGTAACAAGGATGCGACCTCGCCGCTGTCCGAGTTCACCAAGGGCGGCTTCCAGACGGTCATTCCGGACAGCAAGGGCCTGAAGGCCGAGAAGGTCAAGCGCCTGATCGCCTGCTCGGGCAAGGTCTACTACGACCTGGCCAAGAAGCGCGAAGAACAGGGCAGCGACGACGTGGCGATCATTCGCGTCGAGCAGCTCTATCCGTTCCCGCACAAGGCTTTCGCGGCCGAGATCAAGAAGTACCCGAACCTCGCCGACGTGGTGTGGTGCCAGGACGAGCCGCAGAACCAGGGCGCCTGGTTCTTCGTGCAGCACTACATCCACGAGAACATGCAGGAAGGCCAGAAGCTCGGCTACTCCGGCCGTGCCGCTTCGGCATCGCCTGCAGTCGGCTACTCGCACCTGCACCAGGAACAGCAGAAGGCGCTGGTCGATGGCGCATTTGGCAAGCTCAAGGGCTTCGTGCTGACCAAGTAATTCCAAGCCTCTTTTTCACACGAACACCTGAAGAACAAAACGGAGCTCACTCCAAATGTCTATCGTAGAAGTCAAAGTCCCCCAGCTTTCCGAATCCGTGGCCGAAGCCACCATGCTCACCTGGAAGAAGAAGGCCGGCGAAGCCGTCGCCGTCGATGAAATCCTGATCGAGATCGAGACCGACAAGGTCGTGCTCGAGGTGCCTGCGCCCTCGGCTGGCGTACTGGCCGAAATCGTGCAGCCCGATGGCGCCACCGTGGTGGCCGATCAACTGATCGCAAAGATCGACACCGAAGGCAAGGCAAGCGCCGCTGCGCCCGCAGCAGCACCTGCCGCCGCGCCGGCCCCGGCAGCTGCGCCCGCAGCGGCTGCTGCCGCCACCGGCGGTTCGAAGTCCGACGTTGCCATGCCCGCCGCCGCCAAGCTGCTGGCCGACAACAACCTGAAGACCAGCGACGTGGCCGGCAGCGGCAAGGACGGCCGCGTCACCAAGGGCGACGTGCTCGGCGCCGTGGCCTCGGGTGCCAAGCCCGCGGCCGCCGTGGCCGCACCGGCTGCCAAGCCGGCGCTGCCGCAAGTCGCCGCGCCCGCGGGTGCGCCCGACCTGGGCGAGCGCCCCGAACAGCGCGTGCCGATGAGCCGCCTGCGCGCCCGCATCGCCGAGCGCCTGATCCAGTCGCAATCGACCAACGCCATCCTGACGACCTTCAATGAAGTCAACATGGCGCCCGTCATGGAACTGCGCAAGCGCTTCCAGGACAGCTTCACCAAGGAGCACGGCGTGAAGCTCGGCTTCATGAGCTTCTTCGTGAAGGCCGCGGTGCATGCGCTCAAGAAGTACCCGGTGATCAACGCCTCGGTCGACGGCAACGACATCCTGTACCACGGCTACTTCGACATCGGCATTGCCGTCGGTTCGCCGCGCGGCCTGGTGGTGCCCATCCTGCGCAACGCCGACCAGATGAGCTTTGCCGACATCGAGAAGAAGATCGCCGAATACGGCAAGAAGGCGCAGGACGGCAAGCTGGGCATCGAAGAGATGACCGGCGGCACCTTCTCCATCTCGAACGGCGGCACCTTCGGCTCGATGCTCTCGACGCCGATCATCAACCCGCCCCAGTCGGCCATCCTGGGCGTGCACGCCACCAAGGACCGCGCCGTGGTCGAGAACGGCCAGATCGTCATCCGCCCGATGAACTACCTTGCCATGAGCTACGACCACCGCATCATCGACGGCCGCGAAGCCGTGCTGGGCCTGGTGGCCATGAAGGAAGCGCTCGAAGACCCGTCGCGCCTGCTGTTCGACATCTGAGGAGAAAGAATCAGATGGCAAACAAACAATTCGACGTCATCGTCATCGGCGGTGGCCCCGGCGGCTACATCGCTGCGATCCGTGCGGCGCAGCTCGGCTTCAACGTGGCCTGCATCGACGAGTGGAAGAACGGCAAGGGCGGCCCCGCACCGGGCGGCACCTGCACCAACGTCGGCTGCATTCCGTCGAAGGCGCTGCTGCAATCGTCGGAGCACTTCGACCAGGCCGGTCACCACTTTGCCGACCACGGCATCAAGGTCGAAGGCCTGGGGCTGGACCTCGACAAGATGCTGGCCCGCAAGGACCAGGTCGTGAAGCAGAACAACGACGGCATCCTGTACCTGTTCAAGAAGAACAAGATCACCTTCTTCCATGGCCGCGGCTCGTTCGTGAAGGCGAGCGAAGCCGGCTACGAGATCAAGGTGGCGGGCGCCGCCGAAGAGTCGATCGAGGGCAAGCACATCATCGTGGCCACGGGCTCCAACGCCCGCGCGCTGCCGGGTGCGCCGTTCGACGAGGAGAACATCCTCTCGAACGACGGCGCGCTGCGCATCGGCGCGGTGCCCAAGAAGCTGGGCCTGATCGGCTCGGGCGTCATCGGGCTTGAAATGGGTTCGGTCTGGCGCCGCCTCGGCGCCGAAGTCACGGTGCTCGAAGCACTGCCGACCTTCCTCGGCGCGGTCGACGAGCAGATCGCCAAGGAAGCCAAGAAGGCCTTCGACAAGCAGAAGCTCAAGATCGAACTCGGCGTGAAGGTCGGCGAGATCAAGTCGTCCAAGAAGGGCGTGAGCGTTGCCTGGACCAACGCCAAGGGCGAAGCCCAGACGCTGGAAGTCGACAAGCTGATCGTCTCGATCGGCCGCGTGCCCAACACCATCGGCCTGAACGCCGAAGCCGTGGGCCTGAAGCTCGACGAGCGCGGCGCCATCGCCGTGGACGACGACTGCAAGACCAGCCTGCCCAACGTCTGGGCCATCGGCGACGTGGTGCGCGGCCCGATGCTCGCGCACAAGGCCGAGGAAGAGGGCGTTGCCGTGGCGGAGCGCATTGCGGGCCAGCACGGCCACGTCAACTTCAATACCGTGCCGTGGGTGATCTACACCAACCCCGAGATCGCGTGGGTCGGCCAGACCGAGCAGCAGCTCAAGGCCGCGGGCCGCGCCTACAAGGCCGGCACCTTCCCGTTCCTCGCGAACGGCCGCGCACGCGCGCTGGGCGACACGACCGGCATGGTCAAGTTCCTGGCCGACGCGGCCACGGACGAGATCCTTGGCGTGCACATCGTGGGCCCGCAGGCCAGCGAGCTGATCTCCGAAGCCGTGGTGGCGATGGAGTTCAAGGCCAGCGCCGAAGACATCGCGCGCATCTGCCATGCGCACCCGTCGCTGTCGGAAGCCACCAAGGAAGCGGCACTTGCCGTGGACAAGCGTACGCTGAACTTCTGATCCATTGACCACCAGCGTCAAACAGGCCTATGAGGCGGAACTCGCGGTGCGCGGGTTCCAGAGCGATCCCGCGCAACTGCGCGCCGTGGAAGCGCTGGATCGCTGCGCGCGGGAGTGGGGCGACTACAAGGCCCAGCGCTCCAACGCGCTGAAGAAGTTCATCAACCGGCCCGAGCTGCCGCGCGGCGTCTACATGTACGGTGGCGTCGGGCGGGGCAAGAGCTTCCTGATGGACCTGTTCTTCAATGCGGTGCCGCTGCGGCGCAAGACGCGGCTGCACTTTCACGAGTTCATGCGCGAGGTGCACCGCGAACTGCGCGAGCTGCAGGGTACGGTCAACCCGCTCGACGAGCTCGGGCTGCGCATCTCCAAGCGCTACAAGCTGATCTGCTTCGACGAGTTCCACGTGGCGGACATCACCGACGCGATGATTCTTCATCGCCTGCTGGTGGCGCTGTTCGAGAACGGCGTGGGCTTTGTCACCACCTCCAATTTCAGGCCCGACGACCTTTACCCCGGCGGGTTGCACCGCGACCGCATCCTGCCCGCGATCGCGCTGCTCAACGAGAAGCTCGAGGTGCTGAGCGTGGACAACGGCACCGACTACCGGCGCCGCACGCTCGAGCAACTGCGCATGTACCTGACGCCGAACGATGCCTCGGCCGAAAAGGAGATGCGCAAGGCCTTCGACAGATTGGCCGAAACTGCCGACGAAAACCCGGTCCTGCACATCGAGCAGCGCGAGATCCGCGCCAGGCGCAAGGCCGGCGGCGTGGTCTGGTTCGACTTCAAGACGCTCTGCGGCGGACCGCGCTCGCAGAACGACTACCTCGAGATCGCGAGCCAGTTCCACACGGTGCTGCTGTCCGACGTGCCGCACATGCCGGTGCGCATGGCCTCCGAAGCACGCCGTTTCACCTGGCTGGTCGACGTCTTGTACGACCGGCGCGTCAAGCTCATCATGTCGGCCGAGGTACCGCCGGAGGCGTTGTACACCGAGGGGCCGCTCGCGCATGAATTCCCGCGGACGGTTTCCAGGCTCACCGAAATGCAATCGAGCGAGTTCCTCTCCCTGGAACGCCGCATCGTGGACACGCGACTGACATGAAAAATATCGTTCTCGCCGTGCTGATGGCCTTGGGCAGCCTGCCGCTGTGGGCGCAGTCCAACGCGGCCGCAGGCAATGCAGACTTCGAAGCGGAACGCAGCCGGCTGGCCGCCGAGCGCGCCGCCATCGAGGCGCGCTTCGACAAGGAGCGCGCCGCCTGCTACCAGAAGTTCGCGGTCGAAGACTGCCTGCGCGACAGCCGCCGGCGCCGGCGCGCCGAGACCGATCACATCAAGCGCCAGGAATCGGCCATCAACGACATCGAGCGCCAGCGGCGCGGTGCGGCCGAACTCGAGAAGCTCGACCAGAAGGCCGCCACGCGGCGCCCGCAGGACACGCCCGAGAAGCAGGACGAGTCTCGCCAGGCGCAGAAAGACCGCGAGCAGCGCGCGGCCGACCATGCTGCGAGCCGCGCCGCAACGGCGGCCGAGGCCGACGAGCGCCGGCGCCAGTTCGAGGCCAAGCAGAAGGCGCAGGCCGACGAGCAGGCCAAGGCCGCCCAGCGGCGCGCCGAGGCGCCCGCGGCGGTCGAACGCTTCGAAAGCAAGCAGCAAAAGGCGGCCGAGCACCGGGCCAGCCGCGAACGGCAGAACGCCGAGCGCACCAAGCCGCGCGGGGCACCCTTGCCGACGCCGCCGGCATCGCCGGCTTCAGCGCCCAGCCGCTGAGCCACCTCGCCGGGCGAGCGCCCGGCGCGGTCAATCTTGCGGAAGCGCTTCGAGCTTCAGCACCACGATCGAGATGTTGTCGCCCGTGCCGCGCGCACGGCGGCGCGCTTCTCCCACCAGGATTTCCACCGCTTCGCGCGGCGGCTCCGCGTACAGGACGCTGGCCAGCTCTTCGGGGCTGAAGTAGTGCCAGAGCCCGTCGCTGCAGGCCATGAGCAGGTCGCCAGGCTGCATCGCGGGAATGTAATGCGGCTCGACGGGCGGGGGCGTGGTGGTCATGCCCAGGCATCCGAGGAGGATGTTGCCCTTGGGATGGACATTGGCCTCGGCCTCGGTGATTTCGCCGCGGTCGATGAGCACCTGGACATAGGAATGGTCGCGCGTGCGTGTGACGAGCTCGCCGTTCTGGAAGTGGTAGATGCGGGAGTCGCCGGCATGGATCCAGGCGCAGTCGCCCCTGGGGTTCATCAGAAAGGCCGCCAGCGTGCTGTGCGGCTCCTGCTCGCTCGACAGGGCCGTGAGCTTGATGACCGTGTGCGCGTCTTCCAGCAGCTGCCGCAGCACGGCCGCGGAACTGTCGCGGTCGGGGTGGTAGCGCGTGAACAGCTGGCGCGCCGTCATCAGCACCTGGTCGGAGGCCTTGCGCCCGCCGCTGCGCCCGCCCATGCCGTCGGCAATGATGCCCAGCATGCAGCCGGGCACGCGCGGATGGCTCATCATCAGGACCTGGTCCTGCTGATAAGGGCGGTCTCCCTTGTGGAGACCGGTGGCGGCGGCAAGCCGAAAGCCTTGTGTCATGAGCGCAAATGCGCCAATGGCGCGCCTTGTGTCTTCTCGTGGATTCGTACCAGGACGTATTATCGAGTGAACACGAGCTGCGGGCGGAATACGTTCGCAGCGCCAACGTTGGACTCCAATCTTCACTCCCTTTCCCGCCAATTGATCGAGCTGCGCATCGAACACGCCGACCTCGACGCCACCATCGACCGCCTGGCCGAAGCTTCGCCGCAGGACGAGCTGCTGCTGCGTCGCCTGAAGAAGCGCCGGCTTGCGCTGCGCGACCAGATCACGCGGCTCGAGAACGTGCTCGATCCGAAAGAACCCGCGTGAGCGAAACACTCGAGGACAAGGTGCGCGACGCCTTCGCGCAGGGCGGCGTCCTGTCGCGTGCCGCCGAGCAGTTCCGCGAGCGCTCGGGACAGACCGAAATGGCACTGGCCGTCGCCCGAACGATCGAGGACGGCGGCGTGCTGGTGGTCGAGGCCGGCACCGGCGTGGGCAAGACCTTTTCCTACCTCGTGCCGGCATTGCTGAGCGGCGAGCGCGTGCTGCTGTCGACCGCCACCAAGACCCTGCAGGACCAACTGTTCGGCCGCGACCTGCCGCGCCTGGTCGAGGCGCTCGAGCTGCCGGTGCGCACGGCGCTGCTCAAGGGGCGTGCGAGCTATCTGTGCCTGCACCGGCTCGACCTGGCGCGCCACGATGCATCGCTGCCCGAACGCGGCAGCCTGCGCACGCTCGCCAAGATCGAGCAATGGTCCAAGGCCACGCGAACCGGCGACCTGGCCGAGCTGCCCGGCCTGGACGAGCGCTCGCCGCTCATTCCGCTCATCACCTCCACGCGCGAGAACTGCCTGGGCGCGCAGTGCCCGCAGTTCAAGCCCTGCCACGTCAACCTGGCGCGGCGCGAAGCGCTGGCGGCCGACGTGGTGGTCATCAACCATCACCTGTTCTTCGCCGACCTCGCGGTGCGCGAGACCGGCATGGCGGAACTGCTTCCGACCGTGAGCGTGGTCGTGTTCGACGAGGCGCACCAGCTCAACGAAACCGGCGTGCAGTTCCTGGGCGCGCAGCTCGGCAGCGGACAGGCCCTGGACTTCGCGCGCGACCTGCTCGGTGCCGGCTTGCAGCATGCGCGGGGACTGGTCGACTGGCAGCAGCTGGTGGCGGCCGTCGAGCGCGCCGCGCGCGAGCTGCGCCTTGCGGTCGGCAAGCAGTGGCCCGGCACCAAGCTGCGCTGGGTGGGGCCGTCGCCGGAAGGCATCGATGCGCAGGTCTGGCAGGACGCACTCGAAGCTCTGCAGCAGGCCTTCGAAATGGCCGCCGAAGGGCTCGACACCGTCAGCGAGATATCGCCCGATTTCGTGCGCCTCTATGAACGGGCGCAGCAGCTCGCCAAGCGCGCGGCACGCTTCGCGCTGCCCTGCGAAACCGACTCGGTGCGCTGGGTCGACGTGGGCACGCAGCTGCGCCTGGTCGAATCGCCGCTCGACATTGCCGAGGCCATGCGTACGCGCGTGCTCAAGATCGGCAGCGGCACGGCCCCTGAGGACGATGACGAGGAGGCTGGCCGCGCGGTGCCTGAAGACAACGGACGCGCCTGGGTCTTCACTTCCGCGACGCTGGGCGACGAACCCACGCTGCGCTGGTTCACCGAGCCGTGCGGCCTGGGCGACGCGCAGGTGCTTCGGGTGCAGAGCCCCTTCGACTATGCCGCGCAGGCCGGGCTCTATGTGCCGCGTGCCTTTCCCAAGCCCAACGACGCCGCCCACAGCGCACGGGTCGCGCAGCTGGCCGCGCGCGGTGCCGCCGAGCTCGGCGGCCGGACCCTGGTGCTGACGACCACGCTGCGCGCGCTGCGTGCGATCGGCGACGAGATGAAGCAGCAGTTCGAACGGCTCGAGTCGGACCTGCGGCCCGAGGTGCTGGTGCAGGGCGAGCTGCCCAAGCGCGTGCTCATGGACCGTTTCCGCGAAGGCGCGGACGCCGGGCGCGCCGGCTGCGTGCTGGTGGCATCCGCATCGTTCTGGGAGGGCTTCGATGCGCCCGGCGATGCATTGCAGCTGGTGGTGATCGACAAGCTGCCGTTCCCGCCGCCCAACGATCCGCTGGTGGAGGCGCGCTCGCAGCGGCTCGAAGCCCAGGGGCGCAGTTCATTCAGCGACTATTCGCTGCCCGAGGCGGCCGTGGCGCTGAAGCAGGGGGCAGGGCGGCTGATTCGCCGCGAAACGGACTGCGGCGTGCTTGCGATCTGCGACACCCGCCTGGTCGCCATGGGCTATGGCCGGCGGCTCCTGGCTGCGCTGCCGCCGATGCGCAGGCTGGAGAGCGAAGCGGACTTCGAGGCGGCGATCGGCGAACTCAGGAATTCGCTCTCGGCCTGAAGGGCCGCGGAGCCGTTGCCGCAGCAGGCTCCGCAGACGAAGAAAAAGCCCCGAAGGGCTTCTTGTCGTTTCAGCGGATTACCAGACTTTCCACCATGGGTCGTCCTTGCCCTTGAAGCCGCGCGCCAGATACTCGCTGTGCGGGTAGTTGGTGGTCAGCACGCGCTGGGCGTCGTCGCGCAGGTCCTTCATGCCGAGCGCATCGTAGGAGCGGACGATGATGTACAGGGCTTCTTCGAGCGCGGGCACTTCGCGATAGTCGGACAGCGCAAGCTGCGCGCGGTTGATGGCCGCAAGGTAGGCGCCGCGCGAGTAGTAGTAGCGTGCCACATGCACCTCGTACTGCGCGAGCGAGTTCACGATGTAGTTCATGCGCTGGCGCGCGTCGGGCGCGTAGCGCGACTCGGGGAAGCGCGTTGCCAGTTCCTTGAAGGACTCGAACGATTCCTTGGCGGCCTTCTGGTCGCGCTCGGACAGGTCCTGGCGCGTCAGGAACGCGAACATGCCGAGGTCGTCGTTGAAGTTGATCACGCCCTTGAGGTAGAGCGCGTAGTCGATCGCCGGGCTGGCCGGATGCAGCTTCAGGAAGCGGTCGATGGTGGCGACGGCATTGGCCTTTTCGCCGGACTTGTACTGGGCGTAGGCCTTCTCGAGCTGGGCTTGCTGCGCGAGCGGCGTGCCGGCGGCGCGGCCCTCGAGCTTCTCGTACAGCGGCACGGCCTTGTCGTAGGCGCCGGAACCCGCTTCGTCCTTGGCTTCGGCGTAGATGCGGTTGGGGCTCCAGTTGGCGGTCTTGTCGACGGAGGTGGAGGAGCAGCCGGCTGCAAGCAGCGCTGCCGCGCTGAGCGCGATCCAGGAGGGGACCGATAATTTGGCGCGAAACATCACATACGGCTTTCGTGAAACAGTTGCCCTCAATTATATCGACCGACCCCCTGGACATGGCCCCCGACTCCGCCGAGGCCGACGAGGGCGCCGACCCGGTCGAATCCAGCGAACTGCGGCCTTTCACGGTGGGCCAGGCCGAGCATGGCCAGCGGCTGGACCGCGCGCTGGCCGCCCTGGTGCCGGAATTTTCTCGCAACTATCTGCAACAGCTGATCGAAGCCGGCGCCGTGGAACTGCAGGGGCGTACGCTGCTGAAGGCTTCCGCCACGGTGCGCGTCGGGCAGACCGGGCGCATCGAACTGCGGCCGACGCCCCAGAGCCAGGCCTTCCGGCCCGAGGCGATGGACATCGTCACGGTGCACGAGGACGAGCACTTGCGCATCGTCGACAAGCCGGCCGGCCTGGTGGTGCACCCGGCGCCGGGCCATTGGAGCGGCACGCTGCTGAATGGCCTGCTCGCGCTCGACCCCAAGGCCGCGCTGCTGCCGCGCGCGGGCATCGTCCACCGGCTCGACCGCGACACCAGCGGGCTCATGGTCGTGGCGCGCACCCGGGCCGCGATGGATGCCATGGTGGCGCTGATCGCCGCGCGCGAGGTCAAGCGGCAGTACCTCGCGCTCGGACACAAGCCCTGGGCCGGCGCGGCAGCCCGGCAGGTCGACGCGCCCATCGGCCGCGATCCGCGCAACCGTTTGCGCATGGCCGTGGTCGACCTCGAGCGCCATGCGGGCAAGACGGCACGCACGCTCATCGAGCGTCTGGACAGCAACGCGCAGGCTTGTGCCGTGCGGTGCACGCTCGAAACGGGCCGGACCCACCAGATCCGCGTTCACATGGCGTCCATCGGGCATCCGCTGATCGGCGATGCGCTCTACGGCGGGGCTCCGGCCGCGGGGCTGGGGCGGCAGGCGCTGCACGCCTTCAGGCTCGCATTCGTGCACCCCGTCACACAAGCCGCTCTGGAACTGCGTTCACTTCCGCCGGCCGATCTGGTTCAGGCGTTCCAGGCCCTGGGGCTGGATTACAATCGCGCCTGACGGCCCGAGGGCCGCGCCGGCCACCCCGATGCCGGCCTTGCGTTGCACTCGCCGCGTGCCGGCAGCGCCTTCCTTCCATCCTTCTGAACAAGCGTCCCCGAGACGCCTTTTCCCGGATAACGCAAACCATGAATACGGCGGATGCCAAGCGCATTCTCGAAACCGCCTTGATCTGTTCGAGCCAGCCGCTGCCGGTGCGCGACATGCGCGTGCTGTTCGACGACGAACTGGGCGTGGACACGATCAAGGTGCTGTTGCTCGAACTGCAGGAAGACTGGGCGCAGCGCGGCCTGGAACTGGTGAGCGTCGGCAGCGGGTGGCGCTTCCAGAGCCGGCCCGAGATGCGCGACCACCTCGACCGCCTGCATCCCGAGAAGCCGCCGCGCTACACCCGCGCCGCCCTCGAAACGCTGGCCATCATTGCCTACCGTCAGCCGGTCACGCGCGGCGACATGGAAGACATCCGCGGCGTCACCATCAACTCCCTCATCCTCAAGCAGCTCGAGGACCGCGGCTGGGTCGAGGTCATCGGCCACCGTGAAACCGTCGGCCGGCCGGCGCTGTACGCCACCACGCGGCAGTTCCTCGACGATCTCGGCCTTGCATCGCTCGACCAGCTGCCGTTGATCGAGACGCCGGCCCAGCAGGCGGCGCTGGTCGACGCGCTCGATCAGGCCTCGGGCAACCAGCCAGGGTTGCCGATGGACGTGCCGAACGAATCCGATGCCGATGCCTCGGCCATGTCGGACTCCGAAGCAGATGCAGCTCCCGCCCTGGCTGCCGCCGAAGCCGCCGCTGCGCAGTTCGCCGAGGACGCGGCCTCTCCCGACGAGCCCGCCGACATCCCGGCCCCCACGGAAGTCGAGCAATCCGTCGAGCTCGAAACCGAAGCCCCGTCGCCCGACGAGACCGATCCCCACGCTGTTCCCCCCGGAAAAACCTCATGAGCTCCTCCGACATCGACGACGCGGCAATCGTGCCGGCCCAGCCCGAACCCAAGAAAAAGAAGGCGAAGGCGGCCGTCTCCGGCCCGTCTGCCGACGCCGAAGCGGGCCTGCCCACGGCAGCCGCAGCCGAGGGCGAGGCTCCAAAGAAGCCGCGCGCCCCCCGCCGAAAGAAGGCCGTGGAACCGGCGGCCGGGGAGAGCGAGTCCGCAGCGGTGCCTGCTGCGGCAACTGACACTTCCGAACCCGTGGCCCAGGTGGCCGATGCGGCGCCTGCCGCCGCACCCGTCGTCGTCGACGAACCCGCCACCGCCGCCGCCGCCGCGCCGTCCACGCCAGTCGAACGCGTCGAACCCCAGGAACGTCGCGTGGAAGATCGCGCCGAAGAGGATGCTGCGCGCGCACCTGCCTACGACGACGAAGAAGAGGAAGAAGAACCCGACGAGGAAGAGGACGACCTCGACCGCGCGCGCCGCGCCGCCGAGCGCGAGCAGCGCAACGCACTGCCGCCCGAGCCGATCCGTTTCGCGGACGTCATCTCGGGCCAGTTCGACGCCGATGAAGAGAGCCCCGAAGTCCCGCCCCTCAAGCGCGTGCTGCTGCCGGAGGCCGACTCGCCCAAGCTGCACAAGGTGCTGGCGCAGGCGGGCCTGGGCTCGCGGCTCGAAATGGAAGCGCTCATTCTCCAGGGCCGCATCTCGGTCAACAACGAGCCGGCCCACATCGGCCAGCGCATCCAGTACGGCGACCAGGTCAAGATCAACGGCAAGCCGATCCGCTATCGCATTGCGCCGCCTCCGCCGCGCGTGATCGCCTACCACAAGCCGGTGGGCGAGGTCGTGACGCACGACGATCCGCAGAACCGCCCCACGGTATTCCGCAAGCTGCCGCGCCTGCAGCAGGGCAAGTGGCAATCGGTCGGCCGGCTCGACCTGAACACCGAAGGCCTGCTGCTGTTCAGCAGTTCCGGCGACCTGGCCAACCAGCTGATGCATCCGCGCTTCGGCCTGGAGCGCGAGTACGCCGTGCGCGTGCTGGGTGCGCTCAATGCCGAGGAAAAGAAGAAGCTGCTCGAAGGCGTTCGCCTCGACGATGGCATGGCCCAGTTCGGCACCATCGAGGAGGGCGGCGGCGAGGGCTCCAACCACTGGTACCGCGTCACCATCTCCGAAGGCCGCAACCGCGAAGTGCGGCGCCTGTTCGAATCGGTGGGCCATGCGGTCAGCCGGCTGATCCGCATCCGCTACGGCGCCATGGTGCTGCCGCGCGGCCTGAAGCGCGGCGCCTGGATGGAGCTCGACGAGCGCGACATCAATGCGCTGTTCCAGGCCTCGGGCGGCGGCGCGCCGCGTCCGCAGCAGCAACGCGGGCCGGGCCAGGAAGGTGCCGGCGGCGGGCGCAACGGACGCAACAAGAAGCGGCGCGGCAACCGCAACGCCGGCGGCGGACAGCAACAGCAGCCGCGCGACATGCGCGATGACGGCCGCGAGGCGCCCATTCCCAATCCGCTCGGCGACGGCCGGCCGCCGCGCGGCGAGCGCGGGGGGCGTGGCAACCGCGGCGGTGGCGGTGGCAACGCCGGCATGCCGCCGCAAGGGCGCCGCGGCAACAGCAACAACCGCGGCAACCGCCAGGGCGAGGAGCGTCCGCCGAGCGGGGCGAACCAGCCCGATCCGATGAAGACCTCGCTCGGCTACATCGGCGCCGACAGCTTCTCGCGCCAGCGCAAGGAGCAGCGTCAGGGTCCGGGACGGCGCGGAGGCGGCCCGGCCGGCGGCGGCTTTGGCGGCCAGGGCGGCCCCGGCGGAAACCGGCGCCGCGGGCGCTGAAAGCCAGTTCCCCAGCGCAGCCTTTCGCGGGGTTTTCACCAATCCCGGGGACTGCGCCGGTTAAAATCAGAGGCTTTGTCGACTTACGATGCAACATATTCGTTGCAGTTGTGACAAATCACTTCAAAATCAAAGCTCAGGAAGCACTTCAATGGCTATCGAACGTACTCTTTCCATCATCAAGCCCGACGCCGTCGCCAAGAACGTCATCGGCAAGATCGTCTCCCGCTTCGAAGCTGCCGGCCTCAAGATCGTTGCCGCCAAGCTCGTGCATCTCTCGCGCAACGAAGCCGAGCAGTTCTACTCGGTCCACAAGGAGCGTCCGTTCTTCAAGGACCTGGTCGATTTCATGATCTCCGGCCCGGTGTTCGTGCAAGTGCTCGAAGGCGAGAACGCCATCGCCAAGAACCGCGACCTGATGGGCGCCACGGACCCCAAGAAGGCGGCCCCGGGCACCATCCGCGCCGACTTCGCCGACAGCATCGATGCCAACGCCGTGCACGGTTCGGATGCTCCCGAAACCGCCGCCAACGAAGTGGCGTTCTTCTTCGCCGGCCTCAACGTCTACGCGCGCTGAAGCCGCACGCCAGCTGATTTCATGACCACGGCCAACCTGCTCGAATTCGATCTCGAGGGGCTGGCTGCGTTCTGCGAAAAGCTCGGCGAGAAGCGATTCCGCGCCACGCAGCTGTTCCGCTGGATCCACCAGCGTGGCGCCAGCGACTTCGCCCAGATGACCGATCTGGCCAAGTCGCTGCGCGAAAAGCTCGCCACCACCGCTCGCGTCGAGGCCTTGCCGGTCGTCACGCAGCACGAATCCAAGGACGGCACGATCAAGTGGCTGTTCGACGTCGGCGACGGCAATGCCGTCGAAGCCGTATTCATTCCCGAGGACGACCGCGGCACCCTGTGCGTGTCGTCCCAGGCCGGCTGTGCGGTGGGTTGCCGCTTCTGCTCCACGGGGCACCAGGGCTTCAGCCGCAACCTGAGCACCGGCGAAATCGTCGCCCAGCTCTGGTTTGCCGAACACTTCCTGCGCAAGCACCTGAAACGCGACGAGCGCGTCATCTCCAACGTGGTGATGATGGGCATGGGCGAGCCGCTGCAGAACTACACGGCGCTGGTGCCGGCGCTGCGCACCATGCTCGACGACAACGCCTACGGCCTGTCGCGCCGCCGCGTGACCGTGTCGACCTCCGGCGTGGTGCCGATGATCGACCGCCTGGGCGCCGATTGCCCGGTGGCCATGGCCGTATCGCTGCATGCGCCCAACGATGCGCTGCGGGACGACCTCGTGCCGCTCAACCGCAAGTATCCGATCGCCGAACTGCTCGAGGCCTGCAAGCGCTACCTGGCGCATGCGCCGCGCGACTTCATCACCTTCGAGTACTGCATGCTCGATGGCGTCAACGACCAGCCCGAGCACGCGCGGCAGCTGGTTGAACTCGTTCGCGCCCATGGCGTGTCGTGCAAGTTCAACCTGATTCCGTTCAATCCGTTTCCGGCCTCGGGGCTGCTGCGTTCGCCGCAGCCGCAGGTGCTGGCCTTTGCCAAGGCGCTGAGCGAGGCCGGCCTCGTGACCACCGTGCGCAAGACGCGCGGCGACGACATCGATGCGGCCTGCGGACAGCTGGCCGGCGACGTCAAGGACCGTACCCGCGCGGCCGAACGCATGGCCCAGCGCCGTGTCTCCGAGCGCACCGTTGTTCTGCACCCGGTTCGCAAGACCACCCCCCAGGAGCATTGACCTAATGAGGATGGCCTTTCCGATGACGACCGCGAGCGCGCAGCGACTGGTGGCTGCAGGCTTTGCCGGCGTCGCCGTGGCGTTTCTGCTCGCGGGCTGCGTCAACACCCGAACCACCACCACCAGCCTGGCCGACACCAGTTCGGGCCAGGGCGCCGAGATGGTGACCGAATCCGACGAAAGCAGCCGGCAACGCCGCGCGCGCCTGCGCATGGAACTCGCCGCCGGCTACTTCGAGCACGGCCAGACCACTGTCGCGCTCGACGAGATCAAGCAGGCGCTGGTTGCCGATCCCAACTATGCGGACGCCTACAACCTGCGCGGCCTGGTCTACATGCGGCTCGAAAATGCGGGCCTGGCGGAAGACAGCTTCCGCCGCGCCATTGCCATCAACCCGCGCGATCCCAATGTGCGGCACAACTACGGCTGGCTGCTGTGCCAGCAGAACCGCTATGGCGATGCGGCCCAGCAGTTCACCGAGGCACTGGCGGTGCCGAGCTATACCGACCGTGCCAAGACGCTCATGACGCAGGGCGTCTGCCAGCTCAGGGCGGGCCAGCGTGCCGAGGCCGAGCGCAGCCTCATGAAGGCCTACGAGATCGACGCCGGAAACCCGGTGGTCGGATTCAACCTGGCTTCGCTGCTGGCGCAGCGCGAAGAGTGGTCGCGTGCGCAGTTCTACATCCGCCGCGTCAACAACAGCCCTTCGGCCAGCGCCGAGACGCTCTGGCTCGGCATCAAGATCGAAAGACGGCTCAACAACCGCGAAGCAGTGGCGCAGTTGGGAGGGCAACTGCAACGGCGCTTTCCGCAGTCCCGGGAGGCAATAGCGTACGAGCGCGGGAATTTCAATGACTGAACGGGTTTCGGAGTTCGGCACTTCCGCGGCACTGCCGATCGAGGAAGGCGACATCACGCACAAGACAGCCGGCGACATGCTCCGCGAAGCGCGCGAAGCGCACGGTCTGCACATCGAAATGGTGGCCGCGGCGCTCAAGGTGCCGCCGCAGAAGCTCATTGCGCTCGAGGCGGACGACATCGCTTCGCTGCCTGATCCGGTCTTTGCGCGGGCCCTGGCCAGCAGTGTCTGCCGAGCGCTGCGCATCGATCCCGGTCCGGTGCTCGCGAAGCTGCCGGGCGCACAGCGCGCGGCGCTGGCACTGGCCGACCGCACGCTCAAGAGCAACATCGTTTCCGGAACGCCGCGCTGGAACGGCGGGCGCTCCAGCGGGCTGCCGTCGCGCGCGCTGCTGACGGTCGTGGGTCTGCTGCTGGTCGGCGCGGCCGTGCTGTTCTGGCTGCCCCAATCGGTGTTCGACCAGATCGGGGCCTCGGTGTCGCGCTGGACGTCGCGTGGCGGTGGCGACACCAGTGCAGCGGCCGAGGCGCCGGCGGCTGCGCCGGCTTCGGGCGGGCCGTCCGTCGTGGTCGAGAGCGCGCCGGTGTCGCCGGTTGCACCCCCAACATCGGCTGCACCCGCGGCGCCGGGCGCGCCTTCCGCGGCAGCCCTGCCGGCGGGCAGCGCGACCGCTGCGGCGGCGGCTTCGCCTGCTGCTGTTGCTGCGGCACCTGCCAGCAGCCAGCAGCTGGTCTTCGTCGCGCGCGAGGAATGCTGGATCACCGTCACGGAAGCTGGCGGCAAGCAACTGCTGCGCCGCAGCCTGCAGGCCGGCGAAACGGTGGCATTGTCGGGAACGCTGCCGCTGTCGGTGGTGGTGGGGCGTGCATCGGCGGTCGATGTGCAGGTGCACGGAAAGCCCTACGATCTGAAGCCTGTCACGCGCGGCGGCGGCGTGGCGCGTTTCGAGGTGAAATCGTGACCGACTGCACTCCCCAACCCATCGAATCGGCAGCGCCCAGGGCGCGCCGTTCGCGCCAGGCCCAGGTGGTCTGGGGACCGCGCACCGTGACGGTGGGCGGCGATGCACCCGTGCGGGTGCAGTCCATGACCAACACCGACACCGTCGATGCCGTCGGCACGGCCATCCAGGTGAAGGAGCTCGCGATTGCCGGGTCGGAGATGGTGCGCATCACGGTCAACACGCCGGAGGCGGCGGCCCAGGTGCCCTACATCCGCGAGCAGCTCGACCGCATGGGCATCGACGTGCCGCTGATCGGCGATTTCCACTACAACGGCCACCGCCTGCTCACCGACTATCCAGCCTGCGCCGAAGCGCTGAGCAAGTACCGCATCAATCCCGGCAACGTGGGCAAGGGCGACAAGCGCGACCGCCAGTTCGGCCAGATGATCGATGCGGCCATGCGCTGGAACAAGCCGGTGCGCATCGGCGTCAACTGGGGCAGCCTCGACCAGGAACTGCTGGCCAGCCTGATGGACACCAACAGCCAGCGCGCCGAGCCCTGGGATGCGAAGCAGGTGATGTACGAGGCGCTCATCACCTCGGCCATCGAATCCGCCAAGCTGGCCGAATCGATGGGCATGGCCGGCAACCAGGTCATCCTGTCGTGCAAGGTGAGCGGCGTGCAGGACCTGATCTCGGTCTACCGCGAACTCGCCAAGCGCTGCGACTATCCGCTGCACCTGGGGCTCACCGAAGCCGGCATGGGCACCAAGGGCACGGTGGCATCGGCCACGGCGCTTTCCATCCTGCTGCAAGAGGGCATCGGCGACACCATTCGCGTGTCGCTCACGCCGCAGCCGGGCGAGTCGCGCACGCAGGAAGTGTTGATTGCCAACGAGATCCTGCAGGCGCTGGGCCTGCGCGTATTCGTGCCGAGCGTCACCGCCTGCCCGGGCTGCGGCCGCACGACCAGCACCACCTTCCAGGAACTGGCCAAGCAGATCGACGACTACCTGCGCCTGCAGATGCCGGTCTGGCGCAAGAAGTACCCGGGCGTCGAGACGCTGAAGGTGGCCGTGATGGGCTGCATCGTCAACGGCCCGGGCGAGAGCAAGCATGCCGACATCGGCATCAGCCTGCCCGGCACCGGCGAGGCGCCCGCCGCCCCGGTCTTCATCGACGGCGAAAAGGCGCTCACGCTGCGCGGCGACAATATCGCCAACGAGTTTCACCAGCTCGTCGAAAACTACATTCAAAAGCGCTTCGGCCAGCAGCAGGCTGCCGACGTCGCCTGACCACTTTCTCCCATGGCTGACAAGATCAATGCCGTCAAAGGCATGAACGACATATTGCCGGCGAGCGTGCCGCGCATCGACCGCCTGCCCGATTCGGCCCTCTGGTCGTGGTTCGAGCAGACGGTGCGCGGCCTCCTCGCCCGCTACGGCTACCAGTACATGCTGACGCCGGTGGTCGAACCCACGGCGCTGTTCGTACGCGGACTTGGCGAGGTGACCGATATCGTCGAGAAGGAGATGTACTCCTTCACCGATGCGATGAACGGCGACAAGCTCACGCTCCGCCCCGAGGCCACCGCCGGCATCGTGCGCGCCATGGTCGAGCACAACGCGCTCTACAACGGCCCGCTGCGCCTGTGGACGATGGGGCCGATGTTCCGCCACGAGCGTCCCCAGAAGGGCCGCTACCGCCAGTTCCACCAGCTCGACGTCGAGGCGCTGGGCTTTCCCGGTCCGGACGTGGACGCCGAGCTGATCCTCATGGTGCGGGCCCTATGGCGCGAGCTCGGGCTGGTCGAAGGCGAGCATGTGCGCCTGGAGATCAACAGCCTGGGCCAGCCGGCCGAGCGCCAGGCGCACCGTGAAGCGCTGATCCGCCATTTCGAGGCGCATGCCGACGTGCTCGATGCCGATGCGCAGCGGCGCCTGCACAGCAATCCGCTGCGTATCCTCGATACCAAGAATCCCGCCATGCAGGCAGTGGTGGAGGCCGCTCCCCAGCTGATGGACTTCCTCGGCGAGGAGTCGCGCGCGCACTTCGATGCGGTGCGCGCCGTGCTCGACGCCGCAGGGCTGGCCTACCGCGTCAATCCGCGCCTGGTGCGCGGAATGGACTATTACAACCTGACCGTCTTCGAATGGGTCACCGACCAGCTCGGCTCGCAGGGTACCGTCTGCGGAGGAGGGCGCTATGACGGCCTCATCGGCCAGATGGGCGGCAAGCCTGCGCCGGCCGTCGGCTTCGGCCTGGGCATCGAGCGGCTGCTGCTGCTGATCCAGGAACTCCGCCTGCCGGTGCCCGCCGCGGCGCCCGCGGCCTACGCCGTCGTGCCCTCGGCCACCGCGCTGCCGCAGGTCATGGCCGTGCTCGAGCAGTTGCGCGCCGCCGGTGTGGCCGTGCTGCAGCATGCGGGCGGCGGCAGCATGAAGGCGCAGTTCAAGAAGGCCGACGCGAGCGGAGCGCGCTATGCGCTGATCTTTGGCGAAGACGAGCTCTCGCGCGGCGAAGTCACCGTCAAATCGCTGCGCGAGGGCGGCGGTGAACAGGTGGCGCGGCCGCTCTCCGAGGTGGCCACCTGGGCCGCCACCCTACAATCGCCGGCTCCCAACATCTGACACGCATGGCAACCCATCTCGATCTCGACGAACAGGAACAGCTCGACCAGCTCAAGCATTTCTGGAACACCTACGGCACCCTGATCACCTGGGTGGTGTTGCTTGCGGCCGGGGCCTTCGTGGCCTGGAACGGCTGGCAATATTTCCAGCGCAACAAGGCGGCGCAGGCCGCTGCCCTCTACGACGAGGTGGAGCGCAGCACGCAGTCCGGCGACGTGGAGCGCATCCAGCGCGTGCTGGGCGACATGAAGGAACGCTTCGCCGGCACCGCCTATGCACAGCAGGCGGGCCTGCTGGCCGCCAAGGCGCTGTACGAGAAGGGCAACCGCGAGGCCTCGCAGGCGGCGCTCGGCTGGGTTGCGCAAAGCGCTGTCGATCCGGGCTACAAGGCCGTTGCCAAGCTTCGGCTGGCGGCTGAACTGCTCGACAACAAGTCATACGACGATGCGCTCAAGCAGCTCTCCGGCGACGTGCCCAAGGAGTTCGAGCCGCTCGTGGCCGACCGCAAGGGCGACATCTACATGGCCCAGGGCAAGCGCGCCGAAGCGCAGGCCGAATACCGCAAGGCCTGGACCGGCCTCGGTCCGGCGTCCGACTACCGGCGCCTCGTCGAATTCAAGCTCAACGCCGCCGGCGTCGATCCGAAGAGCCTGGCACCTGTGATCACGGTCACGCCGGCAGCCCCCAAAAATTCCTGATCGCACTATGAATTTCAAGCGTTTCATGCCTGAGTCGTCCGCCCTGCGTGCAGGTTCGGCCATTGTTCTGGCCGCAATGCTGGCTGCCTGTTCGGGCACCAGCAAGCCCAAGCCGGCCGAACTGCCCGCCAACCCCGCGTTGTTCGGCGTGCGCCAGGCCTGGAGCGTGCGCATCCCGGCCGTGGGCTTCCCGCTGGCCGCCGACGTCAGCGGCGACATCGTCACCGTGGCCGGCACCGACGGCACCGTGGTCGCCATCGACGCGCGTGCCGGCCGTGAAACCTGGCGCGCGAATGCAGGCGCCAAGCTGGCTGCCGGCGTCGGCAGCGACGGCTCGCTGGCCGCGGTGGTCACCACCGACAACGAACTCGTGGCCATCGAAGGCGGCAAGGTCCTGTGGAAGCAGCGGCTCTCGGCCCAGGCCTTCACCGCGCCGCTGGTGGCCGGCCGCCGCGTCTTCGTTCAGACCGCCGACCGCAGCATCAGCGCCTGGGATGGCCAGAGCGGCCGCCGCCTCTGGCTGCAGCAGCGCACAGCCGAGAACCTCGTGCTCAAGAAGTCGGGCGTGCTGACCGCCGTGGGCGATACGCTGATCTCGGGCATCGGTGGCCGGCTGGTCGGCATCAACCCGGCCAATGGCACCTCGCGCTGGGAAGCCCCCATTGCGGCGCCGCGCGGCACCAACGACGTGGAGCGCCTGGTCGACCTGACCGGCAGCGTGAGCCGCGTCGGCGACACCGTGTGCGCCCGTGCCTACTACGCCAATGTCGGCTGCGTCGACACGCTGCGCGGCCAGCTGCTCTGGAGCAAGCCTGCCGTGGGCGCCGAGGGCGTCAGCGGCGACGAGGGTTTCGTCTACGGCACCGAGGCCGATGGCAGCGTCACGGCCTGGCGCCGTTCCGACGGCGAGCGCGCCTGGCAATCGACCCGTTTCAAGAACCGCGTCCTGACCGGGCCGCTGGCGGTGGGCCGTTCGCTGGTGATCGGCGAAAGCACCGGAACGCTGCACTTCGTTTCACGCGAGGATGGTGCGCTGCTCAATCGCGTCACGCCCGATGGCTCCGCCATTGGCGTCACCCCGGTGATGGCCGGCAACACGGTGGTCGTGGTGACCGCCAACGGCGGTGTGTTTGGATATCGCCCTGAATAACTCTCTGCAAGGCCCGACCATGAAAACCGCGCCCCTGAAAGGCCGGCCATGAAGCCGGTCGTGGCCCTGGTCGGGCGGCCCAACGTCGGCAAGTCGACCCTTTTCAACCGCCTGACGCAGACGCGCGACGCCATCGTCGCCGACTTTGCCGGGCTCACGCGCGACCGCCACTATGGCAATGGCCGCCTGGGCAAGCACGAGTTCATCGTGATCGACACCGGCGGCTTCGAGCCCGATGCGGGCAGCGGCATCTACAAGGAAATGGCCAAGCAGACGCGGCAGGCCGTGGCCGAGGCCGACGTCGTGATCTTCGTGGTCGATGCCCGCGAAGGCCTTTCGGCGCAGGACCACGACATTGCGAACGAGCTGCGCCGGCTCGGCAAGCCCTGCGTGCTGGCGGCCAACAAGGCCGAAGGCATGCACGACGGCACCAAGCTGGTCGATTTCTACGAACTCGGCTTCGGCGACGTGCATGGCGTGTCCGCGGCGCATGGGCAGGGCATGCGCGACCTGGTCGAGCTGGCGCTCGCACCGCTGAACCTGCCCGACCCGGACGACGAGGTGGACGAGGACGACGTCAACAAGCCCATCAAGCTGGCGGTGGCCGGACGGCCGAACGTTGGCAAGTCCACGCTGATCAACACCTGGCTCGGCGAAGAGCGCCTGGTGGCGTTCGACTTGCCGGGCACCACGCGCGACGCCATCTCGGTGCCGTTCGAGCGCAACGGGCAGCGCTTCGAACTGATCGACACGGCCGGCCTGCGCCGCAAGGGCAAGGTGTTCGAGGCGATCGAGAAGTTCTCGGTGGTCAAGACGCTGCAGGCCATCGAGTCGGCCAACGTCGTGCTGCTGCTGCTCGATGCGACGCAGGGCGTGACCGACCAGGACGCGCACATTGCCGGCTACATCCTCGAAAGCGGCCGCGCGGTGGTGATTGCCATCAACAAGTGGGACGCGGTCGACAGCTACCAGCGCGAGCAGATCCAGCGCCAGATCGAGACCCGGTTGCCGTTCCTCAAGTTCGCATCGCTGCATTTCATCTCGGCCATCAAGCGCCAGGGCCTCGGTCCGGTGTGGCAGGCCATTGCGCAGGCCCACAAGTCGGCCACGCGGAAGATGTCCACGCCCGTGCTGACCCGGCTGCTGCTGGAGGCGGTGCAGTTCCAGTCGCCCAAGCGCGCGGGCATGTTCCGGCCCAAGCTGCGATATGCGCATCAGGGCGGCATGAATCCGCCGGTGATCATCATCCACGGCAATTCGCTGGAGCACGTCACCGAGGCCTACAAGCGCTTTCTCGAGGGGCGCTTCCGCAAGGAGTTCGATCTTGTGGGCACGCCCTTGCGCATCCAGTTCAAAAGCTCGCAAAATCCCTTTGCGGACAAGGACGATTGAGCGCGCTTGGCTGCCGATGGCGGCCGATGAGCCGTGGCCGGGTCGAAAGTTCCGCCTTTTGAGAGACGTTATTTTTCAAAGGCTTTTGGCCCCGATTGCTGCAGCGCAGAAACCCTGTGTTAAGGTCATCTCTCCAACAACTACTCTTGAACACGGAGAATATCGTGAGCAATAAAGGGCAACTTCTACAAGACCCGTTTCTGAACACCCTGCGTCGCGAGCATGTGCCGGTCTCCATTTATCTGGTGAACGGTATCAAGCTGCAGGGCCAGATCGAGTCTTTCGACCAGTACGTCGTGTTGCTTCGCAACACGGTGACGCAAATGGTCTACAAGCACGCCATCTCCACCATCGTGCCGGGTCGTGCCGTCAACTTCTCGGCTGCCGAGAACGACGACGCCGCAGCCTGATCGCGCGGAGCGCGGCGGTAACCCCGCCGCGCTTTTTCCATATTGATCCCGCTTGTCTGAACTGAACTCCCGCCAGGAAGGCGCCGCCGTTCTCGTCGGCGTCGATTTCGGGCTGCCCCATTTCGACAGCGAACTCGAGGAACTCGGCCTGCTCGCGCAGACCGCGGGCCTTGCGCCTGTCGCGCGCCTCGTCTGCAAGCGCAAGGCGCCCGACGCGGCCCTGTTCGTCGGCAGCGGCAAGGCCGACGAAATCAAGGAACTGGCCGCCATGCATCAGGCCAGCGAGGTCATCTTCGACCAGTCGCTAAGCCCGGCGCAGCAGCGCAACCTCGAGCGCCAGCTCGACGTGGCGGTGTACGACCGGACCTTCCTCATCCTCGAAATCTTCGCCCAGCGTGCCCGCTCCCATGAGGGCAAGCTGCAGGTCGAGCTGGCTCGCCTGCAGTACCTGAGCACGCGCCTGGTGCGCCGCTGGTCCCACCTGGAGCGCCAGACGGGCGGTGCGGGCGTGCGCGGCGGTCCCGGCGAAAAGCAGATCGAGCTCGATCGCCGGATGATCAGCGAATCGATCAAGCGCACGCGCGAGCGCCTGGCCAAGGTGCAGAAGCAGCGCGGCACGCAGCGCCGCCAGCGCGAGCGCCGCGAGACCTTCAACATCTCGCTCGTGGGCTATACCAACGCCGGCAAGTCGTCCCTGTTCAATGCCCTGGTCAAGGCTCGCGCGTACGCGGCCGACCAGCTCTTTGCCACGCTCGACACCACCACGCGCAACCTCTACCTGGGCGATGCCCGCAGGCAGGTTTCGATTTCCGATACCGTCGGCTTCATTCGCGACCTTCCGCACGGGCTGGTCGATGCCTTCAAGGCCACGCTGCAGGAGGCCGTCGATGCCGACTTGCTGCTGCACGTGGTGGACGCCTCCAATCCGCATTACCCGGAGCAGATGGCCGAGGTGCAGTCCGTTCTTCGCGACATCGGTGCCGACACAGTTCCGCAGCTTCTGGTGTTCAACAAGCTCGATGCCCTTGAAACTGCGCAGCACCCGCTGCATCTGCAGGACGACATGGAAATCGACGGCGTGCGGGTTCCGCGTATCTTCCTCAGCGCCCGCAGCGGCGAGGGGCTGCCACTTCTGCGAGCCGAACTGGCCCGCCGGTCGGGCTCCCTGGGCGATACGATGACCCCAGAGGCCGACACTGAATTGCACGATACCGCCAATTGATTGGGCACAATCCCGCCACTGACAAGAGAACGAAGCGAATGAATGCAAAGCCAGCGTGGAGAGGGTTTCTGGGCATGTTCAACCTGAACGATGGCCGATGGGGCCGTGGTGACGAGCCGTCGTCCAACGGCGACCGCCCGACCGGCAACCGGCCTCCCGACGGCGACCCGCCGGGCGCACCGACGCCACCGCCCTCGGGCAACAACAACGGCAACGGCAACCGCCCCCGCGGCCAGGGCCCGAACCAGGGGCCGCCCGACCTCGACGAACTCTGGCGCGACCTCAATCGCAAGCTGGGGGGCTTCTTCGGCGGCAAGGGCGGCGGCAATCGCCCCAGCGGCGGCAACAACGGCGGCGGCGGCAACGGCTACCGTCCTGACATGAAGAATGCCGGCTTCGGCCTCGGACTGGTGGCGGCGGTTGCCGTTCTCATCTGGCTCGGTACCGGCTTCTTCATCGTGAATGAAGGCCAGCAGGCCGTGGTGACCCAGTTCGGGCGCTACAAGTCGACCGTGGGCGCGGGCTTCAACTGGCGCCTGCCATACCCCATCCAGCGCCACGAAGTGGTGGTGGTCACGCAGATCCGCTCGACTGACGTCGGCCGCGATGCCATCGTGCGTTCGACCGGCCTGCGCGAATCGGCCATGCTGACCGAAGACGAGAACATCGTCGAGATCAAGTTCGCCGTGCAATACCGCCTGAGCGATGCGCGCGCCTATCTGTACGAAAGCAAATCACCCACCGAAACCGTGGTGCAGGTGGCGGAAACCGCCGTGCGCGAAGTGGTCGGCAAGATGAAGATGGACGCGGCCCTTGCCGAGGAGCGCGACCAGATCGCGCCGCGCGTGCGTACGTTGATGCAGACCATCCTCGATCGCTACAAGGTCGGGGTCGAGGTCGTCGGCATCAACCTGCAGCAAGGCGGCGTGCGGCCACCCGAGCAGGTGCAGGCCGCCTTCGACGATGTGCTCAAGGCCGGACAGGAGCGCGAGCGCGCCAAGAACGAGGCCCAGGCCTATGCAAACGACGTGATTCCGCGTGCAACCGGTACTTCGTCGCGCCTCAAGGAAGAGTCCGAGGCCTACAAGGCGCGCATCGTTGCGCAGGCGCAAGGTGATGCCGGGCGCTTTGGTGCGGTGCTGGCCGAGTACCAGAAGGCGCCGCAGGTGACGCGCGACCGCATGTATACCGACGCCATGCAGCAGATCTACGCCAGCACCACCAAGGTGCTGGTCGATACCAAGCAAGGCTCCAACCTGCTGTACCTGCCGCTGGACAAGCTCATGCAGCTGAGCGGCAACAATCCGGCCGCAACGCCGGTCGATGCGGCCAGTCCCAGCGTGGCGGGTACCGCGCCAGCCCAGTCGTCGGTGATTCCGGTGGCGCCGCCATCGAGCGAAAGCCGCGCCCGCGATGGCCGTTCGCGCGATCGCGACGTGCGTTGAAAAGGCCAGTAAGAACATGAACAGAATCGGATTCATCGCTTCGTCGATCCTCGTGCTGCTGGTGCTGCTGAGCTCGACGCTCTTCGTCGTCGACCAGCGCCAGTTCGGCGTGGTGTATGCCCTCGGCCAGATCAAGCAGGTCATCACCGAGCCCGGCCTGAACTTCAAGCTGCCGCCGCCGTTCCAGAACGTGTCGTACATCGACAAGCGGCTGCTCACGCTCTCCAGCCTCGACACCGAGCCCATGCTCACGGCCGAGAAGCAGCGCGTGGTGATCGATTGGTACGTGCGCTGGCGCATCACCGATCCGCAGGCCTACATCCGCAACGTGGGTCTCGACGAAAACGCGGGTGCCATGCAGCTCAACCGCGTGGTGCGCAACGCCTTCCAGGAAAACATCAACAAGCGCACCGTGCGCGACCTGATCTCGGTGCGCCGCGAGGCGCTGATGGCCGACGTGCAGCGCGAGGTGCTGGCCGTGGTGAAGGGTGCCAAGCCCTGGGGCGTTGACGTCATCGACGTGCGCATCACGCGTGTCGACTATGTGGAAGCCATCACCGAATCGGTCTATCGCCGGATGGAGGCGGAGCGCAAGCGCGTGGCCAATGAATTGCGTTCGACCGGCTTTGCGGAAGGTGAAAAGATCCGCGCCGACGCCGACCGCCAGCGCGAAGTGATCGTGGCGAACGCCTACCGCGATGCCCAGAAGATCAAGGGCGAGGGCGATGCCCAGGCCGCCGCTGCCTACAGCGAGGCCTTCGGCCGCGATCCGCAGTTTGCGCAGTTCTACCGCAGCCTGGACGCCTACAAGCAAAGCTTCAACAAGAAGAGCGACGTGATGGTGCTCGACCCGTCGTCGGACTTCTTCCGCGCCATGCAGAGCGCCGGCACGCCCGCAGGCAACGCTCCTCCACGCCGCTGATCCGGCGCCGGGCCGCCCGTGAGCGCCGAGATCTTCTGGAGTGCGCTGGCGCTCGTCCTGGTGATCGAGGGCATCCTGCCTTTCGTCTCGCCGGGCGGGTGGCGGCGCGGTTTCGGGCAGCTCATGCAGCTGCGCGACGGCCAGCTGCGCTTCTTCGGACTCTGCAGCATCTTGCTGGGTTTGGCCCTTCTTTGGCTGCTGGGGTAGCGCGGCCCGGTAGAATCCCGGTTTAACCACGCCCCCGATCCCCATGTCCGCCTGGGTCCTCCCGGATCACATTGCCGATGTGCTGCCTTCCGAGGCGCGCCACATCGAAGAACTTCGACGCCAGCTGCTCGATACCGCCCGTGGCTATGGCTACGAGCTGGTAATGCCGCCGCTGCTCGAGCACCTCGAGTCGCTGCTGTCCGGCACCGGCGAGGCGCTCGACCTCCAAACCTTCAAGCTGGTCGACCAACTCTCCGGCCGCAGCATGGGCCTGCGGGCCGACACCACGCCCCAGGTGGCACGCATCGACGCCCACCTGCTGAACCGCGAAGGCGTGGCACGGCTGTGCTACTGCGGGCCGGTGCTGCACACCCGCCCCGACAGGCCGCACGCCACGCGCGAGCCGTTGCAGTTCGGGGCCGAAATCTATGGCCATGCGGGCCTCGAGGCCGACACCGAAGTGCTGCTGCTGGCGCTCGATTGCCTGCATGCGTCGGGCCTGAAGGACGGCGTGATCGTCGACCTGGCGGATGCGCGCATCGTGCGGGCGCTGTTTGCGGGCGTGCCGGTCGACGCCGCCATGCTGGCGCGCGTGCACGCGGCGCTGGTTGCCAAGGACGCGAGCGAGCTGCATGCGCTGACGCGCAACTTTCCGGCGTCGTCGCGCGACGGCCTGCGCGCGCTGGTCCAGCTGTATGGCGATGCGGCGGTGCTCGACGAGGCCGCCAAGGCCCTCAAGGGCACGCCGGCCGTGAGCGCGGCGCTGGCCGGATTGAAGCAACTGGCCGCAAGCCTCGGCGCAGATCCGGCGCGGCAGATCAGCTTCGACCTGGCCGACCTGCGCGGCTATGCCTACTACAGCGGCATGCGCTTCGGTATCTACGTGCCGGGCGCGGCCGATGCGCTGGTGCGCGGCGGGCGCTATGACGAAGTCGGCGCCGTGTTCGGCCGCAACCGGCCGGCGGTCGGCTTCAGCCTCGACGTGCGCGAACTGGTCGGCGTGCTGCCGGCGCGTCCGCTGCGTGCCGCCATCCGCGCGCCCTGGAGCGACGCGGCCGGCCTGCGAGATGCCATTGCCGGGCTGCGCAGGGCCGGCGAGATCGTGGTCTGCGCACTGCCGGGCCACGGCAGCGAGATCGATGAATTCCATTGCGACCGCGAGCTCGTCGAGCACGCAGGGCAGTGGCAAGTCCGAGCCATCTGAATTTTTGAAGTAATGGAACGAGCATGAGCGTAACCACCGGAAGAAACGTGGTCGTCGTCGGCACCCAATGGGGCGATGAAGGCAAAGGCAAGCTGGTCGACTGGCTGACGGAAAGCGCCCAGGGCGTGGTCCGCTTCCAGGGCGGCCACAACGCGGGCCACACGCTGGTCATCAACGGCGTGAAGACTGCGTTGCACCTCATTCCCAGCGGGATCATGCGGCCCGGCGTCAAGTGCTACATCGGCAATGGCGTGGTGCTTTCGGCTGCCAAGCTGTTCGAGGAAATCGAAGGGCTCGAGAAGGCCGGCGTCGAAGTGCGTTCGCGCCTGCGCATCAGCGAGGCCTGCCCGCTGATCCTGCCTTTCCACGCGGCGCTCGACATCGCGCGGGAAACGTATCGCGAAAAGGGCGGCGTCGAGAAGATCGGCACCACCGGCCGCGGCATCGGCCCGGCCTACGAAGACAAGATCGCGCGCCGTGCGCTGCGCGTGCAGGACCTGAAGCACCCGGAGCGTTTTGCGACCAAGCTGCGCGTGCTGCTCGACCTGCACAACCATGTGCTGACGCAGGTGCTCGGCGCTCCTGCCATCGACTTCGACCTGGTGTTCGACGAGGCGATGCGCCATGCCGTACTGCTCAAGCCGATGATGGCCGACGTGTCGCGCGAGCTGAACGACGCGCACAAGGCCGGCGCCAACCTGCTGTTCGAAGGCGCGCAGGGCACGCTGCTCGACGTCGACCACGGCACCTACCCCTACGTCACCTCGAGCAACTGCGTGGCCGGCAATGCCGCTGCGGGCTCGGGCGTGGGCCCGGGCATGCTGCACTACATCCTGGGCATCACCAAGGCCTATTGCACGCGCGTGGGCGGCGGTCCGTTCCCGACGGAACTCGACTGGGGCACGCCGGGCACGCCGGGCTACCACATGAGCACCGTGGGCGCCGAAAAGGGCGTCACCACGGGCCGCAGCCGCCGCTGCGGCTGGTTCGATGCCGCGCTGCTCAAGCGCTCGGCGCAGGTCAACGGCCTGTCGGGCCTGTGCATCACCAAGCTCGACGTGCTCGACGGGCTCGAGAAGCTCGAGCTGTGCACCGGCTACGAGCTCGATGGCGAGATCACCGACATCCTGCCCATGGGCGCCGACGAGATCGAGCGCTGCACGCCCATCTACGAGACCCTCGAAGGCTGGAGCGAGAGCACCGTCGGCGTCACGCAGTACGACAAGCTGCCCGTGAACGCACGGCTCTATCTGCAGCGCATCGAGCAGATCACCGGCGTGCCGATCCACATGGTTTCCACGAGCCCTGATCGCGACCACACGATCATGATGCGCCACCCCTATCTCGCGGACTGAACAGGAGCGAACCCCCACCATGTTGACCGAAGACGGCAAGCATCTCTACGTCAGCTACGACGAGTACAACAACCTGATCGAGAAGCTCGCGATCAAGATCCACCAGTCGGGCTGGCACTTCGACACCATCCTGTGCCTCGCGCGCGGCGGCATGCGGCCGGGCGATGTGCTTTCGCGCATCTTCGACAAGCCGCTGGCGATCATGTCGACCAGCTCGTACCGGGCCGACGCCGGCACGGTGCAAGGGCACCTGGACATCGCGCGCTTCATCACCACGCCCAAGGGCGAGATCGCCGGCAGGGTGCTGCTGGTGGACGACCTGGCCGACTCGGGCCACACGCTGCATGCGGTGATGGACATGCTGCGCAACAACTACAAGCCGATCACCGAACTGCGCAGCGCGGTGATCTGGACCAAGGCGCTCTCCACCTTCACGCCCGACTACTCGGTCGAGTACCTGCCGACCAACCCGTGGATCCATCAGCCCTTCGAAGGCTACGACTCGCTCGGCGCCGAGAAGCTGCTGGAGAAGTGGTCGGTCTGACCTCGCTGCGCCTGCGGCAGCGCCTCATCGGCATTCGGGCCGCCGCGCTGTAGGTGCAGCGCGCATATGCGCCGGCGCGGCTTGCAGCGGCCGCCGCAACGGCGTAGAACCATAGCGTTAAAGGCTTAGGTTCACAGGCAAGGCTTGGGGCCGTTCGCGGCTCCGAAGGAGTGAAGCATGTTGGCGGCTGAATGCGCGTGGGCCATCTTGCGCGCCGAGCACGTTCGCACCCGGGAGTTGCTGGCCCGCCTCGAAACGGCGATGAAGGCGGGGGTTGAGGCGAGCGTCCGGCAACGGGCAAGGGCTGCCATCGACGTCATCGAGCGCCTTCAGGCCTTCGAAGAAACAACGCACCGTCCCAAGGGCGTTGTCATGCTGAACATGCTGCGCGGCAGGTCGAGCGAGGCCGACGGGCTTCTCGACCAGCTCGATTCGGAGAGCGAGCGCTGCAGCGGCCTCCTTGCACAGTCAAAGCTCCTCCTGGAGCGCGCCGGATCCGGCGACACGGGCGCGGCCGCGGCGGCCGACGCGCTGCTGCAGCAGCACCGGCACTTGATGTCCGCGCATCTGGACAAGGAAGACACGCTGTTGCATTCGCATACGGCACTGCTGCTCAGTCCGGAGGAATGGGCCACCGTGGTCTCGTCCATCTCGAAGGAAGTCGGTGCGGCGAAGAGAAGGGGCGAGCCTCGGCGCCTGCCGGTGCGCGGGCAAGTCTCGAAGCCCGCGGGCTGATATTCCGGACGGCCGCCTAGGCGCCTTCGGAATCGAACATCGCGGTATAGCGCCGCTGCATTTCTTCCGGCGTCAGCTTCTCGATGCTGTGGCCCACGTTCCAGCGATGGCCGAAGGGATCGCGGAACACGCCCGATCGCTCGCCGTAGAACTGGTCCTGCGGCGCCATGTCGAGCGTGGCGCCGGCTGCCACGGCACGCGCCACCACGGCGTCGGCATCGTCCACGTGCAGGTGCAGCGTCACCGCGGTGCCGCCCAGCGTCCTGGCGCTGCGGATGTTGTATTCGGCGAACTCGTCCGAGATCATCAGGATCGCGCCGTTGTGGAAGTCGAGTTCCGCATGGCCGATGCGGCCGCTCGGCTCGGTGAGCCGGAAGATCTCCTTGACTTCGAAGACCTTGCAATAGAAGTCGATGGCCGCGCCGGCATCGTCGACGCAGAGATACGGAAACAGTTCGTGGATTGCCATGAGGGTCGTCTTTCGAGAGGAAGGAAGCCATGTCCTGGCGCCGATTCTGCGGCGCCGCACCGCTAGCGTCTTGAAGGAATTTGACCCGTGGCCGCCGGCACATGCCGAGGCGACACGGCCCCGGACTGCCGCCAGGCCTGTGGCGACACGCCCGCCAGCGCCGAGAACTCGCGGCTCAGGTGCGCCTGGTCGCTGTAGCCCGCGGCGAGCGCGATGTCGGCCCAGCTTTGCCCCGGGTCGCCGGCCAGCGCCAGCGCGCGATCGAAACGCATCACGCGACCATATTCCTTCGGACCGAGGCCGATGCCGCTGCGAAAAAGAGCGATGAAGCGGCGGTGGCTGTAGCCGCTGCGTGCCACCAGCGCGGCGATCGGCGGGTTCTCTCGCGCGAGCGGACCGAGCGCTGCGGCAATGGCCGGGTGCAGGCCGCGCAGGCCGGCGCTCTGCGAATCGATGGCGCGCCGGGCGAGCAAGGCTTCGAAGACGGCCAGCTGCGCCTCGAGGCTGCCCGCCGCATGGATCCGTTCGAGCGCGGCATGGGCCTGCTGCGCACCCCACAGCGCATCGAGCGGCGTGTGCTGGCCGGCCAGCACGTCTTCGGGCGCGCCGAGCAGCGCGCGGGCGGCCCCGGGCTGGAGTTGCGCGCCGACGGAGCGCGTGGCCACCGAAACGTCGCGCATGTAGGAGGCGGCACGCGCACCGCCGACGATCGCATGGCCGCAGGTCTGGCCGCGCACGTCGCCCGGGCCGCCGAACAGCTTCAGCGGCGGACCCGAGAGCCGGAACACCAGGTGCATGCCCCCGGTGGGCAGCACATGTTCGCGCGCGCCCGGCTGCCCGGCGGCCGCGCCCGCGGGGGCCGAGGCCCACATCAGCCGCACGTAGGTACGCAGGCAGGGGGCGGGGAGTCTTGTCAGCTGCGGCATGCCGCGGCCCTGGAGAAAAACCGGCTGTTGCCCATCGGCGCATTGTGCGGCGGATTGCCGCGCTAGCATCGGGCCATGAGCAAGCCTTCCACGACCCTGATCCACCACCCCTACACGCCGCCCGCCAACTTCGCCGCGCCGCAGCCTGGCATCTACAAGGCCTCGACCGTGTTCTTTGCCGACGTGGCAGCGATGCGCGCGCGCGACTGGAAGACCAAGGCCGGCTACACCTACGGCCTGCACGGCACGCCGACCACCTTCACGCTCGAGGAGCGCCTGGCCACGCTCGAGGGCGGCACCGAGTGCCTGCTGGTGCCGAGCGGCCTGGCCGCCATTTCGCTGGTTTCCTTTGCCTTCCTGAAGAGCGGCGACGAGGTGCTGATTCCCGACAACGCCTACGGCCCCAACAAGGCGCTGGCGACTGGCGAGCTGGCCAACTTCGGCATCACGCACCGCCTGTACGACGCGATGAATCCCGCCGACCTGGCCGCCAAGCTCTCGGACCGCACGCGGCTGGTCTGGCTCGAGGCGGCGGGCTCGGTGACGATGGAGTTTCCGGACCTGCCGGCGCTCGTGAAAGCCTGCCGCGCGCGCGGCGTGGTGACGGCGCTGGACAACACCTGGGGCGCGGGCCTGGCGTTCGCGCCCTTCGACTTCAACGGCGGCGGCCAGGGCGTCGACATCTCGGTGCACGCGCTCACCAAATATCCGAGCGGCGGCGGCGACGTGCTGATGGGCAGCGTCGTCACGCGCGACGAGCGGCTGCACCGCGCGCTCAAGCTCACGCACATGCGCACGGGTTTCGGCGTCGGCGTCGGCGACGTGGAAACGCTGCTGCGGTCGCTGCCGAGCATCGGGCTGCGCTATGCCGCGCACGACCGTTCGGCGCGCGAGCTGGCGCGCTGGCTTGCCGGCCGCGAAGAGATCGCGCAGGTGCTCCATCCGGCGCTCGAAGGATCGCCTGGCCATGCCAACTGGCGTGCGCTGTGCGGCGGCACGGACCTGGCCGCGGGCCTGTTCTCGGTCGTGTTCGACGAAAGCTTCAGCACCGAGCAGGTCGACCGCTTCTGCGACAGCCTGAACCTGTTCCGCCTCGGCTATTCGTGGGGCGGCCCGGTGAGCCTGGTGGTGCCCTACGATATCGGCCTGATGCGCGACGCGAGCGTGGCGCGGTGGCCCCACAAGGGCACGCTGGTGCGCTTCTCGGTCGGACTGGAAGACGTGGAAGACCTGCGGGCCGACCTGCAGCAGGCGCTCGCGCGGATGTAAGAGAAGTTTTCTGGCCGCAGGGCCCGGCCGCTCCACCGGCTGCGGGTGCACCGTTATCGCTTACAGTTGGATGACACGCAGTCGCTTTGACTGCCTCGTTCAAGGAGAGAACAGTGGCAACACCCAATTACGGCTACGAAAAGCGCCAGAAGGAGCTGGCCAAGAAGAAGAAAAAGGAAGAGAAGCTCCGCGAAAAGGCCAATCGCAAGCTCTCCCCGAGCAGCGAAGGCCTGGCCCCGGGTGACCCGGAAACCGACGTGGCCTCGCTCGAACGCGATCCGCCGACGGTTCCCGATCTGCCGACCAAGAACGGCTGATCCCAAATCAAGGCTCTCGACAAAAAAGCCGCTGCGGGCCCTCGGGCCTGGAGCGGCTTTTTTGTTTCGGCAGGCCTACTTGGCCGCGAGCAGCTTGCGCAGCTCCGGCCAGACGTTGTCGAGCAGTTGCGGCTGCGCGGCGGCCGTGGGATGGATGCGGTCGGCCTGGAACAGCGCAAGCGCGTCGGGCGCGTCGGCCACGCCCTTGAGCAGGAAGGGCACCAGCGCCGCCTTGGTGGTGCTGGCCACCTTGCCGAACACGGCCTCGAAGCGCCGCGTGTAGTCGCCGCCGTAATTGGGCGGCACCTGGATGCCGACGATCAGCACCTTGGCGCCGGCCGCCTGCGCCGCCTTGGTGATCTGCAGCAGGTTTTCCTCGGTGTTCTGCAGCGGCAGGCCGCGCAGCGCATCGTTGGCGCCCAGCTCGACCACCACGTGGCTGGGCTTGTGCTGCGCCAGCAGCGAGGCAAAGCGGGCGCGTCCACCCGAACTGGTGTCGCCGCTGATGCTGGCATTGACCACCGCGGCCGGGATTTTCTGCTGGGCGAGCCGCTTCTCGAGCAGGGGCACCCAGCCTTCGCCGCGCTTCAGGCCGTATTCGGCGCTCAGCGAATCGCCAAGCACCAGGATCACGGGCTTGCGAGGCGCCGCGGCCTGTGCGGTCTGGGCGTGGCCCGCCGTCCATGCCCCTGCGCTGCCAAGTGCGGCAGCGCTCAAGATAAAGTCACGTCGTTTCAAAACGAAAAGCCTTTCCATGTCCCAACCCCCGTCTGATGCCATTGTCGCTGTCGAGCATGTGTTCAAGTCCGTGACCGACTCGACCGGTACGCTCGACATTTTGCAGAACATCGATTTCACCCTGGGCGCGCGGGAAACCGCCGCCATCGTCGGTGCCTCGGGTTCGGGCAAGAGCACCTTGCTGTCGATCATTGCCGGGCTCGACACGCCCACGCGCGGCACCGTCAAGCTCGCGGGCGACGACATTTTCGCCATCGACGAGGACGAGCGCGCCGCGCTGCGCGCCCAGCGCGTGGGCTTCGTGTTCCAGAGCTTCCAGCTGCTGGGCAACCTGAGCGCGCTCGAGAACGTGATGCTGCCGCTCGAACTGGCCGACCGCAAGGACGCGCGCAAGGCCGCCACCGAGATGCTCGGGCGCGTCGGCCTCGGCCAGCGGCTTGGCCACTATCCCAAGGTGCTTTCGGGCGGCGAGCAGCAGCGCGTGGCGCTGGCCAGGGCCTTCGTGGTGCAGCCGGCCCTGCTTCTGGCCGACGAGCCCACCGGCAGCCTCGACTTCGCGACCGGCGAGCAGGTCATGCGGCTGATGTTCGACCTCAACCGCGAACTCGGCACCACGCTCGTGCTGGTCACCCACGATCGCGGCATTGCGGCCCAGTGCGAGCGCCGCATCACCATCGAGGCGGGGCGCATGGCGCTCAACGAGTCGACGCCGGTGCTGGTGGCTTCGCTGCAGGCATGATCGTTCCCCAGTTCTGGGCCGAAGGCCGCATCCAGGAACACGTCGCCGGCAAGCAGATCACGGTGCGGCGCTACGGCTGGTCCGACGAGAGCCCGGTCGCCGCGCAGGCGCACGCCGACCAGCGCACGCGAGAGGCGTTCGAGCGCATCGCCGCGGGCGAACAGCTCAACCGCCGCGAGCGCAAGCTGGCCTACAACGGGGCCGAAGGCGTGCCCATCCGAGAAGAGATCGTCGAGCGGCAGGGCGATACCGTCATCACCCGCAACAGCTACGGCGCGCGCTGCCTCAACACGCCCGACGTGCTGTTCGTCGACATCGATTTCGACGAACCCCTGCGCGGCAGCGTGTTCGGCTTTGCGCTGGTGCCTGCGTTGATCGCGGGCATCGTCGGCGGCTGGACCGCCAGGACCTGGCTGGGCGGGCTGATCGCGGCCATCGTGGTCTTTGCCGTCGCCTACCGCATCGGCTTGGCCAGGAAGCGCGGCGAGGCCAGCGGCAACCCCGCGCCCGAGAAGCGCGCGGCCGAGCGCATCGGGCGCTTCGTCCACCAGCACCCCGACTGGCACCTGCGCATCTACCGCACGCCGGCCGGCCTCCGGGTGCTGGCGATGCACGACGTCTTCAGCCCGGCCGACATGGCGGTGGCCGACTGCTTCCATGCGCTGGGTGTCGACAAGGTCTATGCGCGCATGTGCCGCAACCAGAACTGCTTTCGCGCCCGCCTGAGCGCCAAGCCCTGGCGCATCGGCATCGGCGAGCACCTGCGGCCGCGGCCGGGCGTGTGGCCCGTGTCGCCCGAGAAGCTGCCGCTGCGAGATGCCTGGGTCGCGCGCTACGAAAAGGCCGCCGAAGGCCATGCCGCCTGCCAGTACCTGGAAAGCGCCGGCAACAGCGCACGGGTGCATCCGAATGCGCTGGCCGTGCAGGAGCTGCACGACGAACGCACCCGCGCGCACAGCGGATTGCCGATTGCCTGAAGGACGGGGCGCACAGACCTCGATAATCGGGGGATGTCTTCCCCCAAAGTGATCTTCGGCTTCCATGCCGTGGGCGTGCGCATCAAGACCGCACCGAAATCGGTGCTCGAAGTGATGTTCGACACCAGCCGGCGCGATGCGCGCATGAAACAGTTCATCGCACGCGCGCAAGAAGCCGGCGTGCGGCTGGTCGAGGCCGACGGGCTGCGGCTGGCCAAGCTCAGCGGCAGCCATGGCCACCAGGGCGTGGTCGCACGGGTCGAGCCCATTGCGCAGATCCGTTCGCTCGACGAGCTGCTCGAAGGCCTCGAGGAGGCCGGCACCGTGCCGCTCCTGCTGGTGCTCGACGGCGTGACCGATCCGCACAATCTGGGCGCCTGCCTGCGCGTGGCCGACGGCGCCGGGGCCCATGCGGTGATCGCGCCCAAGGACCATGCGGCCGGCATCAACGCCACCGTCGCCAAGGTGGCGAGCGGCGCGGCCGAGACGGTGCCCTACTTCATGGTGACCAACCTGGCGCGCACGCTGAACGAACTCAAGGAGCGCAGCATCTGGTGCGTCGGCACCAGCGACGATGCGCCCGGCACCCTCTACCAGAGCGATCTCAAGCGGCCCCTGGCGCTGGTGCTCGGTGCCGAAGGCGAGGGCATGCGCCAGCTCACCCGCAAGACCTGCGACGAACTCGTGAGCATTCCCATGGCGGGCGCGGTCGAGAGCCTGAACGTTTCCGTGGCCAGCGGCGTGTGCCTCTACGAGGCCATGCGGCAGCGCAGCGCCTGACGCAGGGCCGCCGGCCCCTGGATCGGGGCGCGGCTGGCTCGAATCAGGAAGGGTCTTTGCTGCGCGTGCGGGCCACCGCGCTGAAGATGCCGATGCCCAGGATGATCAGCGCACCGATGCCGATGTAGAGCGTCGGTACGCCGGCCACCGAGGCGCCCCAGGCAACGCCGGCGAGGAAGATCAGAAAACCGATCATGTAGAGCGCAAAGGACATGCTTGTTCCCCCGGAAGCTTTGGATGCCTTGCAGTATCCCGGGCGGTCCCCCGGCGGGCACAGGCCGGTGTCTCCAGTCGCTGTGGGAACTTGCCTACTACTTTCGCGCGGCTATGCCGGGGAGGCGACCAGCAGGTAGCGGCAGCCCGCGCGCCCGAGCGCCTTGAAGACCAGCGGGCGGTCGACGCCGAAATCCAGGCAGTCGCCGGATGCGAGTTCGAAGCGCTCGTCGCCATAGTCCACCCGCAGTGCGCCTTCGAGCATCCACAGGCACTGCCGGTATGGCGTGCCGCTCCAGCGCGGATAGGCGACCTGCGCCGAGCGCGGCAATTCGATCTCGACCATCTCCACGCCCCCGCTCGCGCCGCGCTCGGCGACCTGGCGCCGCAGGTAGCCTGCCTCGGGATCGCGCCAGACCTCCTGTTCGGCCCGGGTGCGCAGCCGGCGCGGCGAGCCCTTGTCCTCCGTCAGCAGCTGCGCGAGCGGCACGCCCAGGCCGGCGGCCAGCCGGCCCAGCAGCACTGCCGTCGGGCTGCTTTCCGCGCGCTCCACCTTCGAGATCATGGCCTTGCTGACGCCGGAAAGCTCGGCCAGCTCGGCCAGGCTCAGCGCCTTGGCCTGGCGCAGCGCGAGCAGCCGGCTGGCAATGAGCGAGTCGATGCCGGAAGGCTCGGCCGGCGGAGATGAATTGTTTCTCATATGAGATTATTATTCTCCTATATTGGACAGATTGAAATTGGACAGCCTGAAAGGAACGAACATGCGCCTGGTCCCCTGTACCGAGGAAGCCCACGCGGGCGCCATTCTTGCCATCCTCAACGAGGCCATTGCCAACTCGACCGCGCTCTACGACTACAGGCCGCGCACGCCCGAGAGCATGGTGGCGTGGTTCGCCACCAAGCGCGCCAACGGTTTTCCCGTGGTCGGTGCGGAAGACGACAGCGGCAAGCTGCTGGGTTTTGCGAGCTACGGCACGTTTCGCGCCTTCCCGGCCTACAAGTACACGGTGGAGCACTCGGTGTATGTCGAGGCGGGCCACCGCGGTGCGGGCCTCGGCCGCACGCTCATGGAGGCGATCATTGCCGAAGCCGTGGCACGCGACGTGCACGTCATGGTCGGCGCCATCGATGCCGCGAACGCCGGCAGCATCGGGCTGCACGAGCGCCTGGGTTTCGAGCATGCCGGCACCGTGCGGCAGGCCGGCTTCAAGTTCGGCCGCTGGCTCGACGTGGCCTTCTACCAGCGCATTCTCTCGACGCCGCTGAATCCGGTCGACGGCTAGACCACGCTCAGTTTCACAGCGGTGTTTCGGCGCTGGCCCGGTCCAGCATCTGGATAGTGCCGGCGTCGAGCTTCAACTGGGTGGCAACCACCAACTCTTCCAATTGGGCGATGGAGCTTGCGCTGGCGATCGGCGCCGTGATGGAGGGGCGCGCGATCTGCCACGCAATGGCCACCTGGCCCGGCTTGGCGTTGTACTGCTGGGCCACCTTGTCGAGCGCCTCGAGAATGCGCAGGCCCCGCGGGTTCAGGTACTTCTTGGTGGTGGTGGCGCCGCGTGCGCTCTTGGAGGCGTCGGCCTCGGTGCGGTACTTGCCGGTCAGGAAGCCGGCCGCCAGCGCATAGAAATTGATCACGCCCACTTCGCGCTTCAGGCACAGCGGCTCCAGTTCGTCTTCGAACACCGCCCGGTCGTAGAGGTTGTACAGCGGCTGCAGGCTCTCGTAGCGCGCAATGCCCAGCCGCTCCGAGACGTCGAGCGCCTCCGCCAGCCGCGGCGCGCTGTAGTTGGAGGCGCCGATGGCGCGCACCTTGCCGGCCTTGATCAGTTCGTCGAAGGCCTGCAGCGAATCTTCGAGCGGGGTGGCGGCATCGTCGTCGTGCGACTGGTACAGGTCGATGAAGTCCGTCTGCAGGCGCTTGAGCGAGGCTTCCACCGCTTCGCGGATGTAGGCCGGCGCGAGGCCCGACTTGCCTTCGCCCATCGGCTTGCCGACCTTGGTGGCCAGCACCACGCGGTTGCGCTTGCCGCTTTGCTTGAGCCACTTGCCGATGATGGTCTCGGATTCGCCGCCGGTGTGGCCCGGCACCCAGGCCGAATAGACATCGGCGGTGTCGATGAAGTTGAACCCCGCGTCCACCCAGGCATCGAGCAGGCGGAACGACGTGGCCTCGTCCGCCGTCCAGCCGAACACGTTGCCGCCGAAGGCAAGCGGTGAAACCAGGAGGCCGGAGCGGCCGAGCGAGCGGAGTTGCGACATGAGTTTGTTTCCTGAGGAAGAGAACGAGGATCAGACGAAGCCCACGGCACCGAGCAGCGCACCCGCGCCCAGCAGCCAGAGCAGGTGGATGCGCGTGCGCCAGACGATAAGCGCGGCCACCGCGGTCAGCAGCCACAGATGCCATGCAGGCGCGTCGCCGGCATGGTTACCCGCCGCCAGCACCCAGCCGGTGGCGATCAGCAGGCCCACCACCACCGGCGCCATGCCCTGCTTGAAGGCGCGCACGCCGCGGCGGTCGCGGTTGCGGTGGCCCCAGCGCGTGGCCAGGTAGGTGAGGGTGGTGCTCGGCAGCATGATGCCGAGCATGGTGACCATGAGCCCGAACAGGCCCAGCAGCCAGGCACCCGGCCCCGCGCCGATGCCGCCGCCCGCGTTGAGCCCGACGTTCCAGCCCATCAGCGCGACGAAGAGCACGTTCGGCCCCGGCGCGGCCTGGGCGATGGCCACCGAGGAACTGAACTGTGCCTCGGTGAGCCAGCCGTGCTGCGCGACGAGGTAGCGGTGCATGTCCGGGACGGTGGTGATGGCGCCGCTGATCGACAGCAGCGACAGCAGCAGGTACTGGCCGAAGAGCGCGAGCCAGTCGTGCCATTGCATGGCGATGGTCAGTTGGCTCATGCGGCAATCCTGCGCCAGGTCCACGCACAGGCCACGCCGCCCACGGCCAGCAGCACCCAGCCGAGCGGCATCTTGAACAGCGCGATGGCGCCGAACACCAGCGCGACGAATGCCAGGCAGGTGGCAAAGCCCAGCGGGTGCTTGCGCAGCTGCGGAATCAGCTTGATGCCGGTGGCGGCGATCAGCCCGCCCGACACGGCGCCCATGCCGCGCAGTGCGGCGGCCACCTGCGGGTTGGCGGCGTAGTGGGCATAGAGCACGGCCAGCACCAGGATCACCACGAGCGGTATCGCTAGCATGCCGGCCACCGCGGCAATGGCGCCACGCAGGCCGAAGTAGCGGTCGCCGATCATCAGCGCGAGGTTGATCACGTTCGGCCCCGGCATCACCTGGGCCACGGCCCAGTCTTCCAGGAACTGCTCGGGCGTGAGCCAGCGCTTTTTCTCCACCATCTCGCGCTGGACGATGGCCAGCACGCCACCGAAGCCTTGCAGCGCAAGCCAGGTGAAGGAAACAAAAAGGTCGCGTGGCGACTTCGGTTGTGCAGGGGCTGGCGGCGCTGCCGCGCCTGAAGGAGACGGATGCATGTGGGAGCGATTATCGTAGCCAGGCCTGCAACATGCCGGGCACCGGGCTGACATGCCCCTGCATCACTCAAAGGGAGACTCCACCGCCATGCAAATCCGCGCGCTCTTCGATCTCTGCAAGCAGGCCGTCGCCTCCTGGTCCAACGACTACGCGCCGAGCATGGGCGCCGCACTGGCTTACTACACGGTGTTCTCGATTGCGCCGCTGCTCTTGATCGTGATCTCGGTGGCCGGCCTGGTGTTCGGCCAGGAAGCCGCGCGCGGCGAGATCTTCGCGCAGCTTTCCGGCCTCATGGGCGAGCAGGGCGCGGCCGCGGTGCAGGGCATGCTGCAGGCGGTCAACAAGCCGGCCGAAGGCATCGTGGCCACGGTGGCCGGCATCGGCCTGCTGGTGATCGGCGCGACCACCGTCTTCGGCGAACTGCAGGACGCGCTCGACCGCATCTGGCGGGCACCGGCGCGCACCAAGAGCAAGGGCCTGTTCAACCTTTTGCGCGTGCGGCTGCTGTCGTTCAGCATGATCATGGCCATCGGCTTCCTGCTGATGGTGTCGCTGGTGGCCAGTGCGGCGCTGGCGGCGCTCAGCAAGTGGTGGGCGCCGGTGTTCGGCGGCTGGGCCACGCTGGCGCAGGCGGTGAACTTCGTCTTCAGCTTTGCGATGGTGACGGTCATCTTCGCGATGATCTACAAGATCATGCCGCGCACCAAGGTGCAGTGGCGCGACGTGTGGGTGGGCGCGGCGGTCACGGCGCTGCTGTTCACCATCGGCAAGCACCTCATCGGCCTGTACATCGGCAAGAGCAGCGTGGCCTCGGGCTACGGCGCCGCGGGTTCGCTGGTGGTGGTGCTGGTGTGGGTGTACTACTCGGCGCAGATCTTCCTGCTCGGGGCCGAATTCACCTGGGTGTATGCCAAGACCTATGGCTCGCTCAAGGACCTGGAGGGCCGCGGCGATGCGAATCCTTCGCCGACGCGCTCGGACCCGCTGCCGCAGCGGTAGGGCCTGTTCAGGCCCTGGCTATCCCGCGAAGCCGCCCTCGTCGAGGAAGCGCTGCTCCTCGGCGCTGCTGGCGCGTCCGAGCAGCCTGTTGCGGTGCGGAAAGCGGCCGAAGCGCGCAATGATGTCGCGGTGCAGCACCGCGAAGCGCTGGGTGTTGGCATCGAGCGCGGCGTTGAGCTCGACCGAGCGCTGCTGGTCGTCCAGCGATTCCGAGTGCATGAAGGGCAGGTAGAAGAAGCGCCGCAGGTCTTCGCCGGCCTTCAGGTCGAGGCCGGATTCGATCGCCTGGCGGGCGATGGCCAGCGCCTTGGCGTCGGTCGCCAGCATGCGGGCATTTCCGCGCCAGGTGTTGCGCGGAAACTGGTCGAGCAGCACCAGCAACGCCAGGGCGCCCTCGGCGTCGTGCGCCCAATGGTCGAGGTCGCCGCGCGCGGCGGCTTCGTGGGCGGCGAGAAAGCGCCCGCCGAATTCGGCGTCGAAGGCTTCGTTCTTGGCAAACCATCGTTCGGGTCCGGCATTGCGCCAGAAGTCGACGATGTCGCGGGCGGGGGGAAGGTCGGCAAGGCTCATTGCCGCATTCTCTTTCAGCATGCAGCCGGCCGGCAAAGTCGCGGTGGTGGCCGACAAGGCGAATGGCAAGGCCTGCCTATGCTTTAACGGTGTTCATAACTCAGGAGACAAAGCTCATGACCCGATATGGCAGCTTTTTGCGCGCAACCCTCATCGCCGGCGTGGCCAGTGCCGCGCTGGCCGGCTGCGGAATGATGTCCAGGTCGAACACCGCGAGCTTCAGTGGCGCGATGAACGCCGCCAGCGAAGTGCCGCCCAACATGACGCGCGGCAGCGGCTTGGCGGAGGCCTGGCTCAACCGGGACACCAATGTCCTGAAGTACAAGATCACCTACAGCGGCCTGAGCGGCCCGGCCACGGGCGCGCACTTCCACGGCCCTGCGGCCGCGGGCGCCAATGCCGGCGTGGTGCTGCCCTTTGCCAATGCCGCCAGCCCGATCGAGGGCCAGGCCACGCTCACGCCGGCGCAGGCGGCCGACCTGAGCGCCGGCAAGTGGTACGCCAACATCCACACCGCCGCCAACCCGGCCGGCGAGATCCGGGGACAGATGCTGCCCAAGATGTAAGGCGCCGTGGTCAGCTTGCGGCAGCCGGGCTGGTGTCAAATGACGCCATATGACGACGAAGACGCCCAGGAAGCCAAGTGCCGCAAGCAGGAAAACCCTCAACACTTTCGAGGCCCGCCGCGAGGACATGCGCGCCGCGCGCAAGGCGCTGGTGCTGCAGGGCGGCGGCGCGCTCGGCGCCTACCAGGCCGGCGTGTATGCCGCGCTCAGCGAGACCGACCTGCAGCCGCACTGGATTGCCGGCGTCTCCATCGGCGCCATCAACGCGGCGCTGATCGCGGGCAACGCGCCCGACAAGCGGGTCGAACGGCTGCGCGAGTTCTGGCACCTGGTGTCTTCCGGACCGGCGCAGCGCCTGCCGTCATGGCTGGGCGACCGCGCGACGCAGAATCAGTGGAGCGCCAGCATGGCGATGCTGGTGGGCATTCCGGGCTTCTTCGAGCCGCGTTATTCGCCCACGCTGCTGATGGGCGCCGCGGCGCCGCTCCTGAGCTACTACGACACGACGCCGCTCAGGCTCACGCTCGAGCGCCTGATCGACTTCGACCGCATCAACGCCTGCGAGGCGCGCTTCAGCGTGGGCGCGGTCGACGTGCGCACCGGCAACTCGGTGTACTTCGACAACACGCGCCAGCGCATCGGCCCCGAGCACATCATGGCCAGCGGCGCGCTGCCGCCGGGCTTTGCGCCGGTCAGCATCGACGGCGACGACTACTGGGACGGCGGCATCGTCTCGAACACGCCGCTGCAGTACGTGCTCGACATCCATCCGCGCTCCGAGCCGCTGGTGGTGCTGCAGGTCGATCTTTTCAATGCGCGCGGCGAGATGCCGCGCACGCTGTCGGGCGTGATGGAGCGGCAGAAGGACATCACCTATTCGAGCCGCACCCGCATGAACACCGATGCATTGGCCGCCAACCTGAACCTGCAGCAGGCCATTGCGGACCTGATCTCCAAGCTGCCGGCGCACCTGCGCAATGACCCTTCGGTGCTGGCGGTGCAGGCCGAGCTCACGCACCACCCGATCGACATCTTTCACCTGATCTACCGCGACAAGCCCTACGAGGTCGAATCGAAGGACTACGAGTTCTCGCGCGCCGCCGTCGAAGAGCATTGGGAGGCCGGCGCACGCGACATGCGGCGCACGCTGGCGCACCCCGAGACGCTGCGCAGCGACGCCACCGTGAACGGCGTGACCACCTTCGACCTCGGCGAGCCCGGCGTCGGGCGCGTCAAGCGTCCCGGGCTGTCGCGCTGAATGCAGGCAGCGCTCGCCTGATTACTGCAATCCCGTTTTCCTTTTTTCAACCTCAAGGACATTCACCATGCAACTCAAGGACAAGGTCGCCTACATCACCGGTTCGGCCAGCGGCATCGGCAAGGAGATTGCCATTCTGTTCGCGCGCGAGGGTGCCAAGGTCGTCATTGCCGACCTCAACAAGCAGGCCGCCGACGCCACCGCGGCCGAGCTCCAGGCGACGGGCGCACAGGCCATGGGCGTGGCGGTGGACGTGACCAGCGAAGAGCAGGTCGATGCCTCGGTCGAGGAGGCCGCCAAGGCCTTCGGCGGCATCGACATCCTGGTCAGCAACGCGGGCGTGCAGATTGTTCATCCGGTCGAGGAATTCAGTTTTGCCGACTGGAAGAAGATGCTCGCGATCCACCTCGACGGCGCCTTTCTCACCACCAAGGCCTGTCTCAAGCACATGTATGCCCAGGGCCGCGGCGGCAGTGTGATCTACATGGGATCGGTGCACTCCAAGGAAGCTTCGCTGCTGAAGGCGCCCTACGTCACAGCCAAGCACGGGCTCATCGGCCTGGCCAAGACGGTGGCGAAGGAAGGCGCGAAGCACGGCGTGCGCGCCAACGTGATCTGCCCGGGCTTCGTGCGCACGCCGCTGGTCGAGAAGCAGATTCCCGAGCAGGCGAAGACGCTCGGCATCACCGAGGAACAGGTCGTCAAGAACGTGATGCTGAAGGAAACGGTCGATGGCGAATTCACCACCACCGACGACGTGGCGCGCGTGGCGCTGCTGTTCGCGGCCTTCCCGACCAATGCGCTGACCGGCCAGTCGCTGGTGGTGAGCCATGGCTGGTTCATGCAGTAGCGAAACCACCTCGCCGCATGCGGCGCACGATGGTTCACCCTAATGTCTCTGGCGAGCGAACTGTGAGAAAAACCTGTTTGCCGTTCAATCGTCATACCAATGACTTCCGCCAGGAGACAAAACCATGCGTGTTCGTTCAGCCGGCTTCTTTTCGCGCCGCTCCTTCGTGGCCCATGCCGCAGGCCTCGCAGCAGGGCTTGCCATGTTGGCCGCGGCGGCGCCCGCGGCTGCCCAGGCGTATCCCAGCCGTCCCGTCACGCTGATCGTTCCATGGGGCGCGGGCGGCGGCACCGATGCCACGGCGCGCATCATCGCAAGCCTGCTCGAAAAGGAACTCGGCCAGCCGATGACGGTGGTGAACCGTACCGGCGGCAACGGCGTGGTGGGCCATGCGGCCATTGCCGCCGCGCCGCCTGACGGCTACACCATCGGCATGGCCACGGTCGAGATCGGCATGATGCACTGGCAGGGGCTGACGCCGCTGACCAGTGCCTCGTACACGCCGATCGGCCTGGCCAATCTCGACCCGGCCGGCATCCAGGTGCGCGCCGACGCGCCCTACAAGACCGTGGCCGAACTGCTGGCGGCCATCAAGGCCAGTCCCGGCAAGCTCAAGGCCTCCGGCACGGGGCAGGGCGGCATCTGGCACCTGGCCATCGCGGGCCTCTTGCGCGACCAGAAGATCGACCCCGCGGCCGTGCCGTGGGTGCCGAGCAATGGCGCCGCGCCGGGCCTGCAGGACGTGGTGGCGGGCGGTGTGGACATCGCGCCGGTCTCGCTGCCCGAGGCGCGTTCGCTGATCGATGCGGGCAAGGTCAAGAGCCTTGCAATCATGAGCGACAAGCCCTCGGCGCTGTATCCCAGCGTGCCCACGCTCAAGGCTGCCGTCGGCAGCGACTGGTCGATGGCGGCCTGGCGCGGCATCGTCGCGCCCAAGGGGCTGCCCGCCGACGTGCGCGACAAGCTCGCGGGCGCGCTCAAGAAAGTGGTGGCAAGCAAGGAGTACACCGACTTCATGGCCTCGCGCGGCTTTGGCGTGATCTATGCGGGCCCCGACGACTTCGCCGCCTACATGGCCAAGTCCGATGCCGAGCTCGGCGCAACGATGAAGGCCGTGGGTATCGTCAAGTGAGCGCCGGACGGCGCGCGACCGCGCCCGGCGGAGGTGCGGTGCGATGAAATTCAACGACGCGATCTTCGGCGCGATCCTGCTGGCGCTCGGTATCGTGGTGCTTGCCGTGGTGCAGGGCTATCCCGGCATACCGGGCCAGCAGGTGGGGCCGGCGCTGTTTCCGGGGCTGCTGGCCATCGGCTTGTGCATCTGCGGCGCGATGCTGCTGGCCAAGGGCTGGCGCGAGCGCCGCGCCGCGGCCTGGGTGCGGCTCGGCGACTGGGCGGCTTCGCCGCGCCACGTGCTGGCCGCCGCACTGGTCATCGGAGCGGTGCTGTTCTACATGTTCGCCTCCGAGCGGCTCGGCTTCCTGCCGACTGCGGCCGTCTCGCTGCTGGCGCTGATGCTCGCCATGCGCGTGCCGCCGGGCCGCGCACTGCTGATCGCGCTGATTGCCACGCTGGTGATCCATACCGCGTTCTACAAGCTGCTGCGCGTACCGCTTCCCTGGGGCGTCCTGACGCCCATCGCCTGGTAACCGGAAACATCCATCCATGTCCGCAGCACTCTTGCAGGCTTTCTCGATGGTCTTCGAGCCCTACACCATCCTCGTGATGGTGCTGGCCTCGCTCTATGGCCTGTTCGTCGGCGCGGTGCCGGGGCTGTCCGCCACCATGGCGGTGGCGCTGCTGGTGCCGGTCACCTTCTTCATGCAGCCGATTCCGGCCATTGCAGCCATGGTGACGGCCACTGCCATGGCCATCTTTTCCGGCGACATTCCGGGCTGCCTGCTGCGCATTCCGGGCACGCCCGCATCTGCCGCCTACACCGACGAAGCCTTCGCGATGACGCGCAAGGGCATGGCCGAGACGGCACTGGGCGCGGGGCTCGTGTTCTCGGCCGTGGGCGGCCTTTTCGGCACGGTGGTGCTGATCGTGGCGGCGCCCGCGCTGGCCGACTTCGCACTCAACTTCAGTTCCTTCGAGTACTTCTGGCTCGTGCTGCTGGGCCTGACCTGCGCGGTGTTCATCACCTCCGACCGGCCGCTGAAGGGAATGGTCACGCTGCTGCTCGGCCTGCTGGTGGCGTGCGTGGGGCTCGGCAATCCGGCGGGCTTTCCACGCTTCACCTTCGGCAATGCCGAGATGACCGGCGGCATCGGCATGATCCCGATGATGATCGGCATGTTCGCCGTCTCGGAGGTGATCCGCTTCGCAGTCGACACGCTGCCGCCGGGCGAGATCGTGGTCGAGAAAGTGGGCCGCGTGCTTGCGGGGCAGTGGGCGCTGGCCAAGAAATACCCGGTGCAGATACTGCGCGGCAGCGTGCTGGGCACCGCAGTGGGTGCGCTGCCCGGAGCGGGTGCCGACATCGCGGCGTGGATGTCGTATGCCACGAGCAAGAAGTTCTCCAAGGAGCCCGAGAAGTTCGGCACCGGACATGTCGAAGGCATTGTCGAGTCGGGTTCGGCCAACAACAGCGCGCTCGCCGGCGCGTGGATCCCGGCGCTGGTGTTCGGCATTCCGGGCGACTCGATCACGGCCATCGTGATCGGCGTGCTCTACATGAAGAACCTCAATCCGGGGCCGACGCTTTTCACCACCAACCCGCAGAACATCTATGCGGTGTTCATGCTGTTCATCATTGCCAACATCATCATGGTTCCGATGGGCATCCTGTGCATCAAGGTGGCCAAGCGCATCCTGCGGGTGCCGCGCAACGTGCTGATGCCGCTCATCCTGCTGTTCTGCATCGTCGGTGCGTTCGCCATCAACAACTCGCTGTTCGACGTGGGCGTGATGCTTGCGGCCGGCATCGTGGCCTACCTGCTCGAGGAGAACGGCTTTCCGGTTGCGCCGGCGATCCTCGGCGTGGTGCTCGGCGGCATGCTCGAGGAGAACTTCATCACCTCGATGATCAAGTCGGACGGCAACCTGGCCGGCTTCGTGTCGCGGCCGATTGCCGCTTCGCTGGCGGCCGTGGTGCTGCTGGTGTGGCTCGCGCCCCTGCTCAGGAAGCTGTGGCTCAGGGGGCGGCGCACCGCTTCGTCTACTGCAGCTTGAGCGACCAGGTCTCGCCCACGAGCTGCTGGCCGAAGCCTTCATAGGGCTCGGCCTTGTCGAGCCTGAAGCCCCGCTTGGCGTAGATGGCGCGCGCGGCCGCGAGGCAGCTGTTGGTCCAGAGCACCATCTTGCGATAGCCCTTGGCGCGCGCGAAGGCAATGCATTCGTCCGTCAGGCGCGCGCCCAGGCCCAGGCCGCGCGCCGATGGCGAGAGCAGCAGCAGGCGCAGCTGGGCCGTGGAGGCCGACTTGCGCACCACGAAGACCGCGCCCACGCGTTCGCCGTCGAGCTCGGCGATCCAGCACTTCTCCCACGCGGGCTGGAACTTGCGCACGAACTGGGCCACGATGTCGGCCACCAGCGCTTCGAACTCGCTGTTCCAGCCGTACTCGCGTGCATAGAGCTCGCCGTGCTGCTGCACCACCCAGCCCATGTCGCCGGGCAGCGGGCCGCGCAGCACGATGGTGCGCGTGCGCGCCGCAGGGGCCGCAGCCGGATCGAGCACGCGCTCGATGCGGGCCATGGCATCGATCACCTGCTGGCGGTCGTGCGCAGGCATCGGCGCAAGCAGGGCGGCGGCCTCGTCGCGCGATTTCTGTTGCAGCGGCGCAAAGGCTGCGTGGCCGGCTTCGGTGAGGTGCAGCACGCTTTGCCGAGCGTCGCGCGGATGGGGCGAGCGCGTGAGCCAGCCGGCGGCCTCGAAGCGGCGCAGGATGCGGCTCATGTAGCCGGCGTCGAGCCGCAGGTCGCGGCCGATCTCGCTGGCCACGGGCGTTTCCCGGTGGGCCAGCTCGTAAAGCACCCTGACATCGGTGAGCGACATGTCGCTGCCAAGGTAGGGGTCGAGCACGCCGATGCGGCTCGTGTAGAAGCGGTTGAAGCGCCGGACCGCCTTGACCGCGGCGGCGTCGGGTGCGGGCAAATTGCCTGAAATGGTTGCTGTTGTCATGTTATTGATTGACTGAAGCAACTATTTAAAGGCCTTGCTTCAGGCGCGTCAACAGCCGCCAGCGCGACAGAAGTGGTGGAAAACCCTAAAATCGCGGGTTGCCCACTGCCGCGCCGTGCCCGCCAAGCCGTCCGCTGCCAACTTCCCCACTGATGAACGCCCCCGTCGACGTCTCCTTCTTTGCGCGTGCCGCCAAGCCGCTGACCAGCTACCGCAAGTACTGGGCGGCCCGTTTCGGCACGGCCAAATTCCTGCCGACCACGCGCAAGGAAATGGACGCGCTCGGCTGGGACAGCTGCGACATCATCGTGGTGACGGGCGACGCCTACGTCGACCACCCGAGCTTCGGCATGGCCGTGATCGGCCGCATGCTCGAGGCGCAGGGCTTCCGCGTGGGCATCATTGCCCAGCCCGACTGGCAGAGTGCCGAGCCCTTCAAGGCGCTGGGCAAGCCGAACCTGTTCTTCGGCGTGACCGCCGGCAACATGGATTCGATGATCAACCGCTACACGGCGGACCGGAAGATCCGCAGCGACGACGCCTACACGCCCGGCGATGTCGGCGGCGCCAGGCCCGACCGCGCGGCCATCGTGTATTCGCAGCGCTGCAAGGAAGCCTGGAACGACGTGCCGATCATCCTCGGCGGCATCGAAGGGTCGCTGCGCCGCATCGCCCACTACGATTACTGGCAGGACAAGGTCCGCCGCTCGATCGTGGTCGATGCCAAGTGCGACCTGCTGCTGTACGGCAACGCCGAGCGCGCCATCGTCGAGATCGCGCACCGGCTGGCGGCCCGCGAACCGGTGCACGAGATCACCGACGTGCGCGGCACCGCCTTCGTTCGGCGCGACACGCCCGCGGACTGGTTCGAGATCAACTCCACCAGCGTGGACGAACCCGGCCGCGTCGAGGCCCACGTCAACCCGTACCTGATGGTGTCCGAGCAGGCCAAGGCCAACGGCGCCACCTGCGCGAAGGAAGACGAGGCCCAGGCCGTGGCGCAGGCCGCCGAGGCAGGTGCTGCGGCGGCGAATCCGGTGAACCCGGCCATCAAGCCGCTGACCTTCATGCCGAACCCCGCGCTCCAGCAGCGCGCAAGAATCAAGGTGCCGCCGCGCGACCGCAGCGTGATCCGCCTGCCGTCGTACGAACAGGTGCGCGCCGACCCGGTGCTCTATGCCCACGCCAACCGCGTGCTGCACCTGGAGACCAACCCTGGCAACGCCCGCGCGCTGGTGCAGGCGCACGGCGAGGGCGCCACCGCGCGCGATGTGTGGATCAACCCGCCGCCCATTCCGCTCACCACGGCCGAGATGGACCACGTGTTCGACCTGCCGTATGCGCGCAGCCCGCATCCGCGCTACGCCGACGAGAACGGCAGCCACGACGGCGCCACCAAGATCCCCGCGTGGGAAATGATCCGCTTCAGCGTGAACATCATGCGCGGCTGCTTCGGCGGCTGCACCTTCTGCTCGATCACCGAGCATGAGGGCCGCATCATCCAGAGCCGCTCGGAAGAATCGATCATCAAGGAGGTCGAGGCCATCCGCGACAGCGTGAGCGGCTTCACCGGCACCATCTCCGACCTCGGCGGGCCCACGGCCAACATGTACCGCCTGGGATGCAAGAGCCCCGAGATCGAGTCGGCGTGCCGCAAGCCCAGCTGCGTGTACCCCGGCATCTGCCCGAACCTGGGCACCAACCACGATCCGCTGATCAAGATCTACCGCCGCGCGCGTGCGCTCAAGGGCATCAAGAAGATCCTGATCGGCTCCGGCCTGCGCTACGACCTGGCCGTGCAGTCGCCCGAATACGTGAAGGAACTGGTGCAGCACCACGTCGGCGGCTATCTGAAGATCGCGCCCGAGCACACCGAGCAGGGCCCGCTCACCAAGATGATGAAGCCCGGCATCGGCAGCTACGACAAGTTCAAGCAGATGTTCGAGAAGTTCTCGGCCGAGGCGGGCAAGAAGCAGTACCTGATTCCGTACTTCATTGCCGCGCATCCGGGCACCAGCGACGAGGACATGATGAACCTCGCGATCTGGCTCAAGAAGAACGGCTTCCGCGCCGACCAGGTGCAAACGTTCTACCCGAGCCCGATGGCCACGGCCACCACGATGTACCACACCAACAAGAACCCGCTGCGCAAGATCACGCGCGAGAGCGAGACGGTGGACATCGTGCGCGGCGACAAGCGCCGCCGCCTGCACAAGGCCTTCCTGCGCTACCACGATGCCAACAACTGGCCGCTGCTGCGCGAGGCCTTGAAGAGCATGGGCCGCGCCGACCTGATCGGCAATGGCAAGCACCACCTGATCCCGACGTGGCAGCCGCTGACCGATGGTGGCTACACGAGCGCGCGGCGCAAGAACTCGACCTCCGCGCCGGTGGCAGCCAAGGCGTCGGCGCCGGTCCGGCTGGCGCCCGTGAAGCCCTCGAAGGGCCGCATCCTCACGCAGCACACCGGCCTGCCGCCGCGGGACAACGGTTCGGCGCCGCCGCGCAAGGCATCGGCCGGCCCGGTGCGCGGAAGCATCCGCAAGCCGCGCTGAGTTCAGCCCGCGAGCAGGCTCGCCGGCAGCAGCTTGCCGACCCAGGCCGCCACGGCGGCGATATTCAGCAGCACGGTGGCCCAGTACACCGCCATGAAGCTCGCCTTGCGCGACTTGTGGCGAAAGAGCCGCTGCGCACACCACGCGCCCGGCCAGCCACCCGCCAGCGACAGCAGGTGCAGCGTGCTCTCCGCGGTGCGCCAGCGGCCGGCCTGCGCGGCGCTCTTGTCGAAGCCGTAGACGGCGAAGGTCAGCAGGCTGACCAGCAGCAGCACGCCCAGGGCGATGGGCGGCAGGCGTGCGGTCCACAGGCCATACCCGAGCAGCCCCGCATAGCCGAGGAGCAGCACGCCGATGGGCAGCATCGACGAGGAAGAGGAGGGGGTTGCCGGCTCGTGGCGCCGGCCCGGACCGGCTGGGGTGCGACGTACCTGCGGCGACATGGAAGGCCGTCGCGCCCGCGGCTGAGCGGCACCTACGGCGTGGACCGCCATCGCGCGCGGCCCCTTGCCGCCCACGTGGATCTCGTCGAAGCCCAGTTCCATGCCGACCTCCGGCTTCAGTTGCCGGTCGACAAAGTCGCGCAGGTGCACGAACACATCGGCCGGGACTTCGGGACTCCGGATGAAACCGAACCCCCGGTCGACCTCCCAGCGGACGAGCCGGCCGTGGCGCTTCATGGCGTACGGGAAATCGGAGGACACATGGCCGCGATTCTCCCTTGCCGGGGCGGCGGCCGTCTCTTGTGTATGGTGTGGTCCATGAGCAGTCCGTTCCACTTGCCGGCTTCATGGTTGCGCACACTGGCGGGCGCCGTCCTGCTCGCGGCTTCTGCGCATGTCCTGGGGGCGTCGCCCGACTCCGTGCCCGCACCGGCCTCGGCCGCGGCGCAGGCGTTGCGCGCCACGCATCAGCGCATGGGTGCAAAGCTTGCGCAGAGCGGTTTCGGGCGGCCCATCCAGCTCGACTCGGTGGAGACGCCGAACGGGCTGCAGGGCGACATCTACGCGGTGGTGGACCACTCGCTGCCGGAGATCAGCGCTGCGCTCAAGGAACCCTCCCGCTGGTGCGAGCTGCTCACGCTGCACGTCAACAATCGCCGCTGCCGCACCGGCGCCGCGCCGCAAGGGGGCGAGATGCTGACGCTGTTCGTGGTGCGGCGCTACGACAAGCCGGTCGAGCAGGCGTTCCAGCTGCCCTTTGCCTATCGCGTGGCCAGCGCGACGCCGGAGTACCTGTCGGTCGAGATGAACGCGCCCAACGGACCGCTGGGAACCAGCAACTACCGCGTCATGCTCGAGGCGGTGGCGCTCGACGCGCAGAGGAGCTTCCTGCATTTCGGCTACAGCTACGACCACAACATGATGGTTCGCATGGCCACCCAGGCGTACCTGGCCACCTTCGGCCGCAACAAGGTGGGCTTCACCGTGGTGGGCAAGGAGGCCGACGGGCAGCCCGACTACATCCGCGGCACGCGCGGGCTGGTGGAGCGCAATGCGATGCGCTACTTCCTCACGCTCGACGCCTATCTCTCTTCGGAAGCCGGCGCGCCGGCCGAGCGGCGGGAGCGCTCCTGGTTCGCCGCGGCCGAGCGGTATCCGCGGCAGCTGCACGAGATCGAACTGGACACCTACCTCGCGATCAAGCGCGAGGACCGGCAGCGCGACGGCGCCGGCCGCTGAGCACGCACACCCCGTCTTCCTGGTTTCATTGGCTTGTCACATGCCACGGCGCTAATCGCCAGGGCCTGTGCCTGTTGCGCAGGCGCAAAACAAGGACAAGTGATGGCGAAGAAGACAAGAGGATCGAGGATGGGCTGGCTGGCGCTCGCGGGTGCCGGTGCGCTGGTGGCCGCCTGCGGTGGCGGCAGCGGCGGTGGTGGAGGAGGAGGGTGGGCATTTCCCGTGGCGGGCGGTGGCGGCACCACCAATCCGCCGGCCGTGCAATCGAAGACCGGCACCTTCCTCGACGCGGCCGTCGAGGGCCTCGACTACGCCGCGGGCGGCAGCGCCGCGGCCAGCACCAACGCGAATGGCGAATTCACCTGCAAGGACGGCGAGACCGTGGCCTTCAGCGTCGGCGCGCTCGCGCTCGGCAGCGCGGCCTGCGGCACGGCGATCACGCCGCTGACCCTGGCCGGCGGCACTGACGTGAAGGCCGATGCGGTCGTCAACCGCCTGCTCGCGCTGCAGAGCTTCGACGAGGACCGCGACCCCTCGAACGGCATCCGGCTGGCGCCTGCGCTCAAGGCCGCGCTGACGGCGGGCACGCTCGACTTCGGCGCCTCGGCCGACGCCTTCGACACCGCGCTCAATGCCGTGCTCGCCACGCTGCCCGCGCCGTACGCCACGCGCACCGTCGATGCTGCCCGCCGCATGCTGGCGCGCGAGCACTTCGAGGACACCCTGGCCTCGCGCCTGGCCGCCCCCGTGACCGAAACCGCCACGCAGACCAACCAGCTCGGCGCCATCGGCATCGGCGTGACGCGCTACCAGCTGCAGGCCGACGCCAGTTTCAACGTGCCCTATGAAGGCGACAACGCCAGCATCAAGGCCGACTTTCCCCAGGGCTTCCTGCCGGCCTACGGCTCGGGGCTCGCGTTCAAGGGCAAGGCGGACGACGGCACGCTCGAGTTCTATGCCATCACGGACCGCGGCCCGAACGGTGACGGCCCGACCGCGCCCGTGCCCGGCGGCAATGGCGCCACCAGCATCAGCAAGGTGTTCCCGGCGCCGTCGTTCGCGCCGAGCTTCGGCATCGTGCGCGTTGGCAAGACGGGCGCCGTGCTCGCCTCGAGCCTGCCGCTCAGGCTCGATGCCGGCAAGAAGATCAGCGGCCTGCCGCCGCAGTCGGGCGTGGGCTCGACCGGCGAGACGCCGCTGACCGACCGCTACGTGTTCGATGCCGCCAAGGCCAACTTCGACGCCAATGGCCTCGACCCGGAGACGCTGGTGCTCGACAAGGCGCGCAACGTGCTGTGGACCAGCGACGAGTACGGCCCCTTCATCGCGCGCATCAACATGGCGACCGGCGTGGTCGAGAAGAAATATGCACCCGGCAGCGGCGCCGCCGACCTGCCGCTGGTGCTGGCGCGGCGCCGGCCCAACCGCGGCATGGAAGGTTTGACGATCGATGCGGCGAGCGGCGTGCTGCACGGCTTCCTGCAGAGCCCGATCGACCCGCGCGACGCCAGCGGCAAGTCGATCAAGGCCAGGCCGCCGGGCGGCAGCAACACCGACGTGCGCCACATCGCGAAATTCACGCGCTGGCTGGCCTTCGATCCGGCCACCGAGACCTCGAAGCTCTACGCCTACCCGATCGACGGCAGCCAGTACGACAAGGACCGCACCGGCAACGCCAAGCTCGGCGACGTGGTGAGCCTGGGCAACGGCCGCTTCATCGTGATCGAGCAGGGCGCGCGCAAGGGCGACGGCAAGGTGTTCAACAAGCTGATGCTGGTCGAGCTTCCGGCCAATGCGACGGACATCAAGGCCTTCGACTACGACCTGGAGATCAGCAGCATCACGCAGGCGCCGTCGAATGGCGCCGACTATTCGAGCGTGGTGGCGATGCGCAAGACCGAGCTGCTCGACCTGAACGCACTGGGCTGGCTGGCCGAGAAGGCCGAGGGCCTGACGATCGTGGACGACCAGACCCTGGCGCTGGTGAACGACAACGACTTCGGCCTGGGTACGGTGCTGCTCGATGCCGACGGCAAGACCGTGGCCGGCAGCGTCGAGGACTGCACGGCCGACACCAGCGGCCTGCTCAGCGGCTGCCCCGCCGGCGCCACCGGCGCGCGCATCACGCGCGGCTCCGACCTGGAGCGGCCGACGCGCATCTGGCTCATCAAGCTCGACCGCAAGCTCGGCGAGCTGCGCCTGCCGGCGTCCTGAGGACGCAGGCCGCGCCGGCCAGCCGCCCCGTCAGGCGGCCAGCGTGAGCAGCGGCACGTCGCGCTCGCGGCCCATGGCGTCGAGCTCGGCGCGCGTGCGCGTTGCGAGCCAGGCGGCCAGCGCGGTGTGCGTGGCCGGCGCCATCATGTCGGGCGGCGACACGCCCGCGGCCTCGCAGAGCCGGGCCGCGAAATGCGGCTCCAGCGCCGCCACCGCCACGCGGCCGTCGGCGCAGGAATAGACGCGGTAGCCCGCATGCGCGCCGCCGACCGTGCCCATGGGCTGCGTGAGGCCCCAGGTGCGCGGCAGTGCCAGCCAGTCGGCCGAGGCATTGAGCGCCACCTCGAGGTACAGCCCGTTCGCGCCGGCCGAGGACCGCGCATGCAGGGTGGCCTGCAGCACGGCTTCGCTCGCGAGCAGCGCGCCGCCCATGTCGGCAAAGAGCGTGGCCGGCAACTCGGTGCCGGTGACGAGGCCGCTTTCGGCGAGGTAGGTCAGGTCGTGCCCCGGCTCCTCGGCGCGCGCGCCGGGCGCACCGACGATCGCCACCTGCGACAGCCGCGGATGCCGCTCCTGCAGCGCGGCCCAGTCGAGTCCGAGCTTGGCCAGCGCAGAAGGGCGGAACGAGGTCAGCAGCACGTCGGTCTGCGCGAGTTCGGCGTGCAGCTGCTGCCGCCCGGCCTCGCTCTTGAGATCGGCGGTGCGGACGGCGATGCCTTCGTGCAGCGCGGCGTACGCGGTCTTGTTGTAGTGCGCCATCGGGTCGCCGGCGGGCGGCTCGAGCTTCACGCAGGCGGCGCCCATGGCCCGGCAGCGCAGCAGCGCCGCGGGGCCCGGAAGGTTGAGCGCAAGGCTCAGCACGCGCACGCCGGCAAGCGGCTGGAAGGGGGGAGCTGTGGAAGTTGGCATGGGCGGATTCCAGGAAACAGGTCGGCTGCCATTCTCACTCGGTGCCGGGAGCCGGATTTCGCAAGCCGCGGCACCGGCAGCGCGCGTAGCATGTGCGTTGGCGGCGCTCCCTGCCTTGGCGCTGCCGCAACGACCAAGGAGACCACCATGTTCGAACCTTCCCTCATGAGCGGCCAGCGCATTCTCGTGACCGGCGGCGGCACCGGCCTGGGCCGCGCGATGGCCGAGCGCTTTCTGGGCCTGGGCGCCGACGTGGCCATCTGCGGCCGGCGCCAGTCGGTCTGCGAGGAAACCGCGGCCGAGTGGCGCCAGCAGTTTCCGGGGCGCCGCATCGATACCTTCGGCGTGGACATCCGCGTGGCGCAGAGCGTCGACGAGATGGTCGAGAGCCTGTTCCAGAGCGGCGGGCTCACCGGGCTCGTCAACAATGCCGCCGGCAACTTCGTCGCGCCGACCGAGAGCCTCTCGCCGCGCGCCTTCGACGCCATTGCGAACATCGTCTTCCACGGCAGCTTCTACGTCACGCAGGCGGTGGGCAAGCGCTGGGTGGCCGAGGCCAAGGCGGGCAAGTGGAAGCAGGGCGATGCAATGCGCAGCGTGATGAGCATCATCGTCACCTGGGTCGACAACGGCAGCCCCTACGTGGTGCCGTCGGCCATGAGCAAGGCCGGTATCGAGGTCATGACCAAGTCGCTCGCGGTGGAGTGGGCGCGCCATGGCATCCGCCTCAATGCCGTCGGGCCGGGCGAGATTCCGACCGAAGGCATGAGCAAGCGCCTCAATCCCGGCGAGGAGCCGGGCGCGCGCAGCAAGAAGACCAACCCGATGGCGCGCACCGGCCGCATGAGCGAGCTGCAGAACCTCGCGGCCTTTCTCATGGCGCCGGGCCAGTGCGACTGGCTCACCGGCCAGAGCATCATGATGGACGGCGGCAACGCGCTGGCCACGGGCGGCAACTTCTACGAGCTGCGGCAGTGGAGCGACGACGACTGGCAGGCCGCGCGCGAACGCATCGAGGCGCAGAACCAGAAGGACAAGGCGCAGCGCTGACAGGCGTTATCGTTGCGCCTCATCCCTCAGGAAAAAACAAGATGCAACTCATCGGCATGCTCGATTCCCCCTACGTGCGCCGCACGGCCATTTCGCTGCGCCTGCTGGGGCTTGCGTTCGAACACCGGTCGATCTCGGTCTTCAGCACCTTCGAACAGTTCCAGGCGATCAATCCCGTGGTCAAGGCGCCGACGCTGGTCTGCGACGACGGCACGCTGCTGATGGATTCCACGCTGATCATCGACCACGCGGAAACCATCGCGGGCCGCAGCCTCATGCCGGCCGGTGGCACCCAGCGGCTGCATGCGCTGCGGGTGCTGGGGCTCGCGCTCGCGGCCTGCGAGAAAACGGTGCAGATCGTCTACGAGCGCAAGCTGCGCCCGCCCGAGAAGCAGCATGCGCCGTGGGTCGACCGGGTGCGGGGCCAGCTGGCCGTCGCCTACGCGGGGCTCGAGGGCGAGATTGCGAAGCTGCCGGTACCGGCCGGTGAAACCGCCATCGGGCAGGCCGGCCTGACCAGCGCCGTCGCGTGGGGGTTCACGCAAATGATGGTCCCCGAATTTGTCGCACCCGCCGACTGCCCGTCGCTCGCAGCCTTTGCCGCCGATGCGGAAAAGCTGCCGGCCTTCGTGGCCCTGCCGCCGGTCTGAACGAATCAGTTCGCGATGTCCGCCCCGCGCTCGGCCAGCAGGCCGCGCAGCAGCGAGCGGTGGCAGCGCGACTCGTCTTCGCAGTAGCAGCCGACCGAGAACGCCGCGGTGTGCGACAGGGCAGCCAGCAGGTCGATGCTGCGGCTCGCATCGGCCTCGGCCATCTCGGACTTGTACTTGCGCATGAAGGCGTTCCACTGTGCGGGGGTTTCCGCCTCCTGGCCCAGCTTCATGGTTTCTGCGGAAGGCGCGAGATTGGGATACCACACGTCATACCAGTCCTGCGATGCGAACTCGGTCTTCGGAACGCCGCGCGGCGGGCGGCGCACGGTGCCGATGCGCAGGCCTTCGCCGGCCGTGCGCGGCGTGCCGAGGCGAACGATGCGGATGCTCATGCAAGGTCTCCTTTCCTGTGCTTCCTTGGCTTCAGGTGCCAACGATAGCGCCGTCGCGCCGGCGGATCGCCAGCGTGGCCGATCGCGGCCGCGCGCTGCCGGGTGCCGCGCCATCGGGCCATGCGCTGTTGGGTGTGGCGCTGCCGTCGTCGCGCGATTCGCCCGGGTGCTGGATGTTGACGAACAGCGTGCGCCGGTCCGGCGTCACCACGCAGCCCGTGACCTCGCTGCCGCTGGGTGCCGTGAGAAAGCGCTTGATGCGCCCCGTGGCCGGATCGGCGCACAGCATCTGGTTGTTGCCGAGCGAGGCATGGGGCGGCTTGCCGATGAACTGGCCGCTCATGTCGGTCTGGATCCAGAGCAGGCCGCCGCCGTCGAAGTGCAGGCCGTCGGGGCTGCCGAAAACGTCGGCATCGTCCGATGGATAGTGCGCGCCGCTGCCCGCCTGCGAGGGGTCGCCAGCGAGCGCGAAGTGGTCCCAGCCGAAGCCCGCGCTGCCGGCGTCGCTGCCGTCCTCGCGCCAGCGCAGGATGCCGCCGAAGCGGTTGCCGGCACGCGGGTTGGCCGCATCGGGCGCGGGCTTGCCCGGCTCGCCGCGCTGGCTGTTGTTGGTGAGCGTGACATACACCTCGCCCGTCTGCGGATGCACCGCGATCCATTCGGGGCGGTCCATCTTGGTGGCGCCCACCGCGTCGGCGGCCAGCCTGGCGTGGATCAGCACCTCGGCCTGGTCGGCGAAGCCGCTGTCCGCGTCGAGCCCGTTGCGGCCATGCACGAGTTCGAGCCATCGGCCGCGGCCGTCGGCATCGAAGCGTGCGGCGTAGAGCGTGCCTTCGTCGAGCAGTCGGCTGTTGGCGCAGGCCCGGGAGCCGTCGCCGGCCATCGAGACCTTGCCGTGGCTCACGAACTTGTAGATGTATTCGAACCTCGCGTCGTCGCCCATGTAGACGACGACGCGTCCGTCCCTGGCCAGCGTGCAGGTCGCGCTTTCCTGGCGCTTGCGCCCGAGCGCGGTGCGCTTGACCGGCTTGGCCGCGGGGTCGAAGGGATCGATTTCCACCACCCAGCCGAAGCGGTGGGGCTCGTTCGGATGCCGGCTCATGTCGAAGCGTTCCTCGAAGCGCCAGTACTCCACCCATTGCGAGCCCGGCACCGTGCCGTAGCGGCGCTGCGCGGGCGTGATGTCCTTCGCCGATTCCTTCGGGCCGCCGAAGTAGCCATGGAAGTTTTCCTCGCAGGTCAGGTAGGTGCCCCAGGGCGTGACGCCCATCGCGCAGTTGGCGAAGGTGCCGAGCACTTCGTCGCCGGCCGGATTGGCGGCGGTGCGCATCGGCGCCGCGCCCGCGGCGGGGCCTGCGATGCGCATGGGTGTCTGCCCGTGCACGCGCCGTGCGTGGGGCGAGGGCCTCACCTGGCGCCAGCCATCGCGCGTGCGGCGGACCTCGATGACCGAGACGCCCATCGCATGCAGCGACTTGCGCACCTTCTCGGCAGTCCATTCCTTGCTGCCGCCCGCATGGAGCAGTTGCTCGTCGGTGTATTCGTGGTTCATCACGAGCAGGCCGCGGTCCGGCGACGCGAGCGGAAAGAAGTGCATGCCGTCGTGGTGCATGCCGGCCTGCAGCGCCTGGTCGGCGGCGCTGTTGCTGCCGTCGGGCGCGAAGGCCGGCATGGGATGCCCGGCGATGCCGGTGGGCGTACCCCAGGGATAGAGCAGCTGCCATTCGTATTCCGGCGGCACCACCACCGCATCGCGCAGCGACGCCGGCACCGCGGTGAAGCCGAGCACGGGCCGGCCCGGGCCGCCGGGTGCGCTGGCGCCAGGGGAATGGAGCAGCGCCACCACGGCGGCGGCACCCGATTGCAGAAAGATCCGGCGGTCCAGGGGCATGGGTCCAGGGGTGTTGGGTAGGCGACAGGCGCCATCATCGCCGAGCGCCCGTACCGGGCGATACTGGCGCAAGAATCGAAGGAGACACTGCCATGGCCGAGCGAATCGAATGGACCCGCCACCCCGACGGCGTGGTGGAACTGCAGCTTGCACGCGCGGACAAGATGAACGCGCTCGATCCCGCGATGTTCGACGCGCTGATCGAAGCGGGCGAAGCCCTGCACGGCGACGCCGCGGTGCGCGCGGTGGTCATCTCGGGCCAGGGCAAGGCTTTTTGCGCGGGCCTGGACATGGCCTCCTTCGAGCGCATGGGGCAGGGCGCCGCCAGCGCGGTGCTGGGCACGGCCGCGGGCGGCACCGACCTGTCCGCGCGCACGCACGGCATTTCGAATGCAGCCCAGTACGTCGCGATGGCCTGGCGCGAGGTGCCGGTGCCCGTCATTGCCGCCGTACACGGCGTGGCTTTCGGTGGCGGCTTCCAGGTGGCCCTGGGGGCCGACATCCGCATCGTGGCGCCCGACACCAAACTGTCGGTGATGGAAATCAAGTGGGGCCTGGTGCCCGACATGGGCGGCATGGTGCTGATGCGCGAACTCGCCCGCAGCGACGTGGTGCGCGAGCTCACCTTCACGGGCCGCATCTTCTCGGGCGAGGAAGCGCTGCAGCTCGGCTTTGCCACGCGGCTGGTGGCCGATCCGCTGGCAGAGGCGCTTCAGATGGCGCACGGCATCGCGGGCAAGAGCCCCGACGCCATCCGGGCGGGCAAGCGCCTGCTCAACGCGGCGCTGTCGCACAGCGCGGCCGATCTGCTGATTGCCGAATCGGTGGAACAGCAGGCCTTGATCGGAAGCGCGAACCAGACGGAGGCCGTGCAGGCCAACATCGAGCGGCGGCCGCCGAGATTCAACGCACCGGCCTGAGCGGCCCGGCAGTGCCCCAAAGGCCGGGTTCCGGCCTCTTTTTTTGCCTTCTTGGTGCAGAAAACAGGCAAACCGACACACTCGGCGTGCGATATGTAAGAATTAAGTATCCTTGTAGGGTGTTCGATCTCCACCACAAAGCTTCACATTGTGTGAGGAAGATCACGTCTCGCAAAGGAAAAAGGGCCGGGAAAGGTGGATGTCTTGGTCACATTCCCTAACAATTAATCCTTTTGATTGCGACGGCGCTCTGCATGTCGACCACTTTTTTCTGCAACCTCAGCTTGCCCGTGCTGGTGGGCGAGGATCGCTACAGGTACTTGCCCGTCGTCGCGGTCTTCCGCAGCATTCCGTTCGACCAGGTGGACGAGTGGGTGATGCTTCCCGACGGCCAGCCGCGCAGCGACCGCGAATTGGCGGCGGAAGTGCTTGTGGAAATCCGCGAGCCGGCCGGTGGGGGCGTACGCAGTGCGCTGCACTCCTTCGAGGTGGCCGATGTCCTCCAGCTGGACCGTGCGGCCGCCATCGTCGTATCGACCTTTCTTGCAGCCTTGCCGCGCGCCTGACGGCCGCGGGGAACCGGCCGCAGGCCCCGATGCGGGTTTTTTCAGTGCCTGCCGCGCGCGTCCACCGGCCAGATGGCAACCAGCGTGTCGCCGTCGACCACGTGGTAGGCATCGTGCAGGTTGACGGTCGGGTCGCAATGCGGCGTGATGAACTCCACCCGGCCGCCGAGCGCGGGCCGCTGCCCGGCGCAAAACAGCTTGCCGTGCTCGTCGCCGAAGAAGGCGTAGCGGCTCGCCGGATCGGCGCCGCGTGCCACCAGCGGCACGCCGCAGTCGGTCGCAAAGCACTTGGTGCCGCCGTCCACGGTGACCCATTCCGCCGCGTTGGTGCTCACCACCGCCGTCTGCACGAACAGCGACACCTCGAACGGTGAAGGCTGCCCCGGGCTGTCCTGCAGCACCTGTGCATATTCCGCATCCATGAACACATAGGAGCCGGCCTGCAGTTCGGTGAAGGCGTCGCGCTGTGCATCGAGGTCGTGCGTGCCGGTGCCCGCGCCCGTGACGATCTCGAAGTGAATGCCGCTGCGCCTGGCGTCCGCGACGATGCGCGCGATGGTTTCGCGCAGGCTGGCCGCGGCGGCGCTGCGCTGCTGGCGGTCGACGATGTGCTGCAGGTTGCCGGCGTAGGCCTGCAATCCGCGCAGCTTCAGGCGCGGCTCGGCCGCGATGCAGCGCGCGAGTTCGAGCACCTGCGCTTCGCTGGCCGCGCCCGTGCGGTTGTAGCCGGCGCCGTAGTCGACCAGCACCTCGAGCGGATGCGGCAGGCCGAGCGTGGCTGCGGCCAGGTCCGCGGCATTGCGCGGGTCGTCCACCACCACCATCATTCCGCCGGGGCCGGCCAGCCTGGCCAGCTTGACCACGCGCGCGATCTTGCTCGGTGTGACGGCCGGGGAGGTGATCAGCACGTCCGGAATGCCGGCCTTGACCATGACCTCGGCCTCGCCCAGCGTGACGCAGCTCACGCCGATGGCGCCGGCGGCCACCTGGCGGCGCGCGATCTCCACCGACTTGTGCGTCTTCACGTGCGGCCGCAGGCCGATGCCGCGCGCCTTGGCAAAGGCGGCCATGCGTTCGATGTTGCGCGTCATGGCGCCAAGATCGAGCAGCAGCGCCGGCGTGTCGAGCGATTGCCGGCCGCCGGCAATTCCGATCAGCGGTTTGTTGACTTGCGTATCAGGAAGCATGGGAAACCTTCGGAGTACGGGGGCGCGCATCGGGCGCGATGAACGAATGGCGAAATGATCGCACCGAAAGGCCTTCGGCGATGCTTCGTCAGTCGTCCCGGGCCGGCAGCCGGTGCGCCGGTCGCCGCAGCGCCAGCCACCAGAAGAGCCCCGCGTTGACGGCCCAGCTTCCGGCCAGCAGGAGCAGCGCGGTCTGCGCCACGCCCGGCGCCAGGTCGAGCGTCAGCAGGGCGAGCGACCAGGGCAAGGCCCCGGCGATCGCCGCCAGCATGGCCATCTCGCTGCCCGGAAAGGCCGCGCTCGAAACAACGCACACCACGCCCGCGGCCGTATAGGCAAGCGCGCCGATGCGCCACCAGGAAGGAAAGATCGGTCGGGTGTCCATGGTGTGCATGCCGCAACGATTGCAGAGGGCCGTGGCATGCTGCGACAGCCGCTCGCGCGAAGCGATGTAAGCCTTCAGGCGATGGCGGGCGCCACCGGCGCGGGCGGAAGAACGGCTTCGATGGCGAGCGCCAGCGCGAGCAGCGCACTGTCCGATCCGGCCGGGCCTGTCAGTTCCATTCCCGCGGGCAGGCCGCCGCGCGCGAGGCCCATCGGCAGGCTCAGCGCGGGCAGTCCCGCCATGCCGGCCGGACCCGTGTTGCGGATGTAGGCGGAGAAGGCCGATACCGGCCGGCCGCACAGCATGACCTCCACGTCTTCGCCGATGCGCGCCGCGCAGAGCGGGCTGGTCGGGAACACCAGCGCGGCGATGGCGTTCTGCGCGAAGCAGCGGCGATACGCTTGCTGCATGCGCGGGCGCAGCACGCCGAGCGCGTGGCGGTAGGCCGGCGTGCCGATCGCGCCCGGTCCGAACAGGCGCTCGAACAGCGGCCGGACGTCGGGGCTCACGACGGCATCGGCGAGTGCGCGGGCATCGAAGGGACGCTCGTGGCGCGCGAAGTAGGCCTGCAGCGCAGGCAGGATCTCATGGAGAGAGATCGACATCGAGCCCTGCTGGAACAGCGCGCCGGCTTCTCCCAGCTCGCAGGGCACCAGCACCGCGCCGGCGCCCCGCAGCCGCTCGAGCGCATCCTGCGCCAACGCGGCCACCGGCGGATCGATCTCCTCCCAGAAGTAGCGCTGCGGCACGCCCAGGCGCATGCCGGCGAGCGGTGCCGGCGCCAGCCGCAGCGGGCCATCGGCGACGGCATGGTCGATCAGCACGCAGTCGTCTACGTTGCGCGCCATGGCGCCTGCGGCGTCGAAGGTGGGCGAGATCGGCACCAGTCCGTCCCCAGGCCAGCGGCCGATGGTGGGCCTGAAGCCGACCAGGCCGCACAGCGCGGCCGGCACCCGGACCGAGCCGCCCGTGTCCGTGCCGATGGCCGCGGGAACGGCGCGCATGCCGAGCAATGTTGCGTTGCCACCGCTCGAGCCGCCTGAAATGCGCGAGGGATCGAAGGGGTTGCGCGACGGGCCGAAAGCGTGGTTGTGGCCGGTGACGCCTTGCGACCACTCGTGCAGATTCGTCTTGCCAAACACCAGCGCACCCGCAGCCAGCAGGCGCTGCGTCACGCCCGCCGCCCGGCGCGGACGGTGGTCCGCCATCCACGGGCTGCCGGCGGTGGTGGGAAAGCCGACCACGTCGATGTTGTCCTTGAACGCGAGCGGCACGCCATGCAGCGGGCGCGTGCCCGCGGCGGGCCGGGGCGCCGTGTCGAGGGCCGTGGCTTCGCCGCGAAGGCGCTGCGCGTCCTGGTGCAGCAGGCCACCGAGGGAGTCGGCTGCGGCACTGCGCCGCAACAGCGCATCCACATAGTCCGCGGTGCGGAGGCCGCCTCGCGCCATCTGCTCGGCGGCTTCGCGGGCGGAGAGAGCGGTGAGCGCATGGATTCGGTTCATGGAGGATTCAAATTGGGGCAGGGGCCATGCGGGAGTGCATGTTCCGGGCCAATTCGCCGCCCCAGAGGCCGTAAACCGTCTGAAATTGCATGGCATGGATACTGCTTAAAGAGTTTTTTGTATCCATGAGGCCTTCCACATGTCTTTCAAGTCCTTGCGTTTCCTGACTCTCGCCGCAGCGTCGATGGCGCTTCTTGCGAGCCTGCCCGCATCCGCTGCGGAGAAGGTGTCGCTGCGCCTCAAATGGCTGGCACAGGCGCAGTTCGCCGGCTTCTATGTGGCCAAGGCCAAGGGCTTCTACGACCAGGGCGGCCTCGACCTGACGATCAATCCGGGTGGGCCCAACCTCAACGTCGAGACCCTCGTCGCGTCGGGCAACGACACCTTCGGCCTCGCCGGCGGCACGGAGACGGTGCTGCTGGCGCGCGAGAAGGGCCTGCCGCTGGTGTGCATCGGCGTGACCGTGCAGACCACGCCCTTCACCTATGTCGCCTACAAGGATTCGGGCATCACCCAGGTGAAGGACTTCGCGGGCAAGAAGGTGGCCACGTGGTTCACCGGCACGCAGTACACGCTCTATTCGATGCTGGCTTCGGCCGGCATGAAGCAGGGAGACCTGACCATCGTGCCGCAGTCGGGCTCGATGGCGCCCTTCGTCGAGAAGCAGTTCGATGTCGCCGCCGCCACCTACTACAACGAGCTCAACGTGCTCAAGGCGCAGGGCCTGGGCGACAAGCTCACGCTCATCAAGCCCGACGACTACGGCGTGATCGTGCAGCAGGACACGGTGCTCGTGTCCGAGAAATACCGCAACGAGAAGCCGCAGCAGGTGCAGGCCTTCATGAACGCGACCATCAAGGGCTGGAAGTACGCGCTGCAGAACAAGAAGGAAGCCATCGACATCGTCATGGCCGCGTCGCCCAGCCTGAACCGCGCGCACCAGGAAGCGATGCTCGACGAGTTCGAGAAGCTCGTGAAGGCCGGCAGGGGCACGACCGACGGCATCCTCGCCATCGACCTGCCGACGGTCGAGAAGATGCAGGCCCAGCTGGTGGGCTACAAGGCGCTGAAGGCACCGGCCGACCTGTCGAAGGCCTACGACCCGAGCTTCTGGACGCAGGTGCCGGCCACCGACAAGAAGTTCTGAGCCGCCGCGCGATCATGAAGTTCATGCCTCACGAAGTGATGCCGCCCGCCGCCGCCGGCACGCCGGCACCGCCGATGCTCGAGCTCGTCAACGTGTGGAAGCGCTTCGGCGACGGCCAGGCGCAGACGGTGGCGGTGTCCGGCGTCGACCTGCGGATCGCGAAGAGCGAGTTCGTCACGCTCGTGGGCCCTTCGGGTTGCGGCAAGTCGACGCTCTTCAACATGATTGCGGGGCTGCTGCCGCCCGACGACGACGGCTCGCTGCTGTTCGGCGGCACGCCGCAGCGCGACGGCCAGTTGCTGGGCAAGGTGTCGTTCATGCCGCAGCGCGACCTGCTGTTTCCGTGGCGCACCGTGCTGGACAACGCCATCCTCGCGCTCGAAGTGGAGGGCGTGCCGCGCAAGGAGGCGCGCGAGCGTGCGCGCGCCATGCTGCCGGAGTTCGGCCTCACCGGTTTTGCCGACCACTATCCGCACCAGCTCTCGGGCGGCATGCGCCAGCGCGTGGCACTGATGCGCACCTTCCTGTTCGAGCGCGATCTGCTGCTGCTCGACGAACCCTTCGGCGCGCTCGACGCGCTCACGCGCAGCCGCATGCAGCACTGGCTGCTCGAGATCTGGGCGCGCCACCGCCGCACGGTGCTCTTCATCACGCACGACATCGACGAAGCCATCGTGCTCGGCGACAAGGTGCTGGTGATGACGGCGCGGCCCGGCACGGTGAAGAGCGAGACGGTGGTTGACCTGCCGCGCCCGCGCGATCCGTCGATCGTGCTGTCGCCCGAGTTCATCGGCCTCAAGCAGCGCCTGCTCGCGGAGATCGAGGAGGAAAGCCGCAAGACCTTCGCCCAGGAGGAGCGCGCCTCGTGAGCTCGCCGATGCAACGCATCCTGCGCTCGCCCGTGCTGGCCTTCGTCGGGCTCGCCATCGTGTGGGAGATCGCGGTGCATGCCTTCGCGCCGTCGCCTCGCTACCTGCCGGCGCTGAGTGCAATTGCGCAGGATGCGTGGTCGGTGTGGCCGCAGCTCATGCGGGGCTTCGGCCGCACGCTGCTCGAAACCGTGCTGGGCTTTGCGATGGGCGCGGTGTTCGGCTGCCTCTGCGGCACCGTGTTCACCTACTCGCGCTGGATGGAGCGTTCGGTGTTCCCGCTGTTCGTGGTGTCGCAGACCGTGCCGGTGGTGGCCTTCGGCGCGCTGATCGTCATCTGGTTCGGCAACTCGCTGCTCGCCAAGGTGATGACCGCGTTCTTCCTCACCTTCTTCCCGGTGACTGTGAACACCTTGCGCGGCCTCAAGTCGTGCGACCCGCAGCGCATCGCGCTGATGAAGAGTTTCGGCGCCGGCCGCCTCGTCATGTTCTTCAAGCTGGCCGTGCCCTCGGCGCTGCCGCAGATCATGGTGGGCCTGCGCGTGGCCATCGGCCTGAGCCTGATCGGCTCGGTGGTGGGCGAATGGTTCGGCGAGACCGTGGGCCTGGGCGTGATGCTGATGGAGGCGATGAATGCCGACCTGGTGCTGCGCCTGTGGGTCGTGATGTTTGCCTGCGGGCTGATGGGGGCGCTGCTCTACGGGCTGCTCACCTTCGTGGAAAGGAGGCTCGTATGGTGGCGAAGCGAAAGCTGAGTGCATCGCCCGTGGTGCCGGTGGTGCTGAGCGTCATCGTGCTGCTCGCGGCGTGGGAAGGCGCGATCCTGCTCTTCAGGATTCCGCCCTTCGTGCTGCCGAGCCTGGGCGCGATCGTGCAGCATGCCTTCACCGACGCCGGCCGTCTCATGGCGGCGTTGCTGGCCACGCTCGGCGAGGCGCTTGGCGGCTATGCGCTGGGCAGCGTGCTCGGCCTGCTGGTGGCGGTGGTGCTGCTGCTCGCGCCGCCGCTCGAGCGCGTCGTGATGCCGCTGGCCGTGGCCGTGAACGCGGTGCCGACCGTGGCCTATGCGCCGCTGTTCCTGATCTGGTTCGGCCTTGGCGCCGCATCGAAGATCGCGCTGGTCGCGCTGGCTGTCGGCTTCACGATGCTGGTCAATGCGCTGCACGGACTCAAGCAGGCCGACCTGGCCGCCGTGAACCTGATGCGCAGCTTCGGCGCGGGGCCGCTCAAGATCGTGTGGCGGCTGCGCCTGCCGGTGGCGATGCCGTCGGTGGTCACGGCGCTGCGCATCGGCGTGCCGCGCAGCATGATCGTGGCCATCGTCGGCGAGATGCTCGGCGCCTATGCGGGGCTCGGGCGAATGATCTATGAATCGACCCAGCAGGTCGACCTGCTGAGCGTGTGGTCGGCGGTGCTGGTCGCTTCGGTGGCGAGCATGGCCTTCTACGGCGTGCTCGTCTGGATCGATCAGAAACTGGTGTGGTGGCGGTGATGACGACGAAGACAAATCCCGCGGCGTATCCGGCGACCGAAGCCGCACTGCGCGTGCAGCTCGCGGCGTGCTACCGGCTGGTGGCGCACTTCGGCATGGACGACCTCATCTACAACCACATCTCGGCGCGCGTGCCGGGGCCGGCGCACCACTTCCTCATCAATCCCTACGGACTGCTGTTCTCCGAAGTGACCGCTTCGTCGCTGGTGAAGATCGATCTCGACGGCAACAAGGTGGACGACACCGATGCGGAGGTCAACCAGGCCGGCTTCGTGATCCACAGCGCCATCCATGCGGGACGGCCCGACGCGCTGTGCGTGCTGCACACCCACTCCGACGCCGGCACCGCGATCGCGGCCATGCCCAGCGGCCTGGCACCGCTGAGCCAGTTCGCGATGCGCTACCAGGGCCACACGGCCTTCCACGATTACGAAGGCGTGGCGCTGGAGACCGGAGAACGCGGGCGGCTGGTGCGCGACCTCGGCCCGCACAACACGCTGGTGCTGCGCAACCACGGCATCCTGACGGTGGGCCGCACGATCCCCGAGGCCTTCATCCTCATGTACTACTTCGAGAAGGCCGCCAAGGTGCAGCTGCTGGCCCAGGGCGGGATCGCGCCCGGCGAAGCGCTGGTGCTTCCGCGGCCCGAAGTGAGTGCGCTGGCCGCGCGCCAGTTCACCGAATTTGCCGGCGACATCCTGCCGCCCGGCACGCGCGAATGGCCTGCGTTCCTGCGCATGCTGGAGCGCACCCAACCCGACTACAGGCTCTGAGGCCTGTTCCTTCTTTTCTTCAATCCCCGAGACGTTTTTCTTTCCATGCAACTCGAGAATCTCACCTCATTCATCGGCACCGAAGTGAAGGGCATCGACCTGCGCGAGCCGGTGAGCGACAGCGACTTTGCCGTGCTGCGCGATGCGCTCAACCAGCGCTCGCTGCTGCTGTTCCGCGGCCAGCGCATCAACGAGGCGCAGCACGTCGCGTTCTCGCGCCGCTTCGGCCCGCTGCTGGGCCATGTGCTCACCCAGTTCCTGAAGAAGGAGCATCCCGAGGTGTACGTGCTGTCCAATGTGTCGGAGAACGGCAAGCCCATCGGCAACCACAAGGAGGGCTGGAACTGGCATTCCGATCTCTCGTACAAGGCTGAGCCCTCGATGGGCGCGCTGCTCTACGCGCTCGAAGTGCCCCCCGTGGAGGGCGACACCTTCTTTGCCTCGATGCACGCCGCGTACGATGCGCTCGACGACGGCATGAAGGCGCGCATCCGCCACCTGACGGCCACGCACAGCTACGCCAACTACTACGGCAAGGCCTTTGCAGACCGCAACCCGCTCACGCCCGAGCAGCTTGCCGCCACGCCCGACGTGGTGCATCCGCTGGTGCGCACGCATCCCGAGACGGGCCGCCTGTCGCTCTACGTGGGCGAGGACGTGGTCAAGCAGATCGACGGCTTGCCGCCGGAGGAAAGCGCCGCGCTGCTGGCCGAGCTCAATGCCCACGCCATCTCGCCCGAGTTCAGCTATCGCCACAAGTGGCTCGCCGGCGACCTGCTGATCTGGGACAACCGCTGCACCATGCACCGCGCCACACCCTATGACGACACGGCCTACCGCCGCGTGATGCACCGCACCACCGTGGCCGGCGACCGTCCCTTCTGAAGCCGGCGATGGCAGGCGGTCCGGCGGCATCTCCCGACGACAACCACAAGAAAGAAGACATGAGCAGCATGGAACCCGACGAATCCGATACCACCCAGCCCGCGGCGCTGCGCGGCCGCGACCGGCAGCGCGTGAAGGGCGGCGCCACGCTGTCCGACGAACTCAAGGACACGCTCGAAGACCTGATCGTGAGCGGCGTGCTCAAGCCCGGAACGCGGCTCGACGAGGCCGAGCTGTCGGAGCGCTTCAAGGTGTCGCGCACGCCCGTGCGCGAGGCGCTCAAGGCGCTGGCCGCCACCGGCCTGGTGGACCTGCGCAGCCGCCAGGGCGGCGTGTGCGTGGCGCGCATCTCGCTGCCGATGCTGATCGAGATGTTCCAGATGATGGCCGTGATGGAAGGCCTGTGCGCCAAGTTCGCGGCGCGCCGCGCCACCGAGGCGCAGAAGGCGCGCATGAGCGCGCTGCACGACGAGCTCACGAGCATTCTTGCTTCGGGCGACCACTCGCGCTTCTACGACGTGAACCAGGATTTCCACGACGCGCTGTACGAGGCCTCCAACACCCACTACCTGGCCGAGCAGACGCGCGCACTCCGAAAGCGCGTGCGCGTCTACCGGCGCTACGTGACCTTCCAGCCCGGCCGCATGACGGCCACCATCGGCGAGCACGGCGCCATCCTCGACGCGATCCGCCGCAACGACCCGAAGGCCGCATTCGACGCCGCCATCGATCACGTGAGCCTGCTCGAGGACGACATCGTCGACCTGATCGCGGCGCTGTCCGAGCAGGACACCGGCGCAAGCTGACCCACTTCTCCAACCTATTTCTCTGATCGCATCCCAGGACCCGAATCCATGAAACTCGAACTCGAAGGCAAGACCGTTCTCATCACCGGCGCCTCCAAGGGCATTGGCCTTGCCGCCGCGCACGCATTCGCCGCCGAAGGCTGCCACCTGCACCTGGCGGCGCGCGACGGCGGCGCGCTCGCGGCCGCGAAGGAAGAGATCGAGAAGATCCATCCGATCAACGTGAAGGTCCATCCGATGGACCTGGCGGCCGCCGGTGCCATGAACCTGCTTGCCGAGGCGGCGGGCCACGTCGACATCCTCGTGAACAATGCGGGCGACATTCCCCCGGGCCCGATCGAGTCGCTCGACTTCGCGGCCGTGCGGCGCGGCTTCCAGCTCAAGGTGCTGGGCTACATGGAATTGAGCCAGATCTACTACGCACGCATGAAGGCCGCGGGCGGCGGCGTCATCGTCAACGACATCGGCAACTCCGGCGAGAACTGGGACGCCAACTACATCGCCGGCTCCACCGGCAATGCCGCCGTCATGGCCTTCACGCGCGCGCTGGGCGGTGTGAGCCTGGACGACGGCATCCGCGTGGTGGGCGTGAACCCCGGCCCGGTGGCGACCGACCGCATGGTCAAGCTCATGAAGCGCCGCGCGCTCGACACCCACGGAGACGAAGGCCGCTGGGAAGAGCTGTTCGACAACTACCCCGGCGGCCGCCCGGCCACGCCCGAGGAAGTCGCGGAACTGATGGTGTTCCTGGCTTCGCCGCGCGCGGGCTACATCACCGGCACGGTGGTGACCATCGACGGCGGCATTGCGGCGCGCGGCTCGATCATCAAGACCAGCAAGAAGGTCATCGAGGCCGAGCAGGCCCGCAGGATTGCGGCATGAATGCGGCGCTGAACCCCGTGGCAGCCGTGCCTTCCGTGACCGGCGACGCCGAAACCCGCAACCAGTACTTCGACCGCCTGTTCACCAACCCGGACCTGATGTGGCTGGGCCAGAACACCAACCACTTTCCGCTGCACCCTTCCGTCCGCAAGGCGCTGCACGATGCCATCGACGACGAGAGCTTTCACGCCTACGCGCCGCCGCTGGGCATGGAAGCATTGCGCGCGGCCATCGTGGCCGACCTGGGCGTGCCGGATCAATCGGCGGTGGTGACCGACGGTGCGGTGTCCGCGCTGGCGCTGGCCTGCCGTGCCTTTTGCAGGGAAGGCAAGGGCTTCGTCACCACCGACCCCGGCTGGAAATGGCCGCTGCAGTTTGCGGCCAAGGCAGGCTCGGTGCTGACCGAGATCCCGATCTACGGGCCCGAGCATGGCTTCAAGCTCTCGGCCGATGCGCTCGCCGCATCGACCGACGAGAACACCGCGGTCATCTACCTGGTGGACCCGAACAACCCGCTCGGCACCACCTACACCGAAGACGAGATCCGTGCCTTCGCAATGCGTGCCCGAGAAGTCGGCGCCGTGCTGATCCACGACTGCACCTACCGCGACTTCGCCGACAGCCACACGCTGGCTTCACGCTTCTATCCCGAAGGCACGGTGACGATCGTGAGCTTCTCGAAGTGGCTGGGCCTGGCCGGACTGCGGCTGGGTGCGCTCGTTGCGTCGCCCGAATTGCTCGCGCGCATCCTGCCGCACTCGCAGGCGCCGCTGGGCGCCAGCGTGCTCGCGCAGCGCGCGGCCATTGCGGGCCTTGCGGTGAAGGACGAGTGGATGGCCGAGGTCATTGCGCAGCAGCGCGAGAACCAGCGAATGATCGTCGAGGCCTTTGCAGAACTGCCCGGCTTCGAAGTGCCGGTGTTTCCGTCGCAGGCCAACTTCATCGTGGTCGAGTGCAGCGGCGCGGGCGTGACGCCCGAGGCGCTGGTCAGCGCGCTGGGCGAGCACGACATCATGGTGCGGCAGGGCACGTACCACACGCCGCGCTTCGGCCATCGTTTCGTGAAGATATCGACCACCGTGCCCAAGGCCTGGGCGCAGGCCCTGTGCGACGTGCTGCCGCAAGCCGTGGAGCGTGCGCGCAACCTTCCCGCCACCGCGGCGCTTTTCTGAGGAACGCCATGAGCTTTGCCACCACCGCGGACGGTGTCCGCCTGTACTACGAAACCGCCGGCAGCGGCACGCCCATCGTGTTCGTGCACGAGTTCGGCGGCGACCATCGCAGCTGGGAGCCGCAGATGCGCTACTTTGCGCGCCGCCACCAGTGCGTGACCTTCGGCGCACGCGGCTATCCGCCCTCGGACGTGCCGAAGGACATGGAACGCTACTCGCAGGCCATTGCCGCGGACGACATCGCCGCCGTCATGGATGCGCTGCAACTGCCGCGCGCGCACATCGTCGGCCTGTCGATGGGCGGCTTCGCGACGCTGCACTTCGGCCTGCGACACAGCGGGCGCGCGGCTTCGCTGGTGATTGCCGGCGCGGGCTACGGCGCCGAGAAGGAACACGAGGAATATTTCCGCGGCGTCTCGCTGGAGGTGGCGAAGCAGTTCGAACTGCAGGGTGCCGAACGCTTCGCACGCACCTATTCGCTCGGCGCGAGCCGCGTGCAGTTCCAGAACAAGGACCCGCGCGGCTGGCAGGAATTTGCGACCTGGCTCGGCCAGCACGACGCGGTCGGGGCGGCCAACACCATGCGCGGCGTGCAGGCACGGCGTCCGTCGATCTACGACCTGGAGGCCGAACTGCGCGTGATGGGTGCGCCTTCGCTGGTGGTGGTCGGCGACGAGGACGATCACTGCCTGCAGCCCGGCATCTTCCTCAAGAAAACCATTCCGGCCTGCGGCCTGGCCGTCATGCCGAAGACCGGCCACACGCTCAACCTGGAAGAGCCGGCCGCGTTCAATGCCTTGCTGGCGGAGTTCTTCGCGCAGGTCGAGGCCGGCCAGTGGAAGCCGCGCGATCCGCGCGCGCTGCCCAGCCAGATCATGAAGACCGACTGATGGCGCAGGCAATGTCGGAGCGCACATTGGCCGCGTGCCGCGTCAATGCCGACCGCCTCTGGCAGCGGCTCATGGCGCTCGCGCGCTGCGGCGCCACCGCCGGGGGCGGCGTCGATCGGCAGGCGCTCAGCGCGGAAGAGATCGAGTCCTGGCACCTGATGATCGGCTGGGCCAGGGCGGCGGGGCTGGAGCCCGCGACCGATGCGGCGGGCAATCTCTTCATCGCGCTGCCCGGCTTCGATCGGGAGGCGCCGCCGGTGCTCGCGGGCAGCCATCTCGACAGCCAGCCCGGCGGCGGCCGCTTCGACGGCGTGTACGGCGTGCTCGCGGCGCTGGAGGTGCTGACCGTGCTCGCGGAGCGGGGCGTGCGCCCGCCGGCGGACATGGTCTGCGTGGCATGGATGAACGAAGAAGGCTCGCGCTTCGCACCCGGCATGATGGGCTCCGAAGCTTTCGCCGGCGTCCGCACCCTCGAGGCCGTGCGTGCGGCGCGCGATGCCGATGGCGTCTCGGTGGCCGAGGCACTCGATGCCTTGCATGCCGCATTCCCGTCGCTGCGGCGCAGGCCGCTCGGTTTTCCATTGAAGGCCTACCTGGAAGCGCACATCGAGCAGGGCCCGGTGCTCGAGGCGGGAGGGCGGGTGATCGGCGTCGTCACCGGCATCCAGGGCAAGAAGACATTCGACGTCGTGATCGATGGCGAAAGAGGCCATGCCGGCACGCTCGCCATGGCCGGCCGGCGCGACGCGCTCGCCGCCTTCGCACGCGTCGCGGCGGCGTGCTACAGCAAGATCGGCGGCCATGACGACGCGGTGAAGTTCACCATCGGACGGCTCCAGGTCGAACCGAATGCGCCCTCGGTGGTGCCCGAGCGCGTCACGCTGCGCATCGATCTGCGCCATCCCGACAACGACGTACTCGGCCTGCTGGGCCAACAGCTGGACGCGCTGTGCGGCATGCATGCCGAACCTTGCAAGGCCACGTCGACCCGGCTGGTCGATGCGCCCTCCAATGCCTTCGATCCCGCGCTGCAGGCGGCCATTGCCGCCGCGGCGGAACAGCTTGGGGAGCCGCACATGCCCATTCTTTCCGCTGCGGGCCACGACGCGCGCCATATGGCGGCGCTGTGTCCGAGCGCGATGATCTTCATTCCCTGCCGCGGCGGGGTGAGCCACGCGGAGCACGAGTGGGCCGAGCCGGCGCATGTGGCGGCCGGTGCCGACGTGCTGCTGCGCGTGCTGCTGCCGTATGCAGATGGCGGGGAGGGCGCTTGAAGATGAGCGAGTTGATCACCGACATGGCGGACCTGCCTGCACAGCAGCCCGCAGTGCCCGCGACCGCTGCGCAGGCTCGGGCACGCTACTTCAACTCCGGCAATGCATTCAATGTGAAGCTGCCCGAAGTGCCTGCACGGCGCTTCGCGCCACCGCGCGCAAATGCGTTCGGCGTGTTCGATTGCGACCAGTCCGATGCGCTGGACTGCGGGTTTGCGGCCACCACGCCGCTCATGCTCGCGCGCTACATGCGTGTTGCGCCCGGCGAGGCGTTGCCGTTCGACGTCCACGCCACCGGCTCGGTCTGGTATGTGATTTCAGGGAGCGGCGAGCTTGGCGGCATGGCCGAAGGGCTTGCATTCGGCGCGGGCGACGTCTTCCTGCTGCCCGCGGCGCAGGGCTATCGGCTGAGCGCCGGTCCCGCAGGCGCGCTGCTGTGGACCGTGGGCAACGAGCCGCAGCTGGCCTTCGACGGGTCGCAGCCGCCCGCGGCGTCGAGCGCGCTCATCGATGCAGTGCACTATCCCGCCGACGAGATCGAACGGCAGTTCGCACTGATCCTTTCCATGGCCACGAGCGACGCGACCTCGGGCCGTGCGCTGATCTTTTCGTCCGACCGGCAGGAGCCGGCGCGCAACCTGACGCCCACGTTGACCTTGAGCTTCAACACCCTGGAGCCGCAGACGCATCAACGATCGCACCGCCACAATTCCGCGGCCGTCACGCTGGTGGTGCAGGGCGACGCATGCCATTCGACGGTCGGCGGAGTGCATTGCCAATGGGAGCCATGGGCGACCCTTGTCACGCCGCCGGGCGCGCCGCATTCGCATCACAACACAGGCATGAAGGGCGCACGCTTCCTGATCGTGCAGGATGGCGGATTGCACTATCACGCGCGGACGATGGGATTCGAGTTCCTGGAAGCGGTGGCGCAGGCGAGCGCGGCCTGAACCGGGCCAGACGATCAACCGGCCGGATCGTGCCGGCAAGGAAGTACGAAGGCGACCGAAGGCAGATCAGGGTGCGGCCCGTCGCCCGATCCGAAGTAGCGCGCGGCAGCGCGTCCCAGGTTCGTGACCTCGTGCACCGTTGCAGAGGGCGCCGCCGCGCCTTGCGGCGGCGAGAACACCACCCTGATGTATCCGGCATCCCGCAGGTCCTTGAGCCGGTCTATTTCAGACGGACTGTAGAACCGCATTGGCAGCCGCGTCATGAGGATCTGCTTGAAAAGCGCATGCGCCACGTTACGTCTCCCGGCCTGAGGGTGATGGGGGTGACAAGGGCGCGCATCGTCCCGCGTGCCGGTCCGGTTCGGAAGATACCCCGGTCGATGCTGCCTATCGATTCCACGTTCGGCATAGGCCTTGGGGTGCGGATGGCGGTGAGCCGGCGCTCGAAGGCGGCCTTCTTCCTGGCGGGATTTGGGTGGGCTGGCGTTCTCCCGGGCCGGCGCCACGGCGCCGCTTGCAGGAACGTTGCCCGGTCCTTTCGATGGATCGGTGATGCCGTAGAAGAAAAGCACCGCCACGACGATGACCGCAATGACGGCCAGCAGGATCCACATCAGGCGGCGGCCGATGTCGCCTTGCTTGTGCTGCTCTTGTTGGGTTGCCATCAACCCAGCGTGAACCTGCAAGGCGCCGGTGCCATATCGTTTTGGCGCCTCTTGCTGACGGTGGATTTCCTACGCTGGCTGGCGTCGGCCCGGGCCGGCAGCTTCACGTTCAGTTGCTGAGCCACAAAGCAAGCAGCGCGAGCAAATAGACAAGAACCAAGAAGCAATTTCCGGGTAGCTGGCTGCGTTCCATGTGCGTTCTCCAGTGAGGTGGACAACCGGCGCCGCTTGTTTGCCTGTCCTGGCGCAAGGCGTTTCGCCGTGAAGTCACTGTAGAAAAAGCGCCGCACGCGCGCGTGAGCGGTACGCACCTTTTCCGGGGAGACAAATGTCCTCACTGGCGCTGCACACGAGAGGTACTCGATGAGGGCCACCACAGTCAGAAGTGATAGGGGCTCAGAGACGGCGAGGTGCTGCTTTTCAAGGCGCTGCGCCTCAACTCAGCCATGGCAACACTTTCCGGCCATGCGCGCGTGTTTGTGCACCGCCTTATCCACTGCAACGGTGGAGAATTCGCCCTCTGTCACGGGTGGATCAGAGGGCGTTAGTGAGAAAAGTTTTACACATTTGGTATTACATATGGGTAATAACTAACTCGCGATGCAAGCCGAGAGGACGGCCAAGCTGTTTCCCCGTCGCGCAGGACTCCGCTGCCCCCTTTGCTGAGATGCGCTGTCTGCGGTGATTGTCGAAGCCCTGCGGCGCAGCGTCCCCGCGGGGATCGTCCATATCGCCTGATCGAGGTCGAGGGTCCGATCAGCGCATTTGCCGGATGTTGCCGGGCCGCTGAAAGAGGAGGGCAGAGAGGCGCAGCCGCAGCTCGTCCGCAGAGCAGAGAGTCTTCTTGCAGGCGGTGTCGGTGAGCACGGGGGAACAATTTCGGCGACGGAGGTCGAAACTGTACTTGTTCCCCCGATTGTTCCCCCGAATTTGATGAATCTCAACGGTTCATCATGATTCTTTGTGAAGCAAAGAATGCACTTCTACAGAGGGAAAATGGGTGATCGCGGTTCTTTGTGGGTCTTCGCGGAACACTAAATTGGCCTGCCCGGAGGGGATCGAACCCCCGACAACCTGCTTAGAAGGCAGGTGCTCTATCCAACTGAGCTACGGGCAGATTCCGGGCCGGACGGAGCCCCGGATTCTACCCACATCCACCCTGGAGCCCGGGGTGCCGGAGGGCGATCAGATCTGGACGAAATTGCCGACCGGCTCGAAGTTCTCGACGGCCCATGCGCGGAGCAGATCGAGCGTCTGCGCTTCCGAGGGCCCGTAGGTCTGGTGCTGGGCCAGCGGCGTGGAATTGATCTCTTCCGTGGCGCGCAAGGGGCGGCGGCGGGGCATCCAGTACAGGGTGGCGGTGTGGGAGACGAGGTCCTGCGTGACCTGGACCAGCCCGGTCTGGTTGCCAATCTTGAGTTCGTAGTAGGACACGGCCAACCCCGGTCAGTGATGATGTTGAATTCGACTGTACGCGAGGAATTCACCGCCGGGATTGTTTTTGGCGCGGGCTGAAAAACAAGATGCCTGCAACAACGTGAGTCATTGCAGGCATTCGTATTTTTCTTGGTCGGGGCGAAAGGATTCGAACCTTCGACCCTCTGGTCCCAAACCAGATGCGCTACCAGGCTGCGCTACACCCCGACAAGCCTTCTATTCTAGCCCGAATAACTGCGCTCTCAGCGCTTCTCGTATTGGGTCTTGCCGAAAAGGATCTCGCGCTCCTTGTCGCCGGTGATCGGCTGGCGCAGGTCGGCCAGCACTTTCACGCCGCGCTGCACGGCGGGGCGCGCGGCAATGCCGTCGAACCAGGCCTTCAGGTTCGGATAGTCGGTGAGCGTGATGCCCTGGTTTTCCCAACTGCGCAGCCATGGGAAGATCGCAATGTCGGCAATCGAATAGGTCTTGCCGGCAATGAATTCGTTCTTCGACAGCTGCTTGTCGATCACGCCGTAGAGGCGCTTGGCTTCGTTGCTGTAGCGCTCGATGGCGTAGCCGATCTTTTCAGGGGCGTACATGCGGAAGTGATGCGCCTGGCCGAGCATGGGGCCGACGCCGCCCATCTGGAACATGAGCCACTGCAGGACGTCGTAGCGCTCGCGGTCGGTCTTGGGCAGCAGTTGGCCGGTCTTGCCGGCCAGGTAGACGAGGATGGCGCCCGATTCGAACAGCGAGATCGGCTTGCCGTCCGGGCCGTCGGGATCGGTGATGGCGGGAATCTTGTTGTTGGGGCTGATCTGCAGGAACTCGGGAGCGAACTGGTCACCCTTGCCGATGTTGATCGGACGGGCGTTGTACGGCAGGCCGCACTCCTCCAGCATGATGTGAATCTTGTGGCCGTTGGGCGTGGGCCAGGAATAGACCTCGATGGGCGATGCAGGCATGTCGCGGGCTCCGGTGTTGAGGGTTGGTCGTGATGCGAGGCAGGCAGCATATACGCGGCCATCCGCGCGCGTGCAGCGCCGGGAATTACGGACGCAGCACGCTCACGCAACGGCGGAGCTGGACGACAGGTGCTGGTGGATCAGCGCGACCACGGCGGCGCCTTCGCCGATGGCGCCGCCCACGCGCTTGACCGAACCCGAACGCACGTCGCCTACGGCAAAGACGCCCTGCACGCTGGATTCCAGCGCGGTGGAGGGCCGTGCCGGAAAGCCGCTGCTGGCCGCACCGCCCGTCAGCACGAAGCCATGCTTGTCGACCGAGACGCCGCAGCCGTCGAGCCAACTGGTCTCGGGCTCGGCGCCCACGAAGAGGAAGATGTTGCGCGCGTTGCAGTCATGCTCGTTGCCCGTGGTCTGGCAGCGCCAGGTCGCACCCGTCAGGCCCTCGCCGGAGTCGCCGATGAGCTTCACCAGTTGCGTATGGGGATGCAGTTCGATGTTGGGCGTGGCCTCGATGCGGTCGATCAGGTAGCGCGACATGCTGGCCGCGAGCGACGGGCCGCGCACCAGCACGTTGACCTTGGCCGCATGCCGCGACAGGAACACCGCGGCCTGTCCGGCCGAATTGCCGCCGCCGACCAGCGCAACCTCCTGCTGCGCGCAGAGCTTGGCCTCGATGGCCGAGGCCCAGTACCAGATGCCGCGGCCCTCGAACTCGGACAGCCGCGGCACGTCGGGCCGCCGGTAGCGTGCGCCGCTTGCAATCACCACCGTGCGCGCATGGATGGCGCGGCCGTCGGCCAGCGCGATGCGCAGGGCCCCCATGGGGTTGTCGCGCGAGCAGTCCAGAGACATCACCTTGGCCGGGATCAGCATTTCCACGCCGAACTTCTGAGCCTGCACGAAAGCCCGGCCCGCGAGCGCCTGCCCCGAGATGCCGGTGGGAAAGCCCAGGTAGTTCTCGATGCGCGCACTCGCGCCGGCCTGCCCGCCGAAGGCGCGGCAGTCGAGCACGATCACGCGCAGTCCCTCGGAGGCCGCATACACCGCGGTCGCGAGGCCGGCCGGACCGGCCCCGACCACCGCCACGTCGAACAGTTCGTTGTGCTCCGCGGTGTCGACCATGCCCAGGCAGCGGGCCAGCGCGTCTTCGGCGGGGTTGACCAGCACCGAACCGTCGGGGCACACGGCCAGCAGCTTGCAGGTGCCGTACTGCTCGAGCAGCGCGGCGGCGCCGGGGTCTTCGGCCGCATCGACCAGGTGGTAGGGATGCCCGTTGCGCCGCAGGAAGTTTTCCAGGCGCGCCATGTCGGGCGACTCCGGCCGGCCGATCAGCACCGGCCCGCTGGCGCCGGATTCGATCAGCGCCACGCGCCGCAGGATCAGCGCGCGGGTGATGCGCTCGCCAAGATCGGCTTCCGCGACCAGCAGTGCGCGCAGCTGCGCGGGCGGCACGATCAGCGCTTCCACCTCTTCCTCGGCATGGCCGTCGACCAGGGCAGGGCGGCCGCTCAGCTGGCCGACTTCGGCAAGGAACTCGCCCGGGCCCTGGCGCACGATGGGCACCACGTGCCCGAGCCCGTCGCGCTGCGTGACCGCCACCACGCCCTTGAGCAGGACGAACATGCCGGGGCTGGTTTCCCCGGCGGTGAACAGCCGCTCCCCGCGGGCGAAGCGCTGCACGGTTCCGAAGTGCGCGATGCGCGCGATTTCGGTATCGCTCAGGACGGGAAAGGTCTGGTGAAGGCGGTTGTCGAAATTGCTGCTTGCGGCTGTGGCCATTGAGAAAACTCCATGTCGCGGACCCACCGCATTAGACATCCAGGCAGCCCTAAAACACGCGGTAACACCGTCATGCAAATGCAATGGCGCTGACATACCCGTTTCACCGCGGGTGCAGAGACTCCCTCAGCAGAAAGGGTCCCCATGAAAGAACTGCCCAACCCGACGTTCCCGCTGTCGCAGCTCGGGCTGCGCGCCGCCCTGTGGCCCGCCCCTGCAGCCACGCCCGCGTCGGTGCCCGCTGCCGTGCTGGTGCCGCCGGTCATCGTCGATGCCAGGCAAGGCATCACCGTGAGCTGGGCCCGCCACCTGGACGACGTGCGCGCCGCGCAGCGCCTGCGCCACGAGGTGTTCGTCGGCGAAATGGGCGCCCGCGTGAGCACGCCGCTGGCCGGCCACGACATCGACCTGTTCGACGACTTCTGCGAGCATCTGCTGGTGCGCGAGGAACGGACCCAGCAGGTGATCGGCACCTACCGCGTGCTCACGCCGGCCCAGGCCCGGCGCGTGGGCAGCACCTACAGCGACACCGAGTTCGACCTGACCCGGCTGCGCGACCTGCGTGAGCGCATGGTCGAACTGGGCCGCAGCTGCGTGCATCCCGACCACCGGCAGGGCGGCGTGATCCTCGCGCTGTGGGGTGCCCTTGCGGGCTTCATGCACCGCAACAAGCTCGACACCATGATCGGCTGCGCGAGCATTCCGATGTCGCACAACGGCGTGACCAGTGGCGATGCGGCGGCCAGCATCTGGCGGCAGCTGTCGGCCAGCCACATGGCGCCGATCCAGTACCAGGTGCAGCCGCGCCTGCCGCTGCCGGTGGAGCGGCTCGACGGCGCGCTCGACGTCGAGCCGCCCGCGCTCATCAAGGGCTACCTGCGCCTGGGTGCCAAGGTGCTGGGCGCTCCGGCCTGGGACCCGGACTTCAACACGGCAGACCTGCCGATGCTGATGCGCATCGACGACCTGCCGCCGCGCTACCGCAAGCACTTTCTCGGCGCATGAAGCCGGCGGCCGCCCGGCCCGGTGCCGGGCCGTCCGCCTCTTCGCCCGGCACGGGGCTGCCCACGGGCGGTCCGCAGGCGTCACACAGTGGTCACGAAAACGTCACAAACGAGGGCGACACTGTCATATTTCAGCCTACATGTGCTCCCGTGCCGCTTGCTCCAGAATCAGTGCCCATGCAACCTGCTCCCGCTGACCGCACGCCCGCGGCCGCGGCAACGGCCCTCACGCTGCTCGACCGCGACCACAGCATCCTGTCCTTCAACGAGCGCGTGCTCGACTGGGCCCGCAGGCCCGAAGTGCCGCTGATCGAGCGCCTTCGCTATCTTTGCATCGTTTCATCGAACCTCGACGAATTCTTCGAAGTCCGTGCCGCACCGCATCTGATTGCCAGCAGCGCCGGCGACCAGAAGGGCGCCTACACGATCGAATCGTTCGAGCGGCTGGCGGAGGCTGCCCACACGCTGGTGGCGCGCCAGTACGCGCTCTACAACGACGAGCTGATGCCGACCTTCGCAAAGCACGGCATCCACATCATTTCGCACGGCGAACGCAATCCGGCGCAGCGCAAATGGGTCAGCGAATATTTCGAGCGCGAAGTGCGCCCGCTGCTGATCCCGGTCGGGCTGGACCCGGCGCACCCGTTTCCGCAGGTGGCCAACAAGTCGCTCAACTTCATCGTGCGGCTGGGCGGCAAGGACGCCTTCGGGCGCGAGAACCCGATCCAGATCGTGAAGGTGCCGCGCGTGCTGCCGCGTGTGATCCGCATGCCGGCCAAGGTGTCGGACGGCAAGACGCTGTTCGTGGCGCTGTCGAGCGTGGTGCGTGCCCATCTTTCGAGCATGTTCCCGGGGCGCGAGGTGGGCGATTTCTCGCAGTTCCGCGTCACGCGGCATTCCGACCTGGCGGTCGACGAGGAAGACGTCAAGAACCTGCGCACCGCATTGCGCCAGGGGCTGCAGCACCGGCACTACGGTCAGGCCGTGCGGCTCGAGGTGTCGGCCAGCTGCGCGGAGTCGCTCGCGAGCTTCCTGCTCGCGCAATTCAACCTGCCGCAGCAGGCGCTCTACCGCGTGCATGGCCCCGTCAACCTGGCCCGGCTGACCCAGCTGATCGATCTGCTGGAGGAGCCGCAGCTGCTGTTTCCGCCGTACTCGGCCTCCTACCCGGTCACGCTGTCGCCGGCGCAGTCGTTCTTCGAGCGGCTGCAGCACGGCGACGTGCTGATCCACCAGCCCTTCGAGAGCTTCGACGGCGTGCTCGCGTTCCTGCGCGAGGCCGTGCAAGACCCGCAGGTGCTGGCCATCAAGCAGACCATCTACCGCACGGGCACCGATTCGGAACTGATGGACCTGCTGCGCGAAGCCGTGCGCCGCGGCAAGGAAGTGACGGTGGTGGTGGAGCTCAAGGCCCGCTTCGATGAAGAGGCCAACATCAACTGGGCCGAAATGCTCGAGTCGATCGGCGCGCAGGTGGTGTATGGCGTGGTGGGCCTGAAGACGCACGCCAAGATGCTGCTGGTGACGCGCCGCGAGGGCAAGCAGATGCGCCGCTACGGCCATCTCTCCACCGGCAACTACAACCCGCGCACCGCCAGGCTCTACACCGACATCAGCCATCTGACGGCCGATCCGCTGCTCACGGCCGACATGGAAGCCGTGTTCGTGCACCTGGCAAGCCAGAGCCGGCTGCCCAAGCTCAACCGCATGTGGCTGGCACCATTCGACCTGCACAAGAACCTCGTCGCACAGATCGACGCGCTGGGCCTGGCCGCCGCCACCGGCGAGCCGACTCGCATCGTCGCCAAGATGAATGCGCTGACCGACGACGCACTGGTGGCCGCGCTGATGCGCGCCGGCCAGAACGGCGTGAAGATCGATCTCATCGTGCGCGGCGCCTGCACGCTGCCCGCGCAGGTGCCGGGGCTGACCGACAACATCCGCGTGCGCTCGGTGATCGGGCGTTTTCTCGAGCACTCGCGTGTCTTCTACTTCCGCAATGGCGAGGACGAGTCGCTCTACCTGTCGAGCGCCGACTGGATGAACCGCAACATGATGCGGCGCATCGAGCTGGCCTGGCCGGTGACCGACCCCGGCCTTCGCCAGCGCCTGATCGACGAATGCCTGGTCGCCTACCTGCACGACGGACGCGACGCCTGGGACCTGGGCGGCGACGGCATCTACACGCGCGTCGACCACGACACCCACTCCGGCGAGGCGGGCGCGTCACCCATCGTCGAGGCGCACGGGGCACAGGCCGCACTCATGAACCGGTATGCATCGCGAGGCCATCACCCCGATGCACCCAGCAACTGACGATCGAAAGACGACAACCATGGACTTGATCTTCTGGCGCCATGCCGAAGCCGAGGACTGGACCGAGGGCTGCGACGACCTGCAGCGTTCCCTGACCGCGCGCGGCGAGAAGCAGGCCAAGCGCATGGCAAGCTGGCTCGACCGGCAGTTGCCGGATGGCACGCGCATCATCTGCAGCCCTGCGCGGCGCTGCGAGCAGACCGCGCTTGCGCTCGGCCGCAAATACAAGCTGCGCGCCGAACTCGCCCCCGACACCACGGCCGAGGCCATGCTGGCCGCGGCCGGCTGGCCCAACGGCAAGTCGGTGGTGCTGATGGTCGGGCACCAGCCCTCGGTGGGGCAGGCGATCTCGCTGCTTCTCGGCCTGAAGCAGGACAGCTGCCCGGTGCGCAAGGGTTCGCTCTGGTGGATCCGCACGCGCGAACGCGATGGCGACGTGCAGACGGTGGTGGTGACGGTGCAGTCGCCCGAACTCCTCTGAGGGGCGATCCGCGGGCTGAAAATTTGCCCGAATCTGTAAACTAATTGACGAATTGGGTGGGGCGCGGCAGTGCCATGTAGGCACAATGATTGCGAGAGATGCATTTGGACACATATTGCATCTTTAACTTACAGCCACCCCCATGAAGACACTTGTTTCGCTGCTGATCCTTGCAGCTCTGCTGGCCGGCTGCGCCACGAGCACGCCCGAACCCGCGCCGCAGGTTCGCCACGAGGCGACGCGGTCGATCACGAAGATCGAACTCGTCTACAACGAGCAGGACCAGCTGTCCGTGATGGATGGCGGCGGCTCCGCGATCATGGGCTGGGCCGGGATTTTCGGGCCGGTCGGCACGCTGCTGGCCCTTGGCGTCGAGGTCGGCACCCGGGTGACGCTGGCCAGCCGCATCGAGCGGCGCAGCAAGGAGTTCACGGCCGCCGTGAAAAGCAGCGGCGCGATGCCGCTCAACCGGCAGTTCGCGGAGCAGCTGGCGGCGCGTCTGCGGACCGGCGGCCGCGAAGTGAAGCTGACACCCGCCGCGCGCATGGACGGCGAGCTCGCCCAGATGCAGGCCCCTGGGTTCGAACCCACCCCGGGCTACAGCACGTTGCTCGTGCGGGTCACCACGACCTACGGAGCGCCCGACATGACGTCGAGCTTCAAGCCCTTCGTGGCGATCGAACAGTCGCTGCAGGACGAGCAGCAGGCCGTTCTCCACCAGACCACCCACACCTCCGACCTGGAGGAGCCGGCCTACCTGGCATACGACGGCCTGCTGCAGGACACGGCCAGGGCCCAGGACGGCCTGCGGCAAGGCCTTGCCCGGATCGTCCAGCCTGCCTATGCCGGCATGTTCGGCGAAGACGGGCCGCCGCGCGTCGGCAGTTCGGAAACCACCCGGACCGCCAGCCTCCACGCCAGGTGAAACGGACCGGCTAGCCGCATCCGGGGCCGGCGGGCAGGCGCTTTGTCATGGCCGCGGACAGAGGTGGCGGGGCGCTTGTCTCCCTGGAGAAAGTGCGCACCGCCCATGTGCGCACGCGGCGCGATTCCTACAGTGACTCCACGGCAACACGCCTTGGCCCGATGAGGGAAAAGAAGTGGCGCCGATCAGCCACACCACTGGGGAACACGCATGAAACTGCTCAACCCGCTGCCAAGAAGCTTCATGGACCTGCTGCGCCTGGACGCGGGCATGTCGTTGCAGAAGCTGATGTCCCTGCTCGCCGCCACCGCCCTCCTGGCGGGGTGTGCGGCCGATGCGTCCAAACCCACGCTGCAGGCGCGCCAGGACGCCACCCGGTCGGCCGCGAAGGTCGAGCTCATCTACAACGAGGAAGACCAGCTGATCGTCACGGATGGCGGCGGTTCGGGGCTGACGGGCTTTGCCGGGCTTCTCCTGGGGCCCATCGGCGCGCTGGTGGCCCTCACCATCGACACCAACAGCCGGATGACCATGGCTGCCCGGACCGACCAGCGCAGCAAGGAATTCACGGCCGCGGTGAGGAACAGCGGCACGACCATGGCGCTCAACAGGCAGTTCGCGGAGCAGTTGGCGGCGCGCCTGCGGGAGAGCGGCCGCGAAGTGAAGCTGACGCCCTTCATGCGTGCCACCGGAGCGGCCAGCGAGATGAAGGTGCCGGAGCTCCAGCCCACGCCCGGCTACAGCACCTTGATCCTGCGGATCACCACGGCGTACGGCGCAGCCGATGCGACATCGAGCTTCAAGCCCTTCATTTCGGTGGAGCAACTGCTCAGGGACGAGCGGCAGTCCGTCGTGCACCAGACGGCCCATACCGCCGACGTGAGCGAGCCCACCTATTTCAGCTATGAGGGCCTGCTCAAGGACACCGCGGTGGCCCACGAGGGGCTGAAGCAGGGGCTGGACCGGGTTGTGCAGCCTGCCTACGCCGGCATGTTCGGAGGCGACCAGCCGCGCGCGGTTCCAGCGGAAACCACCCGCACCGCCGGCCTCGACGCGAAGTAAGGCGAAGTGGGCGAAGTGGGGCGGCTCAGGCCCCGCTGAGCTCCACGCGCCAGCTGCTGGTCTTCTGCCAGGCCAGCACTTCCTCGCGCAGCAGGTGCGCGGACTGCGGATAGGCTTCGGCCCAGTCGGGCGCGCAGGCGATCGTGAAGGCCCTGGCGCCCAGCGCCGCAAGGTGCAGCGCCCGCGGATCGGGATCGCGGCGCGCATGGCACAGGATCACCGCCAGGCGCAGCGACAACAGCTGCATCACGAAGGTCTCGTCCTCGAGCGCGGCGTCGAGCTTGCGCAGCTTTCCGCGCTGGCCCAGCACCAGCTGGCCGAGTGCGTGCAGTTCGTTGACGGCAAAGCCGGGGGCGTCGGTGTTGTCGAGGATGTAGGCGCCGTGCTTGTGATAGTCGCTGTGCGAGACCAGCGTGCCGATCTCGTGCAGCTGGGCCGCCCAACCGAGCTTGCGCAGCGCCCGCCCGGGACGACTGCCGGGGCTGCCGCCGCGCGCTGCGGGAGTGAGCTGCACGAACAGGGCCGCCGCGGTTTCGCCCACCCGCCTGGCCTGCGCCGCATCGACCGCGAACCGGCTCGCCAGCCGCGCCACGGTGGCCGTGCGCATGTCGGCCACGCTCTCGTCGCGCTCCAGCAGTTCATAGAGCACGCCGTGGCGGAGTGCACCCTGGGCCACTCTCATTTCCTCGATGTCGAGCAGGTCGAACACCGCGCGCAGCACGCTCACGCCGCCGCCGATGACCGGCTTGCGGTCTTCGCGCATGCCGTCGATGCGCAGCTTGTCGGTGCTGCCGGCCTTCAGGAGGCGGTCGACCAGCCAGTCGAGGCCGTCGCGGGTGATGAGCCCCGGCTCGCCGCCCGCCGCGGCCAGCACGTCGCCCACGGCGCCGATGGTGCCGGAGGCGCCGTAGGCCACGTCCCACTGGTCGCGGGTGTAGCTGGACAGCGCGTCGTCGAGCACCGCCTTGGCGGCCACCTCGGCGGCGCGGAATGCGCTCTGGGTGAAGAGGCCTTCCGCAAAATGCTTCATCGACCAGGCGACACTGCCCACCCGGTACGACTCCATCAGCTCGGCGTCGAGCGCGCGGCCGATGATCATTTCGGTGGAGCGGCCGCCGATGTCCACCACCAGGCGGCGCTCGCGGTCGGAGGCGTCGGTGTGCGGCAGCATGTGCGACACGCCCTGGTAGATGAGGCGGGCTTCCTCCCGGCCCGGGATCACGTCGATGCCGAAGCCCAGGATGGTGCGCGCGCGCAGCAGGAATTCTTCGCGGTTGCGTGCCTCGCGCAGTGTCTGGGTGGCGACGGCGCGCACCTGCGAGCGCTTGAAACCGGCCAGCCGTTCGCCAAAACGGGCAAGCGCATCCCAGCCCCGCTGCATGGCCTCGGCCGTGAGGTTGCGGGCGCTGTCCAGGCCGTTGCCCTGGCGCACCGTTTCCTTCAGGTACTCGGTGCGGTGGATCTGGCCGTGGTCGACCTGTCCGATTTCGAGCCTGAAGCTGTTCGAGCCGAGATCGACGGCGGCGAGGCGGGTGCCGTTTTGCATGTAGTTGTCGTGGAAGAAGGCGGGTGTCTTCGATCGTAGCGCCGTGGCGGGCGCGCGGCCTTCCGAATCGCCGGTGGCGAGGCTCGCAAGGCTAGGCGCGGCGAATGACGGTTGTGTGACAGCGTCACACGAACCGCAGGGGAAAGAGCGGCATTTTCCCTCGACAGCGGGGTGTCACACCGATGTCACACAAGCTTTCTAGAGTCCGTTCCAAGCCCGAAAGGGACTACTTCTTACTTCTAAAGGAAGCCTCCATGAAAACGACTTTCAAGTTTGCAGCTGCCGGCCTCGTGGCCGCGGCCTTTGCCCATGTTCCCGCCTTCGCACAAGATGTGACCGGCGCTGGTGCCAGCTTCCCGGCGCCGCTGTACGCCAAGTGGGCCTCCGATTTCAACAAGGCCACAGGCGTCAAGATCAACTACCAGTCGGTCGGCTCGGGCGCCGGCCTCAAGCAGATCGAAGCCAAGACGGTCGATTTCGGCGCTTCCGATGCGCCCCTGAAGGACGAAGAACTCCAGGCCAAGGGCCTGATGCAATTCCCCACCGTCATCGGCGGCGTGATTCCCGTGGTGAACATCCCCGGCATCAAGCCCGGCGAGCTGAAGCTCAACGGTCAGGTCCTGGGCGACATCTACCTGGGCAAGATCACCAAGTGGAACGACCCCGCCATCAAGGCGCTGAACGGCTCGCTGGCCCTGCCTGACGCCGCCATTGCACCGGTGCGCCGCGCCGACGGCTCGGGCACCAGCTTTCTGTTCACCAACTACCTGAGCAAGGTCAACGCCGAGTGGAAGACCAAGGTCGGCGAAGGCACGGCCGTGAACTGGCCCACCGGCGCGGGCGGCAAGGGCAACGAAGGCGTCGCAGCGTTCGTGAGCCGCCTGCCCAACTCGATCGGCTACGTCGAGTACGCCTACGTCAAGCAGAACAAGATGACCTACGCCCAGCTGCAGAACGCGGCCGGCAACTTCGTCTCGCCCGAAGACACGGCCTTCAAGGCTGCTGCCGCCGCCGCCGACTGGAACAAGAGCTTCTACCAAGTGCTGACCAACCAGGCCGACAAGGGCGCATGGCCCATCACCGGCGCGACCTTCATCCTGATGCACAAGGTGCAGGACAAACCCGCCAACGCGACCACCGTGCTCAAGTTCTTCGACTGGGCCTACAAGGGCGGCGACAAGACGGCCGACGAGCTCGACTACGTGCCGATGCCCGACAGCGTGAAGGCCACGATCGCCAAGGCATGGGGTGAAGTCAAGGACGCATCGGGCAAGCCGGTCGCGTTCAAGTAAGCAACCCCATCAAGCCCAGGACGGCGCACCCATGAGCAGCACTTCGCTCGAGGATGCGCCGCTTTCGTCATTGCCGGAGCGACCCGTGTCATCCACCTATCCTGCCTCCGCATCCACGCTCGACCTCGCGGCCGAACGCGGCCGCGCCACCGCACCACCGCCCGCCAAGGCACCGCGTTCGGGCCCCATGGCCGACCGCCTGTTCGGCTGGGCCGCCAAGGGCGCCGCGTTGCTGACGCTCGCGATGCTGATCGGCATCCTGCTGTCGCTGATTGCCGGCGCATGGCCCGCCATCTCGAAGTACGGTCTCGGCTTTCTGACCAGCAGCGTCTGGGATCCGGTGCAGAACGAGTACGGCGGCCTGGTCATGATCTACGGTACGCTGGCCACCTCGATCATCGCGCTGGTGATCGCGGTGCCGGTGAGCTTCGGCATTGCGCTGTTCCTGACCGAACTTTCGCCCAACTGGCTCAAGCGCCCGCTGGGCACGGCCATCGAACTGCTCGCCGCCGTGCCGTCGATCGTGTACGGCATGTGGGGCCTGCTGGTGTTCGGGCCGATTCTTTCCACCTGGGTGCAGCAGCCGCTGCAGAAGCTGCTTGCCGGCGTGCCGTACCTTGGTGCGCTGGTGTCCGGCCCGCCCGTGGGCATCGGCATTCTCTCGGCCGGCATCATCCTCGCGATCATGATCATTCCGTTCATCGCCTCGGTGATGCGCGATGTGTTCGAAGTGACGCCGCCGCTGCTCAAGGAGTCGGCCTACGGCCTTGGCTCCACCACCTGGGAAGTGGTGTCGAAGGTCGTGCTGCCCTACACCAAGGCCGGCGTGATCGGCGGCATCATGCTCGGCCTCGGCCGGGCGCTGGGCGAGACGATGGCGGTCACTTTCGTGATCGGCAACATGAACCAGCTCAATTCGCTTTCCGTGTTCGAGGCGGCCAACAGCATCACCTCCGCACTCGCCAACGAATTCGCTGAAGCCGGCGCAGGCCTGCACCAGGCCGCGCTGATGTACCTCGGCCTGGTGCTGTTCTTCATCACCTTCGTCGTGCTGACGCTCTCGAAGGTGCTGCTGGCCCAGATGAAGAAGAGCGAAGGGACCAAGTCATGAGTACGGCACAAAACCTGCTGAGCGCCAAGGCGCTCGCCGAGACGCGCCAGGCCAAGTTTGCCGCGCGCAACCGCGTCAACAAGATCGCGCTCACGCTGTCGCTCGCGGCGATGGTGTTCGGCGTGTTCTGGCTCGTCTGGATCCTGTGGGAGACGCTGCGCCTGGGCCTGGGCGGCCTGGCGCTCGCCACCTTCACCGAGATGACGCCGCCGCCGAACGAGGCGGGCGGCATCGCCAACGCGATCTTCGGTTCGTTCGTGATGGTGGCGCTGGCCACCTTCGTGGGCACGCCGATCGGCATCATGGCCGGCATCTACCTGGCGGAGTACAACCCCAAGGGCTGGCTGTCGTCGGTGACGCGCTTCGTCAACGACATCCTGCTGTCGGCGCCGTCGATCGTGATCGGCCTGTTCGTCTATGCCGTGGTGGTGGCGTACTTCAAGACCTTCTCGGGCCTGGCGGGTGCGCTGTCGCTCGCGCTGATCGTGATCCCGGTGGTCATCCGCACCACCGAGAACATGCTGCAGCTGGTGCCGCCGGGGCTGCGCGAGGCGGCCTATGCGCTCGGCACGCCGAAGTGGAAGGTCATCCTGAGCATCACGCTGCGCGCCGCGCGCGCCGGCGTGGTCACGGGTGTGCTGCTGGCCGTGGCGCGCATCGCGGGCGAAACCGCGCCGCTGCTCTTCACCGCGCTCAACAACCAGTTCTGGACCGCCGACATCAGCCAGCCGATGGCCAGCCTGCCGGTGACGATCTTCAAGTTCGCGATGAGCCCGTACGAAAACTGGCAGCAGCTGGCCTGGGCCGGCGTGTTCCTGATCACCGTGGCCGTGCTTGCCCTCAACATCCTGGCGCGGGTCCTCACGCGCAACAAACTCTGATTCAAGAAGAAGTAGCAACCATGCCAAACACCGTCGCACAACCGTCGCGCTCGAAGATCTCGGTCAAGGACCTGAACTTCTACTATGGCAAGTTCCATGCGCTCAAGGGCATCAACCTCGAGATTCCCGAGAACAAGGTGACGGCCTTCATCGGCCCGTCGGGCTGCGGCAAGTCGACCCTGCTGCGCACCTTCAACCGCATGTTCGAGCTCTACCCGGAGCAGCGCGCCGAGGGCACCATCGCCCTGGACGGCGAGAACCTGCTCACGTCCAAGCAGGACGTGGCGCTGATCCGCGCCAAGGTCGGCATGGTGTTCCAGAAGCCCACGCCGTTCCCGATGTCGATCTACGACAACATCGCCTTCGGCGTGAAGCTGTTCGAGAATCTGAGCGCGAGCGAAATGGACGACCGCGTGGAATGGGCGCTCAAGAAGGCGGCGCTGTGGACCGAAGTGCGCGACAAGCTGCAGCAAAGCGGCTCGGGCCTCTCCGGCGGCCAGCAGCAGCGCCTGTGCATCGCACGCGGCATTGCCATCAAGCCCGAAGTGCTGCTGCTCGACGAACCCTGCTCCGCGCTCGACCCGATTTCGACCGCGAAGATCGAAGAGTTGATCGCCGAGCTGAAAAACGAGTACACCGTGGTCATCGTGACGCACAACATGCAGCAGGCTGCACGGTGCAGCGACTACACCGCCTACATGTACCTGGGCGACCTGATCGAATTCGGCGCGACGGAACAGATGTTCTTCAAGCCGCAGCGCAAGGAGACCGAGGACTACATTACCGGCCGTTTCGGCTGATGCCAAGGAGGCACACATGACTGAAAAACATCTCTCCAGCCAGTTCGACAGCGAACTCAACGGCGTTTCGTCGCGCGTGATGGAGCTCGGCGGCATGGTCGAGGCGCAGATCCACCAGGCGGTCTACGCGCTGCTGCAGTTCGACCCCGAGGCTGCCGACCGCGTGATGGAAACCGAGACGCGCGTCAACGCCATGGAGATCGAGATCGACCGCGAGTTGTCGTCGATCATCGCGCGGCGCCAGCCGACCGCGCGCGACCTGCGCCTCCTGATCGCCATCTCCAAGACCACGGCCAACCTGGAGCGCGTGGGCGACGAGGCCAACAAGATCGCGCGCATGGTCAAGTCGATCATCGAGAGCGGCTCGGCCCGCGCACTGCCCTCGAACGAGCTGCGCATCGCGGCCGACCTGGCCTCGGGCCTGCTGCGCACCGCGCTGGACGCGTTCGCGCGGCTGGACACGGCCGCGGCGCTGTCGATCCTGAAGGACGACGACCTGATCGACAAGGAGTTCGACGGCTTCGTGCGCAAGCTGGTCACCTACATGATGGAAGACCCGCGCACGATCTCGGCCAGCCTCGACCTGCTGTTCCTGGCCAAGGCCATCGAACGCATCGGCGACCACGCCAAGAACATCGCCGAATTCATCATCTACATCGTCAAGGGCGCCGATGTGCGGCACACTTCGATGCAAGAGATCGAATCGGCGCTGCAGTAACAGAGAGCGAGCGCAAGTCTCCCAAGAAAGCATGAAGAAACCCCGAGTCCTGATCGTCGAAGACGAGTCCTCGATCGCCGAGTTGATTGCCGTCAACCTGCGCCACAACGGCTTCGAGCCGATCTGGTCGGAAGACGGCGCGGCGGCGCAACGCGAGATCGACGCCTTCCTGCCGGACCTGATCCTGCTCGACTGGATGCTGCCCGGACAGAGCGGCCTGCAGCTCGCGCGCCAGTGGCGCAAGGACCCGCGCACCAAGGCCGTTCCTATCCTGATGCTCACCGCGCGCGGGGACGAGCCCGACAAGGTGGCCGGCCTCGATGCGGGCGCCGACGACTACATCACCAAGCCGTTCTCGACGCAGGAAATGCTCGCGCGCATCCGCGCCGTGCTGCGCCGCCGCGCGCCCGAGGTGGTGACCGAACGTGTGGAGATCGGCGAGCTCGCGCTCGACACCGCCACGCACCGCGTCACCTGGCAGGGCAATGCGCTCAAGGTGGGACCGACCGAGTTCAAGCTGCTGGCCTATCTGATGCAGCACGCCGAGCGCGTGCACAGCCGGGCGCAATTGCTCGACAAGGTCTGGGGCGACCACGTCTACATCGAGGAACGCACGGTCGACGTGCACGTCAAGCGCCTGCGCGAATCGCTGGGCGCCGCCTCGCCGATGGTCGAGACGGTGCGCGGCGCGGGTTATCGCCTGACGGCCCAAGTCACGGTTTGAGTCCCGCTGCTTTCACGGGCCGCGGGCGCGGATAATCGCCCGCCATGCCTTTCCGTATTGCTACATTTCTAATAGCGTCCCTCGTAACAGGAGCGGGCGCTGCAGCCATTTTTGGCTGGAGGTTCGGATGGCTGGGCGCCTGGCTGGGCGCGGTGCTGTGGCTCGCGCTCGATGCGTGGCGGGCCGAGCGGCTGCTGCAGGTGCTGCGCAACAACGCGGCGGGCCTGCCGACCCGCGGTGCCGGCGTGTGGGGCGAGCTCTCGGAGCGCATCCGCAAGCTGCTGCGCGACCGCGAGCAGCAGACCCGGCAGGCCGAGGACCGCCTGCAGGAATTCCTGGCCGCCATCCAGGCGTCTCCCAACGGCGTGATCCTGCTCGACGAGCAGGGCCGCATCGAGTGGTGCAACCAGACGGCGGCCAGCCAGTTCGGCATCGATGCCGAGCGGGATCTGCTGCAGCATCTTGCGAACCTGGTCCGCGATCCCGCCTTCGTGGCCTACCTGGCCTCGTGGAACTACAGCCGCGATGTGGTCATCGATGCCTCCGGCCCGGGACAGGGACACCAGCGCAGCCATCCGGTGCGCCTGTCGGTGCAGGTGCATCCCTATGCGGGCAACCGCCGCATGCTGCTGACGCGCGACATCACGGCGGTCGAACAGGCGGAAGCCATGCGGCGCGACTTCGTCGCCAACGTGTCGCACGAGATCCGGACGCCGCTCACCGTGCTGGCGGGCTTCGTGGAGACCCTGCAGAACCTGCCGCTCGATGCGGACGAGCGCGCGCGCTATCTCTCGCTCATGAGCCAGCAGTCGCACCGCATGGAAACCCTGGTCAACGACCTGCTGACGCTCTCACGCCTCGAGGGCAGCGCGGCGCCATCGGGCAACCAGTGGATCCGCATCCGTGCGCTGCTCGCCCAGTGCGAAGACGAGGGACGGGGACTGTCTGGCCGGCTCGCGCCGCAGGGCCACCGCCTTTCCTTCACGATCGAGGCCGAATCCGAGATTTCGGGCGCACCGACCGAACTGCAAAGCGCCATGTCGAACCTGCTGAGCAACGCCATCCGCTACACGCCTGGCGGCGGCGAGGTGGCGGTGAGCTGGCGGCTGCTGCCCGATGGGCGCGGCGAATACGCAGTGCGCGACACCGGCCCCGGCATTGCCGCCGAGCACATTCCGCGCTTGACCGAGCGCTTCTATCGCATCGATCGCAGCCGCTCCCGCGAAACCGGCGGCACCGGCCTGGGCCTGGCCATCGTGAAGCACATCGCGCAGCGTCATGGCGCCGAATTGCGGATCCAGAGCACGGTGGGCAAGGGCTCGCGTTTCGCGCTGGTGTTCCCCGCAACCCGCGTGCGGGAAGCGCGGCTGCTAGTGAAGTGAGCGGCGCATCGTCCAGCGCAGCAGCGCGCCGAACAGCAGGGCCGTGACCGCCAGCGCGCCCGCGCTCATGAGCCAGAACGCCAGCGGCGACTGCATTGCGGGCCACGGCCCCAGGCCGCGATAGGCCAGCAAGTAGCTGCCGCCGAGGCCGAAGCCCCAGAGCAACGTGCAATAGACGACCAACGGCACCAGCGTGACGCGGTAGCTGCGCAGCACGAACACGCACAGCGTCTGCAGCGCATCGGCAAAGTGATAGGCCGCCACCACCAGCAGCAGCGCCGCGGCCAGCGCGATGACGGCCGGGTTGTCGGAATACACGTGCGCCAGCCTGAAGCGCAGCGCCACCATGGCACCCGCGAAGAACAGTGCGCAAAGGGCGGTGAGTTCGAAGCCCATGCGGCAGGCGCGGCGGGCCTTGGCGGCCTTTCCGGCGCCGAGCCAGAAGCTCACGCGCGCGCTGGTGGCAATGGCCAGCGAGAGCGGCACCATGTAGGCCACCGCCAGCAGGTTCGAGGCGATCTGGTGCGCGGCGGCTGCGGCCGTGCCCAGGCGCGCAATGAACAGCGCCATCAAGGTGAATGAGGTCACTTCCACCAGCACGGCCAGGCCGCCGGGGATGCCCAGGCTCGCGAACTGGCGGATCTGGCGCCAGTCGGGCGCTTCGATGCGTTCCCAGAGCCGGTAGTCGCGGTAGAAGGTGCTGCTGCGCAGCAGCCACACGGCGCAGGCCAACATGGCCCAGTTCACGCACAGCGTGGCCCAGGCGCAGCCCACCAGGCCCATGGCCGGCAGGCCCGCGCCGCCGAATGCAAACCAGATCGACAGCGGCAGCTTCACGCACAGCGAGCCCAGCTGGAGCCAGGTCACGACCTGCGGCTTGCCCAGGCTCTGGTTCAGGGTGCTGAACAGGCGGAACAGCAGGGCCGGCGGCAATGCGAAGGCCAGCACCGCCAGGTAGGTTTCCACTTCGCCGCGCATCGCGGGCGGCACCTGGGTCCAGCGCAGCACCGCGCCCGGCAGCAGCAGCACCGCCATGCCGATCGCGATGGTGATGGCGCTCAGGTAGAGCGACTGCCGCACGGAGCGGCCGACTTCGCTTCTCCGGTCTGCGCCGTGCAGCTCCGCCCAGACCGGCAGCAGCGCCTGCAGCACGCCCATCAGCGAGACGAACACGCTGATGAAGACGGCCGCACCCACCGACAGCGCGGCGAGCGCATTCTCGGAATAGCGGCCGGCCACGATGGTGTCGGTCACGCCGAACGCCATCACGGCCAGCTGGCCCACCAGCACCGTGCCGGCGTGCCGCGCGATCAGGCCTCGTTCGCCGCTCACGTGCTAGGGCGCGATCTTCTGGTAGAGCAACAGGTCGTCGGTCGCGCTGCTGGGCCGCCGCAGCGTGCCGCTGAAACGCCAGTGCTCCAGGCGAATGATGGTGTGCAGCCGCTCGATGGTATCGGGGCTGACCAGCAGCCAGGGGCAATCGGTGCCGAGCAGCAGCGGCTGCAGGTTGAATTGGCCGTGATGCCGCAGCGCCGCGATGTGCGCGCGGCTCAGCGCAAGCTCGGCGATGCAGCTCGGCTGCCCGACGCGCTCGGCCACCGCCCGCACCTGCGGGGCGTAGCTGCGCGCGTAGTCGATGGAAGGCAGCCACAGCGTCATCAGCAGCATCCAGCACAGCGCGGTGCCGCCGGCCGGCAGCACCAGCGTTTTCCAGAGCGCCGCGCGGTGGCGGCCGGTGCGCCAGCGCACCACCCAGCACCAGGTGATGGTGGCGGCCAGCGCCAGAACGAACGGGATGGCCGAGAACTCCGGCACGAACCCCGGCACCAGCCGCGCCACGCTGGCCGCCGGCTTGGGCGGCACGCCGGTCTGCATCGCGATCCAGTAGATCCATCCCAGCACGGCCAGACCGCTGAAGAACAGCACGTTGAACCAGTCGATCAATGCCGCCGCGCTGCGCCGGAAAGTCGGCAGGGCGAAGGCGGCCAGCGTGGCGAGCGCGGGCAGCGCCAGCAGCAGCGAACGGTCGGAATAGTCGGTGGTCCAGGTCGCGGCCAGCGGCACCAGCGCGAACCAGAACGGCAGTGCCACATGGCGCGCAGTGAGCTGGCGGCGCCAGCGCCACAGCGTCCAGATCGCGAGCGGCCAGACCGGCCAGGTGAACCACACCAGCAGCTTGGCCTGGCTGCGCACGTCGCTCAGCACCGAGGTGCTGCTCGGATGATTGCCCGGCAACTGGATCTTCCATTGCAGCAGGCCCAGCCCGAGAGCCAGTGCGGCGGCCACCAGCGCGGCCGCGATCATCGTGGCGAGCGCGCCCCGGGTATAGCCGGGGCTTTCGTCGGAAGCGGCGTCGGCGGTGCGCCGCTCGTAGGCGATGAACAACGCGCTGCCCACCGCCAGCGCCAGGCCGACCGTGGGGCCACCGCTCAAGGTCATGCCGATGGTCCCGACCAGCAATGCAATGACCGGACCGATGCGGCGGTAGGGCAGCGCCGCCACGCCATAGAACAGATGCGACGCGAAATACAGCTGCGCCAGCGCCGGTGTGGTTTCATGGCCCAGCTGGGCCAGGCCCAGGCAGGCGATCAGCGCCAGCAGTCCGCCATCGGCAATGGCGCGGGCGTAGTCGGTGGGCCGTGCCTCGCCGCCGAAGGCGAAGGCCACCGGCTGGGCCCGCGAGGTGCGCGCGAGGTAGTAGACGGCGTACCAGGTGGCGGTGAAGGTGCCCCAGAGCAGCAGCGCAAAGACGATGCGCACCGCCAGGTCGGGATGCACCCACGACGGTGCGATCTTGATGGCCCAGGCACCGATCCAGTAGGGAATGAGCGCCGGCGTTTCAGGGCGCAGGCCCAAGAGCAGGGGGTCGAACCAGCGGGCGATGCCTTCGGTGTTGCGCGCCAGTTCGGCCATGTAGCCGAAGGAGGTGATGTCGGCGCTCTTCCAGGGGCCGCGCCCCACCAGGCCCGGCAGGAGGTAGGCGGCGCACAGCAGCAGCAGTGCCAGGCGCGGCAGCCGGCGCACGGCGCTCTGGGCAACGATCGCGGGAGTGGGCTGATTCACAGGGTGGGAATGAACGTCGGTCTTGGGAAAGAAAAAAAGGGCAGCGCGGTAAACCGGGCTGCCCTCGATGCGAAAGCGCGTGCTTTACTTGGAAGCAGCGCCGGTGGTCTTGCCGAAGCGGTTGCGGAACTTCTCGACGCGACCGCCCATGTTGTCGACCGACTTTTGCGTGCCCGTGTAGAACGGATGCGATTCGCTCGTGGTGTCGAGCTTGAACAGCGGCAGCTCGCGGCCGTCGTCGGTCGTGCCCATTTCCTTGGTGTTCGCGCACGAACGGGTCACGAACTTGAAGCCGTTCGACATGTCGACGAACAGAATTTCGCGGTAATTCGGGTGGATGCCTTCTTTTGCCATGGTCTTTCCTTTGGGGTCGATGCGAGAGCCACAAGCGTGCCCAAGGGGGCAAGCCGTTCCGGTGAGGAAATCGCAGGGCAAGACGCCCGGCTGCACTTTTCGCGGAGCCAGCGATTATCGCATACTGTCTCGATTTGAGCGAAGGACGGCCCTCCAGATGACCTCCAGAACCCTGCGCGCCGGCCTCGTCGGCTATGGCTTTGCCGGCCAGACATTCCACGCGCCGGTGCTTTCGGCCGTGCCGGGGCTCGAACTGGCGGCCGTGGCGAGCTCCCGCCCGCACAAGGTCCACGCCGACTGGCCCGGCGTGGCGGTGGTGCCCGACGCGGGCGCGCTCGTGGGCCGGTCGGACATCGATCTGGTGGTGGTGGCCACCCCCAACGCCCAGCACCACCCGGTCGCCAAGGCGGCCCTGGAGGCCGGCAAGCATGTGGTGGTGGACAAGCCGTTCACGCTGGACGTGGCCGAGGCCAGGGAGCTCGAGTTGTTGGCTCGGCGCAACAATCGTGTACTGGCGGTCTATCAGAACCGGCGATTCGACGCCGACTACCTCACGCTCAAGGACGTGCTGGCGAGCGGAGAACTCGGCCGGCTGGTGTACCTGGAATCGCATTTCGACCGCTTTCGCCCCGAGGTGCGCGACCGCTGGCGCGAGCAGAAAGTGCCGGGCGCGGGTCTTTGGGTCGACCTGGGCTCCCATCTGGTCGACCAGGCGGTCCAGCTGTTCGGAACCCCCGACACGCTGCAACTCGACACCGCGGCCTTGCGCGACGGCGCGCAGGTCGAAGACTATTTCCACGCTGTGCTGCGCTACGAAAGCGGCCCGCATGCGCCGCTGCGCGTGGTGCTGCACGCCACGACGCTCGCGGCCCATGCCGCGCCGCGCTACATCGTCCATGGCACGCGCGGCAGTTTCATCAAGCACGGCGTCGATCCACAGGAAGACGCGCTGCGCGCCGGCCAGCGGCCGCCGATGGCGAGGTGGGGCGCCGATCCGCAGGACGGCGAACTCGTGGTGCCTGGCAGCGACGGCGGCGAGCCGCAGCGCCGGGTCTGGCCCACGCGGGCCGGCAACTACCTCGAGTACTACGCCGCGGTGCGCGATGCGATCCTCGGCAACGGCCCGAACCCGGTGCCGCCCGAGCAGGCCGTCGCGCTGATGGAGTTGCTGGATCTTGGTGCGCGCAGTGCCGCTGAGGGCAAAGCGTTGCGCGCATGAAAAATGCCCGCCAAAGGCGGGCATTCGTTTGTGGGGTGCCACCGATCCGGCTTTGCCGGTCGGTCAGCACCGCCCCCGGTAGGGGGAGGGCGTAGCGACACGAAGTGCGCGCAGCCTGGGGGCGAGCAACAGTTACCCGCCGCGACGCATCATGTCGAAGAACTCGACATTGGTCTTGGTCGCCTTCATGTTCTTGAGCATGAGCTCCATCGACTCGATCTCGTCCATGTTGTACATGAGCTGGCGCAGGATGCGGGTCTTCTGCAGGATCTCGGGTGCCAGCAGCAACTCTTCGCGGCGGGTGCCGCTGCGGTTGAGCTGGATCGACGGGAACACGCGCTTTTCGTACAGGCGGCGGTCCAGGTGGATTTCGGAGTTGCCGGTGCCCTTGAACTCTTCGAAGATCACTTCGTCCATGCGGCTGCCGGTGTCGATCAGCGCGGTGCCGATGATGGTCAGCGAGCCGCCTTCTTCCACGTTGCGCGCCGCGCCCAGGAAGCGCTTGGGGCGCTGCAGCGCATTGGAGTCGACGCCGCCGGTCAGCACCTTGCCCGACGATGGCACGACGTTGTTGTAGGCGCGGGCGAGGCGGGTGATCGAGTCCAGCAGGATCACCACGTCCTTCTTGAGCTCGACCAGGCGCTTGGCGCGCTCGATCACCATTTCGGCCACGTGCACGTGGCGCGCCGCGGGCTCGTCGAAGGTCGAGGCAATGACCTCGCCCTTCACGGTGCGCTGCATTTCGGTCACTTCTTCGGGCCGCTCGTCCACCAGCAGCACCATCATGTGCACTTCGGGGTAGTTGGCGCTGATGGCGTGGGCGATGTGCTGCATCATCACCGTCTTGCCGCTCTTGGGCGGCGCCACCAGCAGGGCGCGCTGGCCCTTGCCGATGGGGGCGATGATGTCGATGATTCGGCCCGTGATGTTCTCGTCGCTCTTGACGCCGTCGCGTTCCAGCTTCATCTGTTCCTTGGGGAACAGCGGCGTCAGGTTCTCGAACATCACCTTGTGCTTGTTCTGCTCGGGTGGACCGTCGTTGACCTTGTCGAGCTTGGTCAGCGCGAAGTAGCGCTCGCCGTCCTTGGGCGTGCGCACCTCGCCTTCGATCATGTCGCCGGTGTGCAGGTTGAAGCGGCGCACCTGGCTCGGCGAGATGTAGATGTCGTCCGTGCTGGCCGTGAAGCTGGTGTCGGGGCTGCGCAGGAAGCCGAAGCCGTCGGGCAGGATTTCGAGCACACCGTCGGCAAAGACCTGTTCGCCGGCCTTGGCGCGCTTCTTGATGATCGCGAACATCAGCTCCTGCTTGCGCATGCGGCCGACGTTTTCGATCTCAAGCGCTTCAGCCTGCTTGAGGACTTCAGACACATGGAGTGCCTTGAGTTCGTTTAAGTGCATGGAATGACCCCTTGCGGGGCAATCGATCGGAAAAACGGGGGGAGGTTTGATGTGAGGCGAGAGCTGCCTCACAAACCGGGGAACTCGAACCGGTTACCTTGAAGGGGCCGGTGATCTGTAGGAGATTATGACAGCAAAAAACCGTCCGGCCAACGCATTGCGCGCTGGCCGGGTGAAATGCCTCAGGCGAGCTGCTGGTCGATGAAGGCCGTGAGCTGTGCCTTGCTCATGGCGCCGACCTTGGTGGCGGCCAGCTGGCCGTCCTTGAACAGCATGAGCGTGGGAATGCCGCGGATGCCGAACTTGGCCGGGATGTCGCGGTTCTCGTCGACATTGAGCTTGGCGATCTGCAGCTTGCCTTCGTAGGCGGTGGACACTTCGTCGAGGATGGGTGCGATCATCTTGCAGGGGCCGCACCATTCGGCCCAGTAGTCGACCAGCACGGGCTGGCTGGACTTGAGCACGTCGGCTTCGAAGGAAGAATCGGAGATGTGTTTGATCAGGTCGCTGGCCATGTGATGTGTCCTTGTGCGCGGAGAGTTTCGGTGCAGCTAAAGTGCTGGTCATTGTGACAGAAACCAAGGGGTGGGGTGCCATGCGGGAACGCTATGGCGCCGATAGCAAAAGCCCTTTGCGCGTTGCGCCTCCACGCCCTCCAACCCCTCGATAGAACATGAACGAAGGCCACCCCGTCCAGGCCCTGTGGTGCGACCCCGCCGGCGGCGTCGTTGCGCGCATTGCCGGCGCCATTGCGCAGCACGGGCTGCATGCGGCGCGCACCGTGGTGCTGGTGCCGTATGCGCAATTGATGGGTGTGGCCCACGGCATGTGGTCGCGCTGCGGCAGCCCGGGCTTCGCGCCGCGCTTCGAGACCACGCGCAACTGGGCGCGCAGCGCGGGCGGCTTCCTGCCCACGGGCTACGACATTGCATTCGACATGGCGCGCGACCTGGTCACGGCTCAGGCGCTGCTGTCGCAGGCCGGCTTTGCCGCCGAACGCTTCGCGCTGGCCGGACGCGTGGTCGAGCTGGCCTACCAGCTGGCGCCCCTGGCGGCCGCCGCGCTGCCCGAGGTTCGCGGCAGCGAATGGGCGCAGCGCGCGGCCCAGGTGGCCGATGCGGGCAGCGAGTCGGAATGGTTCCGCATCGAGAGCGCGCTGATCCGCGTCGCGGTGGCCTGGGCCGCCAACTCGGGCTACGCGACCGACGTGCTGCTGCGCGACACGGTACGTGCGCAGGTCGATGCGCTGATCGTGCTCGAAGGCTTCCAGGCCGATCCGCTCACGCAGACGCTCTGCAGCCTGTGGGGCGATCGCGCCATCCATCTCTCGCTGGTGCCCGCAAGCCCTGCGGCCACCGCGGCAGCCGCGCATGTCGCCACCGACCCCGAAGACGAAGCCGAACTCGCCGCTGCCTGCGTGCTGCGGCACCTGGCCGAGGGCCGCGCACCGGTGGCGCTGATCGCGACCGACCGGGCGCTCACGCGGCGCATCGGCGCGCAGCTCCAGGCGCAGGGTGTCACGGCGCACGACGAAACCGGCTGGAAGCTCTCCACCACGCGCGCCGCCGCCACCGTGATGAGCGCGCTGCGCGCCTGCGCGCACGACGCCGGCAGCGACCAAGTGCTCGAATGGCTCAAGAGCGGCGCCGACGGCGATGCGCTCGCCGTCCAGGCGCTCGAAGCCCGGCTGCGGCGCGAAGGCGTGCGCGAGTGGTCCGCCTGGTGCGGCCAGGCCGCGCGCAGCGAGAAGCCGCAGGACATCGCGCTGCTGCCTTTCACCGAGGCTGTCGAGGGCCGCCGCATGGCCATGGCCCGCTCGCGGCCCCTGGCCGAATGGCTGCGCGCCCTGCGCGAATTGCTGGAGGCCGGGGAGCAATGGGAGCCGCTCGCAGCCGACATGGCCGGCGCCAAGGTGATCGGCGCCTTGTGGCTCGATGCCGATGCCCACGGCGACGACGACGAATTTCCCGGCGGACGCCACACCCTGGCCGAGTTCACGGCCTGGGTGCGCGACGTGCTGGAGGACGCGAGCTTCGTGCCGCCCGCCGGCAGCGAGGCGCCGCAGGTGGTGGTGCTGCCGCTGCACCAACTGCTCGGCCGCGCGTTCGGCGCCGTGGTCATTCCCGGTTGCGACGACCGGCGCCTGCCCGCATCGCCCGAGCCGCCCGGCAACTGGAGCGCCGCGCAGCGCGCCGAGCTGGGCCTGCCCGCACGCGAGACGCTCGAGGCTGCGCAGCGCTCGGCCTGGGCCGCGGCCTTGTGCAACCCATGCTGCGAAGTGCTGTGGCGCCAGTCCGATGCGAGCGGCGAGCCGGTGCGCCCGAGCCCGCTGGTGCAGGCGCTGCAGCTCGACCACGCCTTGCAGATGGTGGCGGACCCGCGCACGCCGCGCGAGGTGGCGCTGCAGCCGACCCTGTATCCGACCCCGTCCGGGGCGCTGCTGTCATTGCGCAACATTTCCACCAGCGTCTACGAAGACCTGCGCCGCTGCCCCTACCGTTTCTTCGCGCTGCGGCAATTGGGCCTGCGCAGTGCCGACGAACTCGATGCCGAGGTCGACAAGCGCGACTTCGGCAACTGGCTGCATGCCGTGCTGGGCCATTTCCACGAGACGCTGAAAGAGAAGCCGACCAGCGACGTCGCTGAGCGCCTGGCGTACCTCGGCGCGGCGGCCGAGCGCGCCACGCGCGAGTTCGGATTGTCCGATGCCGAGTTCCTGCCGTTCGCCGCGGCGTGGCCGGCGGTGCGCGACGGCTACCTTCAATGGCTTGCCGGACACGAGGCGAGCGGCGCCGTCTTTGCCGAGTCCGAGCCCTGGATGGAGCAGCCGCTGGGCAACCTGCAGCTGGTCGGCCGGCTGGACCGCATCGACCGCATGCCGGACGGCCAGGCCTTCGTGATCGACTACAAGACCGAATCGGCCGCGGTGACCAAGGAGCGCGTGAAAGACCCGACCGAGGACACGCAGCTCGCCTTCTATGCCGCGCTGGTGGCCGACGACACGCTGCGCGCGGCCTACGTCAACGTCGGCGAGAAGTCGTCCGGCACGCAGACCGTCGAGCAGCCGGTGGTGGTGGAGGCGCGCGATGCGCTGGTGGCCGGCATCCTCGACGATTTCACCCGCATCGCCCAGGGCGCGGCGCTGCCGCCGCTGGGGGAGGGCGCGGTCTGCGACTACTGCGCGGCGCGCGGGCTTTGCAGAAAAGATTTCTGGGAGATCGAGCAGCCCCCGCTTTCGTCTCCGGCCGAGGGAGGGCCCGCGCAATGAACGGCGCCGCCTACGAACACAACGGCCGGCACGTCACACGCGAGGCCTTCTACACGGTCGCCTGCGATCCGCGGCGCTCGGTGGCCGTCGAAGCCTGCGCCGGCGCGGGCAAGACCTGGATGCTGGTGTCGCGCATCCTGCGCGCGCTGCTCGAAGAGGGCGAATCCGCTTGCGAGCCGCACGAGATCCTGGCCATCACCTTCACCAAGAAAGCCGCCGGCGAAATGCGCGAGCGGCTCGACCAATGGCTCGAGCAGTTCGCCGAGCGCAGCCCCGAGGAGCTGGTGCGCGAACTCGTGAGCCGCGGCGTCGGGCCCGATGCCGCACTTGCCGCCGTGCCGCGCCTGCAAGGCCTCTACAGGCGCCTGCTCGAAGGCGGCCGGCCGGTACAGTTCCGCACCTTCCACGCCTGGTTCGCGGGCCTGCTGCGCAATGCGCCGCTGGCGGTGCTGCGCGAACTCGGCCTGCCCGCGAACTACGAACTGCTCGAGGACGATGCCGAGGCGCGTTCGCGGACCTGGCGGCCCTTCTTCGAAGCGGTGGCAGCCGACAAGGAGGCGCTGGCCGACTACTACGCCGTCGTTGCCACCTATGGCCGGTCGCAGACCGCCAAGGCCCTGGGCGAAGCGCTCACGCGCCGGGTCGAGTTCTCGCTGTCCGACCCGGCGTCGGCGGTGCAGCATTTCAGCGCACTCCATCCGTCGCTCGAGGGATTGGACGAACCGACCGGTGCACTGCGCGGGGAGCAGGCCCGGCGCCGCTGGCTCGACCGCGCCGCCGCGCTCGGCCGCGAAGCCAACAAGACGCCGCAGAAAGCGGCCGAGGCGGTCATCGACGTGTTCGGCACCGGCGAGCCGCCGCAGGAGTCGCTCGCGGCCGCGCTCGCGCACCTGCGCAAGAATTTCTTCGTCGCCACCGAAGACCGGCTCAACAAGAACCTGCAGAAATACCCTGCCGCGCAAGAAGCCGAGGCCGAGCTCCAGACGCTGTGCGCCGCGCAGGCCCAGCACGCGGCCTGGCTCTACCAGCAGCGCATGACGCGCCTCACGCGCCTTTTGATCTCCGCCTTCGCCGAGGTCAAGCGCGCCCACGGCTGGGTCGACATGAACGACGTCGAACAGGCCGCGCAATTGCTGCTGGGCCAGTCGGCGCTGTCGGGCTGGGTGCAGGAGCGGCTCGATGCGCGCATCGCGCACCTGCTGATCGACGAGTTCCAGGACACCAATCCGCTGCAGTGGCAGGCGCTCTATGGCTGGCTCAGCGCCTACACCGGCGCGGGCGGCAAGGCGCCGCGCGTCTTCATCGTGGGCGACCCGAAGCAGAGCATCTACCGCTTCCGCCGTGCCGAGCCGCAGGTGTTCATCGCCGCGAAGAAATTCGTGCGCGAAGGGCTGGGCGGCGAGCTGCTCAACTGCGACCACACCCACCGCAACGCGCGTGCGGTGGTCGGCCTCGTCAACCAGGCGATGCTGGCCGCGCAGGACGCCGGCGAGTTCGACGGCTATCGCGCGCACACCACCGAACGCAACGACCAGGGCGAGCTGCTCAAGCTCCCGCCCATCGATCGCGGCGCCCTCGATGCCGCAGCCGAGGCCGCGCCCGCGGACGACGGCGTGCTGCACTGGCGCGACAGCCTCGTCACGCCGCGGGTGCTGCCCGAAGAGCAGCTGCTGCAAAAGGAATGCGAGCAGGCCGCGCGCTGGGTCGCGCAGCGCATTGCCGACGGCACGCCGCCGCGCCAGATCATGGTGCTGGCGCGCCGCCGCAACCGGCTGTCCGCCATGCAGGACGCGCTGCGCCAGCGCCACATTCCCGTGCAGCAGCCCGAGAAGAACGAACTGCACGACGCCCCCGAAGTGCAGGACGTGGTGGGGCTGATCGATGCGCTGGTGTCGCCCGCGCACGACCTCTCGCTGGCGCGCGCGCTCAAGTCGCCGCTCTTCGGCATCGGCGACGATGCGCTGGTGCAATTGGCGCTGCGCCAGCGCGAGCACCCCTCGTCGAGCTGGTTCGCGCTGATCCAGAAAGGCGAGGGCCTGCCGGCGGAACTGGTCGCGGCAGGCGCCAGGCTCAAGCAGTGGCAGCGCTGGCTCGCCGCATTGCCGCCGCACGATGCGCTCAGTGCGATCTTTCACGATGGCGACGTGCTGGCCAGGTTCGGCGCCGCCATGCCTTCGGCCATGCGCCAGAGTGCGCTGGCCAATCTGCGCGGGCTTCTGGCGGCTTCGCTCGAGATCGAGGGCGCGCGCTTTGCCACGCCCTATGCGCTGGTGCGCGCGCTGCGCGCCGGCGGCGTCAGGGCGCCATCCGTCGCCGTGCCTGATGCAGTGCAACTGCTCACCGTGCACGGCGCCAAGGGCCTCGAGGCCGACACCGTCCTCATGCTCGACTGCGATGCGCCGCCGCCGCGTGCCCAGACCATGGGCGTGCTGGTCGAATGGAAAGGCAGCGACAGCGCGCCCACCCGCTTCGTGTTCCTGGCGAGCGAAAAAGCGCCGCCCGGCTGCGCGGCCACGCTGCTCGAGGAAGAACAGCGCGCGCGCCATCGCGAGGAGCTCAACGGCCTCTACGTCGCGACCACGAGGGCGCGCGAACGCCTCGTGCTGTCGTCAGTGCAGCCGGCCCGGGCCAACGAGGGCAGCTGGTGGTCGCGGCTCGAATCGATGTGCGAGCCCGTCGAGGCCGATGAGCCGCTGCTCGCGTTGCCGGTGGAGACCGGGGCTGGCAGTTTCTCGATGAAGAAGATGCCCGTCCTCGCACCTGCGGCCAAGGAATCACCGGCCACGAGGAAAGCCGCTGGCGCTACCGTCGATGCGCGGGCTGCGGCCTTCGGCGAGGCGATGCACCGGCTGCTCGAATGGGCCCTGCCGGGCGAGGCGCTGCCGCCCGCACACGTGCGCGCCGCAGCCCGCGAATTCATGCTCGACGCGCAACAGGCGCGCGGCGCCACGGTGCTGGCCGAGCGCATTCGCGCGGGGGCCGGCGCCTGGGCGTGGGATGAGCGCATGATCGACTGGCACGGCAACGAAGTGACGCTGGTCCACGAAGGCGAGACACTGCGCATCGACCGGCTGGTGCGCGAGCGCGCCAGCGGTGCCTGGTGGATCCTCGACTACAAATCTGCGGCGCGCCCCGAACGGGACGCGGAATTGATCGCACAGATGCAGCGCTACCGCGCGGCCGTGCAACATGCCTACCCCGGTGCCTTGGTGCGCGCCGCGTTCCTGACCGGGCAGGGCGAACTGGTAACTCTCGAATGACTCTTTCCCAAACCGTCGCCGTGATCGGCGGCGGACCGGCCGGCCTCATGGCGGCCGAAATCCTGAGCGCGTCCGGCGTGCAGGTGCACGTCTACGACGCCATGCCCTCGGTGGGCCGCAAGTTCCTGCTGGCCGGCCGCGGCGGGCTGAACCTCACGCATTCGGAGCCTTTCGACGTGTTCATGAGCCGGTTCGGCGAACGCCGTGCGCAGCTCGAACCGATGCTTGCCCGCTTCGGCCCGCAGCAGGTGCGCGAATGGGCGGCGGGCCTTGGCGTCGAGACCTTCGTCGGCACCTCGGGCCGCGTGTTTCCGACCGACATGAAAGCCGCGCCGCTGCTGCGCGCCTGGCTGCACCGGCTGCGCGCGGCGGGTGTGCAGTTTCATATGCGCCACCGCTGGCTTGGCGATGCATCGCTGGCCGCGGGCTCGCTGCGCTTCGCCACTCCCGCGGGCGAGGCCATCGTCAAGGCCGATGCGGTGGTGCTCGCACTGGGTGGTGCGAGCTGGGCGCGGCTGGGCTCCGATGGCGCATGGGCGCCGTGGCTGCAAGAGCGCGGTATCGATGTCGCGCCGCTGCTGCCTGCCAACTGCGGCTTCGACGGGGCAGGGTGGAGTGAGCATTTCGCGAGCCGCTTTGCGGGCCAGCCGTTCAAGTCGGTCGCGATTTCGTTCACCGACAGCCAGGGGCGCCGCTTTGCGCGCAAGGGCGAGTTCGTCGCAACTGCCAAAGGCATTGAGGGCAGCCTGATCTATGCCGCTTCGGCATTGCTGCGCGACGAGATCGCCGTGCACGGCAGCGCGACGCTGCTGCTCGATCTGCTGCCCGACCGCAGTGCCGAGCAGGTGCTGGCCGCAGTGAAGCATCCGCGCGGCGCCCGCTCGCTCAGCAGCCATCTGAAGAGCCGGCTGGGGCTGGAGGGCATCAAGGCCGGCGTGCTGCACGAGGCGCTGAGCCGCGAGGCGATGCAAGACCCCGCGCAGCTGGCGGCGACGATCAAGGCCGTGCCGCTGCGGCTGGTCGCAACCCGGCCCATCGACGAAGCCATCAGCACTGCAGGCGGCGTGCGCTTCGAGGCGCTCGACGAACGGCTCATGGCCAGCGCGGTGCCGGGCGTGTTCGTGGCGGGGGAAATGCTCGACTGGGAGGCGCCGACTGGCGGCTACCTGCTGACGGCATCGATGGCCAGCGGCGCTGCCGCGGCGCACGGAGCGATCGAGCGGCAGGGCTTCTGAGGGCACGCGCCGTTCGATCTTCTGCCGAGATGGGAGCTTGCAAGCCTTGTTCGGGCTTGCATTCCATCATCAGGTGTTGTCCTTGATGGTCTTCGTGGTGCCGTTCGTCTTCACCGAGGCAATGCCTGTTTCGCGCGTCTGCTCGGAGCCATACATCTGGCTCGTGCCGATGACCTGATGGTTTGCGGCCTTGAGGTTGAAGAACAGCTTTCCATTGGAGGCAGTTTTCTTTTCGTAGCGATCTTCCGCTGTGCAATTGGCCTGCACGGAGGCAATGCCGTTTTCCGCCGAGTTCTTGGCAGCGTACTGTTCGCTGCTCAGGACGCTTTCGCCGTTGCCTGCCTTGAGAACGAAATAGTACTGAGCGTTGGCGCTCTTGTTCAGTTCAAACCAGCCTGCCATCTGAATGCTCCTATGGTGCGGAGGACGTTGGCGCCGATGTCGCCGATCCTCCTGCCAGATTCAAGATCGAATCCGCGCAGAGCCTATTCCCGAAGGACACAACGGGCAAGCTTGAGTCCGGGGGAACCCGGAAAGACAACGCATTTGTTCACGAACGAAGCCGCAGATTTGGCGAGGATCGAATTCCGCTGTCTGGGGCTTGCCGCCCCTGATGCGCGCAAGTCCTTGCGAACTCACGGCTTTTTGATGTTAGGTTGACGAGCCTTACCCCTGGCACTGACTACGCAGTTAGGGCTGCTTGGTTCCCCACCTGACCCGGTTGGCCACTTCACCATGCAGGGAGGCCCGTCAAGGCTTATTGTAACCCCCCAGGCTGCGCGCACTTCGTGTCGCTTCGCCCACCCCCTGCCGGGGCGATACCAGCGGCCCGGCGGAGCCGGTTCCGCGGTATCCCGCGAAAAAGGCAGGGCCATTTTTTGATTCCGGGGGAGCTCCGGGAACGGGTGCGGCGCCTTTTAGAATGCCCGCAATGTCTTATCTCGTGCTCGCTCGCAAGTTCCGTCCGAAAACCTTCGGTGAGATGGTCGGTCAGGGGCACGTGGTGCAGGCGCTCGAGAACGCGTTGACCACGCAGCGCCTGCATCACGCCTATCTTTTCACCGGAACGCGGGGCGTGGGCAAGACCACCGTCTCGCGCATTCTGGCCAAGTCGCTCAACTGCCAGGGACCGGACGGGCAGGGTGGCATCACGGCCACGCCTTGCGGGGTATGCCAGGCCTGCAAGGACATCGACTCGGGCCGTTTCGTCGACTACACCGAACTCGACGCGGCATCGAACCGCGGCGTGGACGAGGTGCAGTCGCTGCTCGAGCAGGCGGTCTACAAGCCGGTGCAGGGGCGCTTCAAGGTCTTCATGATCGACGAAGTGCACATGCTCACCAACACCGCGTTCAACGCGATGCTGAAGACGCTCGAGGAGCCGCCGGAATACCTCAAGTTCGTGCTCGCGACCACCGATCCGCAAAAGGTGCCGGTCACGGTGCTGTCGCGCTGCCTGCAGTTCAACCTGCGGCCGATGGCGCCCGAGACGGTGCTGGAGCACCTCACGAGCGTGCTGCAGGCCGAACAGGTGCCGGCCGAGCCGCAGGCGCTGCGCCTGCTGGCGCGCGCCGCACGCGGTTCGATGCGCGATGCGCTGTCGCTCACCGATCAGGCCATTGCCTTCGGCAACGGCGAACTTCTCGAAAACGGCGTGCGCCAGATGCTCGGCAGCGTGGACCGCGGCCATGTGTTCAAGCTGATCGAGGCGCTGGCACTGGGCGATGGCAGGACGGTGGTCGACACCTCCGAGGCGCTGCGGCGCGACGGCATGTCCGCCGCGTCCACGCTGGAAGAAATGACCGCGGTGCTGCAGGCCATGGCCGTGCTGCAGGCGGTGCCGTCGCGGGCGGAGTCGGCCGATTCGGCGACCGACCCCGACGCGGCCGACACGGCGCGCCTCGCGTCGCTGATGCCGGCCGACGAAACCCAGTTGCTCTACAGCCTGTGCCTGCACGGGCGCGGCGAGCTGGGTCTGGCGCCCGACGAGTACGCGGCGCTGACCATGGTGCTGCTCAGGCTTCTGGCCTTCAAGCCCTCCAGTGCGGCCGCTTCCCCGGCCTCCACGGAAAAAAAAACTCTGAATGAAGCCCCCGGGGCGGTTTCGGTCCCTGCGACCGTAGCGTCGGCTCGGGGCACGGCGGAGATCGCCGCAGCGCCAGCGTCGATTTCTGTCGCTGCGCCGGTGCCTCGATCCAACCCGGCGCCGGCCGGCCAGCGCTTGGCCGTGGTCAGCGAGCCGGTGCGGCAGGGCGGGCCCCGGCCTGCCGCCGAGACCGAGCCCTCGCCGGCTGCAGAGGCACCGCGGGTGCTTGCCGTTCCCATGCGCGTGCAGCCGCCGCCGAGCCAGCGGGACGTGCCGCGCCCCGACGAGCAGCGCGGACCGGCGCCGCCGATTCCGCCGAGCGAGGACGGCGACTTCTGGCACGCCACGGTCACGCAGATGATCGCGGCCGAGAGCATCAACGCCCTGGCGCGCGAACTCGCGCTGCAGTCGCAACTGGTGGCGCGCGACGTCGACCAGTGGATACTTCGCGTCGAGCGCGAACTGCTCAACCAGCCTTCGGCCCGCGAGAAACTCACGGATGCGCTGGCCGCGCTGGGCCACGGCGTTAAGCTCGCCATCGAGATCGGCGGCGTGGTCGACAGCCCCGCGCGCCGCAACAAGCAGGCGGCCGACGAGCGCCAGCGCGTGGCCGAGGAGGCCATCCGCAGCGATCCCGAAGTGCAGATGCTGATGCGCGAATTCGATGCGAAGATCGTGCCTGGAACACTCAAGCCCGCCTGACGGAACGCCACTGAAAAACCGTGCCGGCTCTTGCGGCATTCGGCATCGGCCGCCATCTCTCTTATCCTTCCCCCATTCCAACCAATCAGGACCAACGATGTTCAACAAAGGACAACTGGCCGGCCTCATGAAGCAGGCGCAGGCAATGCAGGACAACCTCAAGAAGGCCCAGGAAGAACTGGCCACCATCGAGGTCGAAGGCGAGTCGGGCGCGGGCCTGGTCAAGGTCGTGATGACCTGCAAGCACGACGTCAAGCGCATCACCATCGACCCGAGCCTCCTGGCTGACGACAAGGACATGCTCGAAGACCTCGTGGCCGCCGCCTTCAATGCCGCGGTGCGCAAGGCCGAGGAAACCAGCGAACAGAAGATGGGCAAGCTCACCGCGGGCATGCCGGGCCTCCCGCCCGGCATGAAGCTGCCGTTCTGAGCCATTGATGGCCGACGCCAGTTCGCTCGACGCCCTGGTCGATGCGCTGCGCCGCCTGCCGGGCGTCGGCGTCAAGTCGGCCTCGCGCATGGCGTTCCATCTGCTGCAGCATGACCGCGAGGGCGCGCAGCTGCTTGCGCGCGCCTTGCAGCAGGCGGCTGGCAACGTGCGGCACTGCGAGCGCTGCAACACTTTCACCGAAGCGCCGGTCTGCAACGTGTGCCTGGACACGCGCCGCGACGCGGGCAAGCTCTGCGTGGTCGAGACGCCCGCCGACCAGGCCGCGCTCGAGCGCACCGGGGCCTTTCGCGGCTACTACTTCGTGCTGATGGGCAAGCTCAGTCCGCTCGACGGCATCGGGCCCAAGGACATCGGCCTGCAGAAGCTCTTCGACCGCGCGCTGGACGGCACCGTGAGCGAGGTCATCCTGGCCACCAACTTCACGGCGGAGGGCGAAGCCACCGCGCACGTGATCGGCGAAGCGCTCCGGCAGCGCGGCCTCAACGTGACGCGCCTCGCGCGCGGCGTGCCCGCCGGCAGCGAACTCGAATACGTGGATCTCGGCACCATCGCGCATGCCCTGGTGGACCGCCGATAGCGCGCAGTGGCCGCTGCAGCCGCTGTGTTGAACGGAGACAAGCAACCCCCATGACTTTTTCCTTGCTCACCGTCGCCTACTGGTGCGTGTTCATCGCATGCGGCCTGCCGTATCTCGCGGCATGGATCGCCAAGGCCGGCAGCTTCGGTCCGCGCGACAACGTGCAGCCGCGCGACTGGGCCGCAAAGCAGAACGGCTGGCGCGCGCGCGCCAACAGCGCGCAGGCCAACAGCTTCGAAGGCCTTCCGTTCTTCATCGGCGCGGTGATCATTGCGCATCAGCTCGGCGCCAATCAGGCGCGGCTCGACTTGCTGGCGGTGGCCTATGTCATATTGCGTGCGATCTATATCGCGGTCTACATCAAGGGCATCGGCTCCGTGCGCAGCGCGGTCTGGGCGCTCGGTTTCCTGGTCAATATCGCGATCCTTTTTATCGCGCGGTAAGAGCGCAAACAGCCTCTGCGCCAGCACGCAGCAGGCCGTTCGGCACAGGCCTCGTGGAGGCCTTCGTGCTTACGTGGAAACCCGCACGGGATGACCCCGATGCAGGCAACGGGGGCGCACCCCTAAGCTCGATTCAGTCCACCAGAATCAAGCGCCCCGCAGGATTGCTCCATGCTCCATCGCAGAACCCTCATGACAGTGTCCGCAGTCGCTGCGGCAACCATCGCGTTGCCGCGGGTCTTTGCGCAAGCCAAGCTCGAGAAGACGAAGATTTCCATTGCAGTGGGCGGCAAGGCGGCGTTCTACTATTTGCCGCTCACCATCTCCGAACAGCTCGGTTACTTCAAGGCCGAGGGTCTCGACGTCGAGATTTCCGATTTCGCAGGCGGCGCACGCGCGCTGCAGGCCGTGGTGGGCGGATCGGCGGACGTGTGCTCCGGCGCCTACGAACACACCATCAACCTGCAGGCCAAGAACCAGTTCTTCCAGGCCTTCGTGCTCCAGGGCCGCGCGCCGCAGATCGCGGTCGGCGTGTCGACCAGGAACATGGCAGGCTATACCGGCATTCCGGATCTCAAGGGCAAGAAGATCGGCGTCTCGGCACCGGGTTCCTCGACCAACATGGTGGCCAACCTGGTGCTGTCGCGTGGCGGCCTCAAGGCCAGCGACGTGAGCTACATCGGCGTGGGCGTGGCGGCCGGTGCGCTCACGGCGCTGCGCTCGGGCCAGATCGATGCCATCAGCAACACCGACCCCGTCATGACCATGCTCGAGCAGAAGGGCGACGTGAAGATCATCAGCGATACGCGCACGCTCAAGGGTACGCAGCAGGTGTTTGGCGGACCCATGCCCGCAGCCTGCCTCTATGCGCCGGTCGACTTCATCCAGAAGAATCCCAACACCTGCCAGGCGCTGGCCAATGCCATCGTCCACGGCCTCAAGTGGCTGCAGACGGCCGGGCCCGGCGACATCATCAAGACGGTGCCCGAAACCTACCTGCTCGGCGACCGCGCGCTGTACCTTGCATCTTTCGACAAGGTGCGCGAATCGATCGCCACCGACGGCCTTGTGCCGGCCGACGGTCCCAAGACGGCGCTCACCGCCATCTCGAGCTTCGACACGGCCGTGAAGCCCGACAAGATCGACCTCGCGAAGACCTACACCAACGATTTTGCCCGGCGTGCGAAAGACAGGTTCAAAGCCTGATTCCGAACGTCCCCGCGACCCGGCCTCGGCCGGGTTTTTTCTTGGTGGCCGATGCCAGAATTCCTGCCAAACATGTCCGACTACGCACTCGAGCTTCTCTCCATCAGCTGCACCTTCCATTCGAAGGACGATCCGGGCCAGCGCTACACCGCAGTGGCCGACACCACGCTGCGCGTGCGGGCCGGGGAATTCGTCTCGGTGGTGGGCCCCACGGGCTGCGGCAAGTCGACCTTGCTGAACGTGGGCGCCGGCTTGCTCGAGCCTTCGTCGGGCACCATCAAGGTCTTCGGCCAGACGCTGGCGGGCGTGAACGCGCGCGCCGGCTACATGTTCCAGACCGAGGCGCTGATGCCGTGGCGCAGCGCCATCGACAACGTGATGGTGGGGCTGCAGTACCGCGGCGTGCCCGACGCCGACGCACGCCAGCAGGCCGAGGCCTGGCTTTCGCGTGTGGGCCTCTCGGGCTTTGGCGACCGTTATCCGCACCAGCTCTCGGGCGGCATGCGCAAGCGCGTGGCGCTCGCGCAGACGCTGGTGCTCGACCCCGACATCATCCTCATGGACGAGCCCTTCAGCGCGCTCGACATCCAGACGCGCCAGTTGATGGAAAACGAGGTGCTCGAACTCTGGAGCGCGAAGAAGAAGGCGGTGCTCTTCATCACGCACGATCTCGATGAAGCGATTGCGATGAGCGACCGCGTGGTGGTGCTGTCGGCGGGCCCGGCCACGCATCCGATCGGCGAGTTCGCCATTGACCTGGCGCGCCCGCGCGACGTGGCCGAGGTGCGCACGCAGCCGCGCTTCGTCGAACTGCATACGCAGATCTGGGAGGTGCTGCGCGACGAAGTGCTCAAGGGCTATGCGCAGCAGCTGAGGAAGGCCGCATGATGCCGCGCCTGAACGAACGCAACGCGCGCCTCTGGCAACTGGTGCTGCTCGCGATCATCCTGGCGGGCTGGCACCTGGCGTCGCGCAACCAGCAGATCGCCTTTTTCCTTGGCGAGCCGATCCAGGTGGCGGGGCGCATCTGGAGCTGGTTCCTGCCGTTCGAGGTGCCGCCGAACCTGCTGTTCCCGGAAGGCCTGAAGGGCAATGCCGACATCTACCGGCACCTGGGCACCACGCTGCTCGAGACGGTGCTGGCCTTCGGCATCGGCACCGTGCTCGGGTTGGCCTGTGGGCTCTGGCTGGCGCTGGCGCCCACCGCGAGCCTGATCCTCGATCCCTACATCAAGGCCGCCAACTCGATGCCGCGCGTGATCCTCGCGCCCATCTTCGCGCTGTGGTTTGGCCTCGGCATCTGGAGCAAGGTGGCACTGGCCGTCACGCTGGTGTTCTTCATCGTGTTCTTCAACGTCTACCAGGGCGTGCGCGAGGTGAGTCCGGTGGTGCTGGCCAACGCGAAGATGCTCGGCGCCAACCAGCGGCAGCTGCTTCGCACGGTCTACCTGCCGAGTGCGACGAGCTGGGTGTTCTCGAGCCTGCACACCTCGGTGGGCCTGGCCTTCGTCGGCGCGGTGGTTGGCGAGTACCTGGGCTCGGCGCGCGGCGTGGGCTACCTGATCCTCCAGGCCGAGGGCACCTTCGACGTGAACACCGTCTTTGCCGGCATCGTGGTGCTGACGGCCTTTGCGCTCTTGCTCGACGGCCTGGTCGGCCTGATCGAGAAGCGGCTGATGAAGTGGCAGCCGCGCAGCGGGGAGACTGAAAAACTCTAGCGCTGCGTTCGTCGGCTTCAGCGCTTTTTCTTCTTCGACGGCGTGCCGCCGCGCTTCTCGCGCACGACCTGCTTGCCTGCCGGCGACTTCACCACATTGCTGCCGCGTGCAGCAACCGCCTTCACCGGACTGCCGCCGCGCTTGGCGGCAACGGCGCCTCGGCCGCGAGCCCGTGCCGCGCCCGACCCGACGCGCGCTTCGGGCGCAGCGCGAACCGGCAGGTACACCACCACGCTGTAGCCGCGCTTGAACGAATGGTTGAGCTTGACGTCGTTCCACTCGGCCACGCTGTCGGGCTTGAGCTTGTAGCGGCGCGCGATGCTGGCCACGCTGTCGTTGCGTCCCGCCTTGACGGTGGTGCGGCGATTGACGATTTCCGGCTGGAAGCTCAGGTGGCCGCTGTCTGCCACCAGCGCCGTCACGTCCTCCTTGACGCGGGCGCCACGCGGCACGATGAGGGTCGAGCCGGCCTTGATGAGCATGCGCGGCGGGATGCTGTTGAGCGCGCGCAGGTCCGATTCGCTCATGCCCGAGCGCTGGGCCGCATCGGCCACCGTCATGGTGTTGGGAACGACCCATGCCGTCCAGCTGGCGTACTGGCCTTGCGAGTACGCGTCGAAGTTGCGCTGGAACACGGCCGCGTTGTCCCAGGGCAAGAGGATCTGCGGCGTGCCCGCGGCAAGCAGCACCGGCTTGTGCGCGGCCGGATTGAGGGCGCGGAAGTCCTCGAGCCGGACGTCGGCCAGCTTGGCGGCCAGTTCGACGTCGAGGTCGCGCGTCAGCGTCACGGTCTGAAAGTACGGATGGTTCGCGATCAGCGGCAGCTCGGTGTTGAACGCCTGCGGATTGGCCACGATGTTCTTCACCGCCTGCAGCTTGGGCACGTAGAGCCGCGTTTCGGCCGGCATGGAAAGATCGCTGTAGGTGGTGGGCAGGCCCAGGCGCTGGTTCTTGGCGATCGCGCGGCTCACGCTGCCTTCGCCCCAGTTGTAGGCGGCCAGGGCGAGCTGCCAGTCGCCGAACATGCCGTAGAGCTTTTGCAGGTAGTCCAGCGCCGCGCGCGTCGACGCCAGCACGTCGCGCCTGTCGTCGCGGAAGATGTTCTGCTTCAGGTCGAAGTCGGTGCCGGTGGCCGGCATGAACTGCCACATGCCCGCGGCGCGCGCGCTGGAAATGGCCTGCGGGTTGAACGCGCTCTCGATGTACGGCAGCAGCGCGAGTTCGGTTGGCATGTTGCGCCGCTCGAGTTCCTCGACGATGTGGAAGATGTACTTGTTCGAGCGCTCGGTCATGCGCTGGATGTAGTCGGGCCGGCTGGCATACCACTGCTCGCGGTCGCGCACCAGGTCGCTTTCGAGGTTCGGCATCCTGAAGCCGCGGCGGATGCGGTCCCACATGTCGGCAGGCGGCGCCAGCGTGACGACGCTCTGCGAGTGGGCTTCGCTGCTGGTGATGGGAGTGAGCGGTCCGCCCGGGTAGACCGGCGCCGCGCTGCCGGAGGCCTTGGAGCCGGTGCCGCCGGCGGTGGATTGCGCGGATGTGGTGGTGGAGGAGGAAGATGGGCTGGTGGTGCCCGCGCAGCCCGCGAGCAACAGTGAGCCTGCAAGGCAGACAGCAGCGATAAGTTTCATCGGAAGTCGTTTTTCCATTGGCGCAGCGCAGCGAACACGTCGGCTTCGGCCGCATCGGCGGAAAGCTCGGCGTGCTCGCGTACCGCTCTAAGGACAGTGGCTTCGCGGCTGCGAAGAAAGGGGTTGATCCGGCGTTCGGTGGCCAGTTGCGAGGGCAGCGTGGGTTGCCCCTGCGCGCGCAGGCTTTCGCAGCGCGCGCTGTACTGAGTCAGATCGGCATTGCCGGGTTCCACCGCGCGGGCGAAACGCAGGTTAGCAAGTGTGTATTCGTGCGCGCAGCACACGCGGGTGTCGCCCGGCAGCGCCGCGAGCGCATCGAGCGATGCCAGCATTTGCGCGGGCGTGCCTTCGAACAGCCGGCCGCAGCCGCCGGAGAACAGCGTATCGCCGCAAAAAAGAAGCGGCGCCCGGCCTGCGCTTGCGGGCAGGAAGTACGCGATGTGGCCGGCCGTGTGGCCCGGCACGTCGATGACCGAAAAGCGCAGCCCGAGCACCTCGGCGCTGTCGCCATGCGACAGCGGCTTGAAGGGCTCCGGAATGCGTTCGCGCGCAGGGCCGAAGACCGGCGCGCCGGTGGCCGCATGGAGCGCGGCCACGCCGCCGGTGTGATCGGGATGATGGTGCGTGACTAGAATCGCGGCGAGCTGCAGCTTGTCGCGCGCCAAGGCGTCGAACACCGGTTGGGCGTCGCCCGGGTCCACCACGATCGCGTTGGACCCGTCCTGCAGCATCCAGATGTAGTTGTCAGCGAAGGCGGGCAGCGGAACAAGGGTCATGAGCGGTCAAATTATAGGTTTGCAGGATTGGTTCGCGACCCCCCCCGGCCGCTACCTGCTCGCGTGGGAGCAGGCCCAGTTCGACGAGGCCGTGGCGGATATTTTCGGCTACCACGCGCTGCAGCTCGGCGCCGCCGGAGTCGATGGCCTGCGCACCAACCGCATGCCGCATCGATGGCTGGCCCTGCCCGACCCCGGCCAGCCGGCCGGCAGGGCTGCGCTGTTCACCGATTTTGCGGCGCTGCCGTTTGCCGCCAACAGCCTCGACCTGGTGGTGCTGCCGCATGCGCTGGAGCTGAGCCAGGACCCCCACGCGGCCTTGCGCGAAGTGGAGCGGGTGCTGGTACCCGAGGGCCGCGTGGTGATCTGCGGGCTCAATCCGGCCAGCCTCTGGGGCATGCGGCAGCGCCGCGCGCACCTGTACCGCAAGCTCGGCTTCGGCGATCTCTTTCTGCCCGAGGGCGGCGAGTTCATCGGCTACTGGCGCATGCGCGACTGGCTGCGGCTCCTGAGCTTCGAGGTGGAGTCGGGACGCTTCGGCGTCTACCGGCCCGCGGTGCGCAGCGAGGCGTGGCTCGAGCGCTGCCGCTGGATGGACACCGCCGGCGAGCGCTGGTGGCCCATCTTCGGCGCGGTGTACTTCCTGGTGGCCGTCAAGCGGGTGCGCGGCATGCGCCTGCTGAGCGCCGATTGGCGCCGCGCAGCGGCGCGCGCCACCGCGCCGGTACCCATTGCAGGCAAGATGCACAAGGCCAGGGCCGACCGCGCCGATTGAATTTTGAAATACTGAAAGAAGAAGGAAAAGAGCGTTTTGAACGAAGTCGTGATCTACACCGATGGTGCGTGCAAAGGCAATCCCGGCCCTGGGGGCTGGGGCGCGTGGCTCAAGTCGGGCGCCACCGAAAAGGAACTGTTCGGCGGCGAACTCAACACCACCAACAACCGGATGGAGCTCACCGCCGTGATCGAGGGCCTGGCCGCGCTCAAACGGCCCTGCAAGGTCATCCTCTACCTGGACAGCCAGTACGTGCGCATGGGCATCACCGAATGGATCCGCGGCTGGAAGGCCAAGGGCTGGCGCACCTCGACCAAGCAGCCGGTCAAGAACGTCGAGCTCTGGCAGAAACTCGACAAGCTGGTGGCCGAAGGAGGCCACGTGATCGAATGGCGCTGGGTCAAGGGCCATTCGGGCGACGTCGGCAACGAACGCGCCGACATGCTTGCCAACAAGGGCGTGGACAAGGCGCTGGGCCGGATCTGAGCCCCTGCTGAAGTGCGCGGCCCGTGGCGGGCTACGCCTCCAGCATCATCACGTCGACTTCGTCGCCCGCGGCCACATTGCCCTGGTCGTGGTGCAGCACCACGAGCCCGTTGGCCTCGACCATCGAGCTCAGCACGCCGGAGCCCTGGTTGCCGGCAATGCGAACCTCGGGCAGCGCACCGGCCACCGCCTGCACGAAGCCGCGCTGGTATTCGGTGCGGCCGGGCTTCTTGCGGATGGCGCTCGCGGCGCGTGCGCGCAGCAGCGGCGCTGGCGCCGCGGCAATTTCGTGGCATCCCATCATGCGCAGCAGGGCGGGCCGCACGAAGGCAAGAAAGGTGACCATGACCGCCACCGGATTGCCGGGCAGGCCGAAGAGCACCGCCGAGCCCGGCGCGGCCTGCTGGTTGCGCGGAACGAGCCCGACCGCCATCGGCCGGCCGGGGCGCATGGCCACGCGCCAGAAAGCCATGTCGCCGAGCTGCTGCATCACGGCGCGCGTATGGTCGGCGGCGCCGACACTCACGCCGCCGCTGGTGATGATGGCGTCGGCCTGGCCCGCGGCCTGCTGCAGCGTGGCGGCGAGCGTGGCCGGATCGTCGCGCACCAGGCCCAGGTCGATCACTTCGCAGCCCAGCCGCGTGAGCAGGCCGAACACCGTGTAGCGGTTGCTGTCGTACACCGCGCCTTCGCGCGGCGGCTCGCCAAGGCTCAGAATCTCGTCGCCGGTCGAGAAATAGGCCACGCGCAGCCGCCGCAGCGCGGGCACCGAAGGCAGCCCCAGGCTGGCGACCATGCCCAGCGCGGCGGGCGACAGGCGCTCGCCGCGCCGCAAGGCCGGCTGGCCCTGCATGAGGTCTTCGCCGGCGAAGCGGCGGTTGTCGCCGCGCCGAAGCACCTTGGCGGGAAAGCGCACGCGGTCGCCGTCGACCTTGCAGAATTCCTGCGGAATCACCGTGTCGAGCCCTTCGGGCATGACCGCGCCCGTCATGATGCGAACCGCGTCGCCGGCAGCCAGCGCGCCGCGCCAGGCCGTGCCCGCCAAGGCGGTACCCACCACGCGCAGCTCGACGGATGCGTCCGTGGGCGAATCGTCCCGCAGGATCGCGCCGTCGAAGGCGAAGCCGTCCATCGCGGAGTTGTCGTGCGGCGGCACGCTGACCGGCGAAATGATGTCTTCGGCCAGTACGCGGCCGAGCGCTTCGCGCAGCGCGACTTCTTCGCGCTCCGATACCACGGCGGGCGCCACCAGTTGCGCCAGGAAGGCCTGGACGCCCTGGACGCTCAACGCCTGGGGGTCATAGCCGGCAAGGGCGGCGGCAATGTCGGCGATGCGGCTCATCGGTTTTCCAGCGCGTGCAGTTCGGCCAGCGTGTTGGCATTGAAGAAGGCGTCGGGCGCATCGCCGGGCCGGTCGAAGGGCACGAACACCGTGCGGTGCTGCGCGGTCCAGGCGTCGATCTTGCGGCCGCCGGACTGGGTGAAGTTCACCAGGCTTTCGAGCAGCGGGGTATGCAGCAGGCAGAACACCGGTTGCGGCCGCAGCACCGGCGCCGCGCCGGGCTCGGCGGCGGCCTCGGGGGCGCTGACCATGGCAATTTCCGCGTCGTTGGCCACCAGGGCCTCGGCCAACCGGCTCGCCAGGTCGAGCGGAAACAGCGGTGTATCGCAGGGCACGGTGAGCAGGTAGGGTGTTTCGCAGCGTTCGAGGCCGGTCAGGAAGCCCGCCAGCGGGCCGGCATAGTCGGCCAGGCTGTCGGGCCACACCGGAACGCCGAAGGACTCATAAGCTGCCAGGTTGCGGTTGGCATTGATCATGACCTCGCCCACCTGCATGCCCAGGCGCAGCACGGCATGCATGGCGAGCGGCGAGCCATTGAAGTTCTGCAGGCCCTTGTCGATGCCGCCCATGCGCGAACCGCGGCCGCCGGCCAGCAGCAGGCCGGTGATCTCGTCGGGGGAAATGGATTCTTGTGTTTTTGGGGTCATCCGCCGATATAGCTCATTTCGACGCGGCGCGGCGCGGGGTCGTTGGCGTCGTGCTCGCCGCTTTCGGGGCCGCGAAGCGCGCGCAGTTCGGAATAGCGGTCGGCGCGGCCCTGCCAGATGTGGCCGATGGCGGAGCCGATGTCCTCGTCGGTAGCCGTGCCGCGCAGCAAGGGGCGCAGGTCGTGGCCCGCGCTCGCAAAGAGGCAGAGGTAGAGCTTGCCCTCGGTGGACAGGCGCGCGCGGCTGCAGTCGTGGCAGAAGGCCTGGGTCACGCTGCTGATCACGCCGATTTCCCCACCGCCATCGGCGTAGGCCCATCGCTGGGCGGTTTCGCCCGGCGCGCTGGGCTCGAGCGGCACCAGCGGAAACTCGGCGCCGATACGCGCAATGACCTCGGCCGAGGGCAGCACCTCGTCCATGCGCCAGCCGTTGGTGGCGCCCACGTCCATGTATTCGATGAAGCGCAGCACCACCTTGCCGCCATGGTGGTCTCGGAAGTAGCGCGCCATCGGCAGGATTTCCTGCTCGTTGGTGCCGCGCTTGACCACCATGTTCACCTTCAGCGGACCGAGGCCCGCGGCCAGCGCTGCCTCGATGCCGGCGAGCACGTCGGCCACCGGAAAATCGACGTCGTTCATGTGGCGGAACACCGCGTCATCCAGGCTGTCGAGGCTCACGGTCACGCGCTGCAGGCCAGCGGCGGCCAGCGCGGCCGCCTTGCGCCGCAGCAGCGAGCCGTTGGTGGTGAGCGTGAGCGCGAGCGGTTCGCCGCCCGGGGTGCGGATTTCGGACAGCTGCCCGATCAGCGCCTCGATGTTCTTGCGCAGCAGCGGCTCGCCGCCGGTGAGGCGGATCTTGCGCACGCCATGGGCCGCGAACAGGCGGGCGAGGCGGGTCATTTCCTCGAAGCTCAGCAGCGCGCTGTGCGGCAGGTACTGGTAGTCCTTGTCGAACACGTCCTTGGGCATGCAGTAGCTGCAGCGGAAGTTGCAGCGGTCGGTCACGCTGATGCGCAGGTCGGTCAGCGGCCGGCCCAGGCGGTCGAGCAGCCGCCCGGTGGCGGGCACGGCAACGTCCGGGACCGCCACGGCGGGGCGCGCGCGGCCGATCTCGGAGAGCGGAATGACGGTGGTGCTTTTGCGGTTCATGGGGCTATGGGCAATTTACTCCATCGGGCATGGGCAAATCCGAAAAGGGCTACTTCGAAGGCAACTCGCCGACTGGACGGCGTTGTTGAGAATTACTATCATTCGTTCGCCCGAGTACGCAGCACTCGAATGGACGCAAAGGGCTCTTTCAACCCAAGGAGCTTGCGACCCGTGTCTTCCATGCTGCGCGCCGATCTTTCCGCACGCCAGCGCGTCGGCCTGGCGATCATTTCCGCAGGCGCGCTCGCGCTGATGTTCCGGTTCTTCCGATTCGTGCACGCAGACCCGGTGGTCTGGAGCGCCTTGCTGGGCGGCTCGGTTGCCGCGCTGGCCACCGCGCTGGGCACGCTGCCGGTGCTGTTCTCGCAGAAGCTGCCCGACCGCCTGCAGGACACGCTGTTCGGCTTCGGCGCCGGCGTGATGCTGGCGGCCTGCGCCTTCTCGCTGATCATTCCCGGACTGGAGGCCGCCCGGTCGGCGCAGGTATTCGGCGGCGGCAGCTGGGCTGCGGGCGGCGTCGTCGGCGCGGCCATTCTGCTGGGCGCCGCCGCGCTGATGCTGCTGGACCGCGTGCTGCCGCATGAGCACTTCATCAAGGGCCTGGAGGGCCAGGCCGCGCGCAGGCTGCGGCGGACCTGGCTCTTCGTGTTTGCCATCGCGCTGCACAACCTGCCGGAAGGCCTGGCGATCGGCGTGGGCTACGCGGCCGGCAACGGGCTGCGTGCCGACGCGCTGGCCACTGGCATTGCGATCCAGGATGTGCCTGAAGGCCTGGTGGTGGCGGTGGCGCTGCTGGCCGCCGGCTACCGGCGCGGGTTCGCGGTGATGATCGGGATGGCTTCCGGGCTGGTCGAGCCGCTGGGCGCCGTGGCGGGAGCGGCCGTGATCGGCCACTCGGCCATGCTGCTTCCGTGGGGCCTTGGTTTTGCGGCCGGCGCGATGCTGTTCGTGATCAGCCACGAGATCATCCCGGAATCGCACCGCAAGGGGCACGAGAGCTTCGCGACCAGCGGGCTGATGCTCGGCTTCGTGCTGATGATGCTGCTGGACACAGCACTCGGGTAGGACCGGCCCTTCAGCCGTGCTTGACGGCCACCGTCTTGAGCGTGGTGAAGCCGTAGAGCGCCTCGAAGCCCTTTTCGCGTCCGTAGCCCGACGACTTGACGCCGCCGAACGGCAGCTCCACGCCGCCGCCGGCGCCGTAGTTGTTGATGAACACCTGGCCGCTGCGCACCCGCTTGGCCATGCGGAACTGGCGCGCGCCGTCGGTCGTCCAGACACCGGCCACGAGGCCGAACTGCGTGGCGTTGGCGAGCGCCACGGCTTCGTCCTCGTCGGCGAACTGCATCGCGGCGAGCACCGGGCCGAACACCTCTTCCTGCGCCAGGCGGTGGTTCACCGGCACGTCGCGCAGCAGGGTGGGGGCCTGGTAGAAGCCGGTTTCGGGCGCCTCGTCGACCACGATGCCTTGGGCCACCATCGGGATGCCCGCCACCTGGGCGTCGCTCAGGAAATCCCACACGCGCTGCTGCTGCGTCTGGCGGATCAGCGGGCCGACGTCCAGGTCCATGGCCGCGGGGCCGACGCGCAGGGCCTCGAAGGCACGGCCGAGGCGCTCGAGCAGCGGCTCGTAGATGCTGCGCTGGATCAGCACGCGCGAGCCGGCCGAGCAGGTCTGGCCGGCGTTCTGCACGATGGCGTTGATGATCACCGGAATGGCCGCGTCGAGGTCGGCGTCGGCAAAGATGATCTGCGGGCTCTTGCCGCCGAGCTCGAGGGTGACCGGGCAATGCCGCTCCGCCGCCACCTGCTGGATCAGCGTGCCGATCTTCGGGCTGCCGGTGAAGCTGATGTGGTCGACGCCTTCGTGCCGCGCGAGCGCATCGCCCACTTCATGGCCGTAGCCGGTCACGATGTTGAGCGCGCCGGCCGGAAAGCCGACCTCGGCCGCCAGTTGCGCCACGCGAATGAGGGAAAGGCAGGCATCTTCGGCTGGCTTCACCACGCACACGTTGCCGGCCGCCAGCGCGCCACCCACGCTGCGGCCGAAGATCTGCATCGGGTAGTTCCACGGAATGACGTGGCCCGTGACGCCGTGCGGCTCGCGCCAGGTGAAGACGCTGTAGCCGTCCTGGTAGGGAATGGTCTCGCCGTGCAGCTTGTCGCAGGCGCCGGCATAGAACTCGAAATAGCGCACCAGCGCGAGCGCGTCGGCGCGGGCCTGCTTCACGGGCTTGCCGCAATCGCGCTGCTCGATGAGCGCGAGTTCGTCGACGTGCTCGGCAACCTTCTGCGAGAGCTTGTAGAGCAGGCGGCCGCGGTCGGCTGCGCTCACCTTGTGCCAGACGCCTTCGAAACAGTCGCGTGCTGCGCGCACGGCGGAGTCGATGTCGGCAGCGTTGCTGCGCTGGATTTCGTCGAAAGGCTGGCCGTCGGAGGGGTCGAGCACCTGCAGGGTGCGGCCGGAGGATGACGGGACGTCGGCGTTGGCGATGAAGTTGAGTTGCATGAGACGGGATTTTGCACCCGCTACCGGGGCGGGCCCGGCCGCGGCAGCGCCCGGACGGCGTTGAGCATGCGCTCCACGTGCTTGTCCGGATTCAGGTTCTGGTAGTAATACGCGACGGTGCCGTTCGGCGTGATTACGTAGGACAGGCGGTTGGCGAAGTCGGGCCGGGTCTGCATCAGGGCGTCGAAGCCGTTGATCACGGACTTCGATTCGTCCGAGGCCACGGGAAAGCGGCTCTGGCACGACTTGACCGAGAACTTGGAGAGGGTGTCGATGTCGTCGGCCGACACGCCGATGACCGTGGCGCCGAGCGCGGCGAACTGGTCGATGGCTTCGGCGAAGGCATGCGCTTCGATCGAACAGTCGCTGGAGTCGGCCGCCGGAAAGAAGTACACCACCACCGGCCCCTTGGCCAAGGCATCCGCCAGCGAATAGCGGAAGGTCTTGCCGCCCAGCGCAGCAGTGGCAGTGAACCTGGGCACCGGGTCGCCGATGTCCAGTGCGGCCCAGGCGGGCAGTGCCAGCCCGGCTGCGACCGACATCAGTGCGATGCGTGAGAGGATCGGTCTTGGCATGGTGTAACTCCGAGCAGGTGTGAAACGAATTCTAGGATGCCATCATGAACTTCTGGGCCCCACTTCTTCTGCGGATCTGTCTTGCCGGCGCCATGGCCGCGGCGCTGGCGGCGTGCGGCTCGCTGCCGCCGGCGCGCGAGCGGGCGGCGGTGAATGCCGCCGCGGCCGATCCGTCCACCACGCTGGCACGCATCGCAGCCGCCTCGACGCCGCCCGGCGAGCACTCGGGCTTCAGGCTGATGCCGCTCGGCGTGTATTCGCTCGACGCGCGCGTCCAGCTTGCAGAGCGCGCCCAGCGCTCGCTGGTGGTTCAGTACTACCAGTTCGAGAACGACGCCACCGGACGCCTCCTGATGCGCGCGCTGCGCGAGGCGGCCGGGCGCGGGGTGCAGGTGCGGCTGCTGGTGGACGATCTCTACACCGCCCGGAGCCAGCAGCTGCTGCTGGCGCTTTCCGCAACGCCCAACGTGGACGTGCGGCTCTTCAATCCGTTCTGCTGCGGGCGCAACGGTTTTCTCTCGCGCTTCGCGGCCTCGCCGCACGAGATCGGGCGGCTCAACCACCGCATGCACAACAAGCTCTTCATCGCTGACGGCGTCATGGCGGTGGTGGGCGGCCGCAACATCGCCGACGAGTATTTCGTGCTGAGCGAGGCGCAGAACTTCATCGACATGGACGCGCTCGTGGTGGGCAAGGTGCTGCCGCAGCTCGAATCGATCTTCGATGCCTATTGGAACAGCAAGCAGGTCTGGCCCATTGCCGACATCGTGCGCGGCGAGGGCGGTCGCACGCCCACGGCCGCCGACTTCGACGCCTGGATCGGCATGGCGGCACCGCCGCCGAAGATCGTGCTTCCGCCGTCCGACGTCCTGGGCTACGGGCCGATCGCAGAAGAACTCGACGGCGGCCGCATGGGGCTGCTGTGGGGCGAGGCCCGCGCCATTGCCGATCCGCCCACCAAGCCCACCACGATGACCGAGGACGAAGCCATTGCCACCAGCGTGACGATGAAGGTCTGGACGCTGCTGATGGAGGCCAAGGTCGAGGTCGACCTGACCTCGCCCTACCTGGTGCCCGGCGAGCGCGGCATGGCGGCCTTCGAGGACCTGGCCAGGCGCAAGGTCAAGCTCACGCTGCTGACCAATTCGCTGGCCGCCAACGACGAGCCGCTGGTGCACACCGGCTATGCGCGCTACCGCGAGCGGCTGCTCAGGAGCGGTGCCGACCTGTACGAGCTGAGCCCGCAGCGCACCACCGCGGGCGAGCGCTTCGGCATGTTCGGCAAATCGCTGGGGCGGCTGCACTCCAAGACCGCCGCCATCGACAAGACGCGCATTTTCATCGGCTCGATGAATCTCGATCCGCGCTCGGCGAGCCAGAACACCGAGATGGGCGTGGTGGTCGACAGCCCCCAGCTGGCGCGCGAGATGCTGCGCGTCATCAACATCAGCAAGCTGCAGAACTCGTACCGGCTGCGCATTGCCAAGGACACCGGCACGCTGCAGTGGCTCACGACCGATGGCGAAAAGGAGGTCATCCTCACGTCGGAGCCGGAGTCGAGCTTCCTCCAGCGGCTGCACAACCTGATCATTGCGCCCCTGGTTCCCGAAATGCTGCTGTAGCCTCGGGGGATGGCGCAAAGCTTCACTTCGTTGTCGGCCCTCCAGGTGATGTGTTGGGGGCTCTTCTTTTTCGGCGGCATCTACCTGGGGTTCGGTGCCCTCAACTGGCTGCTGACCCGGCGGGTGCTGCCCGCGCTCGGCATCGGGCGCGTGCTCGACCCGCGGCCGCTGCAGCCGGGGCAGCTGCGCCGCGAACTGGCGCAGTCGGGCGTGTCGGTGCTCGTGTTCGGGCTGGGCATGGTGTTTCCGTGGGGCTTGCTCCAGCTGGGCTGGGCGCGGCTCGATGCCGACGCGGGCTGGCGCCAGGTCGCGGCCGAAGTCCTCCTGCTCGCAATCTGGAACGACGTTCATTTCTGGTTCAACCATCGGCTGCTGCACACGCGCTGGCTGCGGCGCTTTCACGGGCCGCATCACCGCTCGGTCGTGACCACGCCGTGGGCCACCTACAGCTTTCATCCGATCGAGGCGGCCATGCTCGGCAACGTGATCCTGCTGCCGATGCTGCTGCACGACTTCAGCTTCTGGTCGCTCGCGTCGGTGCCGCTGTTCAGCCTGTTCTTCAACAGCATCGGGCACTCGAATTACGACTTCTTTCCCCGGGCGTCGTACAGCCATTGGTTTGCCGCGAGCCGCCGCCACCATTTGCATCACGCCTGCCACAGCGGCAACTACGGCTTCCAGTTCACTTTCATGGACCGGTTGTTCGGCACGCGCATTGCCGCCGATGCGGCCGAGCCGCAGTTCCTGGCCTTCCGCGAGAAGCAGCAACGCCAACGGCAGCATGGCACGCCGGCCTGAGGCGCCGCGCCGGCCGGCGCGCCTTCGCCATTGGCGCGACTGGCAGAGCCTGGCGTACCTGGCGGCGCTCCCGGCGCTGGCGGCATGGCAGTGGGTGCATGGCTTTGCCGTGCTGCTCTATGCGCCGATGCTGTTCCTGACGCTTGGCGTGGGCGTGATCCACCACAACCATGTGCATCTGCGCATGTGGCGCGGGCGGCGCATGAACCGGTTCACCGACTTCTGGATCACGCTGCTGCAGGGGCATCCGACCTTCGTCTTCTGGCCCGCGCACGTGGCCAACCACCATCGCCACCGGCATGGGCCGCGGGACGTGGCGCGCACCTACCGCTTCGGCGGCGACACCAACCATCTGCGGGGTTATCTGCTGCATCCGTTCCAGGCCGTGTGGGTGCTGGTGCCGGTGTTCTTCGGCTGGCTCGCGCGCCTTCGCAGGCACCGGCCGGGACCCTGGCGCTACTGCATGGCGCAGTACGCCCTGTGGCTCGGCAGCTGGAGCGCGCTGCTGCTGCTCGACTGGCGCAAGGCCCTGCTGCTGGTGATCGTGCCGCAGCTGCACGGGCTGCATTGGCTGCTGGCCACCAACTATCTGCAGCACGCACACGCTGACGGGCGCCGGCCCGGGCCAGATACGGAGGCGCGGTGCGATACCGCGGGTACCCGCCTGAACTACGCGCGCAATTTCGAGGGGCTGGTGAACCCCTTGCTGTTCAACATCGGCCTGCACACCGCACATCACGAGAACCCGCATGTCCACTGGTCCGAGCTCACGCAACTGCACCGCACGCGCTACCGCGCGCGGGTCGACCCCGCGCTCAACGAGCAGGGACTGGTGCCCTACATGGTTCGCGTGTTCGTGCTCGGAGCGCTGTGGCCGCGTTTTCGCAGCCGCTCGATGATGCCTTCCGTGCCCGTGCCGTCCGAGTCTTCAACCCACTGAAACATGCCCGTCCCATTCCAACGCGTCTACATCGAGAGCGCCGGCTACTTCATGCCCGGCGAGCCCATTCCCAACGAGCGCATGGACGCCTACATCGCGCCGCTCAACCGGATGTCGCAGCGCATCAAGCGGCGCATCCTGGCCGAGAACGGCATCCTGACGCGGCACTATGCGATCGACGAGGAGGGCGTGACGCGCCACACCAATGCGCAGCTGGCGGCAGGCGCGATCCGCGACTGCCTGCAGCGCGGCGGCGCCGAGCTGTCGCGCGTGTCGCTGCTGGCCAGCGGCTCTTCGGGCGGCGACACGCTGATGCCCGGCTTTGCCAACATGATCCAGGGCGAACTGGCAGCACCGCCCATGGAGACGCTGTCGGTACACGGCATCTGCGCCGCGGGCGTGTCGGCCATCCAGTCGGCCGCGCAGGGCATCGAACTGGGGGCGCACCGCAGCGCGCTGGCGGTGGCCAGCGAAATGCCGTCGCGGCTTTTCAAGCGCTCGCGCTTCGCTGCGCGCGGCTACGAAACCGACTTCGATTCGCACTTCCTGCGCTGGATGCTCTCCGACGGTGCGGGCGCGCTGCTGCTGTCGGGCGGCACGCCCGCGCTGGCCGGCAACCCGGGGCTGCGCCTGCGGCTCAAGTGGGTGCACCAGCGCGCGTTCTCGGGGGACTACCCGGTCTGCATGCAGCTGGGCCTGACCGAGGACCGCGCGCGCGGCCATCTCGACTTCGGCTCGTGGGCCGAAGCGGAGGCGGCGGGTGCCTTGTCGCTGCGGCAGGACATCCGCCTGCTGCCGCATCTGTTCGACATCGGCATTCATGAATACGCAACGCTGGTGCAGGGCGGTTGGCTCGATCCGAAGCGGATCGATCATTTCCTGTGCCATTACTCGTCGGAGAAATTCATTCCCGTGGTCGAGGACCTGATGGCCAAGGCCGACCTGGCCATTCCGCGCGAGCGCTGGTGGAGCAACCTGGCCTGGCGCGGCAATACGGGGGCGGCGTCGATCCTGGTCATGCTGTCGGAATTCCTGCACACCAAGGCGCTGAAGCCGGGCGAACAGATCTTCTGCTACGTGCCGGAATCGGGGCGCTTCATGGCCGCCTACATGCTGCTGGAGGTCGAGGCTGTCGAGGCGCCCGTCCGCGCGCTGGCCGTTCCGCGCACGACGGCCGACGCGGCCCCCGATGACGAAGCCGCAATCGCGCCGCCGCATGATCCGGCTGCCGCGCCCGAAGGCCTTGGGGCATTGCTGACCGACCTGGCCGGCATCTGGCACGACTACCGCTCGCGCGCCTGGCGCACGCCGCTGATCCGCCAGATCCGCGAGCGCCGCCTTGCCCTGCACGACTACCTGAACTGGATGGAGCAGTGGATACCGCAGGTGCGCGAAGGCAGCCGCTGGATGCGCGAAGGCGCCGCTTCGCTGACCGGGCCGTACCAGGCGCTGGCCGCGCTGATCGACGTGCACGCAGGCGAGGAGCAGGACGACTTCAACATCCTCTTCAGCGACTACCGCAAGGCCGGCGGCACCGTGGCGCGGATCGACGATCTGCGCCGCAACCCCGGCGGAGAGGCGCTCAACGCCTACCTGCACGGCCTGGCCGCCACGCGCAACCCGATCGGCCTGCTGGGCGCGATCTACATCATCGAGGGGACGGGCCAGCGCATCGTTCCTGCGCTGCTGCCGCTGATCAAGGCCGGGCTGAAGCTGCCGCCCGACGCCTTCCGCTTTCTCGAATACCACGGCCACAACGACGAGAACCATCTGAACCGCTGGCTCGCCGCGGTCGAGATGGTGATGGCCGTGGAAGGCGGCGAGGGCGCCGAAGGCCGGGGCCGGGCGGCCCGCCAGATCATCGACACGGCGCGCCACACGGCCGCGCTGTACCTGATGCAGTTTCAGCACATTACGGAGCGGATGCCCCATGAGAACGCCTGACTTTCTTGCGAAGGAGCACGACGAGCGCGACCCCAGTCCATGGCTTGCGCTCTACCTGGACCAGAGCACGCCGCTGCCCGACGAGGTCAAGGCGGCGTGGCTGGCCGACTCGAGTTCGGGCTCGCGCCAGTACCTGCTGCCGTTCCTGCGGCCCGTGGCGCGGCTCACGATCATCCTGATCCAGGTGGTGAAAGTGTTCGTGCCGCGCAACTGGTCGCATTCAAAGCTGCTGCACCGGCTGCTGGCCTGGGGGCTGAAGCGCTTCGTCTCGCCGGAAGCGAACTGGCTGATCCTGCGGCATTTCCACCTGGGCTCGCAGGTGCTGGGCTTCATCGGCCGAAATTCGCCGGCGCCCGTGGGCACCTCGCCGCTGGAGCCGGCCGACATCGATGCCCTGAAGGACGAGACCTTCCTGAAGCACGACCTGAATCTCTTCAACTTCGTGATCCGGCTGAACCAGGCGCTGCGCGACCAGGGGCTGGTGCTGGGCAAGGCGCTCCAGGTCGATTTTTCGATGATCAGGGACCCGGGGCTGCGGCTTTCGGACATGCCGCGCGGCAGGCTCAACTTCCTCGACCTGCAAAGCGCCATCGAGCTTTTCACCCCGCTGTACCAGCTGATGCTGACCGACAACGACTTCTGGCGCGCCGCCAATTCGCTGCAGCTGGATGAAACCATCGGCATCTACGCGGCCACCTTGCTGGGCGCTCCCGAGCACCTCATCCTGGTGAACAACAAGCATCCGCTGGTGCCGCTGTCGACCCTGCGGGCGGGGCACCGGCTGGTCATTCACGGGCTGTCGACGGAGATGCTGCACAGCCTGCTGCGGCGCATGCAGGCCGCGCACGGGGCGACCCCCACGCCGGAGCGGCCACTTGCATAAGCGTATGCTGCCCCCAGATGCAAACCATGAACACGACCCATAATCCGTCTCCCAAGACCGATCTGGCAGTGACCCACGTGCTGGCTCAACTGCTGGAGCGGCTTGAGCACAGCGCCGTCCCCGTAGGCGCCGAGCAATACCGCTCGGTGGTAGAACACCTGGTGCACGAATTCAACGACGTTGAACCGGGCGCCGACCTGGGGCGTCTGCTCGACGCCTATCCTGCCGCCGCCGAGGTCTACGAAAACCTCAATTACCAACATGCCGGCCTCTGCCGGTCGGCGCTCGACACGGCGCTTGCAGCCGAAGTCGGCGCGAGAGAAGCCATTGCACGCGCCATGCGCAACACCGAACCGAAAAAGGACAAAGCCGATGGCCAAAGCTGAGGTCAAGACCGCCGTTGTGGCCGATGGCCTGCGTTACAAGTCGAAGGCACCGGGTTCTCCGTTCCGTGCCTCGGCGTCGTTCAGCGGGGCGACCATGTCCTGCTTCATGTGCGGAAAGCACCGCGTACGGTCGCAATTGCGCACCCGCCAGGTGCTGGGCAAGTCGCAGACCGTTTGCGCACCGTCGTGCAAGGCGCTCGACGAATCCCTTGAATAAACCGGATTCGCCGGCCTAGCAGGGCCGGGCGACGCCCTGGCGACATGCCCGAGCGCGCGCATTGCAGATTTTCTTTCCAAATCCGCTGCAATCGATATACAGTTAGACACAATTGATGCATTTATTGCATCAGTCAAAAGTTCTAATTTGTAGCCGACGGCAAATGATTTCGTACATATGCAATGACGCCCAGTGCCGGGCGATTTGCGGAAGGATCCTGCAATGAACAAGTCGCGTCATGTGGTCATGCAGGTGGTCAAGCGTTCCTCCGGGAGCGCGACGCACCATGTGGAATTCCTCATGGACAACATCTTTGCCGAGCGCCTGCGCCAACTGCGTTCGCTGGTCCCGCCGCTGGGCAGCCTCAACAAGCAGCGCGACCTGGTGATCGACAAGGTGCGAGCACGTCTTCCGAACGCCATCTGGCGTACCGGAAGCCACGTCGACGAGGGCGTGGAGGGCTCCTGCATCGTCATTGCGGCAGAAGGCTCGTTCAATTGCGGCGGCAAAGACCGCAATACGCGCGAAAAGCTGGTGACCTACAACTTTTCGATTTCGCGCCTGATCGAATTGCACGCCGAACGCCCCGACGGCGAAACCCTCTACATCCGCGACGGCACCTTTGCCAATGACGAGCCGGCCGAGTCGGCCGCGGGCCTGTGGGTGGCGTCGCTGACCGAACAGGAAACCGTGATGCGCATTCCGGATGCCCCTTCGGACTTCGATACCCTGCACGACCTGGCGATGCGCCCCGAGCAGCGGGCGGCCGTCGCCCCTCCCACCCACAGGGCCGGTTTCTACTGAAGAGCCTCGGCCGCCGCGCCTACCGGCGTGTACTGCGCGCGATTGTTCTCGAGCCAGCGTGCCGACAGGCTGCTGTCCTGCTGCGCTGGATGGAAATCGGCGCGAAAGTAGTTGCGCCAGGCCTGCCAGTTGCCGCTGAGCAGGCCGCCCCTGCGCAGCAGGATGCACGCGGCGCTCTTCCATGTCGCCCATTTCCACAGCTGGCCTTCGCGGCGCAGGTTGTCGACGGTCTGGCGCATCAGGTCGCCCAGGAACATCAGGGTCACGCGGCGGAACCAGCGCTTGCGCCAGGCGTCGGATCCTTGCGCGGCCTTGTAGATGTCGAAGGCCACGGCTTTGTGCTCCAGCTCTTCGGCGCTGTGCCAGAGCCACATGGTGCGCAGCCGCGGCTCGGCGCCGTCGAGCACTTCGGGATGGGCGAGCAGCCATTCGGCGAACATGGCGGTGAAGTGTTCCGTGGCCGCGGTGACCGCCAGCGCATGGCGGGGATCGGCCCCTTCCATCAACTGCATGCGCCCGGCGGCGCGGGGTGTCCAGCCGTCCACCAGGCCCTGGTTCTGCAGGTGGGCATTGAAAAGCGAATGAATGCGCCGATGCGTGGCCTCCTGGCCGATGAAGCCCCGCACATCGGCGCGAAGCTCTTCCTGCGCTTGCGCCGGCAGCGTGGCCGCGGCGTCGCGCACGGCATCGATGAAGAACTGTTCGCCGAACGGAAAGCTCATCGACAGCGCATTGAAAAAGGCGGTGGAGAATGCGTCGCCGCCGCACCAGTTGTGGCCGAATGGCGTTTGCAGGTCGATCAGAAGGCGGCGCACGACAAGGTCGGTCATGGCGGATGTTCCTTGGAAAAGGCAATGCGGTACACGTCCGTACCAATTTTCCGGAATGGTGCGCGCCGGAACTGGTACCGTCAAGTACCAATGCGTAGGAAAATGTCTTCTCCATGAGCTTCGCGACCGAAAAACCGGCCCTTGCCGACCCCTCCGCAGAGCCCGCCCACGAGCACTACGTCCGGCTGCTGGAAGGCATGGCGCGCGCCGTGGCCACCAAGGGCTACGCGGACACCACCATTGCCGACATCGTGCGCGAGGCCGCTGTTTCGCGCCGCACCTTCTACGAGCACTTCGCGACCAAGTCGGAGTGCCTGATCGCGCTGTACGAGGCGGCCAGCAAGCTGGCGCTGCGCGCCGTGAGCGAGGCCTTCGATCCGGCCCAGCCCTGGCATGCGCAGGTGGAGCGGGCGATCACCGCATATTTCGACTACCTTGCGCAGGACCCGGCGCTGCTGCGCACGCTGTTCGTCGAGATCCTCGGCCTAGGCATGCCGGGGCTGGCGGCGCGGCGCCGGGTGAACGGCGAAATCGCCGGCTTCATTCAGGCGGCCATCAACAGCGGCGGTGGCGCGCACAGCGGCCCCGTGGCGCACCTGACGAGTGAAATGGCGATGACGGTGGTGGGCGGCATCAACGAACTGGTGCTCCAGGCCATCGAACAGGACCGGGTGGGTGATCTGGGCCAATTGGTGCCGCCGGCCACGCGCCTGGTGCGCGCGGTGGCGGCAGAGAGCGCCAGGTAGCGAGAGCGTCAGGCGGGCCTGGCCTGCGACGGATCGTAGAAGAACTCTTCCTGGGCGATGCGGTCGCCCTCCCAGCGCTGCCAGGCGAGCTCTTCCATGCGCATGGCCTTGCCATCCTTGAAGCGGAAATCGAAGATCCAGCGGATCACCACGTGATCGCCGTTCACGAACACCGGGCGCACGCAGGTCGAAACCACAGAGGCCGTGCGGGCCAGCGTGGCCTGCTCGCGGGCAACCAGCGTGCTGCGGCCGCGCCGGGGCTCGGCCTGGTTCTCCCGCATGGTCGCGTCCTCGGTGTAGTAGTTCTCGATGGCCTGGGCGTGCGCGCCGCTCTCCACGGCGGCGATGAAAGCTTCGAGTCTTTCTGCGGAGGGCATCAGGCCTTGACCTTCACTTCGACGCGGCGGGCTTCGCTCGGGGGCCCATCCGCCTGGGTCTGCTCGGGCTTGGCAAGCTCGATCTTGTCCGCGGGTGCGCCGGCAGCCTTGAGCGCATCGCCCACGGCCATGGCGCGCTGCTTGGCGAGTTCGGCGTTCTTGGCCGGATCGCCGCTCGCATCGTGGTAGCCGCTCACGAGCAGGGTGCTGCCGCTCTGCACGGCCTTGATGACGTCGGCCAGCGCTTCTTTGGCATTGGGCGCGACCTCGGCCTTGCCGCTCTCGAAATAGAACTTCACCACGCCGTTCTCGACCTTCACGGCCGCGGCTTCGGCGGCTGCCACGGCGCCGGAGGCAACCGCTGCCGCCGGTGTTGCGGGCGCAGGTGCCTGCACCGGCGCTGCGGGCGCCGAAGAAGCAGCCGGCGCGGTTGCGGCCGGGGGTGTCTCGACCCTGTGCGGCACGGCTGCAGCCGCGTCGCCACCGTGGAACTTGACCACCAGCGGCACGATCAGCAGCGCCACGATGTTGATGATCTTGATCAGCGGATTCACCGCCGGGCCGGCCGTGTCCTTGTAGGGGTCGCCCACGGTGTCGCCGGTGACGGCCGCCTTGTGCGCCTCGGAACCCTTGCCGCCGTGGTGGCCGTCCTCGATGTACTTCTTGGCGTTGTCCCATGCACCGCCGCCCGTGCACATCGAGATGGCAACGAACAGGCCGGTCACGATGGTGCCCATCAGCAGGCCGCCCAGCGCCTTCGGCCCGAGCACCAGCCCCACCAGGATCGGCACCACCACCGGCAGCAGCGAGGGAATCATCATTTCCTTGATGGCAGCGCCGGTCAGCATGCCCACGGCCTTGCCGTACTCGGGCTTGCCGGTGCCTTCCATGATCCCGGGGATCTCGCGGAACTGCCTGCGCACCTCCTCGACCACCGCGCCGGCCGCCCGGCCCACGGCTTCCATGGCCATGGCGCCGAACAGGTAGGGGATCAGCCCGCCGATGAACAGGCCGACGATCACCATCGGGTCGCTCAGGTTGAAGCTGATGTTCAGCCCGAAGCTCTCCAGCTTGTGGGTGTAGTCGGCAAAGAGCACCAGCGAGGCGAGGCCGGCCGAGCCGATGGCGTAGCCCTTGGTCACGGCCTTGGTCGTGTTGCCCACGGCGTCGAGCGGGTCGGTGATGTCGCGCACGCTTGCGGGCATCTCGCTCATTTCGGCGATGCCGCCGGCGTTGTCGGTGATGGGGCCGTAGGCGTCGAGCGCCACCACGATGCCCGCCATGCTGAGCATGGCCGTGGCGGCCACCGCGATGCCGAACAGCCCCGCGAGCGCATACGAGGCCATGATGGCGATGCAGACGAAGATCACCGGCCATGCCGTCGAGCGCATCGAGACGCCGAGGCCCGCGATGATGTTGGTGCCGTGGCCCGTGGTGGAGGCCTGTGCGATGTGCTGCACCGGCTTGTACTGCGTGCCGGTGTAGTACTCGGTGATCCACACCAGCGCAGCCGTGAGCGCCAGGCCCACGAAGCAGGCGCCGAACAGCTTGAGCTGGCTGCCGCTCGGGGCAATGGCGTTGTCGGGGATGATCCAGCCCGTGACGAACCAGAACGCGATCAGCGACAGGATGCCCGCGACCGCCAGGCCCTTGTACAGCGCCGGCATCACATTGGTCATGCCCGGAGAGGCCTTGACGAAGAAGCAGCCGATGATCGAGGCGATGATCGACACGCCGCCCAGTGCCAGCGGATAGAGCACCGCGTTGAGCGGCGCCGCCGTGACCATCAGCGCGCCCAGCACCATGGTGGCGATCAGCGTGACGGCATAGGTCTCGAACAGGTCGGCCGCCATGCCGGCGCAGTCGCCCACGTTGTCGCCCACGTTGTCCGCAATGACGGCCGGGTTGCGCGGATCGTCTTCCGGAATGCCCGCTTCGACCTTGCCCACCAGGTCGGCGCCCACGTCGGCGCCCTTGGTGAAGATGCCGCCGCCCAGCCGCGCGAAGATCGAGATCAGCGAGGAGCCGAAGGCAAAGCCGATCAGCGGGTTGAGGATGGCCGAGAGGCTGCGGTCCGGCGTGAGATTGCCGTTGCCCGCCAGGAACCAGTAGAAGACCGAAACGCCCAGGAGGCCCAGCCCCACCACCAGCATTCCCGTGATGGCGCCGCCGCGGAACGCGACGTCGAGCGCCGGGCCGATGCCTTGCGTGGCCGCCTGCGCGGTGCGCACATTGGCGCGCACCGATACGTTCATGCCGATGAAGCCGCAGGCGCCCGAAAGCACCGCGCCCACCACGAAGCCGATGGCCGTGGTCGCGTCCAGAAAGATGCCGATGAGAATGGCCAGGACCACGCCGACCACCGCGATGGTGGTGTACTGCTTGGCGAGGTAGGCCGATGCGCCGGCCTGGATGGCTGCCGCGATCTCCTGCATCCGCGCGTTGCCGGGGTCCTTGGCGAGAATCCAACTTCGAGCCCAGAAACCGTAGCCCACGGCCACAAGGCCGCAGACGATGGCGAGTATCAGGGGGGTGTTGCCGATCATGCTTTGCTTCTCCATTCGTTCGTTGTGACTAGTGGAGACGGACAGCATGGGTCCTGCGCGCAACGCGTACGGGACCCAGGTTTTCCGTCGCGTTGCTTCCTCGAAGCTCGCAGCACCGAGGTGCGGAGCCGATTGGCCAACGGGTGCAATTTACAGGCAAAAACAGGAACGCGTGCGACCGGGCCGCGACACGGAAAGTAAACTCCGGGTTTGTCCCCATCTCTCCTCATACTTTTCAACTACTCGAAAACGTCATGTCCTTCGACAAAGTCTCCCCCGGCAAGAACATCCCCGACGCCTTCAATGTCGTGATCGAAATCCCGATGAACGCCGACCCGATCAAGTACGAAGTCGACAAGGAATCGGGCGCGATCTTCGTGGACCGCTTCATGACGACCGCGATGTACTACCCGGCCAACTATGGCTACGTGCCGCAAACGTTGTCGGGCGACGGCGACCCGGTCGACGTGCTGGTGATCGCGCCGTATCCGCTCTTGCCCGGCGTGGTGGTGCCGTGCCGCCCGCTTGGCATCCTGATGATGGAAGACGAAGCCGGCGTCGACGGCAAGGTGCTGGCCGTGCCCACCGACAAGGTGCTGCCGATCTACAGCCACTGGAAGTCGGTCGACGACGTGAACCCGATGCGCCTGAAGGCCATCAGCCACTTCTTCGAGCACTACAAGGACCTGGAAGCCGGCAAGTGGGTCAAGGTACTGGGCTGGGAAGGCATCGACGCGGCCAAGAAGGAAGTCGTCGACGGCATCGCTGCCTACAGGAAGTAATCGGCTGCCTCAGCCCTGGGCCGCGTCGCCGGCCAGCCGCATCCACTCGCGATTGACGGAGCGGGCGTGCGAGTTCCAGTGGCGCGCGGCCTGCTGGAGTTCGCTCCATTGGCGCTGCGCGCCGGCGGCGTCGCCTTGTTCAGCCAGCCAGGCAATGTAGCGGGCACGGGCCTCGACCGTGTTGTGCTGGCTCAACGCGGCCTCGAAGGCCTCGCGGGCCTCTGCATGGCGCCCATCGGCGGTGAGCGCGCGAGCGGTGAGCACGGCGACTTCGTCCCTGCGGTAGTCGTCGCGCGAGGCGCGCAGGGCCTGGAGCGCCTGCAGCGCTTCGCGGCCTGAAGCCGCGCCGCCCGCAGCCAGCAGCGCGCTGGCCAAGCCAAATTGCAATTCAGGATCGGATGCGAGCGGGCCCTTCAGGGCGTCGCGATAGTGTCCGACCGCATCGGCAGCCTGGCCCTTGCCCAGCGCAGCCTTGGCGAGGCGCAGCTTGTTCTGGGCGGTGGGGGCCAGATCGTAGGCCTGCGTGGCCGCGCGGTACTCGCGTTCGGGGTCGATGAGGTCGATGGCTGCGCTCGCCACCTTGCCTGCGGTACGTTGCATGCGGGAGGCAGGCAGGTACTCGACCACAAAGTACACGATGCTGCCCAGCAGAGGGAAGCTGAAGAGAATGATGAGCCAGTACATCTGCTTGCCATGGCGCATTGCATGCACGGCGAAGAACAGCGCAATGAGGATGTGCAGCCCCAGTCCGACGAACGGCATCGGTTTCTTTCTGTTGTTGTACCGGGCGCGTTTATAGCAGCCCCGGATTGCAGCGAACCGACCGCAATCCGCCGCGCCTCAGCCGGCCTTGAACGGACTGCGTTCACCCAGGTGGTCCATGTAGTTCTCGATGCCTTCGCCCTCGCGCTCGAGGAAGCGCTCGACCGCGTCGGCGAAGCCGGGGTGCGCGAGCCAGTGGGCGCTGGTGGTCTTTACCGGCATCAGTGCGCGCGCCATCTTGTGCTCGCCCTGGGCGCCGCCTTCGAAGCGGCTGGCGCCGTGCGCAATGCACCAGGCCAGGGGCTGGTAGTAGCAGGCCTCGAAATGCAGGCAGTCGACGCGCTCCACGGCACCCCAGTAGCGGCCGTAAGCCACCAGTGCGCCGTCCCCATGGGTGGACAGCGCGATCAGGCTCGTGGCAATCGGCTGACCCTCGCGTTCGGCGACGAACAGCAGCCAGGCTTCGGGCATGGTGTCGGCCATGCGCTGGAAGAAGTCGCGCGAAAGGTAGGGTGGGTTGCCATGCTCGCGATAGGTGCGTGCATAGCAGCGGTAGAAGAAATCCCAGTCCGATCGGGCGATGCCTGCGCCGCGCGACCAGCGAAAGGTCACGCCGGCCTCGGCCACCTTGCGGCGCTCCTGGCGGATCTTCTTGCGCTTGTCGTGGGACAGGCTGGCGAGAAAGGATTCGAAGTCCGCGTAGCCGGTTGCTTCGCCCGATTCCCCCGGAGCGGCATTCGTCCAGTGGAACTGCACCGTGTTGCGCAGCATCAGGCCCGCTTCGGTGCAGGCGGCAATGTCGGCGTCCGCGCCGAACAGCAGATGCATCGACGAGAGTTCTTCCTTCTCGCACCAGGCCACCAATGCCTGCACCAGCAGCGTGCGGTCTTGCGGATCGCGGGCCAGCAGGCGTGCGCCGGGCACCGGCGTGAACGGCACGGCCACCACCGCCTTGGGATAGTAGGCAAGCCCGTGCTGTTCGTAGGCATTGGCCCAGGCCCAGTCGAAGACATACTCGCCATAGGAATGGGTCTTGATGTAGGCCGGGCAGGCCGCCCGCAGCTCCTCGCCCCGCCACAGGGTAATGAACTGCGGCATCCAGCCGCTTTCGGGCGAAGCACTGCCGCTGTCGTGCAGCGCCGAAAGATATTCATGGCGCATGAAGGGCGAGGGCTGCGCCTCGGCCGCGAGGAGGGCGTTCCATGCTTTCGGGTCCAGGTCCGACAGCGACGCCATCACCCGAATGACATAATCGTTCAAGCCTTTTTCTTCCTTCCGTATGACGCTCAAGCTCGCCATCGCTCAACTCAATTTTGTGGTGGGCGACCTCGCCGGCAACGCGAAAAAAATCGTCGATGCCGCGCGCCAGGCCCACGCCCAAGGTGCGCGTGTTCTGCTGACGCCCGAACTCTCGATCGCCGGCTATGCGGCAGAGGATCTTTTCCTGCGTCCCGCCTTCACCGAAGCTTGCGATGATGCCGTGAAAGGCATTGCCGCCGCGCTGGCCGATCTCAAAGACATGGTCGTGGTGGTGGGGCATCCGACGGGCGGCAGCCTGCGCAGCCGCTCCGTGGCGGTGCAGATGCGCTACAACGCCGCCAGCGTCATCAAGGAAGGCCGTATCCTCGAAACCTACGCCAAGCGCGAGCTGCCGAACTACCAGGTGTTCGACGAGCGCCGCTATTTCACGCCGGGGCAGGGCAGCTGCGTGTTCGAGGCCGGCGGTGTCTCGGTGGGCGTGCTGATCTGCGAAGACGCCTGGTTCGACGAGCCGGCCGAACTGGCCCGCGCGGCGGGCGCCGAAGTGCTGGCCGTCATCAACGCCTCGCCGTATCACGTCGGCAAGGAAGGCGAGCGCGTGGCGCGGATGGCCGACCGCGCCCGCACCGTGGGCCTGCCGCTGGTCTACGCGCACCTGGTGGGCGGGCAGGACGAAGTGGTCTTCGACGGCGCCTCCTTTGCGCTGCAGGCCGACGGCGAGCTGGCCATGCAGGCCGAGAGTTTCAAGGAGAGCCTGGTCTTCATGCAGCTGGAGCGCTCGCCCCAGGGCATGGATGTTGTGGCGGCACCTTCGGCCATCGCTGCGCCGCGCGAAGCCGAAGCCCAGCTGTGGGATGCACTGGTACTGGGCGTGCAGGACTACATCGGCAAGAACGGCTTTCCAGGCGCCATCCTGGGGCTCTCGGGCGGCATCGACTCCGCATTGGTGCTGGCCATCGCGGTCGATGCACTCGGCAAGGACAAGGTGCGCGCCGTCATGATGCCTTCGCCCTACACCGCCGACATCAGCTGGATCGACGCGCGCGAAATGGCTACCCGCCTGGGCGTGCGTTACGACGAAATCTCGATCAAGCACACCTTCGAGTCGTTCAAGGGCGCACTCGCTGACGAGTTCAAGGGCCTGCCCGAGGACACGGCCGAGGAGAACATCCAGGCCCGCATCCGCGGCACGCTGCTGATGGCGCTGTCGAACAAGTTCGGCTCGATCGTTCTCACCACCGGCAACAAGAGCGAGATGGCCACTGGCTACTGCACGCTCTATGGCGACATGGCGGGCGGCTTCGCGGTCATCAAGGACCTGCTGAAGACCACCGTGTTCGCGCTGGCCCGCTGGCGCAACGCCCACGACCCGTACGGCACCGGCGCCTCGCCGATTCCCGACCGCATCATCACGCGGCCCCCGAGCGCCGAGTTGCGGCCCGACCAAACCGACCAGGACAGCCTGCCGCCCTACGACATCCTCGACGGCATCCTGGCACGCTACATGCAGGACGACGAGGGCATCGACGAGATCATCGCCGCCGGCTACGAGCGCGCGGTGGTCGAGCGGGTTGCGCGACTCATCAAGATCAACGAATACAAGCGGCGCCAGGCGCCTGTGGGCATTCGGGTGACCCATCGAAGCTTCGGCAAGGATTGGCGTTACCCTATCACCAGCAAGTTCAACGAAACCGCCGGAGCGCAAAAACCATGAAGCAGATCACCGCCATCGTCAAACCCTTCAAGCTCGAGGACGTACGCGAAGCCCTGGCTGAGGTGGGCGTTACCGGCCTCACAGTGACCGAGGTCAAGGGCTTCGGGCGCCAGAAGGGGCATACCGAGCTCTATCGTGGTGCGGAATACGTGGTCGACTTCCTGCCGAAGATGAAGGTCGAAGTGGTCGTCAACGAAGGCGACGTGGAGCGCTGCATCGAAGCCATCGTCAATTCCGCACGCACCGGCAAGATCGGCGACGGAAAGATCTTCGTCACCGGCGTGGAGCGCATCGTGCGCATCCGCACCGGTGAGGAAAACGAGAATGCCGTCTAAAAAAGCCCGTCCTCCGGAAAGGCGCGCTACAGGTTTTCGGCCAGCCGGTCGCCGCGGGGGTGCAGGGGCACTTCGGCGCGCAGCGCGCTGAGCAGTTCGGTGGGGTTGGTGCCGGTGCGGATCAACTCCATCTGCCAATCGCCCATGAAGCCCTCGCGCACGCTGTGCGCCAGGAAGCCCAGCAGGCCGTCGTAGTAGCCGGCGGTATTGAGAATGCCGGTGGGCTTGTCGTGGTAGCCGAGCTGGCGCCAGGTCCAGATCTCGAACAATTCCTCGAAGGTGCCGATGCCGCCCGGCAGCGCGACGAAGGCATCGGCGCGCTCGCCCATCATGGCCTTGCGCTCGTGCATGGTGTCGACCACGTGGAGCTCGTCGCACAGGGGGTTGGCCAGTTCCCGGTCGACCAGCGCCTTGGGAATGATGCCGACCACCCGGCCGCCGGCGTTGCGGGTGGCTTCGGCCACCGTGCCCATCAGGCCGGTGCGTCCACCGCCGTAGACCAGTTGGCCATGGTGCCGGCCGATCCACTGGCCGACAGCTTCTGCGGCCTTGGAAAATTCCACTCGCTCGCCGGGTCGCGAGCCGCAATACACACAGATCGAAAATTCAGGATTCATGCCGCCATCATGCCTCTTGCGGCGGGCGTCTTCATGACGCGAAGTGCTGCCACAGCGCCGCCAGCCAGATGCCCCCGCACAGCGTGAGCGACAGCAGCACGGCGGCGCTTCCCATGTCCTTGGCGCGCTTGGAGAGGTCGTGCCATTCGGGGCCGATGCGGTCGATGGCGGCTTCGACCGCGGTGTTGAGCAGCTCGACGATCATCACGAGGATGGCGCTGCCGGCGAGCAGGGCCACCTCGACCCAGCCGCGGCCGAGCCAGAAGGCCGCCGGGATCATCACGATGGCCATGATGGCTTCCTGGCGGAACGCCGGCTCGCTCCAACCCGCCCGAAGGCCGTGCAGCGAGATCAAGGTGGCATGCCACACGCGCTCCAGGCCCTTGCGGGCCTTTTGCGGGTTCACGGCGGGGTCGGGAAGCTTGGGCAAGGCACTCATCGGCGGCTCATCGGCTTGGAGGTTATGAGCCGCGTACCGGCCCAGGCGTCGTGCCAGAACTGGCGCTCGGGGTGAAAGCGCGCCAGCAATGCCCAGACGGCGACCCATCCGAAGATCAGCACCGTGGATTCTCCGCCCGAAAGCTTGAAAGGCGCGATGGCGGCCAGCGGCGGCAGGAACCAGATCCAGCTGAGCAGGTAGCGCGCGAGCGCGCGGGTCTGGGTGATCGGGCGCCCGTGCGCATCGACGATGCGGATGTTCCAGGTCTTCATGGCCAGTGTCTGACCCCGGGTCCAGAACCAGACGAAATAGACGCCGAACACCACGAACAGGAAGGCCTGGAGCAGGTGCCGGCGTGAATCCATGGCGTCCCGCATCTGGCCGAGCGTGCTGAACAGCCAGCCCGCGACGAACACCACCGCGAACAGCAGCATGCCTTCATACAGCCAGCATGCCATTCGTCGCCACAGGCCGGGCACTATCAGAAGAGGAGCGCTGGAGGGAGTGTCTGCGGGCGATGAGGAGGGATTCGATTCCGAGAATTCGGAAGAATTTGAAGCCATCGAAACCTTGGGAGTCAGGGGGGCGAGGACTGCTCGGCGCCACGGCCTGCAGGATTGGAGGCGGCCGCCGATGATGGCATGGGTACCTGGGCCTCGGCCGGAACTGGCTGCAACGCGGCGGCGGGCGTGTCGGGCAGGGAGGGGGTGGACGTGGCGGACGGGGCACGCTCCGGCGGCGACGTCACCACGATGGCGGCGGCAGGCGCCATGGCTGGCAGGGGCGTTGCAGGCGGGGCCAGCATGATGCGGGGCGTGTGCTGCCCTGCCGGCGTCACGGCCGGCACCGCCACCAGCTTCTGGGCGGGAACAGGGCGCACCGGAATGGCAGCACCGCGCGGCTTGGCGGGGGCGCGCTCCGCCAGCCGGCGCTTTTCTTCCTCGCTCAAGGCCTGGTACTGCTCCCACTTGGCCTTGCGTTCGTCGGCAGGGACGCGCTTCACCTCGGCAAAGTTGAGGCGCGCCTGGGCCCGCTGCTGATTGCTCAGGGCTGTCCATTCGATCATTCGGCTGTGCAGGGTGGTTTGGTCATCGGCCGACATGTTCGCGTAGTTGCGTGACAGTGCCAGCCATTTGCGCTTGTGCCCCGGGTTCAGGGCGTGCCAATGCGACGCGAGCGGCCGCAGCGCCTGCTGCTGCTCCGCGGTGAGTTCGCTCCAGTACGGCTTGGTCGCTGGAGCGGTCTTCGAAGCCGAAGCCGAAGACGCCGAGGCCGAGGCCGTTGCCGCTTGCGCGGCACCCCCGGCGGATTTGAGCGGCGGCTCGGACCGGGGCTGCGCGCCGGCGAGCGTCAGGCCGAACAACGCAGCGGCAAGCGCGCCCGCCCAAATGACTGCGCCCGACGTTGGCGGGCGCAGCAGGCGGGGCATATCGGTGCGGGAAACGGAAGGGCGTCGCATTCGTTTAACAGCGAAATGACTCAGTCGGAGGCGCCATCAGCCTTGAGAAACTGGGCAAAACCAGGGTCGGTGTAGGCGGCAGGGGGAAGATCGTCCGTCAACAGGGCGGAATCGACTTCCGCCAGTTCACTGGCCCGGTCCTCGTCCTGCAGTACGCTGATGGTGATCAGCCCGGCAACCAGTGCGATCAGCGGCACCACCGAACCGATGCGGGTCCACCAGCCGCCACCCATCGTTGCCACATGCCCGGACTGCATGACCACCGAAGCCGAACGCAGCTGGGGCGCCTGCTTGCGCATGGCAACGGCTTGCGCGCGCGCCACCCGCAGCCGCTCGCCGATGTCGTGCGGCAACTCCTGGCTGCCGTCGGACAGCCGCGCAGCCACGCGCCGGCCGAATTGATCCTCGGCAGCAAAAGAAGAGGTTGGAACCTTAGTGTTCATAGCGAAATTCCCTTGGCTTTGAGCGCCTTGCTCAGGGCGTGCACGGCCCGCGAACAATGGGTTTTGACGCTGCCTTCGGAGCAGCCCATTGCAGCGGCCGTCTCCGCCACATCCATTTCTTCCCAGTAACGCATCAGGAAAGCCTCGCGTTGACGACCAGGCAAAGCCGCGATCTGTTCTTCGATCTCGTGGAAGACCTGGGCGCGGCGGGTCGTGTCCTCGGCACTCTCCGTTTCTCTGGAGTCGGTTGGCGAGACGAAGTTCTCCAGCAGATCGAAGTCTCCGTCGTCGCCGGCCGATTCGAAGTCGCCGAGGTTGGAGAACAGGGCGCGGCGGGTTTTCTGCCGCCGGAACCAGTCGAGCGTGCAATTCGAAAGAATGCGCTGGAACAGCATCGGCAACTCTTCCGGTGGCTTGTCGCCGTAGTGCTGCGCCAGCTTCATCATGCTGTCCTGCACGATGTCGAGCGCCGCTTCCTCGTCCCGCACGTGGTAGACCGAGCGCTTGAAAGCGCGCCGTTCGACGCTCTTCAGAAAGTCGGAAAGTTCTTGTTCAGTGGCCAAGCGAGAGGGGGCGCCGGGGGCGCCGCATGGGGAATGGGGGTATCGGAAGCGCTTATGTTTTTCTGCCGCGGATTATGCCCGGGTGCCTTTTCACGGGGATTTTTGCGCGGCGGCAGGCGCATCAATGTCATAATCCGCGCTGCAAGTCAAAAGGCAAACGGGTCACGGTCCGGCGGAACATCAGTCCGCCCATGGCTTTGGCCTCAAGTCCTGGCGCGGCCCCACAAGGGTTGGCAAGGGGCACCCAAGGTTTTTCGTTCCCGAAAAAACTCCAAAGGTTGATCATGGAAATCTCGAAGGCGGAACTCGCTTCCGCAGCAGCCGCGTCCTCTGGCGCCGGCAACCCAACGCAAGAACTCATGGGCGCTGAAGTGCTGGTCAAGGCACTGCAGGCCGAAGGCGTCCAATACATCTGGGGCTACCCCGGCGGCGCGGTTCTGTACATCTACGACGCGTTCTACAAGCAGGACACCATCCAGCACGTGCTGGTACGCCACGAGCAGGCAGCCGTCCACGCGGCCGACGGCTATGCGCGCGCCACCGGCGAGGTCGGCGTGGCGCTGGTCACCTCGGGCCCCGGCCTGACCAATGCGGTCACCGGCATCGCCACGGCGTACATGGACTCGATCCCGATGGTGATCATCTCGGGCCAGGTACCCACCGCCGCCATCGGCCTGGACGCCTTCCAGGAATGCGACACCGTGGGCATCACCCGCCCCATCGTGAAGCACAACTTCCTCGTCAAGGATCCGAAGGACCTGGCCATGACGATGAAAAAGGCCTTCCACATCGCACGCAGCGGCCGCCCCGGCCCGGTGGTGGTGGACGTGCCCAAGGACGTCTCCTTCAAGAAGGTCCAGTACACCGGCTATCCCGACAAGGTCGAGATGCGCTCGTACAACCCGGTGCGCAAGGGCCACGGCGGGCAGATCCGCAAGGCGCTGCAACTGCTGCTGAACGCCAAGCGCCCCTACATCTATACGGGCGGCGGCGTGCTGCTGGGCAACGCCTGCAACGAACTGCGCACGTTGGTCGACATGCTCGGCTACCCGGTCACCAACACGCTGATGGGCCTGGGCGCCTATCCGGCGAGCGACCGCAAGTTCCTGGGCATGCTGGGCATGCACGGCACCATCGAAGCCAACAACGCGATGCAGAACTGCGACGTGCTGCTGGCCGTGGGCGCGCGCTTCGACGACCGCGTGATCGGCAATCCCAAGCACTTCGCGACGAACGAACGCAAGATCATCCACGTCGACATCGATCCGTCGAGCATCTCCAAGCGCGTGAAGGTCGACATCCCGATCGTCGGCGACGTGAAGGACGTGCTCACCGAGTTGATCTCGATGATCCGCGAGAGCACCACCAAGCCCGACGCCGGCGCACTGGCCGATTGGTGGAAGACCATCGAGGCCTGGCGCTCGCGCGACTGCCTCAAGTACGACCGCGGCAACAAGGACGTGATCAAGCCGCAGTACGTGGTCGAAACCCTCTGGAACATGACCAAGGACGCCGACGCGTACATCACGTCGGACGTGGGCCAGCACCAGATGTGGGCCGCGCAGTACTACCGCTTCGACGAGCCGCGCCGCTGGATCAACTCGGGCGGCCTGGGCACCATGGGCGTGGGCATTCCGTACGCAATGGGCATCAAGCTCGCGAAGCCCGATTCGGAAGTGTTCACCATCACCGGCGAAGGCTCGGTGCAGATGTGCATCCAGGAACTGTCGACCTGTCTGCAGTACAACACGCCGATCAAGATCTGCTCGCTCAACAATCGCTACCTGGGCATGGTGCGCCAGTGGCAGGAGATCGAGTACTCCGGCCGCTACAGCCACAGCTACATGGATGCGCTGCCCAACTTCGTGAAGCTGGCCGAGGCCTACGGGCACGTCGGCATGCTGATCGAGCGTCCACAGGACGTGGAGCCGGCGCTGCGCGAAGCACGCAAGCTCAAGGACCGCACGGTGTTCATGGATTTCCGCACCGACCCCACCGAGAACGTGTTCCCGATGGTCAAGGCCGGCATGGGCATCACCGAGATGCTGCTGGGCTCCGAGGATCTCTGATCGATCCCCGGCACATTCGCTTCAATCACTCTTACTGACGAATCTATTGCCCGCCGAGCCCGCGCATTACCGTGCACGGGGGAGGGCGGCGAAAGCGAAAGCTTCCGCGCAGGCGAAAAGAGGAGTCACGCAAACATGAAACACATCATTGCAGTGCTGCTGGAAAACGAGCCGGGAGCTCTTTCCCGCGTGGTGGGCCTGTTCTCGGCCCGCGGCTACAACATCGAATCGCTGACCGTCGCTCCAACCGAGGACGCGAGCCTCTCGCGCATGACCATCGTCACCGCCGGCTCGGACGACGTGATCGAACAGATCACCAAGCACCTCAACCGGCTGATCGAAGTGGTGAAGGTCGTCGACCTGACCGAAGGCGCGTACACGGAGCGCGAACTCATGATGGTGAAGGTGCGCGCGGTCGGCAAGGAGCGCGAGGAAATGATGCGCATGGCCGAGATATTCCGCGGCCGCATCATCGACGTCACGGACAAGAGCTACACCATCGAACTCACCGGCGACCACGGCAAGAACGACGCTTTCCTGGAAGCGATCGACCGTAGCGCTATCCTCGAGACTGTCCGCACCGGTGCCAGCGGCATCGGGCGCGGCGAGCGCATCCTGCGCGTGTAGGGGGTGAAGATCCCCTCAGTTCCACTGTTCTAAACCAACACACGAGGAGAAGGTAATGCAAGACTTGCTGGGCTTCGAGAAGATGGTCACTCCGATCGTCATCCGGATACTGTATTTCCTGGGGTTGCTGGTGGTATTGATTTCCGGTGTGAGCGCGCTTTTCAGCGGCGGCTTCAGAGGCATTCTTACCGGCATCGCCATCTTGATTTTTGGCGCGATCATGGTTCGCGTCTACAGCGAATTGCTGATCCTGCTGTTCCGCATTCACGACAACCTCGTGTCCATCAACCAGCAAATGAAGGACCGGAATCCCTCCGGCCAACTGTGAGTGAACGCATCCCCGCACAGGGGGTGCCAGAGATTAAATAGGAAAGACGCATCATGAAGGTTTACTACGACAAGGACGCCGACCTCAGCCTCATCAAGGGCAAGACGGTCGCAATCATCGGTTACGGCTCGCAAGGCCATGCGCATGCGCAGAACCTGAACGACAGCGGCGTCAAGGTCGTGGTCGGCCTGCGCAAGGGCGGTGCCTCCTGGCCCAAGGTCGAGAAGGCCGGCCTCAAGGTCGCCGAAGTGGCCGACGCCGTGAAGGCCGCCGACGTGGTCATGATCCTGCTGCCCGACGAGCAGATCGCCAATGTCTACAAGAACGACGTGGCGCCGAACATCAAGGAGGGCGCTTCGCTGGTCTTCGCGCACGGCTTCAACGTGCACTACGGCTTCGTGCAGCCGCGAGCCGACCTCGACGTGTGGATGGTCGCTCCCAAGGCCCCCGGCCACACCGTGCGCAGCACCTACACGCAAGGCGGCGGCGTGCCCCACCTCGTGGCCGTGCACCAGGACAAGACCGGCAAGGCGCGTGATCTCGCGCTGAGCTACGCCACCGCCAACGGCGGCGGCAAGGCCGGCATCATCGAGACCAACTTCCGCGAAGAAACCGAAACCGACCTGTTCGGCGAACAAGCGGTTCTGTGCGGCGGCACGGTCGAACTGATCAAGGCCGGTTTCGAAACGCTGGTGGAAGCTGGCTACGCGCCCGAAATGGCGTACTTCGAATGCCTGCACGAACTCAAGCTGATCGTCGACCTGATCTATGAAGGCGGCATCGCCAACATGAACTACTCGATCTCGAACAACGCCGAATACGGCGAGTACGTCACCGGCCCGCGCATCGTGACCGAAGAGACCAAGAAGGTCATGAAGCAAGTGCTCAAGGACATCCAGACCGGCGAATACGCCAAGAGCTTCGTGCTGGAAAACGCTGCCGGCGCTCCCACGCTGATCAGCCGCCGCCGCCTGAACTCCGAGCACCAGATCGAAGTCGTCGGCGAGAAGCTGCGCGCGATGATGCCGTGGATCAAGAAGAACAAGCTGGTCGACCAGACCCGCAACTGATCCGCCAATGAGGCGGGTGCCGCGGCACCCGCTTTCCGAGGGCCACCCGCCGGGGTGGCCTTTTTTCATGAGGGGGCGAACCGGCCCCCTGAACTACACTGCGAACCCATGCGATTTACAGATCAGGAAGCTATCGAATGGATAGCTGTTCGCGCAGTGCCCACGAGGGACGGAGGCAAATTCAATGCATGACGACACGGTTCCCGACGAGGTGCCGCCGCGCAAGCGCCGCAAAGGCATCTACATACTGCCGAACCTGTTCACGCTCGCTGCGCTGTTCGGCGGCTTCTATTCGGTCGTGATGGCGATGAACGCGCGCTTCGATCTGGCGGCGCTCGGCGTCTTTGCCGCAATGATCCTCGACAGCCTGGACGGCCGCGTGGCCCGCATGACCAACACGCAGAGCGCGTTCGGCGAGCAGATGGATTCGCTGTCGGACATGGTGTCGTTCGGTGCCGCTCCTGCGCTCATCGCCTACGAATGGTCGCTCAAGGGCCTGGGCCGCTGGGGCTGGATCGCGGCCTTCGTCTACTGCGCCTGCGCAGCGCTGCGCCTGGCGCGCTTCAACGTCAATACCGGCGTGGTCGACAAGCGCTGGTTCCAGGGGCTGCCGTCTCCGGCGGCGGCGGCGCTCGTGGCCGGCTTCATCTGGCTTATGACCGAGTGGGGCAAGCGGGGTGGCGAGGTGCTGTATCTCTCGTGGACGCAGATCACGTGGATCACCTTCGCGTTCACGCTCTATGCCGGACTTTCGATGGTCACCAATGCGCCGTTCTACAGCTTCAAGGACGTCCAGATGAAGAAGAGCGTGCCTTTCGTGGTGATCGTGCTCATTGCGCTCGGCATCGCGGTCATCAACATCCATCCGCCCACGGTGCTTTTCGGTCTCTTCGTGGCCTATGGCCTGAGCGGCTATGTGGTCTATGCGTGGCGCAAGGCCAAGGGGCAACAGGCGAGTGTGATCAGCACCTCGACCGAAGAGCCCGACGAGCGGGGCTTGCATAACTGAAGCCGGCTTGTGCTACATTCGCAACCCTCATGACCAAGATTTCGCTGCTGGCCCTACTAGCCCTCCCTCACGGGCGGAGACGGTAGCGCACGCGCAAATCCCTCACCACGGCCCGTTCGCACCAGCAACGGGCCGTTTGTCTTTGGGGTTGCTGGTTGATTCCAACCATCACAGAGAAATCGACATGCTGAAGCAACCTCAAGCCAAATACCGTGCATTCGCCCCGATCGGCCTCAAGGACCGCACCTGGCCCGATGCCGTGCTGACCAAGGCCCCGATCTGGCTGTCGACCGACCTGCGCGATGGCAACCAGGCGCTGGTCGAGCCGATGGACATTGCGCGCAAGATGCGCATGTTCGAGACGCTCGTGGCCATCGGCTTCAAGGAAATCGAAGTCGGCTTTCCTTCCGCCTCGCAGATCGAATTCGACTTCGTGCGCAAGCTGATCGAGGAAGACCGCATTCCCGACGACGTGACGATCCAGGTGCTGACGCAGGCGCGCGACCACCTCATTGCCCGCACCTTCGAATCGCTGCAGGGCGCGCCGCGCGCCATCGTCCACCTCTACAACGCGGTAGCCCCAGTGATGCGTCGCGTGGTGCTCGGCATGGACGAAGACCAGATCGTCGAGCTTGCGAGCAGCCATGCACGCATGTTCAACGAATTCGCAGCCACGCAGCCGGGCACGAAGTGGACCTTCCAGTATTCGCCCGAAATGTTCTCCGGCACCGACGTCGTGTTCTCCAAGCGCGTGGTCGACGCGGTGACGGAAGTCTGGGCGCCGACGCCACAGCGCAAGTGCATCGTCAACCTGCCCACCACGGTCGAGCATTCCACGCCGAACATCTTTGCCGACATGATCGAGTGGATGCACCGCAACCTCGCGCGCCGCGATTCGATCGTGCTGTGCGTGCACCCGCACAACGACCGTGGCACCGGCACGGCGGCCGGCGAACTGGCGCTCATGGCGGGCGCCGAGCGCATCGAGGGCTGCCTGTTCGGCAACGGCGAGCGCACCGGCAATCTCGACCTCGTGAACGTCGCGCTCAACCTCTACACCCAGGGCGTTTCGCCCGAACTCGATTTCTCGAACATCGACGAGATCCGCGCGACGGTCGAGCACTGCAATCAGATTCCGGTGCATCCGCGCCACCCGTATGTGGGCGATCTCGTCTACACCTCGTTCTCGGGCTCGCACCAGGATGCGATCAAGAAGGCCTTCGCGGCACGCAAGGATGGCGATATCTGGGACATGCCCTACCTGCCGATCGACCCGAAGGACGTGGGCCGTAGCTACGAGGCCGTGATCCGCGTCAACAGCCAGTCGGGCAAGGGCGGCATGGCCTACCTGCTCGAGAGCGAATACGGCCTCGAGATGCCGCGCCGCCTGCAGATGGAATTCATGCAGGCCGTGCAGCGCGTGATGGATGTCGCCGGCAAGGAACTCACCGCCGCTGACCTCTGGGAGCTGTTCGTGCGCGAATACGGCCTCGAGGCCGCGCATTCTTTGCAGCACCGCGTGATCGAGGAAGAAGGCGAGGGCGCCAGCGCCTCGGTGGTGCTGCGCGGCGACCTGCCCTGGGACGGCGAGATCCGCGCCATCGAAGGCCGCGGCAACGGGCCGATCGACGCCTTCACACAAGCACTGAGCAAGGCCACCGGCCATACCGTGCGCGTGATGGACTACCACCAGCACGCCATCGGCGCGGGCGCCGATGCCAAGTCGGTGGCGTACCTCGAACTGCGCGTGGACGAGGCCCAGACGCTGTTCGGCGTGGGCATCGACGCGAACGTGATCTCAGCTTCGCTGAAGGCCATTGTCTCGGGTGTGCAGCGCGCGCGGACCCGCGGCGCGCACAGCGCACAATCGGTGGCTGAGCTCGCCTGACGCCGTCCCCCGCCGTACGCGCAAGGTGCCAACGAACCCAAGGAGATCCACGATGACCGACCAACTCATTATTTTCGACACCACCTTGCGCGACGGCGAGCAGTCGCCCGGCGCCTCGATGACGCGCGACGAGAAGATGCGCATCGCCAAGCAGCTCGAGCGGCTCAAGGTCGATGTCATCGAAGCGGGCTTTCCAGCCAGTTCGAACGGCGACTTCGAAGCCGTCAAGGCCATTGCCGACATCATCAAGGAGTCGACGGTGTGCGGCCTGTCGCGCGCCAACGACCGCGACATCTCGCGTGCGGCCGAGGCGCTCAAGGGCGCGGCGCGCGGGCGTATCCACACCTTCATCGCGACCTCGCCGCTTCACATGGAAAAGAAGCTGCGCATGTCGCCCGACGAAGTGCACGAGCAGGCGAAGCTCGCCGTGCGCTTTGCGCGCAACCTCGTGTCCGACGTGGAGTTCAGCCCCGAGGATGGCTACCGCAGCGACCCGGACTTTCTCTGCCGCGTGCTGGAAACGGTCATCAACGAGGGCGCCACCACCATCAACGTGCCCGACACCGTCGGCTACGCCATTCCCGAGCTCTACGGCAACTTCATCAAGATGCTGCGCGAGCGCGTGCCCAACAGCGACAAGGCGATCTGGTCGGTGCATTGCCACAACGACCTCGGCATGGCGGTGGCCAACTCGCTGGCTGGCGTGAAGATCGGCGGCGCGCGCCAGGTGGAGTGCACGATCAACGGCCTGGGCGAGCGTGCGGGCAACTGCTCGCTCGAGGAAGTGGTGATGGCGGTCAAGACGCGCAGGGACTACTTCGGCCTCGACCTCAACATCGACACACGGCACATCGTGGCCGCGAGCCGCATGGTGAGCCAGACCACCGGCTTCGTGGTGCAGCCCAACAAGGCGGTGGTGGGTGCCAACGCCTTCGCGCATGCCTCGGGCATTCACCAGGACGGCGTGCTCAAGGCCCGCGACACCTACGAGATCATGCGGGCCGAGGACGTGGGCTGGGCCGCCAACAAGATCGTGCTGGGCAAGCTCAGCGGCCGCAATGCATTCAAGCAGCGGCTGCAGGAACTGGGCGTGACCATGGGCAGCGAGGCCGACATCAACACGGCTTTCATGCACTTCAAGGAACTGGCTGACCGCAAGTCCGAAATTTTCGACGAGGACATCCTCGCGCTCGTCAGCGCTGAAGAACATTCGAACGTTGACGAGCAGTTTGCTTTTGTCTCACTCTCGCAGCACAGTGAAACCGGCGAACGTCCCCAGGCCAAGGTCGTTTTCACCGTCCAGGGCAAGGAAGTCACCGGTGAATCCGATGGCAATGGCCCGGTTGATGCTTCCCTCAAGGCCATCGAAGCGCACGTCAGGAGCGGTGCGGAGATGGTGCTTTACTCTGTCAACGCGATAAGTGGCTCGACAGAAAGCCAAGGAGAAGTTACAGTTCGGTTACAAAATGCGGGGCGGGTGGTCAATGGTGTCGGGGCAGATCCAGACATCGTGGTTGCGTCGGCAAAGGCTTATTTGAGTGCGCTCAACAAGTTACAGAGCCAAGCTGAGAAAGTGGCGGCACAAGGTTAAGTGGCAGGCGATTCTTGTTATTCGATTGAAGAACAGGACGCAAGTAACTGATATTGCGTGCCTTTTTTGATTTGGATACACTGCGGTTCTCATTTTCGCCGCTGGAGATTTATTAATGCCTGAAACCCGCTCCCGCCGAGTTTCCAGCCAGCGGTTCTTGCCCGCAGTCAAATTCGTCGCCGTCGCGCTCTGCGCCACGGCGTTTTTGCTGTCCGGTGCACAGGCCGCCAAGAAGGAAAAAACAACTGCAGCCAAGACCTCCGTGGCCAAGAAGGCCGGAGGGCCGGTGCCGGTGGAAGTCAAACGTTCCGCCAAGGCGCCGCGTGGCGGCAAGGCCGATCGAAGCGAGAAGGCCGTTCGTGGCGGCCGCAACGTGGTGGCCTCCATTCGCAAGAAGAACGGCAAGACCGTGGTTGCCGTGCAACGCCGTTCGGTGGTTCGCGTCGAAACCCCTGCGCGCCAGTCCTTCGGGCAACTGGCCGGCCTGCACGGAACCGACGACCTGCTCGACCTGAAGTCGAGCGTCGCGCTCGTGATCGACCAGGACACGCACGAAGTGCTGTTCAGCAAGAACGATCATGCGGTGCTCCCGATTGCATCGCTCACCAAGCTGATGACTGGCCTGCTGATCAGCGAAGCGCATCTTCCGAATGACGAGCTGATCACCATCACCCAGGATGATGTCGACACCGAAAAGGGCAGCCGTTCGCGCCTGACGGTCGGCACCACGCTGTCGCGCGGCGAGCTCCTGCACCTTGCCCTGATGTCGAGCGAAAACCGCGCGGCGCATGCGCTGGGCCGCACCTATCCCGGTGGCCTTGCAACCTTCGTGAGCATCATGAACGCCAAGGCGAAGATGCTGGGCATGAAGGACACGCGCTACGTGGAGCCCACCGGCCTGTCGAGCCGCAACCAGTCGAGCGCGCAGGACCTGGCGCTGCTCGTCAACGCCGCCTATTCCGACGCCACGGTGCGCTCGCTGTCGACCTCGCCTGAATACCAGGTCGAGGTGGGCAACCGCGTGCTGCAGTTCAACACAACCAACCGTCTTGTGAAGAGCCCGGATTGGGAAATCGGCGTGCAGAAGACGGGCTACATCTCCGAAGCCGGCCAATGCCTCGTGATGCAGGCCAAGGTGGCGGGGCGCAAGCTGATCATGGTGTTCCTGGATTCGGCCGGCAAGTTCAGCCGAATTGCCGATGCGGAACGTGTCCGCCGCTGGGTCGAGGCCACGCACGCCTCGACGGGCTCGCCGGCTGCATCGCGCAGCACTGCGGCCTACCAGGTCGCCGGCTGATCGAACCCGCCGCCCTGAAAAAGGGCGGCATGTCGAGAACCGCGGCGGGGCCGTCCGATCAGCCTGCGGTGGGGCCCGAAACGCCGCTGGTGCCGATCGCTGCAGGGCCCGCGGCCGCTGCGGCTGTGGCATCCTTGTAGCCAAGCGCCCCCGAGATTTCGTTGGCCGTGGCCTGCAGCTTGGGCAGCCATCCTTCGTCCAGCCGGTCTGCGGGTGCGGAAATCGACAATCCCGCCACCAGCTTGCCCTGGTCGTCGTAGATGCCGGCGGCCATGCAGCGCACGCCCAGTTCGAGTTCCTCGTTGTCGCGTGCAATGCCGTACTGGCGCGCCTTCGACAACTCGCGCTCGAGCGCGGGCAGTTGCGTGATGCTGTTGCGCGTATGGCCGGCCAGGCCGGTTCGCGTGGCGTAGCTGCGCACGCGCTGCGGATCGTCGGCCGCCAGGAACAGCTTGCCGGTGGAAGTCAGGTGCAGGGCAGCCCGCCCGCCGATCGCGCGCACCACCTGCATGCCCGAACGCTCGCTATAGGAACGCTCGATGTAGACGATCTCGTCGCCCTGGCGCATGCTGAGGTTGACGGGCTGCTGGGTGAGCTTGTGCAGCTCGCGCATCGGCCCCAGGGCGGCGTCGCGCACATTGAGCCGGCCCTTGACCAGGTTGCCGAGTTCCAGCAAGCGCATGCCGAGCCGGTAACTGCCAGCTTCGGGCCGGTCGACAAAGCGGCCGACTGCCAAGTCGTTGAGGATGCGGTGGGTGGTGGAGGGGTGCAGGCCCGTCTTTTCGCTGATTTCCTTCAGCGAAATGGCCTCCTCGCGAGAGGCGAGCACGTCGATCAGCGCGAACATGCGCTCGATCACCTGGATGACTGGAACGGCAGGAACGTCGGATTGGTTTTTTCTCATGGCGCGATGCGGTGTGGACCGGGCGCCATTTTACCTTGTGAAATCGGATGGTGCTTGCCAGCGTCCGTCGATGAGCAGTTCGTGCGGCGCAAAGCGCGCCTTGTAGTTCATCTTGGCGCTGCCTTCGATCCAGTAGCCGAGGTAGACGTGCGGCAGGCCGAGTTTGCGGGCCTGCTCGATCTGCCACATCACGCTGTAGGTGCCATAGCCAGCGCTGCTGTCGGGTTCGTAGAAGGTATAGACCGCAGAAATGCCGTCGTTCAGCACATCGAGTATCGACACCATCTTGAGCGCGCCCGCCGTGCCGTCCGGCAGCGTCTCGCGGAATTCGACGAGCCTGGAATTGACGCGGCTCTGCAGCAGGAACTGGGTGTACTGGTCGATGCTGTCGTGGTCCATGCCGCCGCCGGCGTGGCGGCCGGTCTGGTAGCGCAGGTAGAGCTTGTAGTGCTCGGGCACGAAGCACAGCTTGAGCACGCGCGCCAGCAGGTTCTTGTGCTGCTTCACGGCGCGGCGCTGGCTGCGGCTGGGCTGGAAGCTGTTGACCAGCACGCGCAGCGGTATGCAGGCACGGCAACCGTCGCAATAGGGCCGGTAGGTGAACATGCCGCTGCGCCGGAAGCCGCTGAGCACCAGGTCGGAGTAGGCGTCGTTGTGGATCAGATGGCTGGGCGTGGCCACCTGCGAGCGGGCCTGGCGGTCCGGCAGGTAGCTGCAGGGGTAGGGCGCCGTCGCGTAGAACTGCAGCGTGTGAAGCGGAAGATCCTTGAGGTGCGTCACGTCGGTCCGGAAGGTCGCGCGGAAAGGAGTTCTGCCCAGTATACGGGCTCGAAATGCCATCGTGGCCCCTGTTGTTCCCGGGCCCTGGCGACGTGCGCCACGAAGCGGCTGCGCGACATTTCGCGGGCTCCCAGGCTGGCCAGGTGGGAGGTGTTTTGCTGGCAGTCGATCATCTTCACCTGGAAGCGGCGGCACAGGCACACCAGTGCGGCCAGTGCGATCTTGGAGGCGTCCGGACGGCGGGTGAACATCGACTCGCCGAACACCGCGCGCCCCAGCCCCACGCAGTAGAGGCCGCCCGCGAGCTTGCCGTCGATCCAGGTTTCCACGCTGTGCGCGTGGCCGGCCCGATGCAGCGCCATGTAGGCTTCCACCATGTCCGGCACGATCCACGTGCCCGATTGGCCGGTGCGCGGCGATTGCGAGCAGGCCGTGATGACGGAGGCGAAATCGTGGTCGATGCGCACCTCGCAGCCGGCGGTCTGCGTGAAGCGGGCCAGCGTCTTGCGCAGTGACCTGTGGAGCTTGAATTCGGCCACCTGCAGCACCATGCGCGGGTCGGGGCTCCACCAGAGGATCGGCTGGTCTTCGCTGAACCAGGGGAACACGCAATGGCTGTAAGCGTGCACCAGGGTATCGACGTCGAGCGCGCCGCCGGCGGCGAGCAGGCCGGGTACGGGATCGTGCTCGCCCCAGGCGGAGGCGGGGTCGGGCAGTGCGTCGCCGGGTTCGAGCCAGGGCAGTTGTTGCATGGCCGTAGGTATACACGGCTTCGCCCGCGCTTCGGCCGGGGCCGGAAAAATGCCCGTCCCGCAGCGGGAAGGCAAACGATTGCGGCCCGCGCGCCACAGGCGCCGCCCACGAGGCGCACAAGACTATCCGATGCCCATATAGTGCTGCTTCCCATTTGCACTCCATGCGGACCTGCCAGGCCAGCGTTGCCTGGCCGAGGCCTGCCCAAGAGGACCACGTTGACCACTGATTCCACCCCCACGCGTTTCGGCAGCGGCCAGGCAGTGCGCCGCCTCGAGGACGAGAGCCTGCTGTCCGGCGCAGGCCGCTATACCGACGACGTCGCGCTTCCCGGCCAGACGCATCTCGTCTTCCTTCGGTCCCCCTATCCGCACGCGCGCATCGTGTCGATCGACACGGCCGCCGCCGCCGCCATGCCCGGCGTGCTGCGAGTGATCACCGGCGCCGAGCTGGCCGAAGCCGGCGTCAAGCCGATGCCGGGCGCCGTAGGCTTCAAGCGGGCCGACGGCAGCGACTGCGCCAGCCCCCCGCGCCTGGCCATGGCGCATGGCAGAGCCCGCTTCGTGGGCGAGGCCGTGGCCGCGGTGGTGGCTGAAACCGTCCAGCAGGCACGCGATGCCGCCGAGGCGGTGATGGTCGACTATGAAGCGCTTCCCATGGTGGTCGACCTCGCAAGCGCCACCGCCGACGGCGCGCCGCTGCTGTGCGAGGAAGCCAACGGCAACGTCGCCGCGGAAATGCGCCATGGCAGCAGCGACGCCGCAACGGCCGCCTTTGCCAAGGCAAAGCACGTGGTGGCGCTCGACGTGGTCAACCAGCGCGTGGTGGCGCTGACCATCGAGCCGCGCTCGGTGCTTGCGGCGCCCGACGCCGAATCCGGCCGCCTCACCATCCGCATGAGCACCCAGATGCCTTCGGGCGTGCGCGATTCGATCTGCGCGGCCATCGGCCTTGCCAAGGAAAAGGTGCGCGTGGTGGTGGGGGACGTGGGCGGCGGCTTCGGCATGAAGACCGGCGCCTATCCGGAAGACATTGCCGTTGCGTTTGCGGCGCTGCAGGTCGGGCGCCCCGTGAAGTGGGTGGCCGACCGCAGCGAGGAGTTTCTTTCGAGCGCGCACGGCCGCGACATCGAGGCCAAGGCCGAACTCGCGCTCGATGCAGACGGAAAGATCCTCGCCCTGCGCATCAGGACGCTGGCCAACGTCGGCGCCTACGCCACCGGCACCGGCGTCGCGATCCAGCTCCTGATCGGCCCCTGGGTGCAGACCAGCGTCTACGACATCCAGACCATCGACTTCCATTTCAAGGCGGTGCTCACCAACACCGCGCCCACCGGCGCCTACCGCGGTGCGGGCCGTCCCGAGGCGATCTTCACCATCGAGCGCCTGATGGACGAGGCCGCCCGCCAGACCGGCATCGACCGCATCGCGCTGCGCCGCCGCAATTTCATCCGCCCCGAGCAGATGCCCTACAAGAACCCGATGGCGCAGACCTACGACACCGGCAAGTTCGAGTCGGTGATGGACCAGGCGCTGACGCTGGCCGACTGGCAGGGCTTCGAGGCCCGGGCCGCTGAGTCGGCGAACAGCGGCAAGCACCGCGGCCTGGGCATTGCCACCTTTCTCGAATGGACCGGCGGCAATGTGTTCGAGGAGCGCGTCACGGTCTCGGTGCAGGCCGATGGCGTGATCGAGGTGTTCTCCGCCGTCAATGCCATGGGGCAGGGCATTGCCACGTCGCTTGCGCAGCTGGCGGTCGATGCCTTCGGCGTGCCGATCGAGAAGGTGCGTGTCGTGCTCGGCGACACCGACCGCGGCGACGGCTTCGGCAGCGCCGGATCGCGCTCCCTCTTCACCGGCGGCTCGGCGGTTCGCATCGGCGCCGAACGCACCATCGACAAGGCGCGCGCGCTCGCGGCCCAGGAGTTCGAGGCCGCCATCGACGACATCACCTACACCCGCGGCGTCTTCACGGTGGCCGGCACCGATCTCGAACTCGATCTGTTCGCCCTGGCCGGCAAGCAGCCCGAGCGCGAGATCTTCGTCGACTCCACCAGCACCGTGGCCGGGCCGACCTGGCCCAACGGCTGCCACGTCTGCGAGATCGAAATCGATCCACCGACGGGCGAGATCAGCGTCGTGGCCTACAGCTCGGTCAACGACGTGGGCCGCGTGATCAACCCGATGATCGTTCGCGGCCAGCTCGAAGGCGGCGCGGTGCAGGGCATCGGCCAGGCGCTGTACGAGCAGGTGGTGTACGACAACGAAACCGGCCAGCCGCTCACCGGCAGCCTCATGGACTACGCGGCGCCGCGCGCGGACATCGTCCAGGCCATGTTCCACATGGAAATGGACGAGTCGACGCCGTGCGCCAACAACCCGCTGGGCGTGAAGGGCGTGGGCGAGCTGGGCACCATCGGCGCCACCCCCGCCATCGTGAACGCGGTGGCCGATGCCTTCGCGCGCAACGGCCTTGCGGCGAGCGCTCCGCGCCTGCACATGCCGCTGAGCCCGGCGCGCGTGTGGCAGGCGATGCACACCGTCGACTGAGCATCTCCAGGCCGGGTGACCGAAGGGCGCACACACCATGCTCGTCACCACCGAACTGCAGACAGATGCGATCCGCGTGTCGAGCTACCGCTGCGACGCCCAGCCCGGCGCGCGGCCGTTCACCGAGATGCACGCCGACTATTCGGTCTCGTACGTGCGCAAGGGCAGCTTCGGCTACCGCACGCGCGGCAATGCTTATGAGCTGGTGGCCGGCTCGGTGCTGGTGGGCTGTCCAGGCGATGAATACGTCTGCACCCACGACCACCATGTCTGCGGCGACGAATGCCTGGCGTTTCATCTGTCGCCGGGCTTCGTCGACCTGATCGGCGGCGACCAGCGGACCTGGCGCACGGCAGGGCTTCCGCCGCTGCCCGAGCTGATGGTGCTCGGCGAACTTGTGCAGGCCGCGGTCGAGGGGCAGAGCGATGCGGGCCTCGACGAGCTGGGCATGTGGTTCGCGAGCCGTTTCGTCGAGGTGGTGGAAGGGCGCAGCAAACCCATGCCGCAATCCGTTGCAGCGCGCGACAGGCGCCGTGCGGTGGATGCGGCGATGTGGATCGACGCGAACTCGCACGACGACATCGGCCTCGAAACTGCGGCGTCCGAAGCGGGCCTGAGCGCCTTCCATTTCCTGCGCCTGTTCTCGCAGGTGCTTGGCGTCACGCCGCACCAGTACCTGGTCCGCTCGCGCCTGCGCCACGCGGCGCGGCTGCTGGCGGACGACGACCGGGCCGTGACGGACGTGGCCTTCGACGTCGGCTTTGCCGACCTGAGCAACTTCGTTCGCACCTTCCACCGCGCGGCCGGCGTGTCGCCGCGCGGCTTTCGCCAGGCCGCCAAAGGCGACCGCAAGATTTTCCAAGACCGCTTGGCCGCACTGTTCAATGATGACCGCCTGATTCACCCATCGAGCAGAAAGTCATCGCCATGTACGACCACATCGGACTGAAAGTCAGAGACCTTGCCGCGAGTCGGCGCTTCTACGAGGCAGCGCTTGCGCCGCTCGGCCATGTGCTGGGCTCCCATGACAACACCTATGCCGGCATCGGCCCCGCTGGCGAGCCCGCTCTCTGGCTCTATGCGACCCAGGGCGCGAAGGGGCCGGGAACGCACATCGCCTTCCGCGCGCCCGATCACAAGGCTGTCGCGGCCTTCCACAAGGCGGGCCTGAAGGCGGGCGGCACCGACAACGGCGGTGCCGGCCCGCGCACCGACTACAGCCCGACCTACTACGCGGCCTTCCTGATCGACCCGGACGGCAACAACGTGGAGGCCGTCTGCCCCTGAAGGCGCACAACCATGGCAACGATCTACAAGGAATTCATCGTCGAAGCCGATGCCTCGCGCGTCTGGGACGCGCTGCGCGACTTCGGCGCCGTGCACACGCGCCTTGCGCCCGGCTTTCTCGCCGGCTGCGAACTGGACGGCAAGGGCGCGCGCATCGTCAGCTTTGCCAACGGCCTGGTGGCGCGCGAACTGCTCGTGGGCATAGACGAGGCCAACCGCCGGCTGGCCTACACCGTGACCGGCGGCAAGGCCAGCCATCACCACGCCTCGGCCCAGGTGTTCGCGCTGGGCGAAGGGCGCTCGCGCTTCGTCTGGGTCACCGACGTGTTGCCCGACGAGTTGGCCGCCTACATCGAACCGATGATGGCGCAGGGGGGCGTGGCGATGAAGAAGACGCTCGAAGCGGCCGGCTAGAAGTCTTCGAGCGGCAGGCCCACGTAGTTCTCCGCCAGTGCGGTGGAGGCCGCGTGCGAATGCACGAGGTAGTCGAGTTCGGCTTCCTGGATCTTCTGGCCGAAGGCGCCAGTCTCGGGGAAGCGGTGCATCAGCGAGGTGAACCACCACGAAAAGCGCTCCGCCTTCCAAACGCGGCGCAGGCAGAGGTCGGAATACCGGTCGAGCGCGGAAGCCGATTTCTCGCCGTAGAAGATCTCGAGCGCCCGCGAGAGGTAGCCCACGTCGGCCGTCGCCAGGTTGAGCCCCTTGGCGCCGGTCGGCGGCACGATGTGCGCGGCGTCGCCGGCCAGGAGCAGCGTGCCGAAGCGCATCGGTTCGGCCACGAAGCTGCGCAGCGGCGCAATGCTTTTTTCGAGCGAAGGACCGGTCACCAGCCGCTCGCGGGCCTCGGGGTCGAGCCGCGCGCGCAGCTCGTTCCAGAAGGCTTCGTCGCTCCAGTTTTGGACCTTCTCGTCGGCCGGCACCTGCACGTAGTAGCGGCTGCGGTGCGCGCTGCGCATGCTGCACAGCGCAAAGCCGCGTTCGGTGTTGGCGTAGATCAGTTCGTGCGACACCGGCGGCACGTCGGCCAGCACGCCGAGCCAGCCGAAGGGGTAGATCTTTTCATAGGTCTGGATGGCGTCGGCCGGCACGCTGGCGCGGCTCACGCCGTGATAGCCGTCGCAGCCGGCGATGAAGTCGCACTCGATCTCGTGCGTCTGGCCGTCCGTTTGGTAGCGCACGCGCGGGCACTGCGAATCGAAGTCATGCAGGCTGACGTTGGCAGCGCTGTAGATGGTGGCAAGGCCTTCGGCCGAACGCGCTTCCATCAGGTCGCGCGTCACCTCGGTCTGGCCGTAGACCGTGACCTGCTTGCCGTTTGTCAGGCCGTGCATGTCGATGCGGTGCCGCGCACCCTTGAACAGCAGTTCGATGCCCTCGTGCGGCAGCCCTTCGGCCCTGGCGCGCGCATCGACACCCGCGCGTGCCAGCAGGTCCATGGTGACCTGCTCGAGCACGCCGGCGCGGATGCGTCCGAGCACGTAGTCGCCGCTCTGGCGCTCGACGATGACGTTGTCGATGCCGGCCTTGAAAAGCAACTGTCCGAGAAGCAGGCCTGCCGGGCCTGCGCCGATGATCGCGACCTGTGTGCGCATGTTCGTGTCTCCAATGGGTTTTCCGGGAGCGTAGGGCGAACGCGGCAGGCTGGCGCAGCGTGCGGCAAGGCACTGTGCGATCATGCGAATGGCTGCGCGATCATCGCGCAACACTTCGCAGATTGACCGAAATGACCATCGCCAAGGCCGACTTCATCGAGGGCATCGCCAAGGGAATGGCGGTGCTCGAAAGCTTTGACACCGAGCGCCAGCGCCTGAACGCCACGCTGGCCGCCGAGCGCGCCGGCCTCACGCGCGCCGCCGCGCGCCGGCACCTGCTCACGCTGGCCCACCTGGGCTACCTGGAGACCGACGGCAGTTATTTCTGGATGGCGCCCAAGGTGCTGCGCTTCTCGGGCAGCTACCTGGCGTCGTCGCGCCTGCCGCGCGCGCTGCAGCCCACGCTGAACCGGCTGGCGGCGCAGACCGGCGAATCGTTCTCGGCCGTGGTGCTCGATGGCGAAGAGGCGGTCATCATCGCGCGAAGCGGCGCCTACGGCACGCCGACCCGCGTGCTGGCTTATGGCCTGCACCTTGGCGCCCGCTTGCCGGCGCATGCCACCTCGACCGGGCGGGTGCTGCTCGCGGCCATGGCCCCGGCCCAGTTCACGCAGTGGCTCAAGGGGCGCCACCTTGCGCGGCTCACGCCGCACACCACCACCCAGGCGCGCGGCCTGCGCCAGCTGATCTCCCGGGTGCGCAAGGACGACTACTGCTTTGCCAGCGAGGAGCACGAGCTCGGCGTGCAGGCGCTCGCGGTGCCGCTGCGCGACATGCAGGGCCGTACGGTGGCCGCGCTCAACGTGGTGCTGTCTGGCACGCGCTACCAGGAAGAGACGCTCCAGCGCGAGATGCTGCCGCTGCTCTTCGAGGCGGCGCGCGAAGTGCGGTCGCTGCTGTGAGGTGAACTTCCGCACGGCCGCCGCCTCGAATTCCGAAACGCAAGAAACAACACCATGCGACTCCTGCTTCTCGAAGACGACGTGATGATCGGCGAGGCCGTGCTCGACCTGCTGCGCGCCGAGCAGTACGCGGTGGACTGGGTGAAGGACGGCGAGGCGGCCGAGTCCGCATTGCGCACCCAGCAATACGACCTCGTGCTGCTCGATCTGGGCGTGCCGCGCCGCGACGGGCTCGAGGTGCTGCGCAGCCTGCGCGCCCGCAAGCAGCGCATGCCGGTGCTGATTGCCACTGCGCGCGACTCGGTGCAGCAGCGCATCGAAGGGCTCGATGCGGGGGCCGACGACTACGTGCTCAAGCCCTACGACCTCGACGAGCTTCTGGCCCGCATCCGCGCCTTGCTGCGTCGCGCCGCGGGTCGCGCCGAGCCGGTGTACGAGCACATGGGCGTGAGCATCAACCCGGCCACGCGCGAGGTCGCGGTGGAGGGCCAGCCGGTGGTGCTTTCGGCACGCGAGTGGGCCGTGCTCGAACCGCTGATCGCACGGCCCGGCATGGTGCTGTCGCGCGCCCAGCTCGAGGAAAAGCTCTACAGCTGGAAGGACGAGATCAGCAGCAATGCGGTCGAGGTCTATGTGCACGGCCTGCGCAAGAAGCTGGGCGCAGAGTTGATCCGCAATGTGCGCGGCGTGGGCTACATGGTGCCGAAGGCATGATCCGCGTGCTGACCGGATCGCTGCGCGCGCGCCTGCTGTGGTTCCTGCTTGCGGCCATCGTGCTGGCCGCCGGCGCGCAGGCGCTGGTGGCCTACCGCACGGTGCTGAAGGAAGCCGACGACATCTTCGACTACCACATGCAGCAGATGGCGCTGTCGCTGCGCGCAGGCCTGCCGCCGAGCGCGGCCGTGGGCGGCCTGGGCAGCGGCGAGCAGAACTTCGATTTCGTGGTGCAGGTGTGGACCGCCGACGGCGTGCGCATCTTCGAATCCGCCGAGCAGGCCGCGCTGCCGCAACTGGCGGTGCTGGGCTTTGCCGACGTGCGTGCGCGCGGCACCACCTACCGCGTGTTCTCGATGCAGACGAGCGGGCTCGTGATCCAGGTGGCGCAGGACATGGCGGCGCGCCGCAACATGGCCGGCGCGCTGGCGCTGCGCACCATCGCGCCGGTGGCGTTGATGGCGCCGCTGCTCATGCTGGTGGTGTGGTGGGTGGTGAGCCGATCGCTCGCGCCGGTGTCGCGCGTGCGCCGGCAGGTCGCCTCAAGGCAGGCCGACGATCTTTCCCCCGTGAGCGAGGAGAACCTGCCCGACGAGGTGCGCCCGCTGGTGCAGGAGCTCAACCTCCTGTTCGACCGGGTGCGGCATGCCTTCGATGCCCAGAAGCATTTCGTCGCCGATGCGGCGCACGAATTGCGCTCACCGCTGGCGGCGCTGAAGCTGCAGGTGCAGGGCCTGCAGCGCGCGTCCGATGCCGCGTCGCGCGAGCTGGCCGTGAGCCGGCTGGTCGCCGGCATCGACCGCGCGACGCGCCTGGTCGAGCAGATGCTCGCGCTGGCCCGGCATGAGGCCAGCATGGCGGCGGGGGCAAAGTCCGAACCGGTCGACCTGAGTGAAGTGGCGCGCCTGGCCATCTCGGACGCGGTCGCGGAGGCGCAGGCCCGGCGCATCGACATCGGGATCTCGCATGCCGACCCGGCCGTGGTGAACGGGCAGCCCGAGGCGCTGCGCATGCTGCTGCGCAACCTCATCGACAACGCCGTCAAGTACACGCCCGAAGAGGGGCGTGTCGACGTCGGCATTGCAAGCCTGGGCGCGGCGGTCGAGTTGAGCGTGGACGACAGCGGCCCTGGCCTGCCGGAGGACGAGCGCGAGCGCGTGCTCGACCGCTTCTACCGCTCGGGCGAGCCGCAGGCGCCGGGCAGCGGGCTCGGCCTGGCCATCGTGAAGTCGATTGCCCAGATGCATGGCGCCACGGTCGCGCTCGCGGCATCGCCGACGCTGGGCGGCCTGCGGGTGCTGGTGCGCTTTGCCGCCAAGGCCTGAAATCGCCGGGCGCGGTTTAAGCCGCGCTTAAGCCAGCGGACCGACATTCCTTTCATCGTGTTTGCGTGCAGACGCATTGAAAGGAAAGCTAGAAATGAACACCCGACTGACTTCCCCCCATGCCCTGGTTCTGGCCCTGGCGACCGCCGGGGTGATCGGTGCCGTCGGTGCCGGCGCCTACACCAGTGCCCGCGCCGTGAATGCACCGACCACCAACGCCACGAGCGTGGCGCCCGCGGCCATGGTGACGCTGCCCGACTTCTCCACCATCACCTCGCGCGACGGTCCCGCCGTGGTCAACATCAGCGTGACCGGCACCGCCAAGGCGTCAGAGGACCAGGCCGCGGCCGAGATGCAGGGCATCGATCCGGACGATCCGATGTTCCAGTTCTTCCGCCGCTTCCAGGGCCAGATCGGCCCGCGCGCCCAGCAGCGCGAAGTGCCGGTGCGTGCGCAGGGCTCGGGCTTCATCGTGAGCCCCGACGGCATCATCATGACCAACGCACACGTCGTCAAAGACGCCAAGGAGGTCACCGTCAAGCTGACCGACCGGCGCGAGTACCGCGCGAAGGTCCTCGGCGCCGACGCCAAGACCGACATCGCGGTGCTCAAGATCGATGCGAAGAACCTGCCCACGCTTGCGCTCGGCAACACCAAGGACCTGAAGGTCGGCGAATGGGTGCTGGCCATCGGCTCGCCCTTCGGCTTCGAGAGCACGGTGACGGCCGGCGTCGTGAGCGCCAAGGGGCGCTCGCTGCCCGACGACAGCTATGTGCCGTTCATCCAGACCGACGTGGCGGTGAACCCCGGCAATTCCGGCGGCCCGCTGCTCAACACGCGTGGCGAGGTGGTCGGCATCAACTCGCAGATCTACAGCCGCAGCGGCGGCTACCAGGGCGTGTCGTTCGCCATTCCGATCGACGTGGCGGTGCAGGTGAAGGACCAGATCGTTGCGACCGGCAAGGCCACGCATGCGCGCCTTGGCGTGGCGGTGCAGGAAGTGAATCAGGCCTTTGCCGATTCCTTCAAGCTCGACAAGCCCGAAGGCGCGCTGGTTTCCAACATCGAGAAAGGCGGCCCCGGCGACAAGGCCGGCCTGAAGGCGGGCGACGTGATCCGCAAGGTGGACAGCCAGCCCATCGTCTCGTCGGGTGACCTGCCCGCGGTGATCGGGCAGCAGGCGCCGGGCAAGAAGGTCACGCTCGAGGTCTGGCGCCAGGGCGAGCGCCAGGAGCTTTCCGCCAGGCTCGGCGATGCGAGCGACAAGCCCGCGCAGGTCGCCGGGAACGACAGCGCGGTGGGGCAGGGCAAGCTCGGCCTTGCGCTGCGGCCGCTGCAGCCGCAGGAAAAGCGCGAAGCCGCCATCGAGAACGGGCTGCTCGTCGAGGATGTGGCGGGCCCGTCCGCCATGGCCGGCGTGCAGGCGGGCGACGTGCTGCTGGCCATCAACGGCACGCCCGCCAGGAGCCTGGAGCAGGTGCGCGAGGTGGTGGCAAAGGCCGACAAGTCGGTGGCGCTCTTGATCCAGCGCGGCGAAGACAAGATCTTCGTGCCGGTGCGGATCGGGTGAAGCCCGCGCCAGGACAAAAGATGGCTTCGTCCGCGGGCGGCCTTTCGGCGCACATCCTGCCCACGTCGGCCACCATGATCGGTGTGTGCATGACCGTGATGTCGATCGGCCACCTGGGCCCGCGCGACGATCTGCGGCTCTTGATCGACCGCCTGCTGGCCATTGACGCGCTGGTCTTCCTGGCCAGCGCGCTGCTGTCCTTCATCTCGATGCGCTCGCGCAGCTCGGGCGTGCGGCTGGAGGCCTGGGGCGAGATGGTCTTTATCGCGGGCCTCGCGCTGCTGGCCCTGGGCGCGGTGACGCTGGCGTTTGCGCTGCGCTGAGGCTGGCGCCCCGGTTCAGGATTCCTTGTTGCCCGGATCCTTGTCGGGAACCTGCGCGTCGAGTTCGTCCTTGATGGACCTGTTGCCCCGAAGGGCCAGAAAGAGCACGGCACCGAGGCCAATGGCAACGATCACGGCAATGAATCCACCGCCGAAGGCCCACCACCAGAACAGACCGCCCGCAACGAGCAGGAGCGCGGTGATGAGTAGAGATTTCAAGTGCATGGCGCGAGGCGATAGTACGTTGGCGCTAATGTACGCGTCGTTACCGTTCGGCGCCCAATTTGTATTCTGGGATATACCCTCTTTTTTGCCTTGCCGCAGGGGCGTAGCACTCCATCGATGGGTCTTCGCCCCAGACCGGAGGAACCCCAAGAGAGGGAGGGGGCGCTTACCCGTACGCCAGTGCGAGTTCGGTGATTCCTTCCGAGGTGATCTTCACGACCACCGCGGATTCGTAGTTCCTGAACGAGCTGCGAAGATCGAGCGGCGGTGAGATGTCAGCTTCGACGCAGCCCAGCGCCTTGAGGGTCGCGATGGCCTGGATCAACTCCGGATCCCGGACATGAACCGGGAAGCTGGCATGTTCGAGTTCGAGCAGGTACTCAATGGGTGTAGCTGGCACGATGGGAACATCATGGCCCAACCGTGGCGGCTTGTCTTCAGTCTGCGTCGACGAGATTCGTGCGGATCACCCTACAGGCGTCGGACTGGGTGCATGGCCAACAGGATCGGTGCTCAGACCGGCCGCACGTCGAAGAACGCTTCATCGGTGTCCCCAAGGTCGCGAAAGCCGGCGGTTCGGGCTGCGTCGTAGGCCTTCATCCATCGCCTGGCGAGCGCCATCTCTTCTCTCGTGAGGTCGGTTTCGCTGGATTCGCTGGCATTGTGGAACGCGCGCAACGCGCGCATGACGTCGCCGCCGAGCTGCCGGTCGAGTTCGCGCCGGAAGCGCTGCTCCGAGGCCTTGACGGCATCCGCTGCCGGGTGCGGGTAGTCGGCAAGCCGCACGGTGTAGGCGACTCGGGGTTCGGGCTCGATGTCTTCGAACCTGAAAGGCGGCTCTTCCGAAACATCGGTCTGCGGGATCGTGGCCTCTTGCACCGGAGCCGCAGCCTGGGGATAAAAAAGTTCGGCCTGGTTCATGTTCATTTCTCCTCTGCCTTCTTGCTGGAAAGCGCCTGACCTTCGAACGGGTATCTCGACCCCCTCAACAAGACTGTATGAATATACAGTAATATCGAGACATGGAAATGTGTCCGAAATGTCCTGGATTTCCGCCTGAAGAGGCGACGGTGCTGCGGCCGATCACCGTGGCCGCCGGTTTGCAAGACGGCCACGCCTGACACATCTCGAGCCGGTGCTCGAACCCCTTTGCAGTTGCCCCCGAATCTTGGTTTTGCGGGGCCCTTGGCGGCATCGCCAGGGATTCCGCCCAGCCGCGTGCTGGGCGTTTTTTTGTCTGATGGCGACCGGACAGTCGAGGTTGTCCGACGTGCTTCGGCTTCGGGCTGCCGAAGATGGAGTAAGGCGCCCCAAAAGGAAATGCCCGTCCAACGGTTGCCGGGCGTCGCCTTGTAGTCGCCCGGCGCCAGCGGCAGCTCGTTCTTCAGCCCGGGTCGGCAGCTTCACGTTCAGTTGCTGAGCCACAAAGCAAGCAGCGCGAGCAAATAGACAAGAACCAAGAAGCAATTTCCGGGTAGCTGGCTGCGTTCCATGTGCGTTCTCCAGTGAGGTGGACAACCGGCGCCGCTTGTTTGCCTGTCCTGGCGCAAGGCGTTTCGCCGTGAAGTCACTGTAGAAAAAGCGCCGCACGCGCGCGTGAGCGGTACGCACCTTTTCCGGGGAGACAAATGCCCTCCCAGAGGCCGGAATGAACAGCGTCGGAAGATCAGCCTTTTACGAAAGATCTGTGCTTTGCCCTGAGTCAGGGAAGCAAGCCGAGGATCTTCGTGTCCATTCGATCAACGGGACCGACTCCCATCGTTGACCAAGCGAGCGCGAAAAAGCCCGCGCGAGGCGGGCTTTGGAATTTGGTCGTGAACTCTCACGCGGTCCACGGTTACGGCAAATTTTCACTTGCGGAAGCCACCTGTTGTTTTTCTCGTCGTAGTGACTTCGACGCGCCGGTGTGAGATTCGGCTTGACTGGCCAGTCAACGCCCAAACTGGGTTGGGCAGCTCGCATTGTATCAGTGAGGAGCGCGCCGCCGTGTCTGCGAGCAGTAATCCCCGCGTTGACGGGCTTATCGATACGGTCACATCAATCGGAATCCCCTAGCGAATCGCATGGAGGTTTTCACGAACCTGGGCACGTCGTCCATCTTGGCGATCTCGGCGAGGCCGTCATCGGTGATGCCAGTTACCGTCGCCGTGCTCGAAGCAGCATACGAGCGGGTCGGCTTGAGGGCGGCGATCTCAGCCTCGATCAATCCTGTGGCAATGAGTACCGAGACGTCCCGGATTTCCTCTGGTTCGACAACCCGCACGGGCAGCGGGGTGTGAAGAAGCCTCATCAAGAGCAAGAGCGGCATTCGACCCTCCGGTTGCCGGCGCTGACTGAGCCCAAGATGCCGGCCATTTTGGGCTACCAAATGTAGTCTTAAGTACGATAGTGTTGCGCCTGGCCATCCGGTGCAGGAGCCAAATACTGCCCGATACTGCCAAAAACAGCACAAGTTGCCTGCCCGCGTCTCAGGGCGCGGAGCCCAGTGCCGTCACACAGACCAACCCCAAGAGCGCAGGCTTGCGCCTCTGCCGAGCAATTCGGCTCCATCGTCGAAAGCTCGACAGGCCCGCTGTGGTCGAAGACGCATGTGCCGACGACTGCGCGCGGCACGCGCCTGAGCACGGTGAACGCGCGCACCGAGGGCATGGAGAAGTCGCCGACCTATAAGGACGCCTGGGCCCGCGGCAAGCGCTGCATCATCCCGGCCGCCAGCTTCGACGAGCCGAACTGGGAAACAGGAAAGAATCTCTGGTGGCGCTTCCGCCGCGCCGATCGGGCGCCGTGGGGGCCTGGCCGGCCTGTGGAGCACCTGGATCGACAAAGAGACGGGCGAGGTCTGGGACAACTGCACGATGCTGACGCTGAACGCCGACGCTCACCCGCTGATGGGGCGGATGCCCAAGCCAGATCCGAAGCTGCCGCCCGATCAGCAGGACCAAGCGCAGCGTGATTCCGTTCGAGGCGCACGACTTCGATCGCTGGCTGACCTGCACGGTCAAGGAGGCGAGAGAGATGCTGAAGGTGCCGCCCGTCGAGCTCTTCAATGCGGACCCGGTCGACGCCGAGGTGCCGGAGGTGTGAAGGGCTCCTCCAATTCGTAGCCGGGCAACTCGTAACCAAGCGTCATGAATGCCACTTCCGCGGCTTCGCGTGGCTCGCGGTCCATGTTGCGCGGGTAGAGCGTTGCGGCCAGGCCGGAAAGCCACTCATGGTCGACCTCTCCACCGCACAGCTCATGGAACTTGTGAGTGAATTCGTGCCACCACGCTTCCTGATCGGTCAATGCTTGACCGGCAATCACAATGGGCTTGTCAGGCTCCACATGGACCGCATGCTACTGCGGACTACTGGATATTTGGCGATTGCCAAACAAGGCGCCCCAAAAGGAAAAAGCCCGCTACAAAAAAAATGTAGCGGGCTTTCCAGAGGCCTTGCGGCTTGTAGTGGCTCCTCGACCTGGGCTCGAACCAGGGACCTACGGATTAACAGTCCGGCGCTCTACCGACTGAGCTATCGAGGAACAAGCCTCAGATTATAGCGTGATTTTTTGGGCCTTTCGAGCACACCAATGTGGCCGCAATAAATTTCTGAAAAAAATTCGGGCCCGCGCTCAGAGCGACACGCTCAAGCCCAGGCGCAACGTGCGCGGCGCACCTGGAAAGAGATAGACGTGGCCGAATTGGTAAGGCGATTCCTTCCAGTAGCGCCGGTCGAACAGGTTGTCGATGGCGATGCTCCAGCTCGTGTTCACGCCGCGCAGCCGGGTGTCGTAGCGCAGCACCGCGTCGACGCGCGTCCACGAGGGCAGGGCGATCGAACCATCGGGCAGCACGTTGCGGCGGCCTTCATGCGAGAGCTGTCCGAGCAGCTCGAGGCCCGGCACCGAAGCCACGCGGTAGCCGGCCTGTGCGCGCAATACCTGCTTGGGCACGTTGGTGGGCGACTGGCCGTTGGTGGCGGGCTCGGCGGTGCTTCCGCGGCGCTTGGCGTCGATCAATGTCAGGCTGCCCGCAAGGCGCCAGGGCCCCGTGTTCCACTGCGCGCCCGCTTCGAGCCCGCGGTGCACGGCGCTGCCGTCGTAACGCCCGTCGCAGGGCGTGGTGCCGAGGCGGTTGCAGGCATCGAGATTCGTCATCGGGCGCTTGATGTCGAACCACGCGAGTTGCCAGGCGAAGACGTCGCTGCCGCCCTTGAGGCCCAGCTCCCACTGGCGCGAGGTCAGCGCGGGCAGCGCCTCGCCGGCATTGGTGTATTGCGAGCTCTTGTTCGGCACCACCTGCGACTCGACGCCCTTGCCCCAGCTCGCGTAGGCCAGGAGGCCCGGCTGGATGGCGAAGCTGGCGGCCATCCATGGCGTGGTGATGCCGTCCTTGTAGCCGGTGGGACGCGTGCCGTCGGTGCGGATGCTGTCGCGGTCCAGCCGCGTGTGGCGCACGCCCAGCCAGGTGGTGAAGCGGCTGTTCCAGCGGATCGCGTCCTGCACCGAGAGCTCGGTGGAACGCTCGTCGCGGTTGGTGTTGGCGTCGGTCAGCGTGGGGTCGGGCGGTACGATGGCCGTGGCCCACACGTTGCCGGTGCCGACGTAGTTGTAGGCCTGGTCCTGGAAGCGGTTGCGCACGCGGCTCGCGAGCAGGCCGAAGCCCAATTCATGCCTCACGCTGCCGGTCATCACGTTGCCCTTGAGGCCGAGGCTGCCGGCGGTTTGCGTGCGCCGCTCGTTCTCGCTGCGGAAGTCGTAGAAGTCGAAGGTGCCGTCGGGGCCGTAGCGATCGCAGTAAGAGAAGTTGCTTTCGGGATGGCAATCGAAGCCGAAGGCGTAGGCCAGGCGGTCATCGGTCTTGAGCCTTTGCTGGCCGATCTGCGCGCTCCAGCGCCAGTCAGCATCGAGCGCCTGGCTGAAGCGCACGCTGCCGGTGAGCGCGTTGAATTCCGAAGGCTGCGACCACGGCTGGTTGTTCAGGTTGATCCTGGGATCGACCGGCGCGGGCAGCGTGCTGCCCAGCAGGCTGAAGCCGTTCTGGCTCGGCTGCGTCTTGTGGCTGCGCTCGATTTCGAACTCGAGCACTGAATCGCGCGTGATGCGCCAGTCGCCCGCCAGCGAGAACATGTTGCGGTTGCCGTCGAGGTCGTGCACGAGCGGCTTGAGGTTTTCGCTTGCGATGTTGAGCCGGTAGCCGAACTCGCGGTTCGCGCCGAAGCGCCCGCCCAGGTCGAGTGCGCCGAGCACGCTGCCGCGGCTGGTGGTTTCGATGCGCAGCGTGCGCAGGTCCTGCTCGGTGGGCCGCTTGACCACATAGTTGACCAGGCCGCCCGGCGCGCTGGTGCCGGCCTGGATGCCGCTGGTGCCGCGCAGGATCTCGATGCGCTCCTTGTTGTCGAGCGGGATCGATGTTTCTGCACTGATCGGCAGGCCCTCGCGCCGGTAGTTGAAGCGGTTGTCCAGCACGAAGCCGCGCACCGTGAGGTAGTCCCAGTAGCCGGCCGAGTTGTAGGCGTCGGTCACCGAGGAATCGAACTGCGTGAGGTCGGCGAGGCGGCGCGCACCGCTCGTGCGCAGCTGCATGCTGTCGATCACCGTGGCCGAGAGCGGCAGTTCGCGCAGCGGCACGTCGCCGAAGCCGCTCACGTCGGCTTGCGGGGCTGCGCTGCTTTCGTTCACCGTGATAGCGGGCAGATCGGTTGGCTGCTGGGCCTGCGCGCCGCCGGCCGCCAGAAGAAAGGCGGTGGCCACCGCACGAGAGACCGGCGACAGCGGCCAGGATCGGATTTGCTTTTTAGTCATTTGTTCGTTCATGCGGAGGCGGCGCCCATGGCCGCCATCCATTGCGCGGCCGCGGCCTCGGGATCTTCAGCAGCGACAAGCGCTCGCACCACGGCCACGGAGCCGACGCCCGTGGCCCGCACCTCGGGCAGGCGCACGGCATCGATGCCGCCGATGCCCACTTGCGAGTAGCCGCGCAGCAGGCGCGCATAGGCCGCAAGCCGCGCCACGCCCTGCGGGGCCGTGGCCATCTTCTTGAGGGTGGTCGGATACACCGCACCCATCGCGATGTAGCTCGGGCTCACTGCATCGGCGCGCACCATCTCGGCATAGCCGTGGGTGCTGACGCCGAGCCGCAGGCCCGCATCGCGGATCTGCTGCACCTGCGCGGGCGCGAGCGCGTCGAGGTCTTCCTGGCCCAGGTGCACGCCGTAGGCACCCGCGGCGATGGCCACCTGCCAATGGTCGTTGATGAAGAGCAGCGCGGCCGTGCCGCGCACCGCGTCGACGGCCGCATGCACCTCGCGCTCGGTGGCTGCCGCGTCGTCCGACTTGAAGCGCAGCTGCACCGTGGGAACGCCGGCGCGCGCCATGCGGCCGACCCATTGCGCATCGGGCAGCACGGCGTAGAGACCGAGCCGTTGGGGGCAGGGCGCAAAGGCGTCGGCGCGTTCGGTGGGCGGGAACGCGCGCATGCCGAAATCGGCGGGTGTCTCGGGCCACTGGTTGGCATCGAACGCGCCGGTGCGCACGGTCTGTGCCCGCCAGGCCCGCGCCAGGCATTCGGCATCGATCTCGATGAAGCCGAGTGCCGTGCAGGCCTGCTTCGCGCCGCGGTACACGGGCTCGTCCGAGGAAAAGCGGCCCGCCGAAATGGCCGCGGGCGTGTTGGTGCCGAAGCGCAGCCCGTGCGCAGCGACGATCGCCTGCGAGATGGCGCGGGCGTCGATCGAAGTGTTCATGTTGCGTGATGCCAGAAGGGCGTGCCGAGCACCGGCGTGCTGGGCTGTGCGGAGTCTTGCGCGGCCATGGCACCGGCGCGGTGGGCGGCGCGGCCGGCCTGCACGGCGTCGGCAAAGGCGCCGGCCATCGACACCGGGTCTTGCGCCAGCGCCACGGCGGTGTTGAGCAGCACGCCGTCGTAGCCCCATTCCATCACCTGGCAGGCATGCGAGGGCAGTCCCAGTCCCGCATCGACCAGCATCGGCACGCTCAGCCGCTCGCGCAGCAGCTGCAGCGCATAGGGATTGACCGGCCCGCGGCCCGTGCCGATGGGCGCCGCCCAGGGCATCACGGCCTGGCAGCCGACGTCGACCAGCCGCTGGCACAGCACGAGGTCCTCGGTGCAGTAGGGCAGCACCTGGAAGCCGTCGCGGATCAGCTGCGATGCGGCATCGACGAGGTTCAGCGTGTCGGGCTGCAGCGTGTAGTCGTCGCCGATGAGTTCGAGCTTGATCCACGGCGTGTCGAAGAGCTCGCGCGCCATCTGCGCGGTGGCGATCACTTCCTGCACGCTGTGGCAGCCGGCGGTGTTGGGCAGCACCGGCACCGCGAGCCGGCGCAGCAGCTCCCAGAACCCGTTGCCGCTGTCGCTCGCGCCGGGGCTTGCAGACTGGCGGCGCAGCGAGGCCGTCAGCATGGCGGGTTTGGCGCGCTTCACCGCCGCTTCGAGCAGGTCCGGCGAGGGATAGCGCGCGGTGCCCAGCAGCAGGCGGCTCTGGAAGGTCTGGCCGTAGAGAACCAGGGGATCGTTGTCGGGGATTGCAGATGCGGTCGTCATGGTGCGTGTTGTCTCCATCTCTGTGGGTACCTGTTCAGCCGCCGGTCACGGGGCGGATCACTTCGATGCGGTCTTCGGGCTGCAGCGCGCGCGCCGCATGGGCCGAGCGTGGCACGAACTCGCGGTTCACGGCCACCGCGAACGGCGGCACGGCGTCCAGTGCGGCCAGCGCGTCGACTACGGTGGCGCCGTCCGGCAGCGTGTAAGGCTTGTCGTTGATCAGGACATTCATCGTCATGCTTCGGATGTCTCCAGGCCGAGCTTCTGCGCGAGCGCAGAGCGGCCGTGCTCGAGCAGCTCCATGGCGGCGTCGAGCACGGCGGGCGCGATCATGAAACCGTGGCGGTACAGGCCGTTGATCTGCAGCACGCGCGGCTGCGGCCGCCGGATGGCGGGCAGGTTGTCGGGCAGCGTGGGGCGGCATTGGGTCGCGATCTCGAGGATGCGGGCTTCGGCGAAGCCGCTGTGCACGGCGTAGGCCGCGCTCAGCAGCTCGAGCGTGGAGCGCACGCTGGCGGGCGACATGTCGTCCGATTCGATCTCGGTCGCGCCGATCACGAACACGCTGCCGGGCTTGGGTGCGATGTAGAGCGGATAGCGCGGATGCACCAGCCGCGTGGGCCGCTGCAGCGCCACCTCGGGCGCATGCACGCGGATGACTTCGCCGCGCACCCCGCGCAGCGCGTTCCACTGCGGCTTGGCGCCGAGGCCGCGGCAGTCGATCACCCAGTCGGGCTGGCCTGGCATGCCCGGAGAAAAATCGCCAGGCGTGCGTGGCGACTGCCAATGCAGCTTCACGCCGGGGCCGGCTTGCAGCGTGGCAAGCAGCGAAGCGAGCAGTGCGCGGTTGTCGAGCTGGCCTTCACCCGGAAGGAACAAGCCCTGTGCGAAGCGCTGGCCGAGCGAAGGCTCGAGCATGGCAATGCCGGCGCCGTCGAGCGTGCGCATCGGCGCGAGCTCGGGCACCTGCGTGCCGGTGCGCGCCAGCACGCGCGCGAGCCGCGCGGCCTCGGCGGCGTCCTGACGGTGCCACAGCACCAGCGTGCCTTCGCGCTGGAAGAACACGGGCTGCGCCAGCGGTGCCAGCAGCTCGGGCCAGCGGCCCAGTGCGTACTGCCCCATGCGCACGAGCGGCACCGGCGCCACGGCCGATTCGGCCAGCGGCGCGAGCATGGCGGCCGCCACGCGCGCGGCGGCGCCTTCGGCCTCGGGGCTGCCCGCCTCGAACAGCTCGACCTTGCAGCCGGCCCGCGCCAGCGTGACAGCGAGCAGCCGGCCCATGAGGCCCGCGCCGAGGATGGCGGCGGATCGAAACGACAGCTTCGTTGGTGCGTTCACGGCCGGAGCCCTCCATGTCGCCGATAATTTTCCGCATGACCCAAGCACTTTCCGATGCGCCCCAAGCGCCCCTGCGCTACGCACGCGTGCTCTCGATCGCCGGCTCCGACAGCGGCGGCGGTGCCGGCATCCAGGCCGACCTGAAGACCTTCGCGGCGCTCGGCTGCTATGGCATGACGGCCATCACGGCGCTTACCGCACAGAACACGCTCGGCGTGTCGGGCATCCATGGCGTGCCACCGGCCTTTCTCAAGGCGCAGATCCAGGCGGTGGTCGAGGACATCGGCGTGGACGCGGTCAAGCTCGGCATGCTGCATGCGCCCGAGGTGGTCGAGGTGGTGGCCTGGGCCATCGATCACTACCGGCTGCCCAACGTGGTGCTCGACCCGGTGATGGTCGCCACCAGCGGCGACCGGCTCATAGCAGCCGAAACCGTGCAGGTGCTGGTGCGTGAGCTGTTCCCGCGCGCCGTGGTGGTGACGCCCAATCTCGACGAAGCGGCCCTGCTCATCGGCCATGCGATCGACGGCATCGATGCGCTCGACGATGCGGCCAACGAGTTGCTGGCGCTCGGCGCGCAGGCCGTGCTGCTCAAGGGCGGGCACTTGCCGGGCGATGAGGTGGTCGACGTGCTGCTGCAGGCGGGCGGCACTCGCAAGCGGCTGGCCTCGCAGCGCATTGCGAGCCGCAACCTGCATGGCACGGGCTGCACGCTGTCGTCCGCCATTGCTGCGCACCTGGCGCTGGGGCTCGCGTTGCCCGAGGCCGTCGAGCGCGCGCGTGCCTACATCCTCGGCGCGATGGCCGCCGGTGCGCACGTGAAGACCGGCGGGGGACACGGTCCGCTCAACCACGGCTTTGCGCCAGTGCCGACGCACCGCCTGCCGTCGTCGGCGTAGCCTTGGGCCGGCTGGCCCAGGCCAGCAGGAAGGTCGCGGCCAGGGTCGGCAGTGCCGAGCCGAACTGCGGCGCCCACTTGGCGAGCGCATGGTAGGCCGCGATGCCCGCAATCCAGATCAGCGCCGCGCCCAGGTCGACCCGGCGCGGGCCCACCGACGAAACCGCCCGGCCCGTGCCCAGCCGCCCCAGGATCACGCCGTAGAGCGGCACGAACACCGAACTCAGCATCAGCAGGAACGGCTCGAGCGTGTGCATCGGCAGCACCAGCGCGAGCGCCGTGCACAGCGCCGCGAGCAGGAGGCCCCAGCGCCGCACGCTCCAGCGCGGCAGCAGGCTGTGGGTGGACACCGAGCCCGAATACACATCGCCGTACGCGTTGTCGAGCTCGTCGATCAGGATCAGGCCCAGCGCCACCAGGCCGCCTTGGGCGAGCAGCAGGGCGGTGACCAGGCCGGTGCCCGGTTCCGCCACGCTCACCACCATCACGCCGAGCGCATAGCACCAGACGTTGGCCAGCGCATAGCCGATCCAGGTGCCGCTGAAGGCGCTGCCGAGGCCGCCCGCGCTGCGCTTGCCATGGCGCGCGTAGTCGGCCACCAGCGGCAGCCACGAGACCGGCATGGCAATCACCAGGTCGAGCGCGCCGAACATGCCCATGCCGCCGTCACCGGGGCGCGCCCAGAAGGCGTCGAGTCCCTTGGCTTGCAGGCGGGTCGCGAACTGCCATGTCAGCCAGAGCAACGAAAGCACCACCAGCGGCAGGCCGAAGCGGCTCACGAAGCGCCGCACCAGCTTCACCATGGAGCCCGCCAAAAGCGCCAGCAGCACCGCGCCCCAGAGCAGCGTGGTGAGGGCGCCGCCCAACGGCCCGCCGAGTGCCAGGCCGAAGGCCTGCTGGCCGATGGCCTGCGTGCCCTCGCGCATGATGACGAGCTCGAAGGTGGTCCAGCCCACCAGCTGCACGATGTTGAGCAGCACCGGCAGCCGCGCGAACGCGCTGCCGTAGGTGGCGTGCATCAGCCCGGCGCTCGCCAGGCCGCTCTCGCAGCCGAGCCGCGCGGTCCAGGCCAGGAGGCCCGCACCCAGCAGCGAGCCCAGCACGATCGCGATGGCCGCGTCGCGCGTGCCCACCGCCGGCACCAGGTAGGCACCGATCTGCATCACCAGCAGCCCGACACCCAGGCTGAACCAGAGCGATGCGTGGTCGTGCCAGCCGAACACGCGCTGCGACGCGGGCAGGGGCGCCAGCGCCTCGTTGGCGGAAGAAGGTTCGTTGTCGTCGTCGTGTGCCATCCAGTTGCTCCAGTGCAAAAGGTTTGGCAGGTGGGCGAGGCTCCGGCGGTGGGGCCATCGCGCGAGACAACGCGACAGGCCGCCGGACCAGCTTCCCTGCGCGAGGATTACCTCAGTCAGGTTCAAAGGGACTCTCTCAGTCAGCCCCGGAACGGATTCCGGTTCGACACCCCTAGCGGTGGTGCTCCACGCCGTGGCGCAAAGCGGAAACTATTGTACGAGCCTGTGCGCCCAGCCTCCAAACCATGGATGATGGTCCGGATATGGCAATCCGCATGCCGCCACTTCGAGGATGTGTTCCATGAGCGATTCCGCAATCGACCAGTCCCTTGCCCAGGCCTTCCAGCGCTTCACCGAGGCCAACCCGGCCAGCCGGCGGCAGTTCGAGGCGCAGACGCGCTACATGCCGGGTGCCAACAGCCGCTCGGTGCTGTTCTACGCGCCATTTCCGCTCACCATCGCCAAGGGCGAGGGCGCCGCGCTCTGGGACGCCGATGGCCATCGCTATGCCGACTTCATCGCCGAGTACACGGCCGGCGTCTACGGCCATTCGGCACCCGAGATCCGCGATGCGGTCGTCGAGGCGATGCAGGGCGGCATCAACCTCACGGGCCACAACCTGCTCGAAGGACGGCTCGCCAGGACCATCTGCGAGCGCTTTCCGCAGATCGAGCAGTTGCGCTTCACCAACTCGGGCACCGAGGCCAACCTGATGGCGCTCACGGCCGCGCTGCACTTCTCGGGGCGGCGGAAGATCGTGGTGTTCTCGGGCGGCTACCACGGCGGCGTGCTCGGCTTCGGTGCCAAGCCGCTGCCGACGACCGTGCCCTTCGACTTCCTGGTGCTGCCCTACAACGACGCGCAGGCTGCGAGCGAGCAGATCGCCAAGCATGGACCGGAGATCGCCGCGATCCTCGTCGAACCGATGCAGGGGGCGAGCGGCTGCATTCCGGGGCGTCTCGACTTTCTGCAGGCACTTCGCAATGGCGCAACCAAGGTCGGCGCGCTGCTGATCTTCGACGAGGTCATGACCTCGCGCCTCGCACCGAACGGCCTTGCCAACAAGCTGGCCATCCGGTCGGACCTGACCACGCTCGGCAAGTACATCGGCGGCGGCATGTCGTTCGGCGCTTTCGGCGGGCGTTCGGATGTGATGGCGCAGTTCGATCCGCGCACCGGGTCGCTCTCCCATTCGGGCACCTTCAACAACAACGTGATGACCATGGCGGCCGGATGTGCGGGCCTCACGAAGCTGTTCACGCCCGAGGCGGCCGGCGTGCTGGCCGAGCGCGGCGAGGCGATGCGCGCGCGGCTCGATGCACTGTGCGCGAAAGAGGATGTGGCCATGCAGTTCACCGGCGTCGGCTCGCTGATGAACGCGCATTTCGTGCGCGGGGAGGTGCGGTGCGTGGACGACCTGGCAATGGTCGACGGGCGGCTGCGGCAGCTGCTGTTCTTCCACCTGCTGAGCGAAGGCATCTACGCCTCGCCGCGCGGCTTCATCGTGCTGTCTTTGCCGCTGACCGATGCGGACATCGACCGATTCGCCGCCGCCATCGGCCGCTTCATCGGCGAATACCGCGCGCTGCTGCCTAGCGCGAA
>NZ_RXFQ01000081.1 GCF_003951285.1 Variovorax beijingensis | reverse complement strand
GGTCGGAGCTGTCAGCGTATTCAGGCTGGATGGAGCACAGGCCCCGCGTTCCGAGCTCGCATTCGCCGCGCCGAAGGCCCTGCGGCCGGCGCCGGCCAGGAAGAGCGCGGCCACCGCAGCCCCGCAACTGGCCGTCGCCGCCAGCACGGCAAATGGCGATTGGACGGAATTTTGAGCTGAAGGCCTCAAGTCTTGCGCGCGGATGCCGATAGACCTGTGGACAGAGCACCGCACACAAGACATCCACCCAAGGAAGAGACCATGTCCAACCGCTTGAATCCGCGCGCCCTCAGCATCGGGCAGAAGCTCGGGCTGCTCACGGCCAGCGCCATCGTGGGCGTGGCGGCGCTGACGGCCCTCTTCCTGGTCTCGGAGCGCAAGCTCATCCTGGAGGAGCGGCAGGCCAGCGTGCGCCAGGTGGTGGAAAGCGCGCATGGCCTGCTGGCCCACTACCACGCGCTCGCGGCCAAGGGCACGCTGACCGAGCCGCAGGCGAAGGAACAGGCGATGCAGGCGATCCGCGGCCTGCGCTACAGCGGCAGCGAGTACTTCTGGATCAACGACATGCAGCCGCGCATGCTGATGCACCCGATCAGCCCGGCGCTCGAGAACAGGGACCTCTCGTCCAACAAGGATGCCACCGGCAAGCAGCTGTTCGTCGCCTTCGTCGACACCGTCAAGGCCAACGGCGCGGGCTTCGTTCCCTACCTCTGGGCCAAGCCGGGCAGCGACAAGCCGGTGCCCAAGGTCTCCTACGTGAAGGGCTTCGAGCCCTGGGGCTGGATCATCGGTTCGGGCGTCTACGTGGACACGGTGCAGGCCACGATCATGGGGCGGGCCATCGGCCTGTCGATCAGCGCGCTGGTGCTGGCCGCGGCACTCTTCGCGCTCGGCTGGGCGATCTCGCGCGGCCTGCTGAAGCAGCTCGGCGGCGAACCGATGGTCACGGCCGGCATCGCGCGCCGCATCGCCGAGGGCGACCTGGCGGTCCGCATCGACCTGAAGCGCGGCGACCAGGCGAGCCTGCTGCATGCGGTCCAGGCCATGCGCGA
>NZ_RXFQ01000080.1 GCF_003951285.1 Variovorax beijingensis | reverse complement strand
GGTGGCGATGGCATCGCTCGACGTCTTGATCCGCACCACCACCTCGGTCAGCTGGTCCTGCATGCGCTTGATCGAGAACAAGAGGCTGCCGGCACGGGCCGAGCGGGCCTGCACGCTTTCGCTCAGGTCGCCGTTCGCGATGCGGCCGACCACGTCGGCAGCGTAGCCGGGCTCGCCGCCCAGTTGCCGCGCCAGCAGCCGGGCCACCATCACGCCGAGCCCCACGCTGATGACGATGCCGGCCAGTGCCATCAGCACCATCAGGAGCCGAGACGTCTTGAACGTGCGTGCGGCGCCCTCCATGCTGTCCCTGGCCTGCTGGTCGCTGTAGGCCACCATGCGCTGAAGCACTTTCTCCAGCGCGCGCGACTCCTTGAGCAGCTGCTCGCTCTCCTGCGGCACGCTGCCTTCGAACTGCGAGCTGTCCAGCGACTGCCTGGCGATGAGGTCGGCAAAATCGGCCAGGTGCTTTCGCAGCGGCGGCATCAGGCGCTGGTACTGCTCGCTGAGTTCCCGGCCCTCGGGCGTCTCTTCGAGCACGGGCTTGACCTCGGCCACGTTCGATTCGAGCGCCTTCACGGCACTCTTCAATTCCGTGAAGCCGACGTTGCGCTCGCCCTTGGTGCCGGCCGACAGCAGGCCCATCTGGGCGCGGCTCGCGTCGAGCAGGTGGATGTTGGCCGCCTGCACGGCCTTCATCGCGCGCAGGTCGTGGCTGTAGAGGTTTTCAGTCGAAGCGTTGATGCGCCCCATGTGAAAGATGCCGAGCCCGCCGACCGCGGCGCCCACCGCCGCGACCATGAGAAAGCTGAGAACCAGCTTGGCGGCGACACGAAGCTCCAGGAACCATTTCATTTTGCTTTTTCCTGCGGTGCGTCAGAACTCGGTCCAGTCGCCCGGCGCGGCGGCCTGGGCCGCGGCGAGCCTTGGGGCGGAACGGGTGTTGGCTGCGCGGCGGGCCGCTGCCGGCCGGACGGGCGCCTTCAGCGCGGGCACCGCCTTGCGCGGCGGCAGCGCCGGCTGCACCCGGGCCTGCATCTGCACGAGGGGGCGGGGCGCGTTGTCGCTGTCGAGCT
>NZ_RXFQ01000008.1 GCF_003951285.1 Variovorax beijingensis | reverse complement strand
CGTGAAGGTCGCCGAAGGCGTGGTGCATCTGGATTCGAAAGAACTCGCGACGCATGCGGTCGAACTGGAGCGCCCCGTTGCAGGGCCCGCGAATCGCGCCCGCCTGTCCGAAGACGCGGCCGCCTGAACCACCGAGCCACCATGAGCCTTACCTTGACTTCCTCGACCCCCGCGATGCGTGCCGCAACGCCCGCTGATCGCGCCACCGGCGCGCAGTCCGTACTGCTGCAAGGCCGCTGCACGCTCGTCGGTGCCGGCCCCGGCGATCCCGAACTGCTCACGCTGAAGGCGCTCAGGGCCATCCAGTCGGCCACCGTACTGCTCGTCGACGATCTGGTTAGCGACGACATCGTCGCCATGGCGGCGCCCGGCGCGCGCGTGATCCACGTCGGCAAGCGCGGCGGCTGCAAGAGCACGCCGCAAAGCTTCATCGAGCGGCTGATGATCATGGCGGTTCGCGAAGGCGAGCACGTGGTCCGGCTCAAGGGCGGCGACCCCTTCATCTTCGGCCGCGGCGGCGAGGAGGTCGAGCACCTCGCGCAGGCCGGCATCCATGTGGACGTGGTGAACGGCATCACCGCCGGGCTGGCCGGGCTGACATCGCTCGGCGTGCCGCTCACGCACCGCGCGCACGCGCAGGGCGTGGTGTTCATCACCGGCCACGCCAAGCCCGGATCGCCGGGGCCCGACTGGCGCACGCTGGCCGCCACGGCCCATTCGGCGCGCCTCACGCTGGTCATCTACATGGGCGTATCGAGCGCGGGCTCGATCCAGGACGAACTGCTGAGCGGCCTGCCGGCGGCCACGCCCGTCGTGGTGGTGCAGAACGCCAGCCTGCCGCTGCAACGGCACGCCGTCGGCACGCTGGCGACGCTGCGGCGCACGATTGCCGACAACGGCCTTGGCAGCCCTTCGATCATCGTGGTCGGCGATGTCCTGCAAGGGCTCGCGGCCGCAGCTTCTTCCGCGCAGCCCGCGCTGGAGAAGGCCGCCTGAGGCGCACCAGCCCCTTCCATTTTCCGTTCAGCTTCTCACTCTTCAATCCCAAAGAAAAACGCCATGGCCTACCTGCAGCCTTCCGAGTTCGTCACCAAGATGGTGGACGCCGGTGAATCCAAGATCTTCATGTCCACGCGCGACACGCTCATCCGCGCCTTCATGGCGGGCGCGATCCTCGCACTGGCGGCGGTGTTTGCCGTCACCATCAACGTGCAGACCGGCTACTCGATCATCGGGGCGATCCTGTTCCCCGTCGGCTTCTGCATTCTTTACCTGCTCGGCTTCGACCTCTTGACCGGCGTGTTCGTACTGACGCCGCTCGCGCTGATCGACAAGCGCCCGGGCGTGACCATTGGCGGCGTATTGCGCAACTGGGGCCTCGTCTTCGTCGGCAACTTCCTCGGCGCCTTCACGGTGGCCGTGCTGATGGCGATCGTCTTCACCTTCGGCTTCACCAGCCCGCCCGACAAGGTCGGCCAGGTGATTGCCACGATCGGCGAGGCGCGCACGGTGGGCTATTCCGAGCACGGGGCCGCGGGCATGCTGACGCTCTTCGTGCGCGGCATGCTGTGCAACTGGATGGTGTCCACCGGCGTGGTGGGTGCGATGATCTCGACCTCGGTGACCGGCAAGGTGCTGGCCATGTGGATGCCGATCATGGTGTTCTTCTTCATGGTGTTCGAGCACTCGGTGGTCAACATGTTCCTGTTCCCGTCGGCGCTGCTGATGGGCGGCAATTTTTCGATCATGGACTACATCATCTGGAACGAGATCCCCACCGTGCTGGGCAACCTCATCGGCGGCCTGTCGTTCACCGGCCTGACGCTGTACGCCACGCACGTGCGCACGGCGCCCAAGCGCGTTCCGCGCTGAACCTGCGCGCCATCGCCACCTGACGATGCGCTCCGGCCTCGCGGTCTCCATCGGCCAGCACTCCGACAAGGGACGCAAGGATTCCAACCAGGACTTCCACGGCGCCGCCCTGCCGCAGGCGCCGGGCCGCAGCGCCAAGGGCGTGGCCGTTGCGATTGCGGACGGCATCAGCAGCAGCGACGTGAGCCACGTGGCCAGCGAATCGGCAGTGCGTAGCTTCCTGACCGACTACTACTGCACCTCCGATGCATGGAGCGTGAGCCGCTCGGCGCAGCGCGTGCTCACGGCCGCCAACGCCTGGCTGCACGCGCAGACCCAGAACAGCAGCGGCCGCTTCGACAAGGACCGCGGCTACGTCTGCACCTTCAGCGCGCTGGTCATCAAGTCGACCACGGCGCATGTCTTCCATGTGGGCGACACGCGCGTCTACCGCTGGCATGCGGGAGCGCTCGAGCAGCTGACCGAGGACCACCGCGTCTCGGTGGCCGGCGGGCACAGCTACCTGAGCCGGGCGCTGGGCGTGGGCCCGCATGTGGAGATCGACTACCAGGCCCTTCCCATCGAGAAAGGCGATGTCTTCCTGCTGACCTCCGACGGCGTCCATGAGCACGTGGATGCAGCCGTCATCAGGACCGCGCTCGATGCCCACCCCGGCGACCTGGACGCCGCGGCAAGAAGCATCGCCGAGGAAGCGTACCGGCGCGGCAGTCCCGACAACCTGACGGTGCAGATCGTGCGCATCGACGCCCTGCCCGACGGCGACGTCAGCGAACTGCACGCGCAGCGTGCGGCGCTGCGCCTGCCGCCCGTGCTCGAAGCGCGCATGCAGTTCGACGGCTACACCATCGTGCGCGACCTGCACCGCAGCAGCCGCAGCCACATCTACCTGGCGGTCGACGACGACACGGGCGAGCGCGTCGTGCTCAAGACGCCGTCCGTCGACCTGCAGAACGACGAGGCCCATCTCGACCGCTTCCTGCTCGAAGAATGGGTGGCGCGGCGCATCGACAGCGCGCACGTGCTCAAGCCGCACGTTCCGCAGCGCAAGCGCAGCTACCTCTACGTGGCCATGGAGTTCGTCGACGGGCAGACGCTGGCGCAATGGATGGTGGACAACCCGCGGCCGAGCCTGGAATCGGTGCGCGGCATCGTGGAGCAGCTGGCCAAGGGGCTGCAGGCCTTCCACCGCATGGAGATGCTGCACCAGGACCTGCGGCCCGAGAACGTCATGATCGACCGCACGGGCACGGTGCGGATCATCGACTTCGGCTCGGCCTGGGTGGCGGGCCTGGGCGACAGCAAGCTGGCCGACCCGGCCCAGGTGCTGGGCACGGTTCAGTACACGGCGCCCGAGTACTTCGTCGGCGACGGCGGCTCGGCGCGGTCCGACCTGTTCTCGCTGGCCGTGATCGTCTACCAGATGCTGACCGGCCGATTGCCCTATGGCGCGCAGGCGGCGCGCATCCGCACGCGCGCGGACCAGCGCAACCTGCAGTACCGCTCGGCACTCGATGCGCAGCGCGCCATCCCGGCATGGATCGACGAAGTGCTGCGCAAGGCGCTGCATCCCAACCCGCTCAAGCGCCATGAAGCGCTGTCGGAATTCGTCGAGGACTTGCGCCAGCCCCACCCCGATTTCCTGAACCGGAGCGGCACGCCGCTCGTCGACAAGAACCCGGTGGTCTTCTGGAAATGCACCGCCTTGCTGCTGGGCATGGCGGTGGTGGTGCTGCTTGGCGTGATCAGCCTGCGGACTTGAGCCGCAGGGCCCGCTCAGCCAGGCCATTGCGTGGTCGAGCGAGCGTTGGCCCCTTGTTCAGAGCACAGAAGGTCCCAGGAATTCGAAGCGCTGGTGCGGCGCCACGGTTTCGGGCAGCACATACACCACGCCGCGGCGGCTGCCGAGCGCGGGCTTGATGTAGGCGTCGTAAAACGCCGCCGGCACATTGATGCAGCCGTACGAAATGCGGTTGTCGGCCACGCTCGGCGATGCCAGCCGCTGCAGGCGGCGCTCCGACTTGTCGGTGGTGCGCACCCGGTGCATGGAAACGGCCGCGTCGTAGTCGATCCACACGATGTCCTCGCCCTGGGTGTTGCGCCCCGGCTCCGTCTTGAAGCGCCCCGCCGGCGTCGTACGCTCGTCAGGGCGAATCCTGGACATTTCCCGCTCGCCGATGCCCGGCACGGAGTCGTCGCCGCGCGCCAGGCCCAGCAGCACGGGCGACCAGCCCTGGAGCCGGCCTGCGGCGTCGAAGACGAAGACACGGGCATTCTTCTTGTCGACCACCGCGAACGGGGCGGCCCGATTGTCCGCCGCGGCCACGACGGCCCGCGCGAGCCACCGCGGATCTTCCGCGGCCGACGGCGACGGCGACGGCGACGGGGTCGAGGCCGACAGCGATAGAAGAGAGAGCGAAACGAACACGGCAAGCGCGCGGCTCGCCGTGCCCGGTGCAGTTGTCACGGCATTCATGGATTGGCCGTGCTGCGGGGGACTGGAACGGACCGCGTTCAGTTGCGGTCGGCGCGCGCCCGACGCATTGCAGGCGTGTCGCCCGAGGCGGCCATGGAGGTGCCAGCGCTGCTGCCGGTGTCGGTCGAGCCCTGGGCCGTGGGCGCAGAGCCTGCCGGCGCGCTGCCGGCCTGCGGGCTCTGCGGGGTCACGCCCGTGGTGCCCATGGGACCGCCCGCCGGATTCTGCTGGCCTGCCGCGGTGGCCGGATTGGGCGGCGCCGTGGTGGGCGGGTTGCCTTGTGCGAAGGCTGCGCCTGCGGCACCCAGGGCAAGTGCTGCAATGAGTCTGGAAATGCTGTTCATGGCCAAGTCTCCTGAAAAAAAGCCGGCTGTCCCCGGCAGATAAGGCCCGTGCCGGACCGATGCCCGACCTTGGAAAAGCTAGGTTCTTGCCGGCTGCGCCGGGTCGGCTCGCAGCGCGGCACGCTGTAGGAGGGCTACCTCTTGGCGTCCGCGTTGCGGCCCTGCTCCGCCTTGTCCTTGTCTTGCGGCGCCTTGGGCAGCTTGACCTTGGTCACCGTGACGGACACCGGGTCGCTCGCGGGAAAGGATTCCTCGACCCCGCTGTCCAGGGCCTCCTCGCTCGTCGCCTGTTCGGTCGGCTTGGTGGGCTCGACCGGCGGCTTGCCGTGGTTCTTGGAGGTGGGAAAGGGAAAGGCTTTTTCCGAAGAAGTCATCTTGGGCTCCTCAGGCCATCCAAGCACTCAGGGCTTGGACGGCTCGTGGTTGGTCGTGGGACGGAGGTCTTCCCGCAGCCCGAAGGCTGCGGAATCGTCGCGGCGCGAGGCCTGCGCGTTCTTGCGCTTGCGTGCCATGCCTTCGGCTGGCGCTGGGGCCGAGTCCGGCTCGCCGCATCCGTGGTGGGCCGCGATCCGTCGCCTGAGCCGAGGCTTCCGGTTGCTCTGGTCATGTCGATCGACTCCTCTCTGTTCCCTGGGGAACACAAGTTGGAACGAACCGATTCTGGGAGGTACCCCGGTCCCGCACGTAGGACGAGGTCAGCGTCCCTTAGTCGGAAGCTTCCTCCCCCTGGGACCGCTGTTACGTCGTTGAATGTTGCTGAAGTGTTTCGCCAAAGGCGCAACACCTTGCCTGCGGCGCTCGAATGGATCAGCATCGAATGCCCCCTATTCACATTTGTATGTGATAAATTCACATAAATAACATTGTGAAACATTGATGGCCAGCTGAATGAAAAAGCACTCGTTTCCGCGCAAACGCAATGGCTTCACATTGATCGAGCTGATGATCACGGTGGCGGTCATTGCCATCCTGGCGTCCATCGCGTATCCCAGCTACCAGCAATACATCATCCGGTCCAAGCGCTCGGCGGCCCAGGCGCAGATGATGGACATCGCCAACCGCCAGCAGCAGTTCCTGCTGGCCAACCGCAGCTACGCCACCAAGGACGCCCTCACGGCCAGCGGCTACACGCTGCCCGCGGAGGTTGCGGCCAACTACGGCTACACCATCACGCTGCAGGACTCCAGCACAGAGGTGCCCAGTTTTCTCCTGACCTTCAGTCCCACGTCCACGGGAAGCCAGCGGGGAGATGGCGACCTCACCCTCGACAACCAGGGCGTCAAGACGCCGGCGGGCAAATGGTGATGGTGAAGCGCCATTTCCCCGCCGCACCGAACGGCCGCGCGCAGCGCGGTGCCACGCTGCTCGAGGTGCTGGTCACGCTGCTGATCGTCTCGTTCGGGCTTTTCGGGCTCGTGGGCCTGCAGGCGCGCCTCCAGACGTCGGAGATGGAGTCCTACCAGCGCTCGCAGGCGCTGATCCTGCTCAACGACATGGCCAGCCGCATTGCCACCAACCGCCGCGCCGCCGCCAGCTATGTCACGGACTCGCCGCTGGGCGCTGGCATCACTTGCCCGACCGCCATCGCTTCGCGCCAGCAGGTGGATGCGAAGGAGTGGTGCGACGCCTTGCAGGGCGCGGCCGAGACCTCGGGCGACACCAAGCTCGGTGCGATGATCGGCGGCCGCGGCTGCGTGCAGGACCTGGGCAACAACGAGTACCTGATCACGGTCGCCTGGCAAGGCCTGGTGCCCACCGCCGCGCCGCCGGCGGGCGTGCCCTGCGGCAAGGACATGTACGACGCCGCCGCCTCGGCCTCGGCCAGCGACCCGGCGCCGGCCTGTTCCAGCGACCGGTGCCGCAGGACCGTGACGACGCTGGTGCGCATCGGGAATCTCTCATGAGCCGGGGCCGCTTCGCGACCGCGGTTCGGCGCCCTGCCCGGCTGGCGCGCGCTTCGATGCGCCAGCGGGGCCTCACGCTGATCGAGCTGATGGTGTCGATCACCATCATGCTGATCGTCGTGGCCGCGCTGCTTGCGCTGTTCCTCAATGTGAACAACACCCAGCGCGAGATGGTCAGGGTCAACCGCCAGATCGAGAGCGGCCGCCTCAGCGTCTTCGTGCTGGAGAACGAGATTTCGCACGCCGGCTTCTGGGAAAACTACATGCCCGAGTTCGACGACCTCACGGTCAGCGGCGTGCCCCAGAAGGTGCCCACCGGCACGGCGCCCGATCCCTGCCTGGCCTACTCGGCCGCCAACTGGACCGACGACTACAAGCGCAGCCTGCTCGACATGCCCGTGCAGGCCTACGAGGCAGTGCCCGCCACTTGCACCGACCTGCTGCCGAACCACAAGACCGGCACCGACGTGCTGGTGGTGCGCCATGCCGAGACATGCGTGGCGGGCGCGCCCAACTGCGAAGCCGACACGCTGGGCAGGCTCTATTTCCAGTCGTCGTTCTGCGGTACGCAGAAGCCCTCGGAATTCGACCTCAGCACGGCCGGCTTCGCCGCCATGCTGGCCAAGAACTGCACCGCGCCGGCGCCCAAGCGCAAGTTCATCTCCGACATCTACTACGTGCGCACCTACGCCGAGACCGTGGGCGATGGCATTCCGACTTTGGCGCGCTCCCGCTTCGACCTGTCGGCCACCGGCCTCGCGCAGCAACCCCCGGTTCCGCTCATCGAGGGCATCGAAGGCTTCCGCGTCGAACTGGGTCTGGACACCCTCAGCAAGACCGGCGCGCTCGTGAACTACGCCCAGGCCATCAACTGGGCCGACACCGCCAACAGATCCACGCCCACCAACCGCGGCGACGGAAGCCCGGATGGCAACTTCGTGCACTGCAGCACGGCCTCGCCCTGCACTGCCGACCAGCTCATGAACGTGGCGGCGGTCAAGCTCTATGTGGTCGCCCGCAGCATCGAGGTCTCGCCGGGCCACACGGACACGCGCACCTACAACCTGGGAAGCGGATCGATCGGCCCCTTCAACGACCACTACAAGCGGCATGCGTTCACCACCGCAATCCGCATGGCCAACGTGACCGGACGCAGGGAAACGCCGTGAAGCCATCGACAACGCACCCCACCATGCGCCGGCAAGACGGCGCGGCGCTGATCGTCGGGCTGATCATGCTGCTGTTGATCACGCTGGCCGTGACGGCGGGCTTCACGCTCAGCAACACCAACCTCAAGTCGGTGGGCAACATGCAAAGCCGCAACGAAGCCGTGGCCGCCTCGAACCGGGCGATCGAGGAAGTGGCGGCCTCGCTGTTGCTGCCGGGCGTCGATGGCTCGCCTTCGCTGGCGGCGCCTCAGGCAACCGCGAGCCGGGTCGACATCGACAACGACGGCACGACCGACTACAGGGTGGACATTGCGGCGCCGACCTGTGTGCGTGCGACCAAATCAGCGGGTACCGGCGGCGGTGGTGCCATTGGCCCAGGCGGCATCGGCGGCGGGGCATCCACGGCAGGCTCCGGGCTCAATGCGCTGCCCGATCAATACAACTCGGTGTGGGACATCAGCACCACCGTGACGCATGCCGCCAGCGGCACGGTCACCTCGGTTCGCCAGGGCGTGCGCGCGCTCCTGAGCAAGGCGCAGTTCGAGGCGCTGTGTTCCTAGCCACGCCCATCTCCGAATGATCACGACGATGAACGGATCGCCATCATGAAAAAGAACCTCTTCCGGTCGCTTTGCGCCGCTGCGATGCTGATGCTCGGCCTGGGCTCGGCACAGGCGGAAGACATCGATCTCTTCGTCGGCTACAACCAGACCGTGACGGAGGCGCCGAACGTACTGTTCGTGGTGGACAACACGGCCAACTGGACCCCGCTCTTCACCGCCGAGATGAATGCGCTGGCCAGCGCCTTCGAAAGCCTGCCCACAGGCAAGTTCAAGGTCGGCGTGATGATGTTCACCGAAACGGGCGGAGGCAACTCGAACGTCGATGGTGCCTACCTGCGTGCGGGGGTGCGCTTGCTCGACGATGCCAACAAGCTCACATACGGCACGCTGATCCGCAGCCTCGATGTGCGTGACGACAAATCCAACGGCGGCAAGGCCGGCAAGATGATGGCGGAGGTGTACCGCTACCTGGCGAGCGGTGCGCCCATGGCCGGCAACAACAAGGTCAAGGCCGACTACAGAGGCAATGTCTTCGGAACCGCCGCATCCAAGGCGATCTATGCACTCCCGGACAATCCCTTGGAGGCGATCAACAGCACTGCCTATATCGGCCCGAACACCACCAACTGCGTCGGCACCTACGTCATCTACATCAGCAATGGTGCCGCGCAGGACAACAACAGCGACACCACGACTTCGACCGATGCCCTGCGCGCTGCGGGTGGCACGACCAGCACCATTACGCTGAACCCGAGCGGCTCCCAGGACAACGTGGCCGACGAATGGGCCAGGTTCCTGCAAAGCAGCATGGGCGTGAAGGTCTACACCGTCGAAGCGGCGACGGCTGACGGCGGCCAGGGGCCGGGTTGGACCGCATTGCTCAAGAGCATGGCGGAGCAAAGCAAGGGCGAGTACTACGACATTTCCACCGAGCCGAACCTCGGCGCGGCGCTGAGTGGCGCGCTCGACGACATCTTCAGCAAGATCCAGTCGGTCAACAGCGTGTTCTCGTCGGTGAGCCTGCCCGTGAGCGTGAACACGCAGGGCACCTACCTGAACCAGGTGTTCGTGGGGATGTTCAGGCCCGACGATTCTGCCTATCCGCGCTGGAACGGCAACCTCAAGCAATACAAGCTGGGCGTGGACGGCAGCAACCAGCTGATCCTGCAGGACGCAGCGGGTGCCAATGCCATCAACAACCAGACCGGTTTCATCGCGCCCTGCGCGCGAAGTTTCTGGACGCCGACCAATCGCAATACCTACTGGAGCTTCAACCCTTCGGGCGACTGCATCAGCAGCGACACGACAATCGACCTTCGGGCTTCGGACAGTCCCGACGGCAACGTGGTTGAAAAAGGCGCGCAAGCCTACATGCTGCGGCAAGTGGCCACGGCCGACCGCAACGTCATGACCTGCGCACCGGGCGCCTGCTCGGCCCTGACGAGCTTCGCCGACGGCAACGCAAGCATCACGTCGACGGCCCTGGGCGCGCAGAGCACCACGGAACGAACCGCCTTGATCAACTGGCTTCGAGGCCTGGACAACAAGGGCGACGAGCGCAGAGACACCACCGGAAATCCCTTGACCTCCACCACCGCCATGCGCCCCTCGGTGCACGGCGACGTGGTGCATTCGCGGCCGGTAGCCATCAACTACGGCAGCGACGACCTGGCAAATGCGCAGGTGGTGGTGTTCTACGGCGCCAACGACGGCGTGCTGCGCGCCGTCAACGGCAACCAGGCCACCGCCATTGGTTCGGCAGCGCCCGGCAGCGAGCTGTGGTCCTTCGTGCCGCCGGAGTTCTACGGCAGCATCAAGCGGCTGTACGACAACACCACGCGCATCAACTTTCCCGGCATTCCGGTCAGCGTGGGTGCCACCGCTCCCAAGCCCTATGGCATGGACGGCCCGATGGCGGCCTACCGCCAGGGCACTTCTGCGTGGCTCTATGCGAGCATGCGCCGCGGCGGTCGCCTGATCTATGCCTTCGACGTGTCCAACCCCGCAGCGCCGGTCCTCAAATGGCGCCGCGGCTGCCCGAACCAGGACAACGACGATGGTTGCGGCACCGGCACCAACGACATGAGCGGCATCGGCCAGACCTGGTCGGCTCCGAAGATCGTGAAAGCCAGCGGCTATGGCGCCGGCAGCACGCCCATCGTGATGTTCGGCGGCGGCTACGACAAGTGCGAGGACGTCGATACCACCGAAGAGGCCAGTGCCTGCGGCGCTGCCACCAAGGGCAAGAAGATCTACGTGCTGGACGCCAGCACGGGCGACGTCCTCAAGACCTTCGACACCGTCCGCGCGGTCAGCGGCGAAATCACCATCGTGAACGACAGCACGGGCCTGGCCAAGTTCGCCTATGCGGCCGACCTGGGCGGCAACGTCTACCGGATCGCCATGGGGGCCGGTGCGCCCGCCAGCTGGGAGATGGCCAAGATCGCCTCGCTCGGCTGCGACGACGCCGCGGCCACCTGCACGCCCAACCGCAAATTCATGTTCGGTCCCGACGTGGTCGAGGACAATGGCATGTACGTGCTGCTGCTGGGTTCGGGCGACCGCGAGAAGCCGCTGCGCTCCTACACCGCCGCGCTCAGCGTCTCGAACCGCTTCTACATGCTGGTGGACAAGCCCTCGGATGGCACCTGGCTCACCGCCGAAGCCAGCCGTTGCAACGGCAGCTCGCTGCTGTGCCATGGCTCCCTGTTCGCCATCACGGGTACCACGGCGCCTTCGGCAACCGAGCTCGCGGCCAAGAAGGGCTGGTACCTCGCGCTTGCGGCCGGCGAGCAGGTGGTGACCTCGTCGGTCACGGCCTATGGCAACACGACCTTCAACACCCATACGCCGACCGACCCGACCGTGAGCCAGTCTTGCCGCTCCAACCTGGGCACCGCCAATGTCTACAACCTGTCGTACCTCGACGCAGCGGGGCAGAACGGTGCGCGCTTCCAGAACGTGGTGGGCGGCGGCCTCGCACCCTCGCCCGTGGTCGGCCGGGTCAACGTGGACGGCGTCCTGCGCGACGTCGTGATCGGCGCCAACCCCGATTCATTCCTGAGCCCGAAGGGCGCCACGGTCAAGGCCGCCTTCAAGCAGCCCAAGGGCCGTGTCTACTGGTTCATCCAGAAGTAAGAAAGGAAAAAGGGATGGCCATGGCTGGCACGCGCGCCCGCGGTTTCACGCTCATCGAGCTGATGGTCACCCTCGTGGTGCTGATCGTGCTGGTGTCGGTGGCCGTTCCCTCCTTCGACTACATAAGGCTTTCGACCCGGCTGAATTCCTACGCGACCGATCTGGTCGCCGGCAGCCAGCTCGCGCGCAGCGAGGCCATCAAGCGCAACGCGCCCGTCACGCTGTGCGCCTCGTCCAATGGCACCAGCTGCGCAACCGACGGGCAATGGGAGGCCGGCTGGATCGTCATCAGCAGCGGTGCGACACCCACGGTGATCCAGAGGCAGCCCGCGGCCGCCGGCGGCTACCGCATCCGCGACAGCGGCGGCCTCAGCGCGCTTGCCTTCGAGGGCACCGGCGTCGGCGCCACCGCGGCCAACTTCACGATCTGCCGGGCTACCCCCCTGGGTACCCCGAAGCGGCTGGTCAAGATCAGCGCCACCGGCCGTTCCTCGGTCACGCGGACCGACGCAGGAAGCTGCGCCGCATGAATGAGGTCTTTTTTGTGCGATCCTCGGCGATGCGGACAATAGTGCACTGATCGACGGCCCCCGGGGCCCTTCAGTCCCGGCTGCCGCACCGCAATCGCATCAGAAGAAACGCCTCATTTCATGGAACACCAGCTCGACTGGGCACTGGCCGCCTGCGCCCGCATCCTGCGGCCGGTGGTCAGGCTCGCCCTGGCGATGGGGGTCAAGCACCCGCACCTGGAAGTCCTGCTGCGTGACCTGCTGCTCGAAGAGGCCAAGCGCTCCTGGCGCCAGCAGGGGGTGGCAAAGCCCAACATCAGCCAGCTGTCCGTCACCACCGGGCTGAACCGCAAGGCCGTGACGGCCAAGGTCCGCGATACCGTGGACGCCCTGCCCCACACCGAGATCTCGGCCGCGGCCAAGACTTTCACGCTGTGGCTGCAGATGGTGTCGGAGAACCAGTCCTTCCAGCGCTTGCCGATCACCTCCGAGGGCGACGATGCGCCCTCCTTCGAAACCGTGGCCAGGCTCGGCAGCCGCGGCAACGTGCACCATCGAACCATTCTCGACGAGCTGGTGCGCCTGAACATGGTGGCCGAGCAGGACGGCTGCGCCGAACTCAAGGCCAGCGGCTTCGTGCCCGTGGACGACCTGCAGTCGATGCTGGCGTTCCTTGGGGACAACGGCCGCGACCACCTGCTGGCGGCGGTGTCCAACACGCTCGGCGAAGAGCCCCGCATGCTCGAGCGCTCCGTGTATGCCCGCGGCTTGGGCCTGCAGGACTGCGAAGATATCCACCAGATGGTGCGCGAGCGCTGGACGGCCCTGCACCTGGAACTGGCGGGCGAGATGAACCGCGCGGTCGACCGGGCGCCCGATGGCGCCAAGGGGCGCATGCGCGTCGGGATCTATACCTACTATGAAGACGAGGCGGCGCCGGGCGCGCCTCCCGTCCCCGCGCGGCGGGACAAAGGAACACGATGATGAAGAACCACCATTACCGATGGATGCGCGGCATCCTCTTTGCCGGGGCAATAGCCTTGTTGCTCTCGTGCGGGGGCGGCGGTAGCGGCGGAAGCTCGGCAGGGAGCCTGGGTGGCATTGCCGGGAGCGGCGCAGCAGGCTCGGGAAGCGACAGCCCGGCCGGAACGGGCACGGGAAGCACGGGAACCGATGGCACGGGTGGCCCAAGTGGTACGGGTACCGCAGGCGGCGGCACCGACGGAACGAGCACCGCCGGCAACGGCAGCGACGACGGCTCGGGCGTGGGCTCGGGCGGCACCGGCGTGAGCACCGCCGACGCCACCGGCATCGGCTCGGTGGGCGGGCTGGGCAGCATCATCCTGAACGGCGTGCGCTACAACACGGACGCCGCCACCACCAGCCTGGAGGACACCACCGAGCTGCAGATCGGCATGAGCGTGCGCATTGCGGGCAAGATCGACAGCGAATTCACCGCGGCCACGGCGCAGCGGGTCGACTCGGCTGCCGAACTGCGCGGTGCCGTGTCTGTCATCGATCTTTCGAAGGACAGCTTCGTTGTCATGGGCACCACGGTCACCATCGACAACGCCACCGTCTGGAGCGGCGCAAACAGCCTGGCTCAGGTCGTGGCCGGCAGCGTGGTGCAGGTCTGGGGCCTGCCCTCGGCGCCGGGCACCCTGCGCGCCACGCGCGTCGAACTCAAGCCCATCTCGGCCGAGCCGCTGGTGACCGGCATGGTGCAGAACCTGGTCCTCGGGCAGCAATTCACGCTGGGCCAGCTCACGGTGCAGTACAGCAGCGCCACGTTCTCGGACGGTATCGACGCCTCCACGATGGCCGAGGGCGCCATCGTCCGCGTGCGCGGCAACTTTGAGCCTGCCACGGGCGTCTTCAACGCGACGAAAGTCCAGGGCTGGTATGCGGTGCCCAAGCAGAACGCCGCCGCGGTACAGCTCGCGGGTGTCATCACCAACTACACCGGGATCGGCGACTTCCAAGTGCTCGGGACAAAAATCGATGCGTCCAAGACCAACTTTCCGAGCGCACTGGTGGATTCGATCGGTCCCGGCGTCAAGGTAGAGGTCGATGGCTTCATGTCCAGCGGTGTTCTGGTTGCGAAGAAGCTGCGCATCAAAGGCGGACCAGTCGATTTCACTCTTATCGGGGCAATCAGTGCCTACCAGTCGCCCTCGGACTTCAGAGTACAGGGCCGGCCAGTGAACGCCGGTGGTCCCGCGACGGTATTCGAGAACGGCACTGTCGATGACCTCGCAAGCCTGGCTCCCAACCGTCGTATCTCAGTGGTCGGAGACGCCGTGATCGACGACGTGCTCATAGCGAAGCGCGTCACGTTCCTCCCACCCTGACCAGGCCGCCCGGCGCCACGCTGCCGGGAACTCGCGCAGGCGCCAGGGGTACCAACCTTCCAGGGCCGGCGCACCTCGCCTGCCCTGGCAGGCATGAAAGAAACGGGAGCACAAAAGAGCACGGGCGCGGCCATTCCCGGCAGGCTGCGCCGCATCGCGCGGGCGCTTGTCCTTGCGGCGCTGGCAGGCGCGCTCGCCACCTGCTGGGCCGATCCGGTGCGCCTGCGCCAGGCTTTCGCGGAACAGGTCGATCGCCGGCTCGAACCGCCACCCGAAGAAGCGCAGCGCTACGGCCATCTCGCGCGCGATGAACTCAGGCGCGCGGGCATTGCCGAGGAGCCGTCCCAGTACGCCCTGCTGGTGGACCGCAGCGCCGCGGTCCAGGCCCTCTTCGTCTTCTGGCTGCCGGCCGGTGCCGCGCCCGTGCTGATCGGTGCGTCTCCGGTTTCGACGGGACGCCCCGGCGGATTCGAATATTTCGAGACGCCGCTCGGCGTGTTCGACCACACGGTGGCGAACCACGATTTCCGCGCCGAAGGCTCGCGCAACGAGTTCGGTCTTCGCGGCTATGGCGAAAAGGGAATGCGCGTGTTCGATTTCGGTTGGCAGCAGGCGCGGCGCCTGTGGGGCCGGGGCGGTACGAGCACGATGCGGCTGCAGATGCACACCACCGATCCAGACCGGCTCGAACCGCGGCTGGGCAGCGTGCAATCGAAGGGCTGCATCCGCATTCCGGCCAGCCTGAACCGCCTGCTCGACCGCCTGGGCGTGCTCGATGCCGACTACCTCAGGGCCAAGGCCGAGGGCAGCGCGCCGTGGGTGCTGCCGCCGGACCAGACGGCCGTCGAAGGCGCCGGGCGCTACCTCATCGTCGTCGACAGCGGCCGCTCCGAACGGCCCGCCTGGTCGCCGCCGCCGAAGTCCGGCACACCGCCAACCGGCGCGGACTCCGCTCCTTAAGCTGCAGGGCCCAGCCCGATCGGCGCGGGCACGATGTTCACGATGCGGGTGAAGAGCGCCTCGTATTCCCGCTCCGGCCGGTAGCCGGTGAGCGGATCGCGGTTGCGGCCGAACGCCTCGTCGAGTTCGCGCCAGTCCTCGGGGGTCAGCACCTTCTCGGCGAGCGGCAGGATCTCGCGCTCCTCGATCGCCATGTGGTTCAGGTAGAAGTCGACGTACTGCCCCATCGCGCTTTCGAAGGCCGCCCGCCGCGAGTCGCCCAGCATCTCGAAGGCCAGCATCGCGTGCTCCACGTTGCGGATCTTCCGCTCGCCCCAGGCATGGTCGTTGTCGAGCCGGTCCATCAGTTCGCGCGAGATCGGCGTGCGGGCGCGCAGCTTGGGAAACAGCAGCTCGCTCTCCTTGCGGTGGTGCCTCTTTTCCGGGAATTCGTCCACGTAGAACAGCATGGCCCGCAAGGCCGCGAAGTCGGGCGGGGTTCCCTTGCGGCGGTGCTGTTCGAGCAGCATGATGATGGAGCGCAGCATGGCGGCAAGCGCCGCATGCTCCTGGCGAATGATGCGAACGGTGGCGTGGGTCATGAATGTGGCTCCTGTGCGTACCCGAGGATCGCGGGTCCGGGCCCGTACAGGCTTGCTGCAGATCAAACGCGATGCATCCGGTCCGGTCCTTTCGCACGGCGAGGACGCCTTCGCTTGATCCGCATCAAGCCGCGCCTCGCTCCGGTCAGGACACTGGCCGCATACCCACCTCAAAGCAAAGCGAGGACACCATGTACCAGCGAATTCTTGTTCCCGTCGATGGAAGCTCGACATCCAGCCATGGCCTGGGCGAAGCCATTCGCCTTGCCAAGGTCACCGCAGGGCGCGTGCGGCTGATCCACGTCATCGACGAGCTCTCCTTCGCCCTGGCAATGGACGCCTATTCGGGCCGCACGGGCGACTGGCTCGACGAACTGCGCGCCGGCGCCACCAAACTGCTCGAGGAAGGCAAGGCAAGGGCCGCCGCCGAAGGCGTCGAGGCCGACGCGGTGCTGTGCGACAACTTCAGGGGGGCCGTCCCCGACCGGGTCACGGCCGAGGCGGCTTCATGGCCCGCCGACCTGATCGTGCTGGGAACGCACGGCCGGCGCGGCCTCGGCCGCATGGTGATGGGCAGCAGCGCGGAGCAGATCCTGCGCAGCGCGAGCGTTCCGGTACTGCTGGTGCGCGCGCCCGAATCGCATGCCAAGGCGGAAGCGGCGCGCTTCACGATGCCGAGCGGCGCTTTGGCGAGCCAGTAAACCGGCCGGCTGGCCGCGCTGCGCGGCCTACCCGTCCAGCGGCACACCGCCGCCGAAACGGCTGGTCCACTGGTCCAGCAGTTCCTGCTGGACGGCCCTGGCCGACTGCTGCCAGGCGGCCAGCATTCCCCACTGGATCTGCTGCGCCTGCAGCACGCTCGCGCCGCAGGCGGCCTGCCAGTCGAGCAGGGAGCGAAAGTAGGCATCGGTCCATGCCGATGCCGGAGTCGCGGAAACGTTGCTGTCCATGCTGTTCTCCTGTGTTTTCCGGAAGGGAAATCGTGCGGGGCGGGCCGGGTCAGGCGTAGGAACGCAGGCGCTTCGAGAACTCGGCCAGGGGTTCGATGCCGCTGGCCTCCGCGCGCTGGCACCAGTCCTGCAGCTGCCTGACCAGCTGTTCGCCGGTTGCGGCGGAACGGCCCCACAGTGCCGTCAGTTCCCGGCGCATCGAGTACATCGTATCGAGCGCGCGCGATCCGCGCAAAGCCAGCGCGAGCCGCATGCGCCGCGACTCGTCGAGCATGCGCTCGTCCTTGGCCAGCCAGCGCCTCACGGCCCGCAGCGAATCGGCCTCGCGCGGCGACAGGCGGCGCAGGCGGCCGAACTCCTCGGCGTAGGCCTGCTTCAGGGAGCGCGCATAGCTCGAGAGCACGTCGTAATGGCAGCGGATGACCGCCTGCACGGTGTCCAGGTCGACGGCCGGCTTGGGCGCCGCGAGCCGCGGTGTCGGCGCCAGGTGCTTCACGGTGGCAAGGCCGAGCGCCTGCAGCGTGCGGATGTAGAGCCACCCCACATCGAATTCATACCACTTGCACGACAGCTTGGCCGAGGTGGGAAACGCGTGGTGGTTGTTGTGGAGCTCTTCCCCGCCGATCAGGATGCCGATCGGCGAGATGTTGGTGCTGGCGTCCGGCGCCGCCCAGTTGCGGTAGCCCCAGTAGTGGCCGATGCCGTTGACCACGCCGGCGGCCCAGAACGGGATCCATGCGATCTGCGTGAGAAGAATCAACCCTCCCGGCACCACGCCGAAGAGCACCATGTCCACGATGCCCATCAGCACGATGCCCAGGATCTTGTGGCGCGAATACAGCCTGCGCTCGATCCAGTCGTCCGGGGTGCCGTGGCCGTAGCGCGCAAGGGTTTCGGGCTTGTCGCTTTCGCGGATGTAGAGGAAGACGCCGCCCCACAGCACCCGGTTGATGCCCAGCACCTGCGGGCTGTGCGGATCTTCGGGCGTGTCGCACTTCGCATGATGCTTGCGGTGCACGGCGGCCCATTCCTTCGTCACCATGCCCGTGGTCAGCCAGAGCCAGAAGCGGAAGAAATGGCTGGCCAGGGGATGCAGCTCCAGCGCGCGATGCGCCTGGTGGCGGTGCAGGAAGATGGTGACCGAGGCAATGGTGACGTGGGTCAGCGCAAGCGCCACCAGCACGGCGCCCCACCATGGAAGATCGAAGACGCCGGAAAAGAATACGGACTGCTGCATTTGCACCTCTTGAACGATCGCGCATTCTGCAAAGCCCCTGGCGCACGTACCTTGATCTGGCGCAAGCGGGCCGCGGCGTTGCGACCAAAGAATCGAGGCGTTCGGCAGCCGCGTAAAAGATGTGAAAGAAGGCGACGCAAAAAGCCCGCAGCAAACAATGGAATTGCGGCGCGAAGCCAAGGTGCAACCCCTGTGCGCCGATAGTGTCGGCAGGGGCACGCGGACAGCGGGCGCCGAGCAGGAAGCCCCCTCCTCTCTTTTCTTCTTCGAAAGGTTTGAGATGAACCCCGATATTCAACTCAGGCACGAGGTCTTCGCCCAGCTGAACTGGGACCCGGCGGTGTTCGGCTGCGATGTCGACGTGCGCGTGGCCGACGGCGTGGTCACCTTGCGTGGCCAGCTGGCCAGCGAGGATCTGAAGAACGCTGTCGAGCGCGCCGTGCGCCGCGCCGAAGGCGTCAAGCGGATCGTGAACCAGCTGACCACGGCGGAATGCGCAAGCAATGACTGAACAAGACGACTTCGCGCTGCTGGACGCCTGGTGGCGCGCAGCCAACTACCTGTCCGTGGGCCAGATCTACCTGATGGACAACCCGCTGCTGCGCGAGAAGCTGAGCCTTTCTCACATCAAGCCGCGCCTGCTGGGCCACTGGGGCACGACGCCGGGCCTGAACTTCCTGTATGCGCACATGAACCGCGCCATCGCGGCCCGCGAGCTCGACGCCATCTTCATCGCCGGCCCCGGCCACGGCGGCCCGGGTGTGGTCGCCAACACCTACCTCGAGGGCACCTACAGCGAGGTCTACCCCGCCATCGGCCAGGATGCCGACGGCATGAAGCGACTCTTCACGCAGTTCTCGTTCCCGGGCGGCATTCCGAGCCACGTGGCACCGGAAACGCCGGGCTCGATCCATGAAGGCGGCGAGCTCGGCTATTCGCTGCTGCACGCCTACGGTGCGGTGTTCGACAACCCCACCCTGCTCGCCTGCTGCGTGATTGGCGACGGCGAGGCCGAGACCGGCGCCCTGGCCGCAAGCTGGCATTCCAACAAGTTCCTGAACCCCGAGAGCGACGGCGCCGTGCTGCCGATCCTGCACCTGAACGGCTACAAGATCGCCGGGCCCACGGTGCTTGCGCGCATCCCGGACGAAGAGCTGGCGCAACTGCTGCGGGGCTATGGGCACGAGCCGTACTTCGTTGCCGGCCACGAGCCTGCGCAGATGCACCGGCTGATGGCGGCCGCGCTCGACAAGGCGCTCGACCAGATCCACGCCATCCAGGCGAGCGCCCGCGAGCACGGGTTTAGAGAACGCCCGCGCTGGCCGATGATCGTGCTGCGTTCGCCCAAGGGCTGGACCGGCCCGCGGCAGGTGGACGGCGTGCCGGTCGAAGGCACGTTCCGTGCGCACCAGGTGCCGCTCACCGGCTTTTCCGCCAAGCCGGCGCATGTGGGCCTGCTCGAAGACTGGATGCGCAGCTATCGGCCCGAGGAACTGTTCGACGCAGGCGGCGCGCTGCGCCCCGAGATCGCGGCACTGGCGCCCAAGGGAGCGAGGCGCATGAGCGCCAATCCGCATGCCAACGGCGGCCTGCTGCTCCGGGACCTGGCCATGCCGCCCTTCCGCGAGCACGCGGTCGAGGTTGCGGCGCCCGGCGCGGTGGATGCGGAGGCCACGCGCGTCGCGGGCCTGTTCCTGCGCGAGGTGATGCGCCGCAACGAGGCGGCGCGCAACTTCCGTGTCATGGGGCCGGACGAAACCACGTCGAACCGGCTGGGCGCGCTGTTCGAGGTCACCGCGCGGACGTCCACCGCCGAGATCCTCCCCGGCGACGACCACGTGGCGCCCGACGGCCGCGTGATGGAGGTGCTCAGCGAGCACCTCTGCCAGGGCTGGCTCGAAGGCTACCTGCTCACCGGGCGCCATGGCTTCTTCTCGTGCTACGAGGCCTTCATCCATATCGTCGATTCGATGTTCAACCAGCATGCCAAGTGGCTCAAGGTGACACGTGGCATCGGCTGGCGGCGCCCGATCGCCTCGCTCAACTACCTGCTCACCAGCCATGTCTGGCGGCAGGACCACAACGGCTTCAGCCACCAGGACCCGGGCTTTCTCGACCACGTGGTGAACAAGAAGGCCGAGGTGGTGCGCGTGTACCTGCCGCCCGACGCCAACACGCTGCTGTCGGTGGTCGATCATTGCCTGCACAGCCGCAACTACGTGAACGTGATCGTCGCGGGCAAGCAGCCGGGCCCGCAGTGGCTGGACATCGAATCCGCGGTGCGCCACTGCACCCTGGGCCTGGGTATCTGGACCTGGGCCAGCAACGACGAAGGTGCCGCGCCCGACGTGGTGATGGCCTGCGCCGGCGACGTGCCCACGCTAGAGACGCTGGCTGCCGCCGACCTGCTGCGCAGGATGCTGCCGGAGCTGAAGGTGCGCGTGGTGAACGTGGTCGACTTGATGGCGCTGCAGTCGCCGGATGCGCATCCGCATGGGCTGCCGGATGCGGACTTCGACGCCGTCTTCACCACCGACCGCCCCGTGGTCTTCGCATTCCACGGCTACCCCTCGCTGATCCACCGGCTTACCTACAAGCGCGCCAACCACGACAACTTCCATGTCCACGGCTATTGCGAGGAAGGCACCACCACCACGCCGTTCGACATGACCGTGCTCAACCGGCTTGACCGCTTCCACCTGGCCGCCGACGCCATTGCGCGCGTGGAGCGCTTTCGCAACAGCGCGGGCCACGTGCAGCAGCATCTGCGCGACAAGCTGCTGGAGCACCGCGCCTACGTCAACCTGCACGGCAAGGACATGCCGGAGATCGAGGACTGGCGCTGGACGACCTGAGCATGCGGCGCCGAGGCCCGGCGCGCCGCTCAGCGGCACCAGTCCGCGATCCGGTGGCCGAGGTCCGACCAGAGCGCCTGCAGCGCCACCGCCGCCAGCAGCACGCCCGCAAGGCGCGCGCCCCAGGCCTGGAGCCGGCCGGTACCGCCCCACCGCAACCGCTGCCACAACCATGGCGCCAGCACCAGGGAGATGCCGCTGCCGATGGCAAACGACATCATCGCGAGGCCGCCCTGCAGCGGGCCGTTGCCCAGGCTGGCCAGCAGCAGCGCCGAATAGAGTAGCCCGCAAGGCATTGCCACCCAGAGCGCGCCGGCGGCCAGCAGGCCCAGCGGCGTGCCCCCGGCCAGCGGACGAAGGCGCGCTTCGAGCGTTCGGCCGATGCGCTGCGCCCATACCGGCTGCCGGCCCGCGACGGCCAGCATGGCGCCCCATGCGAACACGAACACATGCAGCAGCATCCACAGCGGCCTGAGCGCTGCAATCTGCGCGCTGGCCCGGGCCAGGCTGTCCACGCTCGCGGCGGCCATGGCACCCGCCGCGGCGTAGCTCGCGATGCGGCCCAGATGAAAAGCCGCCGGCGCCGCGAAGGCATTGCCGGCATGGCCTCCCACCGCGGCCGCTGCCGGCACGATGCGGATCACGGCGGCCGAGGCCGCGCCGCACATGGCCACGCAATGCGGGCCGCCTGCAAGGCCCATCAGCAAGGCGGCGCCGGCCCATGCGGTCTGCATGCTCAGACCACGCGCGAAAAGCGCGTGCGGTTCTCGCGGCAATAGCGGTCGAACACCATGGCGATGGCGCGCACCACGAACCAGCCCTGCGCCGTGACCTCGAGGTCGTGGTCGCCGACCCGCACCAGCCCCTGGGCCGCGAGCGGCCCGAGCGCCGCGAACTCGGTGGCGAAGTAGTGCCGGAAGTCGATGCGGTGCGCTTCGCCGATGGCATCGAACACCACCCGCCCCCTGCACATCACCGCCATGATGACCGCGCGCCGCAGGGCGTCGTCGCGCGCAAGCGCAAGGCCCCGGACCACGGGCAAGCGGCCCTGGTCGAGCAGGTCGTAGTAGCTTTCCAGTGTCTTGGCGTTCTGGCTGTAGCTGGCGCCGATGCGGCCGATGGCGGAAACGCCGAGCGCCACCAGGTCGCCCTCCGGTTGTGTGCTGTAGCCCTGGAAATCGCGCTGCAGCCGCCCCTGCCGCTTGGCCACTGCGAGCGGGTCGTCCGGCAGCGCGAAGTGGTCCATGCCGATGTAGACGTAGCCGGCATCGCTGAGCGTGCCAATGGCGCGCGAAAGCATCCGCACGCGCGCCGCGGCGTCGGGCAGTTCCTCCGCGGCAATGCGCCGCTGCGGCTTGAAGCGTTCGGGCAGGTGCGCGTAGGCATAGAGCGCGATGCGGTCGGGCCGAAGCTCGCAGACCTGGGCCATCGTGCGCTCGAAGGACGCGTCGTTCTGGCGCGGCAGCCCGTAGATCAGGTCGATGTTGATCGACTTGAAGCCCAGCGCGCGCGCATCGGCCATCAAGCCGAACACCTGGTGCGCGGGCTGGATGCGGTGCACGGCCTTCTGCACCTCGGGGTCGAAGTCCTGCACGCCGAGGCTCAGCCGGTTGAAACCCAGCGCCGCCAGGTTGGCGAGCCGCGTGGCATCGACGGTGCGCGGATCGATCTCGATGGACCATTCGCCGCCGGGTATGAAGTCGAAGGACTCGCGCAGCATGGCCAGGAGCTCGCCGAGCTGCGCGTCGCTCAGGAAGGTGGGCGTGCCGCCGCCCAGGTGCAACTGGCTCACGGCGGCGCGGCGGCCCAGCTGCGCGGCCTGGAGCCGGGTCTCGCGGGCCAGGTAGGCCAGGTACTGGGTGGCCCTTTCGCGGTGCCGCGTCACCACCTTGTTGCATGCGCAGTAATAGCACAGCGATTCGCAGAACGGAATGTGCACATAGAGCGACAGCGGCGGCGCCGAAGCGCCCGCATCGCGCCGCTCGCGCAGCGCCGCCGCGTACTCGTCCGCACCGAAGGCTTCGATGAACCGGTCGGCCGTGGGATACGAGGTGTAGCGCGGGCCGGCAACGTCGAACTGCCGCAGCACGGCGGTCGACAAGGGGGCGGCGCCTGGAAGCTCGGCGGAAGCGATGCAAGGCTGTTTCATTGCGGATGCTCGGGAGGTTCGCGGGACGGCGGCATGGCCAGCAGCGCGGTGAATGCGCTCGAGGCCGCCGCCATGCCCCAGAAAAGGAAGAAGGCCACGGTGTAGACGCCCTGGCGCGACATCCGCAGCGCCTCGCCGCCCCAGTGCAGGTCGGACGGATCGACCAGCGCGAACACCAGCAGCTCCATGGCGCAGGCCAGCAGGAACGCGGGCCAGAGGATGCCGATCAGCTGGCGCGACGGGCTCATGGGTGCACCCTTGGCGCGGCGCTCATCGCACGGCCTCGGCCGGCGTCGCAGCATGGTTCCTGCCCTTGACGGCGGGCATCAGTTTCTTGTCCGCCAGGGTCTTGTTGATTTCGACGCCGCGGCGGTAATAGTCTTCCGACACCAGCGGATCGGGGCTGCCCCAGGCATACCAGAAGGTCACGAAGCTCGCGACCACCACCAGCGCCGGACCGGCAATCACCATCCAGAGCAGCGGATGGCGCCACCATGGATCCTCCCGCGCCGGCAGTTCGTTCGTCGTTGTGTTCATATCGTCTCCTTCAGCGCGGCACCAGGAAGGCCGCTTTCTCCGACACCTGAATACCGCTGCGTTCGTCCCGGATGTCGAAATGCACCGTGTGCGAACCGGCGGGCACGGCGCCGTAGGGCACCTGCAACCGCACGGCGACCCACCGCGACTGGGCCGGACCGATCGCGACCGGCTCGCCCGGCGAGACGCGCAGCCCCTCGATGCCGTGGGCGGCAATGCGGTAGTCGCGCGCCTCCTCGGTGGCGTTCATGATCTGGAGCCGGTAGACGTTCTCGAGCCGGCCGTCCTCGACGATGCGGGCGAGCGACGCGCGGTCGCGCACCACGTCCACCTTCAGCGGCGTGCGTGCGACGAGGCTCGCGAGCAGCCCGATGACCAGCAGCGACAGGATGGCGCTGTAGACCAGCACGCGCGGACGCAGCACGCGGCGCACCAGCTGGCGGCGCGACCATCCGGCCTCCATGCCGTTCTGCGTGTCGTAGCGGATCAGCCGCGGCGCATAGGCCATCTTCTGCATCACCGTGTCGCAGGCGTCCACGCACAGGCCGCAGCCGATGCACTCGTACTGCAGCCCCTTGCGGATGTCGATGCCGGTCGGGCACACCTGCACGCACAGCCCGCAGTCGATGCAGTCGCCCAGCGCCATGCTGCGCGGATCGACGCCCTTGCGCCTGGGCGCGCGCGGCTCGCCGCGCTTCGGGTCGTAGCTGACGATGAGCGTGTCGCGGTCGAACATGGCGCTCTGGAAGCGCGCATACGGGCACATGTACTTGCACACCTGCTCGCGCATGAAGCCCGCGTTGCCATAGGTCGCAAAGCCGTAGAAGAAGACCCAGAACACTTCCCACGAGCCCATCCGGGTCTGCAGAAATGCCATGCCCAGCTCCCGGATGGGCGTGAAATAGCCCACGAAGGTGAAGCCGGTCCACATGGCGATGCCGATCCACACCAGGTGCTTGAACCACTTCTTCACCAGCTTCTCGAGCGACATCGATTCCGCGTCCAGCCGCATGCGCGCGGTGCGGTTGCCCTCGATCCGGTGCTCCACCCACATGAAGATCTCGGTGTAGACGGTCTGCGGGCAGGCGTAGCCGCACCACAGCCGCCCGGCCACGGCGGTGAAGAGAAAGAGCGCCAGCGCGCTGACCACCAGCAGCCCCGAGAGGTAGATCAGGTCCTGCGGATACAGCACCAGGCCGAAGACGTAGAAGCGGCGCGCGGCCAGGTCGAACAGCACCAGCTGCCGCTCGCCCCACTCGGCCCACGGCAGGCCGTAGAACACCAGCTGGGTCAGGAAGACCATGGCCCAGCGCCAGCGCGCGAACATGCCGCGCACGGTGCGCGGATAGATCTTCTTCGAGGCCTCGTACAGGCCCACCGACTCGCTCTCGGCCGCAGCGATGGGAATGATCTTGCGCGCACCGGGGACGGCCGGGGCCGATGCGGAAACGGGAGCGGATGGGTCCATGGCGATGATCTGGCGGCGTCAGGGCCCCGTCGCGGGATTGGAAAGCCCCCACACATAGGACGCGAGCAGCTTGATCTGCGCCTCGGTGAGGCGGCCTTCCTGTGCGGGCATCGCGCTGTGCCTGCCGGCGTTGACGATCTGCACGATGGCCGCTTCGCCGTAGCCGTGCAGCCAGATCTTGTCGCTCAGGTTGGGCGCGCCCACGGCCTGATTGCCGACACCGCCGATGCCGTGGCAGGCGGCGCACACCGTGAACTTCGACTTGCCGAGGCCGGCGCGCACCGAGTCGTGCGGTGCGCCCGAGAGGCTCAGCACATAGTTCGCCAGGTTCTTCACGTCGTCCTGCGTGCCCACCGCCGCCGCCATCGGCGGCATCGTGCCGATGCGGCCCTTGGTGATGGACTCGGCGATCTTCTCGGGCGTGCCGCCGTGCAGCCAGTCCTTGTCGGTCAGGTTGGGAAAGCCCTTGCTGCCGCGCGCGTCGGAGCCGTGGCACTGGGAGCAGTTGTTCATGAACAGGCGCTCGCCGATGGCCATGGCCTTGGGCTCGCGCGCGATGTCCTCCATCGTCATGCCGGCGTAGCTCGCGTAGACGGGCGCCAGTGCCGCGGTGGCCTTGGCCACGTCCTCGTCGTACTCGCTCCGGGTGCTCCAGTTCGCCTGGCCGCTGAAGCTGCCCAGGCCGGGAAAGACCACCAGGTAGCCCACCGCGAAGAAGATGGTCAGCACGAAAAGGCCGATCCACCACATGGGCAGCGGATTGTTGGCCTCGCGCAGGTCCTCGTCCCAGACGTGGCCGGTGGTGTTGTCGGCATCGGAGGGCACGCGCTTGCGGGCCGTGAGCCACAGCAGCAGCATGCATCCGAGGATGCTCAGCACCGTGCCGGCGGCAATGTAGTTGGACCAGAAGTTGTTGACGAAATCGCTCATCGTGGGCCTCTTTCTTCTTCAGTCCTGCTCGAACGGCAGGTGCGCCGCTTCCTCGAAGCGCGATGCGTTGCGGCGGGCATAGGCCCAGGCCACGATGCCGAGGAAAAGCACAAAGCAGGAAACGGTGGCGGCAACGCGCAAGGTGGTGATGTCGATCATGGTTCGGTGCTACCTACTTGAGCGCGAGGCCCAGCGATTGCAGGTACGCCACGGTGGCGTCCATCTCGGTCTTGCCGCGCACCTCTTCCGCGGCACGGGCGATGTCCTCGTCCGTGTACGGCACGCCGACCTTGCGCAGCGCGCGCATGCGGCGCGGAATGGCGTCGGCCTCGACCAGGTTCTTGTCGAGCCAGGCATAGGCCGGCATGTTCGATTCGGGCACCAGGTCGCGCGGGTTGTTCAGGTGGATGCGCTGCCACTCGTCGCTGTATTTGCCGCCCACGCGATGCAGGTCGGGGCCGGTGCGCTTGCTGCCCCACTGGAACGGATGGTCGTAGACGAACTCGCCCGCCACCGAGTAGTGGCCATAGCGCAGCGTCTCCGAGCGGAACGGGCGGATCATCTGCGAGTGACAGTTGTAGCAACCCTCGCGCAGATAGACGTCGCGGCCGGCCAGTTGCAGCGCCGTGTGCGGCTTCAGGCCCTGGATCGGCTCGGTGGTCGACTTCTGGAAGAACAGCGGCACGATCTCGACCAGGCCGCCGATGGCGACCACTACAAGAATCAGCACGATCATCAGCAGGTTGTTGGTCTCCACCTTCTCATGGGTGAAGCCGCTGTTGGAGGGGGTCTTCTTCGTCATGGCGCTTCCTCAGGCGTGGGCAATGGCGACGGCCGGGATGGACGCCTGCGCGGAGCGGCCGGAGATGACGGTCATCCACACGTTCCACGCCATCACCAGCATTCCGGCCAGATACAGCAGGCCGCCGGCCAGCCGCACCACGTAGAACGGGAAGGTGGCCTTCACGCTCTCCACGAAGGTGTAGGTGAGCGTGCCGTCGGGGTTGATGGCGCGCCACATCAGGCCCTGCATCACGCCGGCGATCCACATGGCGGCGATGTACAGCACGATGCCGATGGTGGCCATCCAGAAGTGCGCCTCGATGGCCTTCGCGCTGAACATGGCAGTGCGGCCGTACATCCGCGGAATCAGGTAGTACAGCGAGCCCATCGTGATGAAGCCCACCCAGCCCAGCGCGCCGGAGTGCACGTGGCCGACGGTCCAGTCGGTGTAGTGGCTCAGGGCATTGACCGTCTTGATCGACATCATCGGGCCCTCGAAGGTCGACATGCCGTAGAACGACAGCGCCACGATCAGGAAGCGCAGGATCGGGTCCGTGCGCAGCTTGTACCAGGCGCCCGAGAGCGTCATCACGCCGTTGATCATTCCGCCCCAGCTCGGCGCGAGCAGGATCAGTGAGAACACCATGCCCAGCGACTGCGTCCAGTCCGGCAGCGCCGTGTAGTGCAGGTGGTGCGGGCCGGCCCACATGTAGGTGAAGATCAGCGCCCAGAAGTGGACGATCGAGAGCCGGTACGAATACACCGGCCGGCCGGCCTGCTTGGGGATGTAGTAGTACATCATCCCGAGGAAGCCCGCGGTGAGGAAGAAGCCCACCGCGTTGTGGCCGTACCACCACTGCACCATGGCGTCCTGTACGCCGGCATAGGCCGAGTAGCTCTTCATCCAGCCCGCCGGAATCTCGGCGCTGTTGACGATGTGCAGCAGCGCCACCGCGATGATGAAGGCGCCGTAGAACCAGTTGGCCACGTAGATGTGGCGCACCTTGCGGATGCCGATGGTGCCGAAGAACACCACCGCATAGGCCACCCACACCACCGCGATCAGGATGTCGATGGGCCATTCGAGCTCGGCGTATTCCTTGCCCGTGGTGTAGCCCAGCGGCAGGCTGATGGCGGCGGCCACGATCACGGCCTGCCAGCCCCAGAACACGAACGACGCGAGCGCCGGCGCGAACAGCCGGACCTGGCAGGTGCGCTGCACCACGTGGAAGCTGGTGGCCATGAGCGCGCAGCCGCCGAACGCGAAGATCACCGCGTTGGTGTGCAGCGGCCGCAGGCGGCCGTAGCTGAGCCACGGGATGCCGAGGCTGAATTCGGGCCAGGTGAGCTCGGTGGCGATGATCACGCCGACGAGCATGCCGACCACGCCCCAGACCACGGACATGAGGGCGAACTGCCGTACGGCGGTGTCGTCGTAGATCGCTGCGGGAGGATTGGGTTCTTGCATCGTGCTGCCTCTTGATGGACTGCGGGCAGTGTCCCCGCGCCCTCTTCCCGAGGATTTGATGCAGATCAATCGCCGCGCAGGATGCGGTCGCCCTCGATCTCGATGTCGTCGAACTGGCCGCGCTCGATGGCCCAGCACAGCCCGCCGAGGATGGCGAGCACGAGCACGACCGACAGCGGAATCAACAGGAAGAGGACGTCCATCAGCGCACCGCCTTGCCGTCTGCCCCGCCATGCGAAGCCGCGAGCCGCGCCGCGTTGAGCACCACCACCAGCGAACTCGCGGCCATGCCCAGCCCGGCCAGCCAGGCGGGCAGCCAGCCCGCGACGGCCAGCGGCACGCACAGCGCGTTGTAGCCGGCCGCCCATGCAAGGTTCTGCCGCACCACGCGCAGCGTTCGCCGCGCCTGCGCGATGGTGCGCGGAATGGCCGCGAGCGCATCGCCCGGCACCACGAAATCGGCCCGTGCGCGCGACAGCGGCACGGCGCTTCCGAAGGCGAAGGACGCGTTCGCGCGCGCCAGCGAAGGCCCGTCGTTCAGGCCGTCGCCCACCATCGCCACCTGACGGCCCTCCGCCTGCAGGCGCCACAGGACCTCGAGCTTGTCTTCGGGCGTGCAGCTGCCCTGGGCGAATTCGATGCCGGCGCGCGCGGCGATCTCCCGCGCGGCGCTGTCGCGGTCGCCCGACAGCAGGCGCACCGTGACTCCTTCGGCCTGCAGGGCCGCCACGGCGGCGGCGGCGTCCGGGCGCAGCTCCTCGGCCAGCACGAAGCTCGCGATCCAGCCCTGCTCGTCGCTCAGGTGCACCTGCGGCGCCTCGACCTGCAGCGGCGCCACGCTGCAATGGCTCGCCGAGCCCAGCCGCACGCGCCGCGCCGGGCCATCGCCGGCGGCGCTCCGGCGCAGCAGGCCTTCGAGCCCGAGGCCGGCCAGTTCGGACGGCTGCGTCACCTCCCAGGCGGGTGGCGAGCGGAACTGCGCATTCCACGCATTCACCAGCGCACGCGCGCCCGGATGCAGCGAGTGCGCGCCGAGCGCGGCGCCGATCTCGAGCGCATCGCCCGGGCGCAAACCCTGGCGGCAGTACACGCGTTCGAGGCGCGGCGTGTCGCCGGTCAGCGTGCCCGTCTTGTCGAAGATCACCGTATCGACCGAGGCCAGCGCCTCCAGCGCCTGCAGGTTGGACGTCAGCACGCCGCCGCGCGCCAGTGCGCCCGCGCTCGCAAGCATCGCGGCTGGCGTTGCGAGCGAGAGCGCGCACGGGCAGGTCACGATCAGCACCGCCACCGCCACCATCAGCGCGCGGCCCGAGTCGGCATGCCACCAGAAGGCCGCGGCGCCGGCAGCCGACACCAGCACCAGCACGAGAAACGGCCGCGCGATGCGGTCGGCCAGCTGGGCCAGGCGCGGCTTGCTGAGCGCGGCGCTTTCCATCAGCCGCACGATCTGCGCGAAGCGCGTGCCCTCGCCCACCGATTCGATGCGTACCTGCACGGTCGCCGACAGGTTGTGGCTGCCCGCCAGCACGCGCTCGCCGCGCGCCCGCGCCACGGGGCGGGATTCGCCGGTCAGCAGCGCCTCGTCGGTGCTGGTGCCGCCGTCGATCAGCACGCCGTCGGCCGGAAAGGCCTCGCCCGGGCGCACCCGCACGACGTCGCCCACGGCCAGGCGCCGCACCGCCACGCGCTGCCAACTGCCATCGGCTCCGAGCCGCTCGACGCCGTCGGGCAGGCGGTTCATCACGGCCTCGAGCGAGCCGGCCGTGCGGTCGCGCAGCCGTGCCTCGAGCCAGCGGCCCGTGAGCAGGAAGAAGACGAACATGGTCAGCGAGTCGAAATAGACCTCGTGGCCCAGCGCGCCCGCGCTGTCGAAGGTGGCCGCGGTGCTGACCGCGAACGCAATGGCGATGCCGAAGGCGACCGGCACGTCCATGCCGATGCGTGCATGGCGAAGATCGCGCCACGCGCTGCGAAAGAACGGCCCGCAGGAGAAGAACAGCACCGGCAGCGTCAGCACCCAGGAGGCCCAGCGAAGCAGCTGGGCGGCGTCCGGCGTCATTTCTCCGGGCTGCGCGATGTAGGCCGGATAGGCATACATCATCACCTGCATCATGCAGAAGCCCGACACCAGCCAGCGCCAGAGCGCGAGCCGCAGCTCGCGCGAACGGCGCTCGCGTGCGGAGCTGTCGGCGGCGGGCACCAGCCGGTAGCCGGCAGCCTCGGAAGCCTCGAACCAGCGCGAAGGCCGCGTCTGCGCGGCGGACCACACTACACGCGCGCGCTGGCTCGCGGCGTTCACCTGCACCTGGAGCACGCCCGCCACGCGCAGCAGCGCCGCCTCCACGGCGAGGCCGCAGCCCGCGCAGTGCATGCCTTCTACCGCCACCTGCGATTCCCAGCGCCCCGTGCCGGCATCGCCGCCATCGAGCGCATGGCCGAACGCGGGCCATTCGGCGGGATCGTCGAGCACCTGCCACGCTTCACGGGGTGCCCGTGGGAGCGCGGCGGCCGGGGAGAAAGAGGCGAGCGCGGCTTGCATCGGGCAAGGCTAAGCGTCCGCGAGGCGCGCGCATTTGATCTGCATCAAGGGGCGCGGGTGGCCGCCTGCCTATGCTCGCGGCACACACTTTCCCGGAGAGAAAACCATGTACAAGCGCATTCTCGTGGCTACTGACGGCTCCACGCTTTCGAAGAAGGCGGTCACGAGCGCGATCGCCCTCGCGAGCCGGCACGACGCCGACCTCGTGGCGCTCACCGTGGTGCCGCGCTACCCCAAGAGCTACTTCGACGGCGCGATGTCCTTCTCGCCCGAGGACATCGCCCGGGTCGAAAAGCAGTGGGACGACAAGGCGCAGGGCATGCTCGACGCCGTGGCAGCGCGCGCGGCGGCCAGCGGCGTGCCGTTGAAGACGGCCATTGCAAATTCGGACCTGGTGGCCGAATCGATCGTCGCCGCCGCGAAGAAGCACAAGTGCGACCTGATCGTCATGGCCTCGCACGGCCGCAAGGGCATCAAGCGGCTGCTGCTGGGCAGCGAGACGCAGCACGTGCTGACGCACTCCAGCCTGCCGGTGCTGGTGCTGCGCTGACCGCGCGGCGCGCTTGCTTCAGGCGGCCTGCATCGACCCCGCACCGAGCGCGTCGTTCTCGGCTTCGCTGAGCCAGCGCCGCTTGTCGCGCAGCGGCGGTGCGCCGAACATGCGGCTGTACTCGCGCGCGAACTGCGACGGGCTCTCGTAGCCGACGCTGTGCGCCGCGCTCGACACGTCGGCGCCGGCCATCAGCATCTGGCGGCGCGCTTCCTGCAGGCGCAGCTGCTTCTGGTACTGCAGCGGGCTCATGGCCGTCACGGCCTTGAAGTGATGGTGGAACGACGACACGCTCATGTGCACCGCGCGCGCCATGTCCTCGATCCGCAGCGACTGCGAATAGTTGATGCGCAGCGCGCTGATGGCCTTGGCGATGCGCTGGGTGTGGCTGTCCTGCAGCGCGATCTGCCGCAGCCGCGCGCCCTCCCCGTTCACCAGCAGGCGGTACATGATCTCGCGCTTGATGAGCGGCGCCATGATCGGCACGTCCTCGGGCGACTCGACCAGCCGCAGCAGCCGCAGCACCGGCTCCAGCACCGGCATGCCGATGCGGTTGACGTACATGCCGCGCGAGGCGGGCGCATTGGCCTTCGCGGGCAGCTTCTCGTCGCCGATGAGCTTGCCGATCTCGTCGATTGCCAGTTCCAGCCGCAGGCCCAGGTAGGGCTCGTTGTCGCTCGTCAGGCGCACCTGTCCGCACACCGGCAGGTCGACCGAGGTCACCAGGTAGTGCATCGGGTCGTACACATAGATGTCGTCGCCCACGATGATCCGCTTGGAGCCCTGGGCGATCAGCCCGAGCGCCGGGGTCGCGAAGGCGTGCTTGGGGCCGTCGGGCTTGCTGATGCAGTACACCTGCAGCCCGGCCACCGGCGTTTCCACGGTGCCGTCCCGGCCGCGCGTGATGCGGTTGATCAGCGCCACCAGTTCCTTCCTGGCTTCGTCGAGTTCGGGCTCCAGCGGCATCGGCTGGGCAATGGCGGCGGCGATTTCGGGTGTTTCTTGGGGCATGTTCGGGGGCCTTGTCACGGGTGGGGCCGCAGCGGCGGCCGGCGTGGAGGATCGGGTGGTTCAAAGCTTAGCGCCGCTCCCATGGATCTGCACGGTCCGAACAGGAGGTCTGGAGAAATAGGCAAGGACTTTGCAGGAACGCACTCGCCATGCCCGGCGCCGCGGCCGGATACTTTTGCGCATGGCGGGGGCTTTCCGGCCCTCTTCTCGTGCCACCCACCCAAAGGACACCTCTCATGCAGTACCGCAAATTCGGCCGCACCGGCCTGTTCGTTTCCGAACTCTGCCTCGGCACCATGACCTTCGGCGGCGCCAGTGGCATCTGGGGCCAGATCGGCAACCTCCAGCAGTCCGAGGCGGAAGGCCTGGTCGGCCGCGCGCTCGACGCCGGCATCAACTTCATCGACACCGCCGACGTGTACTCCGAAGGCCTTTCGGAAACCATCACCGGGCAGGCGCTGAAGAACCTCAAGGTGCCGCGCGAGAACGTGGTGGTCGCCACCAAGGTATTCGGCGAAACCGGAAAGACCGCCAATGCGGCCGGCGCCTCGCGCTACCACATCATGGACGGCGTGAAGGCCAGCCTCAGGCGCCTGCAGCTGGACCACATCGACCTCTACCAGATCCACGGCTTCGACCCGGTCACGCCCATCGAGGAAACCGTGCGCGCGCTGGACAACCTGGTGCAGCAGGGCCATGTGCGCTACGTGGGCGTTTCCAACTGGGCGGCCTGGCAGATCATGAAGGCGCTGGGCATCGCCGAGCGCCAGGGGCTCGCGCGCTTCGAATCGCTGCAGGCCTACTACACCATCGCGGGCCGCGACCTGGAGCGCGAACTGGCGCCGATGCTGCACAGCGAAGGCCTCGGCCTGATGGTCTGGAGCCCGCTGGCGGGCGGCCTGCTGAGCGGCAAGTACGGCCGTGGCACCGAAGCCGAAGAAGGCAGCCGCCGCACCAGCTTCGACTTTCCGCCCGTGAACGTCGAGCGTGCCTATGACTGCATCGACCTGATGCGCCAGCTGGCCGAAGCGCGCAAGGTGTCGGTGGCGCAGATCGCGCTCGCGTGGCTGCTGCACCAGCCGGTGGTGACCAGCGTGATCGTCGGCGCCAAGCGCGTCGCACAGCTGGACGACAACATTGCCGCCACCGCGATCCGGCTCTCCGCCGATGAGCTGGCCGCGCTCGGCAAGGTGAGCGCCCTGCCCTCCGAGTACCCGGGCTGGATGCTCGAGCGCCAGGGCGGCGCGCGGGCGAAGCGGCTGGCCGAATCAGGCCAGCGCGGCTGAGAGGCTGAGCTCGGCCGGCGCCGCCGAGTGGCTGAATTCGGCCAGCTCCGCCGACCGGTGTGCGGCGTAGGCCGCGGTGGCGCGCAATGCGCGCAGGTCGATGTGCCGCGCGGCGCTTGCCGCCGAGGGTTCGGCCAGGTGCGGCACCACGCCGAGCAAGGGCGCACCGAGCCGGCCGCGCAGCGTCTGGAGATTGGCTTCGGGCGCCAGCATCTCCGGCTCGATGGTGCTCGCGATCCACCCCGCCAGCATGAGCCCGCGCGCGCGGATCGCTTCCGCCGTGAGCAGCGCGTGGTTCAGGCAGCCCAGGCGCAGCCCGACCACCAGGATCACCGGCAGTTCCAGCGCCACGGCCAGGTCGGCGCTGTCGATGTCGTCGCCGAACGGCACGCAGAAGCCGCCCACGCCTTCGACCACCACCGCGTCGGCCTGTTCCGACAACGCCGCGAAGGCCGACAGCAGCAGCGGCAATTCGATGCGCACGCCCTCTTCCCTTGCCGCAAGGTGCGGCGACATCGGCGCGCGCAGCAGGTACGGGCAGCGCAAGGCCAATGGCGCATCGACATTGCCGGCTGCGTGCAGCTGCTCGACGTCATCGTTGCGCCAGGCGCCATCGACGAGTTCCAGTCCCGCGGCCACCGGCTTCATGCCGACAGCGCGCAGGCCCGAGGCGGCCAGCAGGCTCAGCATTGCGCTGCTGGCCAGCGTCTTGCCGACGCCCGTGTCGGTGCCCGCGACGAACCAGCGGCGACGTGTCATTGGTGCACCCGGCGCAGCGCTCATGCTGCCTTCTTCCACGGCTGCGCCAGTGCTTCACCCAGGGCGTCGAGCAGCCGTGCCACGTCGTCCTCCGAGTGGCTGGCCGACAGCGTGATCCGCAGCCGCGCGGTGCCGGCGGGCACGGTCGGCGGGCGGATCGCGCCGACGCGCAAACCGTGGGCGTCGAGCTGCGCCATCGTCTGCATCGCGCGTGCGTTGTCGCCGACGATCAGCGGCTGGATCGCGGTGGGCGAATCGGGCAGCCAGGCACTGCCGTCCGCCGGCAGGATCGCCTCGAGGCCGCGGCGCAGCTGGGCGATGCGCGCCTGCAAATGGGCGCGGCGCACATGGCCTTCCTCGCCTTCGATCAGCGCAAGGCTCGCGAGCAGCGCATGCGCGATGGCCGGTGGCGCGGCCGTGGTGAAGATGTACGGCCGCGCCCGCTGAACCAGATAGTCGATGACGGTGCGGTGCGCCGCCACGAACGCGCCCGACACCCCGGCCGCCTTGCCGAGCGTGCCGATGAGCACCAGCCGCTCCGAGCGCAGGCCCGTGGCCTGCAGCACGCCCCGGCCCGTGGCGCCGAGCACGCCGAAGCCGTGCGCATCGTCCAGCACCAGCCAGGCGTCGTGGCGCTCGGCCAGCGCGAGCAGTTCGGCCACCGGCGCGATGTTGCCGTCCATGCTGAAGACCGCATCGCTCACGATCAGCTTGACCGGTGCATCGCAGGCGCCGAGCTGCGCATCGAGCGCGGCCGCGTCGCAATGCGGGTAGCGTTCGACCCGCGCCTTGGCCAGCCGTGCCCCGTCGATCAGCGATGCATGGTTGAGCGACTCCGAAAAGATCACCGCCTCCGCACCGCCGAGCGCCGACAGCACCGCGAGGTTGGCCATGTAGCCGGTGCAGAAGAAGAGGCTCTGCGCCTCCGGGATGAACGGCGCCATCCAGCCGGCCAGCCGCTCCTCGAGCTCGGCGTGCGCGCGCGAGTGGCCGAGGATCAGGTGCGACCCGCCGCTGCCCGTGCCGTAGCGCGCCGCGCCTTCGGCCAGCGCGGCGGCCAGTGCCGGATGCGCGGCAAGGCCGAGGTAGTCGTTGCTGCTGAAGCCGAGCATGGTGCGTGGCGCGCTCGCATCGGCCAGCGTCAGCGATTGCGCAGGTGCGCAGGCGGTTTCGGCGATCTGCCGGCGGCGGCGCAGCGCCTCAGCATCGAGCGCGGCGATCTCGTCCTGCAGGCGTTCAAGCAAGCGCGGCATCGCGGCCTCCTTCATCTGCGTGGCCGGGGACGGCCACCGCTTCCAATGTGGCCAGGGTGCCGTCGACCAGCCGGTCGATGTCGTCGTCGCCGATCGCATAGGGCGGCATGAGGTAAACGGTCGTACCGATCGGGCGCATCAGCAGTCCGTTGGCCCGTGCGGCAAGGTGAAAGCGCTCCGCGAACCGGGCGCCGGGCTCGCGCACGTCGAAGGCCGTGATCATTCCGCGCTGGCGCAGGTGATCGACGGGCATGCCGTGCAGCCCCTTGCGCAAGCGGCCGATCAACCGCTCGGCGCGGGTGCGGTTGCGGCGCAGCGCGTCCTCGCGCTCGAACAGGTCGAGCGTTGCCAGCGCCGCGCGGCAGGCCAGCGCATTGCCGGTGTAGGAATGGGAATGCAGGAAGCTGCGCGCCACGTCGTCGTCGACGAAGCCCTGGTAGATCGCATCGCGGGTCATCACCAGCGCCAGCGGCAGGTAGCCGCCGCTGATGCCCTTGGAAAGGCAAAGGAAGTCGGGCCAGATGCCGGCCTGCTCGCACGCGAAGAAGCTGCCGGTGCGCCCGCAACCCACCGCAATCTCGTCGGCGATGAGGTGCACGCCGTAGCGGTCGCACAGTGCGCGCACGAGGCGCAGGTATTCGGGATCGTGCATCGCCATGCCGGTGGCGCATTGCACCAGCGGCTCGACGATCACGGCGGCGATCGATGCATGCCGTTCGGCCAGCAGCGCTTCGAGCTCGGCCGCGGCGCGCCGCGACACGGCGGCGGCGTCCTCGCCCGGCCCTGCGGCCCGGGCGTCGGGCGACGCGACGAGGTGCGCATTCGCGAGCAGCGGCGCGTAGGCGTCGCGGAACACCGGCACGTCGGTCACATGCAGCGCGCCCAGCGTTTCGCCGTGGTAGCCCTGCCGCAGCGCGACGAAGTTCTGCTTGCCGCTGCGGCCCGCATTGCGCCACGCATGAAAGCTCATCTTCAGCGCGATCTCCACCGCCGAGGCGCCGTCCGAGGCATAGAAGCAATGGCCCAGCGCATGGCCGGTCAGCGCGGCAAGCCGCTCGGCGAGCTCGACGGCCGGCGCGTGCGTGCAGCCCGCGAGCATCACGTGCGAGAGCGTGTCGAGCTGGTCTTTCAGCGCCGCATTGATGGCCGGGTGCGCATGGCCGAAGAGGTTGACCCACCATGAGCTCGTCGCGTCGAGGTAGCGGCGGCCGTCGTGGTCGAACAGCCAGACACCCTCGCCCCGCGCGATCGGCAGCGGCGGCACCGCTTCGAGCCGGATGCTCTGCGTGCACGGATGCCAGACGTGGCGCCGGCTGCGCTGCTGCCAGCCGGCGTTTTTCGATGCTGCGGGCATCGAGGGAGAAGCAATCGTTGGCGGCATCCGCGCATTCCTTTGGGGCAAGGCGCGGGATCGTATCGGCGCAAATACGGCGCGGCAAACCGCCGGTGCGGGTATAGGAATCCCCGCACTTGAACGACGTTGGCCGGGATAGGACACGCGTTCGGCTCAACCTCGTGCAACAGGGCCGCTTCATGTGCGGAGGCCGGCCCGGGAGGCGAATGCAAGTTGTCTTGCAGGCGACAAAGATAACTACGGAATATCGAGTTCTCACCTCTTAAGAGGTACCCATTCTTGTGATCGGACAGTCTGGTGGCCGATCTCGACTACCGGCACACGCGAGGCCCTGCAGCGCGCTCCGGCGTTGTGCGCATGAGGCTTGGACGACGCCCGCGGTGGGCCAATTCCGACACCGGCGGGCATGCGGCGCGCGGACAAATAAATGTCCATCCATTCATTCATTCGAAGGAGCAGACCATGTCCAAGTCGAACCCCAACACGCCCGACGAGCGTGGTTCGTTGCCTCTCCAGCACAACAAGGCCGGCCACCAGAGCCCGACACCGCGCAACGAGCCGCGCCGCACCACAGAGAGCCGCCACGACCGCGAAAGCCACGTCGGCGGCAGCAACCAGAGCCAGTCCCGGCGCGGTGGCGGCGGTTCCGCGCATTGAGGGCGGTGGCCGCCTGGGGCATACCGGAGCCGGCAACATGTCCCATCGCAACGAGGCCACAGCCGCGCTGAAGACGCTCAGCGTGGCGACCGATGCCTGCCGCGAATGCCCGCTGGGGGCGCATGCCACCCAGTGCGAGAAGCTCTACGTGACCAATGCGGTGAAGCATTTCAAGTACGAGATGGAACTCGTGCAGCCGCGCGCCTGCATCGCGCTTGGCGCCACGGCCGCGCGTTCATTGCTCGGCCGCCCGGTTGCGGTGCTGAAGGAGCGCGGCCAGTGGATCGAGGAGGCGCAGACAGCCCGCCGCGGAAAAGCCCGCGGCCAGGCGCGCCGCAAGTCATGCGCGCCGCCGCGTGCGCATGGTGATGGAATAGCGCAGCGCCTCGGTCGGCGCAATGCTGTGCTGCCAGGCCCAGCGTGCTTCGCCGCGCAGCATGTAGATGGAGCGTGGCTCGATCAGCAATTGCAGGCTCGCAGGCGCGGCAGCGCTGGCCGGCGGATAGGGCCGCAGCTGCATCACCGCGTCGCCCTGCAGCGAAACGCCCACGATGTCTTCGAAGTCCGGCACGTCGCGATGCCAGCCGAGCGGCGTGCCGGGCCGGTATTCGGAGATCAGCACGTGGGCGAAATCCTCGGGCGCCATGCCCATCCATGCGGCCACCCGCGCGCGCAGCGGGTGAAGCGCGGGCGGCATGGCAGCGCCGGGACGCAACTGGTGCCTGTCGAAGTCGTAGCTGCCGCCAAAGCTGATGCCGCGGCGGCGCGCGGTGTATGCCTTGTAGCGCATCTCCCGCAGTTCGAAGCCCTGCACGAGGCGAAGCAGCTCGGCTTCCTCGGCGCGCGTGAGGAATTCGCGCTCGTAGCGCAGGCCTTCGATGGCGGCGGCGGGCGCCTCGCCGAACAGGTCGGGCTCGTCAGCGAACTGGATGTGCCTGGCGGAGCGCATCGAGGTTCTCTCCTTCGCCCGCGTGCACCGGGCCGCCCAGGCGCAGCTCCCACCAGGGCGGCAGCAGCTGCCGGATCTCGGCGCGCGCAAAGCGGTCGTCCAGCAGGTGCAGCACGCCGCTGTCCTGCTCGGTGCGGATGACGCGGCCGGCCGCCTGCACCACCTTTTGCAGGCCGGGATAGAGGTAGGTGTATTCGTAGCCCTTGCCGAAGCGCGCCTGCATGCGCTCGCGCGTGATCTCGTTGAGCGCGTTGTGCTGCGGCAGGCCCAGGCTCGCCACGAAGGCGCCGATCAGCCGGCTGCCGGGCAGGTCGATGCCTTCGCCGAACGCACCGCCGAGCACGGCAAAGCCGATGCCCTGGCCGCCCTCCTCGAAGCGCGCGAGAAAACCGTGGCGATCGGCCTCGGCCATGCCGCGCGTCTGGACCCACACGGGCACGCCGGGGTGCCTGGCCAGGAAGGCCGCGCAGGCTTTTTCGAGATAGTCGAAGCTGCTGAAGAACGCGAGGTAGTTGCCCGGCATGCGCTCGAACTGGGCGCCGATGATTCCGGCCACGCGAGCGAGCGAGCCCGCGCGGTCGCGAAAGCGCGTCGACACGTTCATGGCCACCTCCACGCGCAGCTGCTGGCTGCGAAATGGCGAGGCCACGTCGAGCAGCTGGGTCTCCGGCGGCAGCCCGAGCGCGTCGCGATAGAACTCGAAGGGCGACAAGGTGCCGGAAAAACAGGTGACCGATGCGGCCTCCGCGAAGCGCGGATCGAGGAACGGCGCCGGCACCAGGTTGCGGATGGCCAGGCTGCGCTGCTGCTGGTCGTGCGCGGGGCCCAGCGTGCGCTCGAAGATGGAGTGGTCGTCGAAGGCATCGGCCAGCCGGGCGAACTGCAGCGCATCGAAGAAGAAGCGCTGCAGCGGCCCCTGCGCCGCGTCGGGCGTGGCCGCGAAGTGCTCGCCCATGGCCGTGTTGGCGGCCTGCAGGGCGCGCGCGAAGCGCTCGGGAATTTCGTCGGCGGTGTCGTAGGGCTCGGCCTGCGCCTGCTGCGCCGTGTCCCATTCGCGGTAAAGCCGGCCGAGCGCGCCGCGCACCGAGGCTGGCGCCACGCGGTGGGCCTCTTCCAGCGCGAGGCCGTCGAGCCGCGCCGTGTACATGCCGCGCGCACGTTCCAGCAGGTTGTGCGCCTCGTCGACCAGCACCGCCGCGCGCCATTCGGCGTCCTTCATGGTGGCGTAGAGAAAGGCGCTGCCGTCGAAGTAGTAGTTGTAGTCGCCCACGATCACGTCGCACCAGTGCGCCATTTCCTGCGCGAGGAAATAGGGGCACACAGTGTGCGTCAGCGCAATTGACCGAAGCGTTTGCCGGTCGAGCCTGGCGGCCTGCGCGGCTTCTTCGCGCGCGGCGGGCAGGCGGTCGTAGAAGCCCTTGGCGAGCGGGCAGGCATCGCCATTGCAGGCCCGGTCGGGGTATTCGCAGACCTTTTCGCGCGCGGTCAGTTCGAGCACCCGCACCTGCGCGCAATTTGTGCCCAGCACGCCGAAGGCCTCCAGCGCCACGGCGCGGCCCGAGGTCTTGGCGGTGAGAAAGAAGATCTTGTCGATCTTGCGCGCGGCCCGCGCCTTCAGCAGCGGAAAGATGGTGGCCAGCGTCTTGCCGATGCCGGTGGGCGCCTGCGCCATCAGGCAGCGCGCGTTCACGGCGGCGCGGTAGACGGCCTCGGCCAGTTCGCGCTGGCCGGGCCGGAACGAGCCGTGTGGAAATTCAAGCCGGCCGAGCGCGTGGCCCAGCGCTGCATGATGCGCGGCCTCGCTCTGCGCCCAGGCGCTGTAGCGCGCGCACAGGCGCTCGAAATGCGCCTGCAGCGCGGCCCGTGTGTGCGGCTCTTCCAGCACGGTTTCCTCGCCGGTGCCGAGGTCCAGGTACACCAGCGCCACGGTGATGTGTTCATAACCGTGCATCTCGCAGAGCATCCAGCCGTAGCAGCGGGCCTGGGCCCAGTGCAGCGCCCGGTGGTTGCCGCGGATGGCGTCGAAGTCGCCGCGGAAGGTCTTGATCTCCTCGACGCGGGGTTCGCGCGGGTCATGCCCGTCGGCACGGCCGCGCACCTGGAGCGCATCGCAGCGGGAGACCAGCGGCACCTCGCTTTCATAGCCGTCGCCGCGCCGGCCTTGCACGAGCGCATGGCCGGCCATGCCTTCGAGCGCGCTGGGCGCGGGCACGAAGCGCAGGTCGAGGTCGCCGGCCTTGGCACCGAAGGCGCACAGAGCCTTCACGGAAACGGTGCGAGCATCGGGCGCCTCTTCTGGCGACTGGATGGAAAGGTCCATGGCCACGGTTGATGCTGTATAAAACAACAGTATAGCGACCGCACCGCTGCAAAACGGTATCGGGGCCTTCTCTGACACCCGGTGCTTCGGAATTCGGCAAAACTTCAAAAGTTTTGCTTACAAATCTTGTTCGAATGAAAACGCCGACCGCGATCGACCCCGACGACTTCGACCGCCTGCTGAGCCGCAACCTCAAGTGGCCCCTGCTTGGCGGCCTCGTCGGCGCCCTGGTGTTCGTCAGCCTGATCGTGTTCCTGCTGATCACCATCAGCCGGGTCGAGCACACCGACCGCGTGACGCGCAGTGCCAGCGATCTGCAGCGCCGCAGCATCGACATGGAAACGGGCCTGCGCGGTTTCCTGATCACCGGCGAGGAGAGCTTTCTCGAGCCCTACCAGAGCGCGCTGCCGAAGATCAGGAGCGACACCGCCGCGCTCCGCGAAATGGTGCTGGACAACCGGCAGCAGGCCGATCGGATCGAGCGCATCGCGACGCTGCAGGATGCCTGGAATGGATTCGCGCAGGAGCTGATCGCCCTGCGCCGCGCCGGCGGCAACTACCAGCAGGCGATGCGGCAAGCCCGGGGCAACCAGCTGCGCGACGACATGCGCGCCGAGTTCGCGGCCTTCATTGACACCGAGGAGGGCCTGCGCTACCAGCGCAATGAAGAGGTCAACCGCACGGCCTGGCTGGTGGTGGCCGTGTTCCTGCTGTTCACGCTGGTGTTCACCGGCATGGTGGCCTACTTCGGCCGCCGGCAGCTCGTGCGGCTTTCGAACAGCTACGACGCGGTGCTGCGGGACCAGGCCGCGCATGCCGAGCGGCTGGCGCAGCAGGCCTGGCTGCGCAGCGCGCAGACCGAACTGGTGGGCGAACTGGTGGGCGAACTGAACGCCAACGACCTGGGCCGCAAGGTCCTGGCCTTCTTCTCGCGGCACCTGGGCAGCGCGGTCGGCGCGCTGTACGTGCGCGAGCGGCATGGCACGCTGCGCCGCGCCGCGAGCTATGGCTTCTCGATGGAAGCCGAGGCTTCGCCGCAGGTGTTCTCACCGACCCAGAGCCTGGTCGGGCAGGCGGCCGCCGAACGGCGCCGCATGCTGGTCGAGCCGATCCAGGCCAGCTACCTGAAGGTCAATTCGGGCCTGGGCGAGATGGCGCCCGCGGCGGTGCTGCTGGTACCCGTGTCGAGCGACGGCATCGTGAACGGCGTGGTCGAACTCGGCCTGCCGGGAGTGCCCGATGCGCGGACCAACGAATTGCTCGACCTGGTGGCCGAGGACATCGGCGATTCCCTCGCAGCAGCGCGTTACCGCGAGCAGCTGCAGGACGCGCTGGCCGAAACGCAGCAGCTGAACGAGGAACTGCAGGTGCAGCAGGAAGAGCTGCGCACCGCCAACGAGGAGCTCGAGGAGCAGTCGCGCGCGCTGCGGGCTTCGCAGGCCATGCTGGAGAACCAGCAGGCCGAACTGGAGCAGACCAACAGCCAGCTCTCCGAGCGCACCGAGGCGCTCGACCAGCGCAATGCGGCCCTGCGCCGCGTGCAGCGCGACCTGGAAGACCGCGCCGACGAACTGCAGCGCGCCAGCCGCTACAAGTCGCAGTTCCTGGCCAACATGTCGCACGAGCTGCGCACGCCCCTCAACAGCGCGCTCATCCTGGCCAAGCTGCTCGCCGACAACCCGCAGGGCAACCTGAGCCCCGAGCAGGTGAAGTTCGCGGAGTCGATCTACTCGTCGGGCAACGACCTGCTGGTGCTGATCAACGACATCCTCGACATTTCCAAGGTCGAGGCCGGCAAGCTCGAAGTGGTGGTCGAGGAGGTGGCGCTCGACATGCTCGCGCAGAGCCTGGAGAGCGCCTTCAGGCCGCTGGCTGCCGAGAAGCGGCTGGCCTTCCGCCTGGAGATGCAGCCCGGCACGCCCGCCACGCTGGCCACCGACCGCCACCGCGTCGAGCAGATACTGAAGAACCTGCTCTCCAATGCGATCAAGTTCACCAGCAGCGGCGAGGTGGCGCTCACGGTCTCGGCGGCTGCGAACGGCGGCGCGGTCTTCGCGGTGAGCGATTCGGGCATCGGCATTGCGCCCGAGCAGCAGGGTCTGATCTTCGAAGCCTTCCAGCAAGCCGACGGCACCACCAGCCGCCGCTATGGCGGCACCGGCCTGGGACTTTCCATTTCGCGCGATCTCACGCGCCTTCTGGGCGGCACGCTCACGCTGCAAAGCCAGTCCGGACGGGGCAGCACCTTCACGCTGCAGCTGCCGGCCGCGGCGCCGCAAGCCGGGCAACAGGCAGCTCAGGCGCCTGCCCCTGCGCCCGCAAAGTCCGCCGCGGCGCGCACGCCCTTCCCTGCCGCGCCTGCCGCTCCCGCGGCACCGGTGCCCCCCGCTGCCGTGCCGCCGCCGTCCTTTGCAGACGACCGCATGCTGCCGCCCGACCAGGTGCGCCAGGTGCTCGTGATCGAGGACGAGCCGCAGTTCGCGCACATCCTCTACGACCTGGCGCACGAGCTCGGCTACCGCTGCCTGGTCGCCCATGGCGCGGCCGACGGCTTCGAGCTGGCGCACCAGTTCCTGCCCGATGCCATCCTGCTCGACATGCGCCTTCCCGACAGCACCGGGCTTGGCCTGCTGCAGCGCCTGAAGGATTCGCCGCAGACGCGCCACATCCCGATCCACGTGGTCTCGGCCGCCGACGACGCGCAGGCCGCCGCCCTGCACATGGGCGCCATCGGCTATGCGCAGAAGCCGGCCACGCGCGCCGAGCTGATGCAGGTGTTCGCCCGGCTCGAGGAAAAGCTCACGCAGAAGGTCAAGGCCGTGCTGCTGGTCGAGGACGATGGGCTGCAGCGCGAAAGCGTGATCCGGCTGATCGGCGACGAAGACATCGAGATCGCCGCCGTGGGCTCCGGCGAAGAGGCGCTCGAACTGCTGCGCAGGCGCGTCTTCGACTGCATGATCACCGACCTGCACCTGCCCGACATGCAGGGCGGCGAGCTGCTCAAGCGCATGGCGTCGGAGGAAATCGTCTCGTTCCCGCCGGTGATCGTCTACACCGGGCGCAACCTCACGCGGGGCGAGGAAGCCGAGCTGCAGCGCTATTCGCGCTCCATCATCATCAAGGGCGCGCGCTCGCCCGAACGCCTGCTGGACGAGGTCACGCTGTTCCTGCACAAGGTCGAGGCCGAGCTGTCCAGCGAGCGCCAGGGCATGCTGAAGGCGGCGCGCGGGCGCGACCGCATCTTCGAGGGCCGCACCATCCTTTTGGTGGACGACGACGTGCGCAACCTCTTCGCGCTCACGAGCGCGCTGGAGCAGCGCGGCGCGGCGGTCGAGATCGGCCGCAACGGCCGCGAGGCGCTCCAGAAGCTCGACCAGGCGCGCGAGATCGACCTGGTGCTGATGGACGTGATGATGCCGGAGATGGACGGCCTGGAGGCCACCCGCCGGCTGCGCGCGGACCCGCGCTTCGAGAAGCTGCCCGTGATCGCCATCACCGCCAAGGCCATGAAGGACGACCGCGAGCAGTGCCTGGCCGCGGGCGCCAGCGACTACCTGGCCAAGCCTGTGGATTTGGAGCGCCTGTTCTCGCTTCTGCGCGTGTGGATGCCCAAAATGGAGCGGCTGTGAACCGCAATGCCGCATCCCTGCCCCTGACATCCGCGTTGAGCAACACGGAGATCGAGCTGCGGCTGCTGATGGAAGCCATCTACCTGCGCTACAGCTACGACTTCCGCAACTACACCGTGGCTTCGCAGAAGCGCCGCGTGCTGCACGCGCTGGCGCAGCTCGGGCTGCCGAGCATCTCGGCATTGCAGGAGAAGGTGCTGCGCGATCCGCTGCTGTTCGGCCGGCTGCTCGAGTACCTGACGATTCCCGTGAGCGAGATGTTCCGCGACCCGGCCTACTTCCTGGCGCTGCGCCGGCACGTGGTGCCGATCCTGCACACCTACGCATCGCTCAAGGTGTGGGTGGCGGGCTGCAGCACCGGCGAGGAAGTGTTTTCGCTGGCCATCCTGCTGCGCGAGGAAGGCCTGCTCTCCCGCACGCAGATCTATGCCACAGACATCAACCCCGCCTCGCTCGAGAAGGCGCGCCAGGGCATCTTCCCGATCGAATCGGTCCGCGGCTACACGGCCAACTACCAGCGCGCCGGCGGACGCAGCTCCTTCTCCGACTACTACACCGCGGCCTACGACGCCGCGCGCTTCGACCCGGCGCTGTGCGCCGACGTCATCTTTGCCGACCACAGCCTGGCGACCGACAGCGTCTTTGCCGAGACGCAGCTCGTGTCGTGCCGCAACGTGCTCATCTATTTCAACCGCGAGCTGCAGGACCGCGCGCTCGGCCTCTTCCACGAGTCGCTCTGCCACCGCGGCTTCCTGGGCCTGGGCGCGAAGGAAAGCATCGACTTCTCGAGCTACGCCGAGCGCTTCGACGCCCATTCGCAGCCGGAGCGCATCTACCGCAAGGCCACATGAAGCCGAATGCTCTCCCATCCCCTGCGCGGCGCGTCGAAGCCGTGGTGGTCGGTGCGTCCGCGGGCGGCATCGAGGCGCTGCTGGCGCTGCTGCACGGCATTCCGCCGCCGTGGCGGCTTCCGGTGGTGGTCGTCCTGCACCTGCCCGAAGGCCACCAGAGCCACCTGGCCGAGATTTTTGCCGAGCGGCTGCACATGCCGGTGCACGAGGCCGCCGACAAGATGCCGGTCGCGCCCGACAGCCTGTATTTCGCGCCGCCCGGCTATCACCTGTCGATCGAGCGCGATCGATGCTTTTCGCTCAGCTGCGAGCCGCCCGTGCACTTTTCGCGGCCGTCGATCGACGTGCTGATGGCCTCGGCCGCCGATGCCTACGGCCCCGCGCTCGCCGGGTTCCTGCTCACGGGCGCGAACGACGACGGCGCTGAAGGCCTCTTGCGCATTCACATGGCCGGCGGCATCACCGCCGTCCAGGACCCGGAGGAAGCCCAGATTCCCACCATGCCCCGGGCAGCCATTGCCCGCCATTGCCCCGACCACGTGCTTGCCTTGCGCGAGCTTCGCACATTGCTGCTGCAACTGGAGTCCGCCCATGCCCATTGACGTCGAAAGCAAGCTGCTGATCGTCGATGACCTGCCCGAGAACCTTCTTGCGCTCGAGGCCCTGATTCGCGGCCCGGGGCGTGCGGTGTACCGTGCGGCCTCGGCCGAGGAGGCGCTTGCGCTGCTGCTGGACCACGAGTTCGCGCTGGCCATTCTCGATGTGCAGATGCCCGGCATGAACGGCTTCGAGCTGGCCGAGCTGATGCGCGGCACCGAGCGCACGCGGCACATCCCGATCATCTTCGTGACGGCGGCGGGCCGCGATTCGAACTACGCCTTCCAGGGCTACGAAAGCGGCGCGGTCGACTTCCTGTACAAGCCGCTCGATCCGCACGCCGTTACCGGCAAGGTCAACGTGTTCGTCGACCTGCATTGCCACCGAAAGGCGTTGCGGCACGAAAGGGACGCGCTCGCGGTGGCCAACCAGAAGCAGGAAGAACTGGTGCAGCAGCTGCGCCACACGCAGCACGAACTCGAACGCGCGGTGCGCATGCGCGATGACTTCATGTCGATGGTCTCGCACGAGCTGCGCACGCCGCTCAACACCCTGTACCTCGAAGCGCAATTGCGCCAGGTCCAGGTGTCCAGGGGGAAGCTGGAGTCATTTGCCGCGGATCGCCTGCCCGCCATGATCGAGCGCGACCAGCGGCAGATCCGCAACATGGTGCGGCTGATCGACGACATGCTCGACGTCACGCGCCTGCGAAGGGATGCGCTGTCGATCCAGCCCAAGCCGGTCGATCTTGCCGCGCTTGCGCGGGCCGTGGTGGAAGGCCTCAGGCAGCAGGCCGAGGCCGCAGGCTCGCCCATCGCACTGGAAGCTCCGCGCGAGCTGCACGGCGTGTGGGACGAGTTCCGCATCGAGCAGGTGCTGACCAACCTGCTGACCAACGCGCTGCGCTACGGCGGCGGCAAGCCCGTGGAGATGATGCTGTACGAGCGGGTCGGCACCGCGCACATCACCGTGCGAGACCAGGGCATCGGCATTGCGCCCGAAGACCAGGAGCGCATCTTCGAGCAGTTCGAACGCACCGACCACAGCCGCAAGCACGCGCCCGGGCTGGGCCTCGGGCTCTACATCACGCGCAAGATCGTGGGCCTGCACGGCGGGCGCATCGAGGTGGAGAGCCGGCCCGGCGAAGGCTCGCTGTTCCACGTCGAACTGCCGATGGAGGCCGCCGCGAAGACTGCGACGCAAGTGCGGGCGTAGGCGCCCTCCTACTGCGCGGGAAGCGATTGGCCGGGATACTGGGCGGATACAACTTGCTTGAAAGCCTCCTCCCAGTGAACGTGCTGATCGTCGATGACAACGAAGCCGCGGCAGACCTGCTGCAGGAACTCCTGACGCTGCAGGACCATACCGCCCGCTGCACCTACACGGCGCAGCAGGCCATGGATGCGGCGGCGGAGGAGCGCTTCGATGCGGCGCTCATCGACCTCACGCTGCCCGACTTTCCCGGCACCGAGGTGGCACGGCGGCTGCGTTCGGCCGCCGCGGACCGTGGCCCTCGGCTGCTCGTCGCCATTTCGGGTTTTTCGGAGGAAGAGGCTGCCGGCGCCGCAGCACGAAACCTGTTCGACCACCACCTTCAGAAGCCCATCGACATGGGCGAACTCTCCGCCATCCTGTCCGCGCCGCGCTGAGCGCGGCACATGGCCGTCAGTCCCGGTCTTCGTATTCCCGGTCGTTGTCCCATTCGTCGCCGTTCGGCGGACGGTAGGGGTAGCCCGGCCCGTAATAGATTCGCCCGGGCGGCGGCGCATAGACGGGCGCCGGCCGGTAGTACACGGGCGGCGGCGGACGGTAGTAGACCGGCGGGGCCGGCGCGTAGTAGATCGGCGCCGGATAGTAGGCGGGCGGCGGCGGCGCGTAGTACGGCGCCGGGTAGCCACCCGCCCCGATCTGCACCGACCAGCTGCCGCGCGCGCTGGCCGCGCCCGCGGCGAGCAGCGCACTGGCCGCAATCGCGCCAAGGGCCACCCATTTGAAGACGGAAGAACGTTTGTTTTTGAATTTCACTGCAGCTCCCTTGAGGGGGTGCTGACGGCCAGCACCCGTGGTGGTTGCAACGCCCGAGGTACTCTGCGAGTGCACCTGCCGCCTCGCCGGATCGTTGCCAAACGTCACTGCGCAGCCCGTGCCGCTCAGCTTGCGATCTCGCGGCGCGAAAGCTGCACTTCGGTGCCGGCCGTATTGAAGGCAATCGTCGGCGCGGTGAAATCGCTCAATGGCGCGCCCAGGCCGATCTCGCCGCTTCCGTGCAGCACGCATTCCTCTCGCCTGAGCGCCACTTCCTGGCTCGGCCCGCCGTTGCCGTGAAACCGGACCCAGGTGCCGTAGGTGCTCAGGTCGGTCAGCACGCAGCTGCCATGCCGCAGCTCGATGCGCGCATGCAGCCTGGAAACGCGCGGATCGTTGACCACGAACTGCGCATCGCTCACGCGCCCGAGGTGGATCGGCAGTTCTTCGGTGCGGAAGGTGGACCGCACATCGAGCCACGCCAGCTCGATCTGCCCCAGCGATGAATCGGGCAGCCGCAGCGGCGTCAGCGCGGCCGGCAGCGTGAGGAACGAGGTCATTTCCTCCTGCCAGTCGATGCGGTGGACGGCCGACATCTCGCTGCGCCCGCGAATGGTGATGAGACCCAGGTCGCGATGCCGAACGCCGGTTTCGCCCAACTGCGCAATGGCCGCATCGGTGGCCCAGATCTGCCCCGGTCCCGCCAGGTCGCTCAGGCGCGATGCCAGGTTGACCGCATCGCCGAAGCAGTCGCCCTCGACCTCGACCACCTCGCCGCTTGCAACCCCGATCTGCAGCGCCATGCGCAGCGGCACGGGCCAGGTCATGAGGCGCTTCTGGTGATAGCGCTGCAGCTCGATCACTGCCTGCATCGCCGAGCTCGCGTTCGAAAAAATGGCAAACACGCCATCGCCGAGCGACTTCACCACCCTGCCGCCGTGTGCCTGGCAGACGCTGCCGATCCATTGGGTCAGCCTCGTCACCGTGTCGGTGGCGCGCGCGTTTCCCATGGCTTCGAAAACCCTGGAGCTTCCGGTCAGGTCTGCGAAAACAACTGTGGAATTGACGTCCATGCTGTGACAGTAGCCTGTTTATATTACTTTTGTACTCAAATCATTGCGGAGGCTTTAAGTGCAACGTAAAGTGTGTTGTTTACAAACAAGAAACAGTGTTTCAGAACTTGTGAATCGGGCGTCCGAGGCTTAAGGTAGCGACCGTTCTGGCTCCCGGCAATACGCCTTTAGTCCACATGCAGCCTCTTCGTCGTTTTTTCCGCCTTCTCGGAATTCCCGGTATCGGGGCTCCCCGGGTGGGAGAGAACCAGCTGGGACGCATCCGGGCCGCCATGCTGTCGGTGCTGCAGGCGCACAGCGGGCACTCGGTCCAGCGCGTGGAGCAGCGCGTGCGCTTTGCATCCGACGTGGAAGCGCTCTGGTACCTGCGGCAGGACGTGATGGTTGCCCTGAGCGCCATCGACGGCGAAGCCGCTGCCCGCCGCCAGATGAAAGCCATCAACAGAATGTTCAAGGGCGGCCTGCCCGGCTCGATGGGCCCGCGCGCCCATCAGCGCTTCACCCACTGAAGGATCCCGCGGCGCCTCGCGTTCAATGCGCATGGCCGTGGTCATGGTCGTGGTCGCCATGCCGGTGGCCCCACACCATGAAGACGTCGCGCCCCTCGGCGGCCAGTTCGACCTTTGCGCCCACGGGCAGCAGCACCTTGGTCGGCACGTGCCCGAAAGGCAGGCCCGTGAGCACGGGCACCTTGAGCGTGGCGCGCAGCCGGTCGACCACCGTATCGAACCCGAAGCCGCGGTCGTAACCCGGCACCTTGCGCATGCCCGTGAACTGGCCGAAGACGATGGCGCGCTGCCTGGCCAGCACGCCGGCCATGCGCAGCTGGTCGAGCATGCGTTCGATGCGGTAGGGATGCTCGTTGGTGTCCTCGATGAAAAGAACGCCCTTCTCCACCGCGGGGAAATAGGGCGTTCCGAGCAGGCTCGCGAGCACGCACAGGTTGCCGCCCCACAAGGTGGCGCCGTGCACGGGCCTTACCTTCAGGCCGGCATCGCGCACCGGCATGCGCCAGCCGGTGCCTTCGCCCTGTCCGCTCGCCAGGTCGTCGAAGCAGGCTTCCATGATGTCGTCCGCACCGCCTTCGGCACCGAAGTCTTCGCCGACCGCGGGGCCCGCCCAGGTCACGGCGCCGGTCTTGGCGAGCAGCGCGCACTGCAGCGCGGTGAAGTCGCTGAGGCCGACGAATTCGGTGCCGCGCCCGATCGCCTTGGCCACGGCCTTGTACGGAATGGCATCGAGGATGCGCGTGAGCCCGTAGCCGCCGCGTGCGATCAGCGCAATATCGGCGCCGCTCGCGGCGGCGCGGCCGATGGCAGCGAGACGCGTCGCGTCGTCGCCTGCAAAGCGCTGGTGCACGGCCAGCGCTGTTTCGTCGACCTCGACTTCGTAACCCAGGGCCTTGAGTCTTGCCACGCCGCGCCGGAAGGCGGCCTTGTCGCGAATCGCGCTGGAGGGGGAATAGATGTAGATGTGTTTGCTCACGGCGTCGAGTATCCCATTGCGTTGCGCACCTCCTGGGCAAGCAGCGCAGCCTGTTGCAGGCTCGGGCCGGACGAGGACGCGATGGGGCCGAGCGCGCGCAGCGCGGCCTGGTAGCCGCGGTCGGGGAACGGCGCGCGCCATGCATCGCCTATCGGCTCGCCGCCTTCGGGCGCAAGCAGCATGGCTGCGAACAGGTTGCCTCTTCCGTTTCTTCCGGCCTGCAGCCGCGTGGCCAGGCCGGTGGCCGCGGCGCTGTGCACCAGCACCATCGGCGGCGGCTGCAGGCGGTCGAGCCATTCGTTCAGGACCTGGCAGTGCCATTCGATGCGGTGCGCCGATTCGCGCTTGGGCTTGTCGCTCTTGCCGAAGCCGATCAGGTCGGGCACCAGCGTGCGCAGGCCGGGCGCGCCGACGAGATGGCGAAAGAAGTAGCCCCATTCGCCGGGACCATGAAGGCACAGGCAGGCGGCGGCCGAGCCGTCCTGCGGTCCTTCGTCGAGGTAGTGCATGCGCCAGCCTTGCAGGCTGGGCAGGTCATGGATGTGGCGCGGCTCGAAGGCGTAGCCGGCGAGCGCGTCGAAGCGCTCGGGCGGCGTGCGCAGCGCATCGTCGCGCAGGGGCTGCGCCTGTTCGCGCGCCGCATCGCGGCGCTGCTGGAAGAAGCCTTGCAGCAGCGCGCTGCAGTCCGCGGCCAGCACGCCGCCCTGCACCTGCGTGCGGTGGTTGAGCCGCGGTTCGGCAAAGAGGTCGAGCACCGAGCCGGCCGCGCCTGTCTTGGGATCGGCCGCACCGAACACCACGCGCGCGAGCCGCGCGTGCAGCATGGCGCCCGCGCACATCGCGCAGGGCTCGAGCGTGACGAACAGCTCGCAGCCGTCGAGCCGGTAATTGCCGAGCGCGGCGGCGCCGGCGCGCAATGCGTTGATCTCGGCATGGGCGCTCGGGTCGTGCTGCGCGACCGGCGTGTTGCGCCCGGTGGCAACGAGCTGCCCGTTCCTGACCAGCACCGCGCCGACCGGCACCTCGCCCGCCTCGGCCGCCAGGCGCGCCTCGGCCAGCGCGAGCGCCATCCAGTGCGCGTCGTCCGTGGGCTTGGAAGCGGGCTCAGTTGTCATCCGGCATCTTGCGCGCCTGCGCCGCGGCGTCGAGCGCTTCCTTGACCTGTTGCTGCACCTGCCGGGCCTGCGTGCGCTCATCGGCGGGCGCCTCGCCGGATGCAGGCGCGGCGGCGCCGGGCACCGACGGCAGCGCAGGGGCCGCCACGCTGGCCATCTGCTTCTTCGCGACCACCCCGGCGATCACGAGCGCCAGCAGCAGGCCGACCAGTCCGAACATGCGCATCTCAGCTTCCTTGCACCACGGGTGCTTCAGCCGCCATGCCCAGGCGTTCCATCCACACGGCCAGCGCCTTCTCGTCGGGCGTGCCGGCGCTGTAGACGGCATGCATGGCGGCGTGCGATTCGCGCCGGTGCTGGTTCAGCTTGACCTTGCATTGCAGTGCGCTCACGCGCAGCTCGAACCCGACGATGCCGGCCAGCATCTTGAGCTGGAACTCCTCGCCCAGGTCGCGCCATTGCTGCGCATAGCCGGGCTCGTGGTCGCCGATGAGCTTCTTGAGCAGCGCGTCCTTGGCTGCGGGCTCCTCGATCAGCCGGGCCTGGACGGTGCAGTGCACCACCAGGTAGTTCCAGGTTGGCACGCGCGCGAGGTCCGGATAGACCGAGGGCGACAGGTACGCATGCGGACCGAGAAAGGTGGCCACCGCCTGCGGCCGCGCCTGCAGATGGCGCCAGTGCGGATTGGGCTTGGCGCAGTGGCCCAGCAGCACCAGCTGGCCGCCCTCCTGCTGCTCGGCCACCAGCGGCAGGTGGGTGATGTAGGGCAGGCCCTCATCGTCGTTCGAGATCAGGCTGGCAAAGGAATGTGCACGCATCAGCTCCAGCGCGATGGCCGGGTCCTTGGCGTTGAATTGCGGCGGCATGTACATGGGGCAATTTCCTCGTGGTGAGGCTCCGATTGTCCCCGAGCCGCCTTACCCTATCTTGCGCGCGGCGCTTCCAGCAGCTTCACCATGGCCGTGTAGCCGCGGGCCCGGGCCAGCTGCAGCGGCGTGTTGCCCTGCCGGTCGGCCAGCGCAAGGTTGGCGCCGGCATCGATCAGCGCGGCCAGCGTGCGCTGGTGGCGCGGGCCGCCGTCGCCGAGCACGATCGATTCGATCACCGCGGTCCAGTGCAGGTTGTTGACGTGGTCGAGCGGCGCGCCGGCCGCGATCAGCTGGCGCACCACTTCGTCATGCCCCAGGTGCGCGGCGGCGATGAGTGCGGTGCCGTCGTAGCGGCTCGTCACCTGCCCGGCCTTCGCGCCGAGCGACAGCAGCAGCGCGAGCGTCGCGGCATCGTCGGCCACCGCGGCGATGGTGACGGCGTCGTAGCGGTCGTCATCGAGCAGGTCGAGGTTCGCGCCGGCCTTGGCAATCAGCTTCACTGCCTCGCGCTGCCGTGCATGGGTCGCAACGTGCAAAGGCGTGCGGCCCCGCGCATCGCGTGCGTCGAGATTGGCGCCGGACGCGGCCAGGCTCTTCAGCTTCGGCAGGTCGCCCTGCCAGGCCGCCCGGTGCAGCCCTTCGTAGGCCAGCAGCTCGGCGGGCTGCGGCGGCACCTGGGCCGACACATCGGCCGGCCCGCCCAGCCCAAGCGCGACCGCCAGCAACGCGGACCAGATGCCGTGCTTCATCATCAGCCCAGCTGGCCCTTGACCTTCTCGATGGCGGCGTTGGCGCACTGGTCGTCCAGGTGGCCGCCCGGCGCACCGCCGACGCCCACGGCGCCGATCACTTCGCTGCCCGACTTCACCGGCACGCCGCCGCCCAGCAGCAGGAAGCCCGGCAGGTACACCAGGTTGGCGGCGCCGGGGTTTTTCTGCGCGCCTTCCATCATGGCCTGCGTCGCGCCCTTGGCCGATGCCGAGGTCCATGCCTTGCGCTCGCTCGACGCCAGCGTGTGCGGGCCGGCGTTGTCGGCGCGCTGCACGGCGCGCACGGTGCCGGCGCGGTCGACCACGGTGGCGGCCACGTTGTAGCCGTTGGCGGCGCAGGCGGCCACGGCCTCGGCCGCGATCTGGTTGGCCAGCGCGAGCGAGATGTTCTTCTCGGTGCGCACCGCGGGTGCGGGCGTCTGGGCCTGGACGGCGGATGCGGCAAGCAGGATGGCGAGAGCGCCGAGGCGAAGGTTGGAACGCATTTTTCGTTTTCTCCAGTGGATGCGGGGTAATGGCCACGGCGGTTGCCGGCGGCTGCGCCACTGTAGAAAACACCGTCCGCCGAGGCCATTCGTACGGCTACGCCCGGTGCTCCGTAGTTCTACGGAGCGCCACGGAGCGCGCCTCTCAGTCTTGTCCGGCCACCAGCACCGCGTAGCGCCGGATCAGCTGCGCGAGCGAATCGCAGTCGAGCTTGGCGAACAGGTTGGCGCGGTGCGTCTCGACCGTGCGCGGCGACAGCGCGAGCGTGCGCGCGATCTCCTTGTTGGTGAGGCCCTGCACGATGAAGGCAAGCACCTCGCGCTCGCGCTCCGACAGCTGTGCCACGCGCTCGCGCGCCGCGTTGTCGGCCTGCGAGCGTTCGCGCGAGCGCACATGCTGGCGCACCGCCTGCTGCAGGGCTTCAAGCAGCTGCTCGTCGTCCACCGGTTTCTCCAGGAACTCGGCCGCGCCGGCCTTGAAGGCGCGGCGGCACATCTCGACCGTGCCGTGGCCCGTGAGCATGATCACCGGCTGGTCGACGCCCTGCGCCATGAGCCGGTCGAGCACCGTGAGGCCGCTGATGCCGGGCATGCGCACGTCGAGCACGATGGCGCCGACGCCCGCGCGGTCGAAGCCGTCGATGAAGGCCTGCGGATCGGCCCAGCCCTGCACCCGCAGGCCGACCGTGCCGATCAGCAGCGACAGGCTGTCGCGCACCGCCTGGTCGTCGTCGATGAGGTGGATCAGCGGCGATTGCGGCTGGTGGGTGGCCGCGGTGTTCATGCCGTGCGTTCCGTGGACGCTGCCACCAGCGGCAGCAGCAGCGTGAAGCGCGCGCCGCGCGGCGCCGCATTGGCCGCGGTGAGGCTGCCGCCCATGCCGCTCGCCAGCGTTTCGCTGAGGCTCAGGCCGAGGCCCAGGCCGCCCTCGCGCGTGCTGAAGAAAGGCTCGAAGAGGCGCGGCATGGCCTCGGGTGCGATGCCGCGTCCGTTGTCGGTCACGGTCAGCACGCCCTCCTGCCCATTGCGCCCGACCGAAACAGAAAGGCGGCGTTCGGACGCGGGCACCAGGTCGAGCGCCTGCAATGCGTTCATCAGCAGGTTGTGCACGATCTGCTCGAGCGCCACCGCTTCGGCCTGCACGCGCACCGGCGCCTGCGCGGTGGCATCGAACTGCGCCGCAACGCCGCGCTGCGCGAACTCGGGCGCCAGCAGGTGCATGGCGCTGCGCACCACCTCCTGCAGCACCAGCGGCTTCACATCGCCGCCGGCTTCGGGGCGTTCGATCACGCGGCGCAGCCGGCCGACCACGCCGGCCGCGCGGCGCGCCTGCTCCACGGCCTGGCCCATGGCATTGCGCGCCGTCGCCAGGTCGGGCGGATCGTCGTCGAGCAGCCGGCGCGCGGCTTGCGCATTGGCCAGCACGGCCGTGAGCGGCTGGTTCAGCTCGTGCGCCAGCCCCGCCGAAAGCTCGCCCAGGGCATTGAGCCTTGCCACCTGGCCAAGGCGCAGCAGCTCTTCGGCCCGGCGGCGCGCGATGCGCTGGCGCTGCGCGGTCCACAGGCCGGCCAGCAGCAGCGCCGCCGCCGCGGCCCAGCCGGCGACGCTGCGCCATGGCAGCTCGGCCCAGCCCACACGGCGCTCGGCCACGAGCTCGAAAGGCTGGCTCGGCGATGCCAAGGGCTTGGCGAGGCCGAAGCGCCAGCCACCCGCGTCCGCTTGCGCCGCCTGTCCCGGCTGCAGCACGAACTGCTGCGCCCCGCGCTGCAGGCTCACGCGCACCGGGCTCTGCTTCGGGTCCATCGGCCAGTCGCGCCACGGCACCGAGCCGGCCAGGTCGATTTCAAGGGCGTAGCTGATCGGCGTGGCGCCCACCACGAGCTGGTAGCGGCCCTGCGCGAGGTCCAGCCCCGCCAGTTCGGCGCGGCGCTCGCTGCGCGAACGCGCTTCCGCAGCGGCCAGCGCACCGGCCTGCTTTTCGTCGGGCCAGGCCTGGTCGCGCTCGCGCCGCTGCACGCGCAGGATCGACGGGTAGACCGATGGCAGGCGCTGCTCCGGGCGGTCCGCGCCGTCGCCGGGTTCGAGCAGCGCGAGCGTGGCCAGCACCGCGTCGTACTGCACCACCTGCTGGCTCATGAGCCGGTGCGCGATGCGCGCGTCGGTCTCGAAATCCTGCTGCAGCTGCGCGAGCTCGGCGCGCGCGAGCCACACCGCGCCCACGGCCGTGAGGGCCAGCCATGCCAGCCACCAGCCACCCTGCGTGCGCAACCACTGTTTCATGGCGCGGATTGTGCCCGTCGCGGCGCGGCCGCCCGATGTTGGCCGAGAATGCGGCCCCAACATGGCTGATGAAGTGCAGGACTCCCTTTTTCCCGATCTTCCGCGCCCGCCCGAGGCGCCCCCCACCGTGCCGCCGGAGGCCGAGGCCGAGCCGCCCGCGAAGAAGAAGCCGCGCGGCGCCACCGTGGCACCGGCACCTGCCGATCCGGCGCTGGTCGAACTGGCCGCGGCGCTCCCTCCCGGCCTGCGGCTCGGCACCTCTTCATGGAGCTACCCGGGCTGGGCCAACCTCGTCTGGGATGGCGAATACGCCGAAACGGTGCTGTCGAAGAGCGGCCTGTCCGCCCTCGCCCGGCATCCGCTCTTTCGCACCGTGAGCCTGGACCGCAACTTCTACCGCGCGCTCACGGCCAGCCAGTACGCGCGCTATGCGGCCATGGTGCCCGACGACTTCCGCTTCGTGGTGAAGGCGCCGAGCCTTGTGACCGACGCCACCGTGCGCGACGAAAGCGGCCGCGGCACGCAGGCCAATCCGGTGTTCCTGAACAGCGAGATCGCGGTCCAGGAGTTCGTGCAGCCGGCTCTGGAAGGGTTGGGCCACCGCATCGGCGCGCTGGTATTTCAGCTGAGCCCGATCCCTGCGCAACTGCTGGCCGACCAACCCGCGCTGCTCGTCCGCATCGGCGAGATGCTCGAGGCACTGCCCGGCCTGAAGCCGACCGCGCCCGATGCCGTGATTGCGGTCGAGGTGCGCGACCCACAGCTGCTCTGCCCCGCCTTCGCCGACATGCTGCGCAGCGTGGGCGCCACCTTCTGCATGGGCCTGCACGCCAAGATGCCGCCAATCGAGGACCAGTTGCCGATGCTGCGCGCACTCTGGCCCGGGCCGCTGGTGTGCCGCTGGAACCTGCACCGCCGGCACGGCCGCTTCGGCTATGAAGACGCGGAAAAACTCTATGGTCCGTTCGACAGGATCGTCGATCCCGACCCCGAGACCCGCGAGGCCCTGGCCCGGGTGATCGCGGGCACCACCGGCGCGGGCCAGCTGGCGTACGTCACGGTGAGCAACAACGCCGAAGGCTGCGCGCCGCTGACGATTGCCTCGCTCGCGCGGGACATCGCCGGCCTGCCGAAGCGCTAGCTGCTGCGGCCTGCGTCGCTCTTGGCCGCCACCGTCATCTCCAGTTCCACGCTTGCGTTCTTCGGCAGCGCATGGACGCCGACGGCCGTGCGCACATGCACGCCGGCCTCGCCGAACACGCGGTGCAGCAACTCGGACGCAGCGTCGGCCACCTCGCTCTGCTGCGTGAAATCGGCCGTGCATTGCACGAAGACGCCAACGCGCAGCACCTTCTCGATGCCGTCGAGCGAGCCAAGCTCGCGGCGCAGCAGCACCAGGCAGCGCAAGGTGCAGATCTGCGCAGCCTCGCGGGCCTTGCCGAGCGGCACCTGGTCGCCCACGCGGCCGGTGACGACCACCGTGGTGCCCACGCGCGGCACCTGGCCGCTGGTGTAGAGCGTGCGGCCGTCGCGCACGACGGGGATGTAGTTGCCGCCGGCAACGAGCTCGCCCTCGAAGCTGTGGCCCAGCTCGGCGGCGATGCGGTCGGCAATCTGGTCTCGGGCCTGCGCAGTCATTTGGCTTCCGTTCAATGAAGCCTCATTGTCGCCATCCGCTCTTCGAAGAACAGATACAGAAGGCACAGGCGCGATGCACAACAGACGAGGCGTCGCGCGTCAGGCCGCCCGGTCCGAAGGCCACCGCCCCAGCACCTCGTGGATGCCTTCGCCGACGTGGCTTTCGATCAGCGAGAACGAGTCGGCCATCCACCGGACCGGCTCGATGGAATGCGGCTCGATCTTGCGCGGCGTGTAGGCCAGCGTCATGTGGGGCGTGAAGCCGCGCTCGGGCTTGAAGCCCGCATCCGCCAGTGCCTCGCCAAGGCGCTGCCTGAACGCCGCAAGCGCCGACGTGCCGCCGCCGCACAGCACGAAGGCCTTGCTTTGCTCGAAGCGCATGGCCTCGTCGAACACCACCTCGAACGACGGCGGCGCCACGGCGGCGGCGGCCTCCAGCGCGGCTTGCACCTTTTCGCGTGGCACCGCCGGGAAATGTCCGAGGTGATACAGCGTGACATGCAGGCGATGCGCCTCGCTCAGCTTGCCTTTCAGCGCGTGCCGGTCCTTGAGGCGCGCCGCCAGCGCGGCAATCGACGCGGCATCTTCGGGTCGCGGAAAGATCGCGAAGAACAGCGAGCGCGGCAGGCGCTCCTTGGGTGGCGCGGTACGGCGCGCCCGGCGCAGAGGCGGCGGTGCGGGATCGATGCCTGGGAGTAGCAGCTGTTCGGGCATGGGAGATGTCGGATTCACCGGTGCATTCAAACACGGCGGAGACCGTTGACCCGCACGCGGAACTCGGCGCATGCTGCACGGCTCTGACCTGCCATGAACACCCTGTCAGCACCCGGCTTTCCCCGGCGCACCGTCGCCGCAGCGCTCGTTGCCATGCCCGCGCTCTGGCTGGGCGCCCGCGCGCAGCCGGCGGCAAGCCGGCTTGCCACCCCTTCGCAGACCGAAGGGCCCTTCTACCCGGTGCGCCTGCCGCAGGATTCCGACAACGATCTGCTGCGCAACGGCACCCTGGACCACCGCGGCGGCCAACCGGCCTGGGTCGACGGCACGGTGACCGACCTGGGCGGCAGGCCGCTGCGCGGCGCGCAGGTCGAGATCTGGCAGTGCGATCAGAACGGCCACTACCACCACCCCGGCGACGGTGGCCGCGCCGACGCCGCCTTCCAGGGCTTCGGCCGCGTCACGGTCGGGGAGGACGGCAGCTACCGCTTCCGCACCATCCGCCCGGTGCCCTACAGCGGCCGCACGCCGCACATCCACGTCAAGGTGAAGCTCGGCACGCGCGAGCTGCTGACCACGCAGCTCTACGTGGCTGGCGACCCGGGCAATGCGCGCGACTACCTCTGGCGCAATCTTCCGCAGGCCGCGAGGGAGGCCGTCACAGTGCCTTTCGAGCGCGGGCCGGATGGGCTGCAGGCGCGCTTTCCGATTGCCGTTGCGGCCTGAGGGCACCCGCTGCTGCTGCTGACGCCTGCCGTCGCCGCGAGGGAACCAGGGCGCGCCAGGCGATCACGCAAGACGTTGCGCACAGCCCGATCCCCAGCAGCGAAAAGCCCAGGACCAGCGCATGCCGCAGCCAGGGGCGCGCGAGAAGCGGCGCGAAGTCCAGGCTGTGCAGGCCATGGTAGAGAACGCGCTGCCATCGGCCGGACGCATCGCTGCGCAGGAGAATGCGTGCCGACGCAGGATCTGCGAAGGCGGCCACGCCATCGGTCCAGTCGGCGCGCCACACGGGCAGCGGACGGGTATGGCGGGTGTTCGGGTCCGCAGCCTCGCGTGCGTAGTACAGATCGTCGTAGGAATCGATTCGGCGCATCGTGGGAGCGCCGGCCTCCGGACGCAGCGCGGCCAGCAAGGACTGGACGGTGGCCGCAGGCAGTGCGGCAATGGCCTGCCCCGGATCGCGCATCTCGGCACGCACCAGCAGTTGGCCTTCGGCAGATTGCAGCCGATACCACGGCTGCCCCGCAACGTGCAGCAGCTCCAGTTCACGCGCCGCGACGCCTTGCCGGTTGGCCTGCCTCAGCGCCTCTGCCGGATCAAGCCGCGCCTCGGTTGGTTGGCCGGCCCAGCGCAGGCGCTCGTCCGCCGTCGCCCCGCGCGCTGAAAACACGCCGAACGGATTCATCGACAACAGGCCCGAACAGATCCATGTGAGCGTGAAGATGCCTGCCGCCAGCCCGGCGATGTGATGCCAGCGCAGCCAGAACTTGCGGTAGGGAATCCAGCGCGAACGGTTCAGGAAGAGCTGCCAGATGCCAAGCACCACGCCGCTCAGCGCCAGCAGCGTTGCGGGAAGGGAGAGCCACACGACGGCGTGGTGCCAGGCGGCGGGGAATTGCCGCAGCACGGTCGGATAGATCCAGTGCGGCACGGCACCCAGCCAGTTCCAGAAGCGCTCGGCACGGCGCGTGTCGCGCACGACCTCCGCCGCATCCGGCGAAACGTAGAGCTCCAGCCCGTCCTCGCCGACCAGCGCGACCTTCACCAGCGGCCGATAGGGGTCGAGGCCCTGCGGCACGGTCCATTGGTCGCGCTCCAGGCGTTCAGCGTGCTGCGCACGGCGCCCGCTGAAGGCCTCGGCCACCGCGGCGGCCTGTGCATCTGAGAGTGGCGGCCGCAGGGCACCGCTGTGCGCGTCGAGCGTTCGCCAATGGGGCGCAGCAGCGCCCTGCCCTTCATGCGCCAGCAGCCGCCAGACCGGGTCCGCACCTGCCATGCCCATGCGCGCCTCGCTGAAGCGCAGGCCGGCGCGCCGAGCCGCCTCCTCGGCGGTCAGGCAACACCCTGGCGGCAGTTGCAATGCCGGCAAGGCCTGCAGGCGTTCGACGGGCGTGAGGCTCGGGAACGGCACGAAGTACAGGACGACGCCGCTCGCAAACCACATGAGGAAGAACAGCGCAAGCACGACGCCCAGCCACTTGTGCAGAAAGATGAGCGCCTTCTTCATGGCGCAATTGCCACCCGCACGGCATCCATCATTCAGAAGCGCGCACGTGCCGTCAGTTGCACCGTGCGCGGCGCTCCCAGCAGCCAGCGCACGTTGCCGGCGCCCGAGACCGCGTAGTCGCGGTCCGTCAGGTTCTTGACGGCCAGGCTGAAATCGAGGCTGCGCGAATACTCGTACGCCAGCGACACATCGAACACCGTATAGGCCGGCAGGCGCGCCGTGTTGGCCGCGTTGGACTGCCGCGCGCCAACGTAGCGCGCCCCGATGCCCAGCTGCCACCGGGGCTGGAAGCGATAGGCCATCCACAGGTTGGCCGTGCGTTCGGGTACGCCGACGGGGATGTTGCCCGCGCGCGAGACGGCGCGCCCGGCGACCACCTCGTTGAAGTCGTCGTAGCGCGCACGCAGCAATGCCGCATTGGCGTCGACCGTCCAGCCGGGCAGCGGCTCGGCCGCCACGGCCAGTTCGACGCCGGTCGACGATTGGCGCCCGACCTGCTGGGTGACCCTGGGATCGCTGTCATCGCGGGACAGCAGGTTGCGCTTCTCGATGCGGTACAGGGCCAGCGTCCATTCGCCCTTGATGGCCGGCAGGCTGCCCTTGGCACCCACCTCGAGCTGCCGGCCCTTGGTCAGGTCGAAGGCGTTGCCGCCGTTCGGAAGCGACAGCGCGCCGCTCAATGGGTCGGTACCCGTTCCGTACTGGCCGTAGAAGGAAACCGCGTCGCTGGGTGTCCAGACCGCGCCGATGCGGCCCGTGACGGGACTGTATGTCTTGGACAGATGGGCGCCGGTGCGCAGATCGTGGTTGCCGAGCCGCATGCGGTCGCTGCGCAGGCCGGCCACGAGCTTCCAGCCGGGGGCGAGTTCCAGTACATCCTCGGCGAAGAGCGCCGTCGTCTCCAGGGTCGAGCGGCGTCCCGGAAGCGTTGGTACCGGGCTGATGAAATGGCCCGGCGCAAAGAAGAACGGGTCGACCGTGCTCGCGCCGCCGTAGGGTGAATTGTTGGTGTGCAGCAGGGTCGTGCGGTACCAGTCCAGGCCGGCGACGAAGCGGTTCTTCAGACCGCCGAGCTGGCCGTCGAAGGTGGCATCGAACCGGTTGCCCGTCTGCTCCTGGTCATGCAGGATCTCGAGGTAGTCGCTGCGGCCGACCTGCGTGCCGGCCCTGTTGAAGCTGTAGGCCTCCGCGTTGCGCCAGTGGCGCGCGGACGCCAGGTGGTAGAGCTCGTTGCGCAGCCGAATGCCGTCGCCAAACTGGTATTCGGCCTTGGCGCGCCACATGCGATCGTCGTACTTCACGACGGAATCGTCCACGTTGAAATTGGTGCGCCGCAGCCGGCTGTCGAGCACGCCATCGAGAAGCGGCGTGCCGAAGTAGCGGGCGTCGTCATTGCGGCCGCCATCGAACGACAACGTGAACTTGAGCGCGCTGCTCGGACGCGCCGCAAGGGCGAGCGCGTAGTTCTGCCGGCTGTAGTTCTCGAGGCGGCGAAAACCATCGCTGCTGCCCGCATCGACGTAGACGGAATAGGCCAAGGTGTCATTGATCGGCCCGCGCAGGCCGATGCCGCCTTGCCGGGTGCCAAAGGAGCCCAGGCTGAAGAAGGCTTCGCGCTCCGTGCGGTCGAACCGCGGCTGCCTGGTGATGTAGTTGACGGCCGCCCCGATGGCGCCATCGCCAAAGAGCACCGAGGCCGGCCCCCTGAGCACCTCGACCGACTCGAAGGGCCAGGTGGAGAAGGGATAGGTCACGGTGCCGGACGCAACCACCAGCCGTGTGCCGTCGACCAGTTGGGCCACCGAGTTGTGCCCCGCAAAGCCCCGCGCCACCAGGCTGGTGCCGCCGTTGCCGGGCGCAGGCGCTTCGGTGACGCCGGGAAAACGGATGGCGACATCCTGTGCACGGGCCAGGTTGCGTTCGGCGATGTCGGTGCTGCCGAGGCTGCTGACACTGGCCGGCGTCTCACGCGGCGCAAGGCCCAGGCGCGAGCCCGTCGCGCTCGGCACGTCGAGGCCCAGGCTGCTGCCGGGCGCGGTTTCGGTGGCCGATACTTCGACGGCCGGCAAGGCCGCCTGGGCGTGCGATGCGACCGGATGCATCGCCAGGCCGGCAATGCATGCCATGGCGCGCATCGCCGTGTGGCGGCGGATCGATGGGCATGGCTTCATGCTGCTGCGGCCAGGCATTGTTCGAGTCCCTGCACCAGCACATCGCTGGGCAGCTGCTTGCCGATGAAGACGATGCGGCTGTGGCGCAGTTCGCCCTCTTTCCAGTTGGGGCCGGCCTCGGTGCCCATCAGCATGTGCACGCCTTGCAGCACCACGCGGGTGTCCAGCCCGACCACTGCGATCACGCCCTTGTAGCGCATCAGGTGGGTGCCGTAGATCCGCAGGATGGCGCCGAAGAAATCTTCCAGCCGCGCCGCATCGAAGGGCCGTTCGGCGCGAAACACGAAGCTGGAGACATCGTCGTCGTGTTCGTGATCGACATCGGTCAGGAAGTCGGGCTCGATCTCCAGGATGGCGTTGAGGTTGAACCCGCGGATGTCGAGCAGCTGGTTGATCGGCGCCTGGCCGAAATGCGCCGCGGTGATCGGCGCACGCGCATTCATGCGCAGCAGGCGCTGCTCGAGCGCCCTCACCTCGTCGACCGACACCAGGTCGGTCTTGGACAGCAGGATGCGGTCCGCAAAGCCCACCTGCTCCTGGGCCTCATGGTGCTCGTCCAGCTGCGCCATCGCATGCTTGGCGTCGACCAGCGTGACGATCGCATCGAGCAGATAGGTCTGGCTGATCTCTTCATCGACGAAGAAGGTCTGCGCCACGGGCGCGGGGTCGGCCAGCCCGGTGGTCTCGATGATCACGCGCTCGAAGCTCGCGCTGCCGTTCTTGCGGCGCGCCGCCAGCTCGCTGAGGATGCGAACCAGATCGCCGCGCACGGTGCAGCAGATGCAGCCGTTGTTCATCTCGATGATCTGCTCGCCCTCGTCCTGCACCAGCAGTTCGTTGTCGATGCCGGCTTCGCCGAACTCGTTTTCGATCACGGCAATCTTGTGGCCGTGCTGCTCCTTCAGGATGCGGTTCAGCAGCGTAGTCTTGCCGCTGCCGAGGAAGCCGGTGAGGATGGTGACGGGAATGAGGCTCATGGATGGCTCTGGGTGATGTTTGATCGGACGCCCGGCAAGCTCAGCGCTTTGCCGAGAGCGCCGAGGCAATGGTTGTGGCGTTGTGCGCGAACAGCTTCAGGTAGGTGTCCGCCTCGGTCCCCGGCGCCGACAGCGCGTCGGAATAAAGCCGGCCGCCGACGATGCCCCCGCCCTCGCGCGCAATGCGCTGAACCAGGCGCGGGTCGGAGATATTCTCGACGAAGACCGCGCGCACATCCTCGCGCCGGATCTGGTCTATCAGGCGCGCAACCGAGGCGGCCGAGGCTTCGCTGTCGGTGTTCATGCCCTGCGGCGCAAGAAACTCGATGCCGTAGGCCGCACCGAAATAGCCGAACGCATCGTGCGAGCTGATCGCGCGGCGACGCTGGCGCGGCACCGCGTCGAAACGTGCGCGAACCTCGCGGTCGAGCGCCTGGAGCCGCTCGATGTAGCTCGCGCAGCGCTGGCCGATCTCGGCCGCAGATGCCGGCCGTGCCCGCGCCATCGCGTCACGCAGGTTCGCCGCATAGCGCTGCGCGTTCGCAAGGTCTTGCCATGCATGCGGATCGGGCTCGCGGCCCATGCGGCGCACCGGCACGCCCTCGCTGGCCACGAGCACGGGACCGCGGTAGCCGGATGAGCGCACCAGGCGGTCCATCCAGCCTTCGAACCCCAGCCCGTTGACGACGACCAGCTCGGCATTGGCGAGGCGCCGCGCATCGGCCGGGCTCGGCTGGAAGACGTGCGCGTCGGAGTCCGGGCCGACCAGAGCCGCGACTTCGACCGCGCTGCCCCCGATCTCGCGCGCCATGTCGGCGAGGATCGAGAAGCTCGCGACGACGCGCAGCGGCCGCGGTGTGTTGGATTGCGCAAACACTGGCAGCGGCAGCGCGATGAGCGATGTGGCGAAGAAGCGGCGGCGCATGGGATTCGATGGAAAGTTCATGTCAGGCATTTCTATGAGAGCGTGAGCGCAATAGCCGGGAAAGCAATCCGCCATGCGGTCCGAACACGAGCGACAGCAGATAGGCCGCACCCGCCACCAGCACGATCGCGGGGCCCGAGGGCCACTGCGCATGGAAGGACAGCAGCAGCCCCGCAAAGCCGGACAGCACCGCCATGCCGGCGGCAGCCAGCGCAAGGCTCCAGACTTCGGCCGCCCAGAAGCGCGCCGCGGTGGCCGGCAGCATCATCAAGCCGACCGCCATCAGCGTGCCCAGCGCCTGGAAGCCCGCCACCAGGTTGGCGACCGTAAGAACGAGAAAGACGCCGTGCACCAGCGAGCCGGGCCCGCCCACATTGCGCAAGAAGCCCGGATCGAGGCATTCCACGAGCAGCGGCCGGTAGATGACCGCAAGCACGACCAAGGTCAGGCTCGCGACGCCAGCCATCAGCAGCAGCGCCGCGTCGTCCACCGCAAGGATGGTGCCGAAAAGCATGTGCATGAGGTCGACGCTGCTGCCGTGGGTCGACACCAGCAGCACACCCAGCGCGAGCGCGATCAGGTAGAAGGCCGCAAAGCTCGCGTCCTCGCGCTGCGACGTCACGCGCGTGACGAAACCGGCCGCCAGCGCCACCGCGAGCGCCGCGAAGAAACCGCCCGCGCTCATTGCGGCCAGCGAGAAGCCGGCAAACAGAAAGCCGAGCGCCGCGCCCGGCAGCAGCGCGTGCCCCATCGCGTCGCCCATCAGGCTCATGCGCCGCAACACCAGCAAGGTGCCGATCGGCGCGCTGCCCAGGCCGAGCGCCAGCGTGGCCACCAGCGCGCGGCGCATGAAGCCGTACTCCACGAAGGGCTGGACCAGCAAGGCCCCGACGTTCATGCAGCCTCCCTGCACACGGGCGCATCCTCGTCCCACGCCTCGGCCATCCGGCGCGCGCGGAACAGGTTCTCGGCATGCAGCACTTCTGCCGTCGGCCCCCAGGCCACACAGCGTCGTGCCATGAGCAAGGTGCGGTCGAAATGCAGTCGAACCTGCTCGAGGTCGTGCAGCACGGCAATCACCGTGCGTGCCTCCGCATGCCAGCGCGCGACCACGGCCAGCAGGTCGGCGGTGGTGCGCGCGTCGATCGCGTTGAACGGCTCGTCCAGCAGGATCACCGGGGCGTCCTGCAGCAGCACGCGCGCAAAGAGCACGCGCTGGAACTGCCCTGCCGACAACTCGGCGATGCTGCGGCGCTGGAAGCCGCCAAGGCCGACGGCATCGAGCGCATTTCCCACGGCATCGCGCTGCCGCGCGGCAATGCCCCTGAAGCAGCCGAGCCGTCCCCAGTGCCCGAGCGCCACCAGGTCGAACACCCGGATCGGGAAGCTCCGGTCGATCTCGGCCTGCTGCGGCAGCCATGCGATGCGGTCGCGCGAGGCGCCATCGAAAGAGACCCCGCCCTCGGCTGGCCGGACGCGCGCCATGATTGCGGCGAGCAGGCTGGTCTTGCCCGCGCCGTTCGGCCCGACGATGGCGGTGAGCGAGCCCGGCGCGAACTCTCCTGACAGGTGATGCACGGCCGGGTGACCGCGATAGGCTACCGTGAGGTTGTTCAACCGGATGGCGGGAGGGGGCATCGGCGCCCCGTTCATCTCAGCGCCCAGCCAACAGCCAGCCACAGCGCCGCAGCCAGCATCAGCGCGCCCGCCACACGCGCCCAAGCGCTGGCCATCAGCAGGCTCTGCGGCTTCTCCGACATGGCATTGAGCGCTGCTTCAGGTTGGCGGGTCGGGTGTTCCATGCCTTGACTATATTGCAATTGCGAATGCATTCGCAATAACTCACTTAAGTCTCTCGTGACCTTGATATCAAAGATGGTTTCACCCTAAACTGGATTGAGGCCTGAAATGGAGTTGAGTGATGTCTGAAACGGCAAAGTGGCGCGACGGTGTAACGGTTGTGCGGGGACGAAAACTGGACCGGGTCTTGCGTGACCCATCGGGAACTGGACGTGCAACTGCGCTCGATTTCTCTGGCACCGGAGGGCAAAAAACCTGGATTGGCACAGTGACCATCCAGCCCAGTGCGAAAACGGGACTGCACCACCACGGTCGCCATGAAGTAGCCATTTATGTGCTCAAAGGCCGCAGTGAAATTCGGTGGGGCGACCGACTCGAATTTGCGGCCGAGGTGTCTGTTGGTGACTTTGTCTACTTCGCCCCTTACGTGCCACACCAGGAGCTGAACCTCAGCGACCGCGAGGCCGTTGATTTCTTGGTTGTGCGCAGCGATAACGAAAGAATCGCCATCAAACTCGACGGTGTTCCCGTCGATCGGCCGGAGATGGTGTTTTAGCGGTCCGAGAATGTCGGTGCTTCTGGTCGCGCCCTTGACGCCTACCTCTGAGGTGGAGTTTCTATGCGCCGAGGCCTCCGTGAGAAGATCTTCCCATGCTTACCCACCGGCAGTTGCGCTACTTCGTGGAGATCGTCGACGCCGGAAGCTTCAGCTTGGCGGCCGAGCGCTTGTTCATCGCCCAGTCGGCCCTGAGCCGGCAGGTGCGCGAGATGGAACGAGAACTGCAGGCCGCCCTGTTGGAGCGCGACACGCGTCACATGGAGATGACGGCGGCGGGACGTTCGCTGTACACCGATGCGCGCCGCATCCTGGCAGTGCTGGAGGACGCGGCAGCTCGCGCGAGCCACGCGCAGCGCGGCACCGAAGGCACGCTGCAACTGCTGCATTCGAGTTCCGTTCCCTTGAACGCTCCCATCCTTGCACTGGTGCAGCAACACTCCGAACAACATCCCGGCGTGTCGATCGAGGTGTCGCAGGCTTCCTCGGAACATCAGGCGCTGGACGTCCACGAGGGCCGCGCCGACGTGGGACTTGCACGCGCACACATCCTTCGGCGTTTTGGCGACGTGCACTACGTGCCGCTGTACGAGGAGCCGCTGGTAGCTGTGGTGCCCGCCGGCCACGCAATGGCTGGCCGAGCCAGTGTGCCTTTGGATGCACTTCGCCATGAGCGCTTCGTCGCCACACCGCACCTCGAGCGCGGAGGTCTAAGCCATCGAGTGGCCGAGCTGTGCCGGGCGCAGGGCTTTCAGCCTCTGGCTGCCTCGGTGCGTTCGCGCAAGTGGGCGCAACTTGCGCTGGTGCAGGGTGGCTTCGGGATTGCCGTCGTGCCCGAATCCATGGCGCGGCTGGCCCCTGCAGGCGTGTGTCTTCTGCCGCTCGAAGGCGGCGATTGCACGACCGGCGTGCTGGCGCTCTGGCGGCGCGACGCACCGGCGCTGGTGCAGCGTTTCGCCGATGCGCTGCAAGCGTCACTGGGCGCAAAGGTTGGTGAATCCAGCTGATTTCGAGATAAGCGTGCGCCGCATTCTGTATTGGGCGTTTCGGGTGCGGACCGATAGATTGGCCGAATCCGATCAACTCTGCCCAACTGCCCTGTGGATGCCCTCGTTGCTTTCGTTCATACCAGCCTGCCGCTGCCTCCGCTTCAGCTTTTGGTCGTGTGCCTGGGTGTGGCGGTCGCCTATGTGATCTTCGGCCTCGCAGGCTTCGGCACCGCGCTGGTGGCCGGGCCGATGCTGGCGCACTTCGTACCGGTCGCCACCATCGTCCCGCTGCTGGCGCTGCTGGACTTCGCGGCAGCGTGCGTCAACGTGGCGCGCGACGGCAAGTCGGCCGACACGACCGAATTAAGGCGCATCGTGCCAGCGATGGCAGTGGGCAGCCTGAGCGGCGCCGCGATCCTTCTGCTGGGCCGGCCAGAAGCCCTGCTGTTGGCACTGGGCGTTTTCGCGGTGGGCTATGCCTTGTATTCGCTCAGTGGCTTCAAATCGGGCGCAAAGTTCACATCGCGCGCTGCGCTGCCATTCGGGTTGGTGGGTGGCGTGTTCTCCGCGCTGTTCGGCAGCGGTGGTTTCATCTACGCCATCTATTTGGCCGGGCGTATCGAGGCCAGTGAACGCATCCGGGTGACGCAGTCCACATTGATCGGTCTTTCCACGCTGACGCGCGCGGTGCTGTTTCTGCTTGCGGGCGTCTACGCCAACCTGGAAATACTTGTGCTGGCCGCGGCGCTGGTGCCCGCGATGCTTATCGGCACAGCCCTTGGGCGGCGCATTACGCTGTCATTGTCGCGTGCGCAATTCCTGCGCATCGTCAGCGTGATCGTGCTGTGCTCGGGGGTGGCGCTGATCTGGCGGTATCTCGCGGGTTGAGGCTCGACCACTGGCGGGTGCGCCTCGGGTAAGCCCGATCAGCCAGCCTTGGCCCACATTTCCAGCCGATCCAGCACCAGGACCAGCGACCGCCGCCCACGCGCCGACAGCGTGTAGAGAACCCCGCGGGGAAAACTCGCCAGGAGCTCGCGCGAAACCAGGCCTCGTTGCTCCAGGCCATCCAGGCGTTCGGTCAGCACCTTGGGCGTGATTCCGGCCAGGCACCCGACCAGTTCACCATGGCGCTTGGGACCTGTCTGCAGATGCCAGAGGATCAGCGCGTTCCAGCGGTGCCCCAGGAAGGCCAGCCATTCCTCGACGGGGCACTCGCTGGCGTGCCTGGGCACGGGCGCGTCGATGCCGGCCTGAGCCGCCATGTTCAAGGTCACGACACCCGCCGCAATGAACGAGGCTTTCGCCCGCGCGTTCAACAGCCGCCGCATCGACAACCTGCTGTCGCTGTACGAACCCTGCGCACCGATCCCTCGACCGAGACCTGCAGGGGTAAGCCCGCCATCGCCGCCGAGCTCGGCAAGCTGCTGGACATGCCGGGCGTCATGGTTTCCCGCAACAACTTCTGCGTGGAAGTGGATGGCCTTGCACTGCTGCGGGCCGACTACAGCCTGACCTCGCCGGAGGGAAAGACGATCCTCACCGGCAGTTCGGCCGAGGTCGTGCGCCGGCAGGCGGATGGCTCGTGGCTCTACGTCATCGACCATGCGGCAGGTGCGAGCCTGCCGCGTGTCGAGGGTTGACCAGGCAACGCGCCACCGCCTGCGGCCGGTCGTGGACAGGCCCTGCGTACCTGATCTATCCTGCCGCAGATCCACCGATTCGACATGATGATGACTTCACACCCACTCGTCAGCTCGACCCTTCAGACTGCGATCGACGAGATCGTAGACGCCGCCGCAAAGGCCGATCGCCTCGATCGCGTCGCCGCGGTGCTGCGCGACATCACCGCCCGCTTCCACGCGCTCGGTGAGCTGATCCACGAGGCAAGCGACGATGAAGTCCTGCTGTGCGCGAACGACACTCTGACGATCTATCACATCACCCTCACACCGGGCCTGCAGTACCCGCCTCACAACCATCTGATGGACGCCCTCATCGGCATCTACCGGGGCAAAGAGACGAACTTCATCTACCCGCTGTCCGAGAGCCGGCTGCAGGTTCCGGAACGGCGCGAAGCCATCGCGCCCGAGGTGGTTCATTTGCCTCCCGATACCGTGCACGCGGTGGCGAACCCGGGCACGGCGCGCTCGGGCGCATTGCATGTGTACCTCGGCAACCTGCTGCGAACGAAGAGGCAGATGTGGCGTTTCGCGGGAGATCGGCCCGACGTGTTCGACAACCACCGGTATCTGGCCGAGGCGCGCGCCATCGAGTCTTGACGTGCCGGGATTCGAGCGGATGCCGCTCGGTCAGCAGTCCCCAACGCCCACATGGTCAAGGCTTGGCCGTGATCGACGGGAGGCGGAACATGAGCCCCATGTCTTCGCCAAGTGACACCGATGCATCTCATGAACTACGAAGCCTTCAATGAAAGAACCCGCCCTTGCTCCAGAGCTGCGCCGGTTCTCACTCGCGATATCTGGAGCACCTGATGCCGACCCGACGCTATGCCATCCTTGAAGCCCCCTCCACGCTCGGCCTGTCGACCGACGGCGTGGAGCGCCTGCCCGACCGGCTGCTGGAACTGGGCCTCGCGGACCGCATCCATGCACGCCGTGCCGGGCGACTGGCCGTTCCATCGAAAGACCCGAAGCCCGATCCAGCCACCCTGGTGCTGAACGCCGGCGCGATCGCGTCGTGGTCGCCCACGCTCGCCGATGGCGTGGAGAAGGTGCTGGACGCGGGCGAATTTCCGATCGTGCTGGGCGGCGACTGCACGATCGTGCTGGGCTCGATGCTCGCGCTGCGCCGGCGCGGACGCTACGGCCTGTTCTTCATCGACGGGAACGCCGATTTTTTCCAGCCCGAAGCCGAGCCCAACGGCGAAGGCGCGTCCATGGACCTGGCCCTTGTCACCGGCCACGGGCCGGCGCTGCTGACCGACCTGGAGGGCCGCCGTCCGCTGGTGCGGCCCGAGGACACCGTCGCCTTCGCATTCCGCGACCACGAAGACCAGGCCCAATTCGGCAGCCAGCCTTTGCCGGCAGAGCTTATGGCCTGCGATCTCCCCACCATCCGCCGCCTGGGCGTCGAAGCCGCAACTCGTGCGGCCATTGACCACCTGACGCGGGCCGAGCTCGACGGCTTCTTCATCCATCTGGACGCCGATTGCCTCGACGATGCCATCATGCCGGCGGTCGATTTCCGCGTACCGGGCGGGCTGTCATGGGACGAACTTTCGGCGGCGCTCCGGCTCGTGCTGGCGAGCGGAAAGGCGGTCGGCATGGAGGTCACCATCTACAACCCGCGCCTCGACGAGGATGGCAGCGCCGGCAGCGGCCTTGCTGCGGTGCTGGCCGTAGGGCTGGGTACGGCTGCGCCTGCTTGAAGGGTCGGGACTACCGGGCAATATCGCTGGGATGAAATCGTATCCACAGCTGCTGACGTCTGCCCTCCACATCCGCACTGGTACCGTCAGCAGTTGACCCCTCTCGCACGTACTCTCATTTGGAATAACTGAAATGTCAGAACTCATTACCAGTCATAACCTTGGATATCTGGCGGTGCTCTTCATGGTCGTGATGATGGTGCGAGGCCGCAGCGATGGTTCATTTGCGATGCTCCTTGCCTCGCTGCTCCTGATCGGGCTCGCAGTCGGACATGTTTTGTGGAACGTCATAGTTGCCCTGCTTCTCGGGGGTATTGGGATCAATCTGTTTTGCAGTTGGCTGACCGCCGTGCCAGGAAGTAAGTTGCGGCAGGCAGGGTTGCCCGGCGCGCCGCATTGAGTTCCGCCATCGAGATGTGCAGTTCGGCCATCGTCTGCACGAGCAGTTCCAGCAGCGCCGCACGCTGGCGCAGGCGAACGGCCTCGGCGCGGCGCGCACGCAGCGCCTGGCGCGCGGTGGCCTGGATCGCCCGGGCAGCCGGCGCATCGTGCAGGTGGTCCGCCGCCGACGGGCCGGGTGCGGCGCTGGTGCGCATCACGCAGCGGCGGCCACACCCTGGACGGCCGCGCCGGCTTCGGCGTTGGCGGCATCGCCGCGGGTCTCGGCGGCCGGGCCATAGTTGCGCAGGTGCAGGAAGAACTCCCCCATCATCTGCATCCACAGCCGCATGGCGAATGCGAGATACGCCGGAGCCACGCCGCCGGCAACCACCACGTCCATCTCCAGCACCACGAAGTCGCCGTGCTGCGCCACGCGCGCGAAGCGCTTGGTGCGGTGCCACGATGCCAGCACGGCCTCGGGCAGCGTGCCGCCCTGCACATGCAGCGGGCAGCTCAGGGTGAAGTCGGTGTACTGCGTGGTGGTGACGGGGTTGCCCCACAGCACCTGGAAGCCGATGCCGTGGCTCGCGCTGTGAAGGCGCACCACGCCGTCCTGCTCGATGGTGGTGACGGCGGCGCCGGCGGCTTTGATGGCGTCCGACACCTGCTCGGGCGTCACTGCGTCCAGCAGGTCGTGGTTCTGCGCGGCAGCGGCATCGTTGCTGCGCAGTTCGGTGTTCGTCTGTGTGTTGTTCATGTGTGTGGCCGTTGGCTTGGGTTGTTCAATTTGTCTTCTTGAGCGCGGCATCGAGCGCCGCGGCGTCGATGCTCAGTTGGGTAGGCGGCGCGAGTTGCGCCAGGTAGGCCTGCACCAGTTGCTGCTGGCGCTGCTGGCGCAAGGCAGCCCGCAGTTGCGGCTTCATCTCGTCGAGCGTGGCGGTGCGCGCGGGCTGGATGCCGAGCAGCTTCACCACATGGAAGCCGGCCTGCGCCTGCACCGGATCGCTGACTTCGCCGACCTTGAGCCTGGCCACCGTGTCGCGCAGCTCGGGGAGGATGCGCGCCAACGGCAGGGTGTCGACCTCGCCGCCGCGCTCGGCGCTGCGCTTGTCCTGCGAGCTGGCGCGCGCCACGGCGGCGAAGTCGCCCGCGCGGGCCTGGCGGGCCAGCTTGCCCGCCTCCTCGCGCACCTTGGCGACGGCGGCCGCATCGCGCTCGGGCGCGGCCAGGTAGATCTGCGCCACGCGATAGGCAGCCGGCAGGTTGAAATTGGCCTTGCCCTGCTCGTACGCCGCCTGCATGTCCGTTTCGGAAGGAAAAGCTTCCGGCACCTGGCCCACCGATTCGAGGTAGCTGGTGGTCACGATGCGCGCGGCGATCTCCCGCATGGCGGCATCGACCTTCGCCTTCACCTCGGGCCGGTCGGCCCAGCCCTTGGCGCGGGCGTCGCGCAGCAGCGCCTCGCTCAGCAGGCGCTGGCGCAGCCAGCCATCGAGACTTGCGCGATCGGCCTTGACGGCGGCGCGCTCCGCGTCGGGCAGCGCCTGCAGCAGTTTCTCGACTTCGTCCTGGCCGACCGTGACTTCGCCCATGCGCGCGACCACGCCATTGCCTTGCGCCGGCGCCTGCGCAGAGGCCACGCCCACCGACGAGACCAGCAGCACGCCGGCCGCGGCGCGCAGCCGCTGCATGAGCGCGGCCGATGAGGATTTCCTGCGCTTCATTGCTTCTCTCCGGCTGCAGGCACCGCCGAGGCGCCAGGCGCCGGCGCGTTCACCGCGCGCACATCGAACTTGCCTTCGTACAGCTTGTCGCCGTACTGCTGCGCGATCTGCTCGAACTTGACGCGGCTTTGCGCGGCGAAGGGCTGGCGCGATGCAAGTACGCTGCCCAGGTCGACCGTCTCGTAGGCCCGCAGGATCTCCTGCCCCACGGCATAGAGCTGTGCGTTCTTGGCCTCGCACTGGGTCAGTGCAGTGCGCTGCGTGGCGGCTTCGGTCGTGAGCCGCTGGCGCTCGGCCTCGGCGGCGCGGGCCATCTTCAGCAACTCGTCGTACGCGCCGCGGTACTGCGCGATCTGCGCGCTGGCCTTCTCAGTGGTGGCCTGCGCCTGCTGGCGCAGCTGCTCGGTGCCGGCGCTCGCCTGGCTGCGCGCATGGCGCTCGGCCGCCAGCTGGGCCTGGCTCTGGGCCAGCTCCTTCCTGAGCGCCTCGAGCTCGGATTTCGCCGGTGCCGCGCCCGCCCCCGCAGGCGCGGCCGTCGGTTGCCCGGCCTTCAGCGCAGCCAGCTCGTTCTGCGCCTGCTGGAGTTGCGAGGTCGTCACGCGCAGCTGGGCGCGAAGCCGCTCCTCCATGCTCTGGCCCTGCGGCTGCTGGGCGTGCGCCATGCCGGCCATGCCGGCCGTGCAGGCCAGCATGGCCAGCACCAGCGCCGGGAGAATTTTTCTGGACACGGCGGCCTCCTTAGAAACGCGCATTGAATTCGAGCTGCAGGGTGTCGATCGACAGCGGCGGTCCATAGACTTCCTTGGTCGAGATCCAGCGGCCGGTGAACCACATGTTCTTGTCGATCGCATACGAGCCGCCCAGGAAGTAGCCGCGCGCGTTGGTGCCGCCGCCGTGGAAGGTCGAGTCGTTGTAGCCGTCGGGCATTGCATCGGGCTCGATGCGCTTGTAGCCCGCGAGCACGTTCCAGTCGCCGCGCGCGGCCGGGGCCGGCTTGCCGTAGGTGGCCTGCAGCATGTAGGCATTGCCGCCGCTCCTGAAGTCGCTCTTCGCCGTGCCGCCGGTGGCGCCGAAGTTGTTGACGATGGCGCCGCGGATGCCCGCGCGGTTCCAGATGTCGTTCGCGTCGTAGGCGGTATTGCGCACGAAGTTGGCGTCCAGGCGCAGGTTGTTGCCCGCCACCGCGGTGTCCCAGCGCAGGTTCAGGTCGATCAGGCGGAACTTCGACGCCAGGCCCACGTATTGCGGCTGCGGCGTGCCCGCCGGATTGAGCGGATCGAGCGAGATGTCGCGCAGCAGCATGAGCGTGTTGCCCTTCTGCATGAAGGCCGGGCGCGACCAGTCGGTGCTGCAGCCGTCGGCACCGGCGTAGAGCGCGCAGGGCTGCGACACCTGGCCGCTGATGTTGCGGAAGTTGTAGTAGGCGAGCGCGCCGCGCACGCGGTTGTCGTCGTCGATCTTCCAGTCGGCGCCGAACTGCGCGCCGAGCAGCCACTTGTTCTCGCTCTTCGCCTTGTCCTGGCTGCGGCTCGGCGAATTGTCGGACGAGTATTCGAGCGGGATCAGCCCGAGCGTGCCGAAGAGAGAGAGGTCCTTGTTGGACGCCAGCTTCTTCTCGAATTGTGCAGCGATGCCGTCGAAGTTCAGGTCGCTGGAGTACAGCAGGTCGGTCGCCATGAACGGGTTGCCGAAGCGGCCGGCCGTCACGGTCAGCCAATCCACCGGCTTGTGCGAGATCCACATCTGGTCGAGCCACACGCTCTTCTTGCCGAGGCCACCGCCCAGCGTCTGGGTGGTCGAGACCGGGCTCTCGTCGCTGCCCGAGGCCAGGCGCACGCCGGCCTTGGTGTTCTCCGAAAGGTCGGCGTACACGCCGAGGCGCGCACGGGCGCGAAAGAGGTTGCGGCGGTCCTGCCGGGTGTTGAGGATCGAGGGCAGCGCGAGGTTGGTGTTCGGGTTGACGTCGTAGCCGCTGCCCCTGTTGAGCTCGGGCCAGTTGATCTCGATGTTGCTGTTGTTGCCCGCGTAGCTGCGCGACTCGTTGCGCACGCGCACGTCGCCCTCCACGCGGATGCGCTTGCTCCACTCGGGTGTTTCGTTGGGGGCGGCCCAGCCCTCGTCCTTGGCCTGGGCCATCACCTGCGCCTTGACCTCGTCGCGGATCTGGTCGCGCACGGTCTGCGAGATGTAGGGCACGCGCACGTCGCCCGCCTCGAGCCGCACGCCGCCGGCGGTGCTCGCCGACGCGGCCGTGGCGGAGGCCGCCGTGCGCTGCGCCTGCTGCGCGGCCATGGCTTCGGTCTGGGCCTGGGCCAGCAGCGCCTCGCCCACGTCCTTGGCGAGCGTGCCGCTCTGGATCAGGCCGCGGATCAGCTTGACCATGGCGGTTTCGGCAGGGACGGCGGCCTGCGCCTGGGCGCTCGCGGCCGCGAAGACGAACACGGAGGCCACGGCCGCCGCAAGCGCGCATTTGCGCAGGGTCGGCATCGCGCCCCGGCTCTGGATGTTGTTGAGATGGTTCATCGCTTCGTTCACAGGATTGAATGGGACTGGCAGGGTGTCGGCACGGGCCGCGGTGGTGGCCGCTTCGGTCATGGCCGGCGCCCCTTCATGGACACGCGCATCGGAAAGCGCAGCGAAGCCGGCGGCTTCTCGTCGACCCGGTCGAGGTTGCGGATCAGCGCGAGCACGGTGTCGTCGATATCGCTGGTGCCGGTGCCGCGCACCAGCTGGACCCGCGTGGTCTTGCCGTCGGCCCCAAGCCACAGGTCGATCTGGATGTCGTCGAACACCAGTTGGCGCGTGCGCGGGTCGCGCGACAGGGCCTGCTGCAGGAGGCTTGATACATAGCGCGCATACGAGCCGCTGCCCAGGCCGCCGCCGGCACCGGTGCCGCTCATGCCGCCGCCGCTGCCGGCCTGGATGCCGAAGGCGTCGTTGCCTGCTTGCGCGGCGCTGTCCATGGTCACCGGGTCGCCCAGGTCCTTCGACGGACTGGGCGGCGCATCGTCCTTGGGCGGCTCCAGCGGCTCGACCGGCTTGGGCTCGCGCTCGACCACTTCGGGCTTGATCTTTTCCGGCTCTGGCTCGGGCAGCTTCTCGGGCTCCGGCGGCGGCGGCGGCGGGGGTGGCAGCATCAGCATCGGCGCGTCGGCCACCACGCGCTTGGTGCTTGCGGTGTCGGACAGCAGATGCCAGACCAGGGCCACCAGCGCGGCAAGGATCGCCAGGCCGATGACCACCCCGCCCCAGCGGCGCCAGAGTCCGGAAGTCGGATCGCGAGGTTTCACGCTCCGCCCCTCACTTCTGCTTGCCGGTCACGAGGCCGATCTGGTTCAGCTCGATGCGGCGCAGCAGGTCGAGCACGTCGATCACCTTGGCGTACTGCACGCTGGCATCGCCGCGCACGATCACCGGAAAGTCCGGCGCGAGCGCCTTCTCGGTGCGCAGGCGTTCTTCGAGCTCCGGCAGCGTCACCGGATAGGCGTCGAGGAACACGTTGCCCGCGTTGTCGATGGTGATGGCCTTGGTCTTGGGCTTCTCCAGCGCGACGGAGGCGCTGGCCTTCGGCAGGTCGACCTTGATGCCCGGGATGCTGGCGTTGCTGGTGAGGATGAAGATCACCAGCACCACCAGCAGCACGTCGACGAAGGGCGTGATGTTGATGCCGCCCGTGCGCTTGCGCACGGCGAACTTGGCTGCACTGTTTGCCATGGCGTTGCGGCCTCAGGCGCGCTTGGCGACAGCCACCGGCAGCGAGCGGCCCTCGCCCTGCTCTTCCGCCAGGCGCGTGACGAACTCGTCGACGAACACGGCCATGTCGGCGCCGATGGCGTCCGAGCGCGAAGCGAGCCAGTTGTAGCCGAACAGCGCCGGAATCGCGACGCCCAGGCCGGCCGCGGTACACAGCAGCGCGGCCGCCATGCCGGGGGCCACCGAGTTGATGTCCACCGCGCCGGCCATTGCAGCGACCACGAACACCAGCATGATGCCGATCACGGTGCCGAAGAGGCCCACGTAGGGCGCGCCCTCGATGGTGGTGGAAAGCCAGTTCATGCGCTTGGACATGCGCTCGGTCTCGCGCACCATCACGCCGTCCATGGCGGCTCGGATGGCGCCGATGGTGGCGCTCGAGACGGCACTCAGGTCGTAGCCGCGGTCGTGGCGGCGGCGCATCTCGTCGATGGCCACTTCGTACAGGCGCCACAGCGACGAGTCGGCACGCACCTCCTGCGGCACCGTGTTGCTCACGGCCAGGCGGTCGAGCGGCGCGCCGGCGGCTTCGCGGAAGTGCTCGATGAAGGCCGCGTTGGCGCGCGAGGTGGCGCCATAGCTGCGGCCCTTGCCGATCATGATGGCCCACGACAGCACCATCATCAGGCCCAGCAGGCCCACGACGACCCAGGCGTCCAGCGGCATCGCGGCCAGGATGAAGCCGAAGTGGCTCTTGCCGGCCTGCTGCTCGTCGGCACCGAACACGGTGAGGCGCGACTCGGCACCCTGCGACACCGCATCGGCCAGCAGCAGCGCGTCGGCGCGCGCCACCTTCGAGAACCGCACTTCGTCGATCGCGCCATTGAACGGCGCGAAGGCAGCGGCAGCCTGCGCACCTTGCGCAGCGGGCGTGGCTGCCGGGGCGTCGGCGCCAAGGGCACCCGCGGTGTTCAGCGCCGGCATCCGGGCTGCCAGCGACACCGTGGGCCGGCCGCCCACGTACAGCGCCATGCTCTCGCCCTCGGCCTTGACGGCCAGGTGCGACCATTGGCCGGCCTGGATCGGCTGGCCGGGCGCGCTGCGCTGGCCGTTGACCTGCACGAAGGGCACGCCCTGGTCGATGCCGACGACGAACTCGCCGGCGCCGTCGCGGCGCGCATAGATCGCCTGGCGCGCGCCGAGCTGGTCGGGACGGACCCAGGCCGAGAACGTCAGCGCGCCGCCCGCCTGCACGGCGAGCGATGGCGTCGCGGGCAGCATCAGTGGGCCGCTGCCCAGCTGGGCGCCCTTGCCGATCACCGTGCCCTCGACCGGCACGGCCGCGGTCTGGCCGTTGTTGCCGTAGGCCGTGGTGTCGCGCGGCGGCACGGCGGCTTCGGCGAAGTGGTAGACCAGCGTGTAGTCGGGGTCGAAGCTGCGCTGGCCGTTGCCCGATGCGGGAGCCTTCGGGTTGCCGTAGTACATCCACAGCTTCTGAGGCGTTCCTGCCGAGACGTTGGGCACGTCGACCCAGATGAGCGCCATGCCCAGCAGCGGATCGAACTGCTCGATCTGGTGGTTCAGCACGGTCTTGTCGTCGGCTGCGACAAAGCGCAGGTCGGCGCCGGTCTCGCTCACGCCCTCGAACTTGAAGTTGCCCGTGTGCAGGCGAACCAGCACCGGCACGCGGCCGGCGTCGCTGCCGATGGCCCCGGCCTGCGGGCCGCCGTCGATGGTGACGGGTTTGCGGTAGGACCACTCGGCTTGCCACCAGGCATGGGCCAGGCCCGGCAGGAGCGTGCTCAGCAGCGTGAGCACGATGAAAAGGATGCGTCGCATGACAGGGTTCTCCGGAAAGCTCGTAGAGAGAGACAAGAAATGAAGGAAATGGAAATTCGGGGCGGCGGAAATCAGTAGCTCGCGGTGAGGCTGAAATTCACGCGCGTGTCGTGCTTCTTCGTGCGCGGACCGTCGACCAGCGGATAGCCGATGTCGACGCGCCCCGCGAGGTACTGCCCCACCTTGAAGGTGGTGCCCAGGCCCACCGAGTACAGCGAGAAGCGGTCGTCCTGCTCGGGCAGCGGGCTCTTCAGGCGCAGCCGCGCCGCATCGGCGAAGGCATAGACGCGCCAGTTCTCGACCGTGCTGCCAAGGAAGGTCAGCGGCTGGCTGCGCAGTTCGAGCGAGCCGACCACGCCGTAGTCGCCGGTGGCTTCGGCCGAGAGATAGCCGCGCACCGAGTTCATGCCGCCGCCGGCGATCTGCTCGCTCGACACCAGCGGCGAATCGGTCATCTGGCCGTTGAAGCGGAAGGCCACCTGCTGGCCGCCGTCGAAGGTATGCGTGCCGTTGAGATCGGTCTTCAGCACCATGAAGCTCGGCGAGGCCTTGTAGCGCTCGTAGTCGAACGCGGCCCAGTCGCTGCCGTACTTGAACGAGCTGCTGGTGCCCACCACCAGCGAAATGCCCACGCCGTACTGGCTCTTGTCCGATTGCCGAAAGCCCGTGTACGACAGAGTGATCGGCGCGTACTTGAGCGGCACGGTGTCGGCGCTGCCGTTCAGGCTCAGCGCCTCCTTGTTGTTCTTGAAGTCGACGCCGACGCTGAACGCGTGCCACCAATTGCCAGCACTGGGCACGGTGTAGGTGGCCTTCAGGCCGATCGAGTGGCCCTTGCCGAGCACGTCGGTGCCGCCCACCGTGGCCACGTTGCTGTCGGACACGAAGGCGCTGGCCTCCAGGCTCCAGTTGGTGCCCGGCAGCGGCGCGGCATACGAGGCCGAGATCACCTGGGTCTGGCTGAGGTCCTGCGGCGCGCCGAAGAAGCTGATGGAGGCGCTGTGGCCCAGCTGCCAGAGGTTGTCGTGGCCCAGCGAGGCGGTGGCGCGCAGCTTGCGCGTGTCGGCGCTGTAGTCGTTGTTGAGGCCGAGGCTGGCGCGCCACGGGCTCGAGTCCTGGACCTTGAGGTCGACGTCCATGGTGCCCGGCATCGCGCCCTGGCGCACCAGCGGCATCACCTGCCGCCGGGGGCTGCGGTTGAGCGCGGCGAGCTCGGTCTGGGCCTTGTTGAAGTCGGGCACGCCGCCCTCCTTCAGCGCCGGCACCTGGTCGCGCACGTCGAGCGGCGAGTTGTATTCCGCGCCCACCACGCGCACGCGGCCCACGCGGGTCTCGTTGACCTGCAGGAACACCACGCCCTGCGTCACCTGCTGCTCGGGCAGGTCGACGTACACCGACTGGTAGCCCGCCGCCTGGTAGGCCGCGAGCAGCGCATCGCGCGCGGCCTCCACGTCCTTCAGCGTGCGCTCGGGCCCGAGGAACGGCGTGACCGCCTTCTCGATGGCGCGGGCATCCAGCACGGTGTTGCCGCGGACGATGTACTCGGCAATGTCGACCTTGCGGGCCGGTTCGGCGGTGGCCGCGCTCGCGGGCGGGGACGCCTGGGCCAAGGCCGCCGCCGGGGCGCCCAATGCCATCACTGCCAGCCACACCGCTCTCCAGCACATCGGTGGGCCGTTCTTCTTCATGTCATGCATTTACAGCTCGGTTCTCAAGGATGAAGCTCGCTTGCAGCGGCTCATGATGGAGAGCCTTCATGTCGCTGCTGCGTACCGTTACCTAGACGCGTGGCGTACGCAACGACTGCTGTTTGTCACGAAAACTTCATCAAGAAAAAAGGCCTCCCCTGCGGGAGGCCTTGGGTCGCGGTTCGCGGCGCCGGTCGCTCAGCGCTCGAGCCCGCCGCGTTCGCCCGGAGTCAGCGACTGCATCTGCGCGGCCGTCAGCGTGCCGGCGCCGAGCACCTGCACCACGCCCTGCGGGTCGTAGGCGGCGCGCGAGTCCCGGGGGGGCGGCGCGCTGCTGTTGCCGCCCTCGCCCGCCCCTTCGTTCCCGAAGCCCAGCACGCGCACCGTGAACACCGAGGGCAGCGCCTGCCGCTGCGCCGCGCGCTCGCGCTGCACCGCATCCTGCGCGGCGGTGGCGGCCTGCGACGCTGCCGCGCTGGCATTGGAGAGCGCGCCCACATTCACCGCCGCCACCACCGGAATGCCCACGGCCTCGCCCTTCACCTGGATGTTCTCCGCGTTCACCACGCGCAGTGCCGCCAGGTTCACGTTGCCCGAGACACGGATGCCGGCCTCGCCCGCATCGATGGTGCCCAGCGGCGCGATCAGGTCGATGTCGCCCGGCGGCACCTCGGGCACCGGGTTCAGCGTGGCAATGCCCGCGCCGGTGTTGGGCGTGGTCGGCGACAGCGTCACCAGGCCCACGTCGTCGTAGACGCGCCGTTGCGGCGTGTAGACCACGGTCGACTTGGAGCCGCGGCCCGCATTGATGTCGCCCTGCGCGGACCACGCGAGGATGTTGCCGCCGAAGGTGGTGAAGACCCGGCTCTGGCCCAGCAGGATGCTGCCGTTGGAGAAGATCTCGATGTCGCCCGTGCCCTGCGTGAGCACACCCGAGCCCTCGCCCGGCACGAAGCCGCCGTCCACGCCCACCAGCGTGCGCCCGCCCGGCACCATCACGCGGATGTCGCCGCCGAAGTCGGTATGGATGCCCGCGTCCTGCACCTGGTAGTACGGCGTGGCGTAGGTGGGCCGGCCGAGGGCGATCCACTCCGCCTCGGTGATGTACTTCACGCCGGGCTTCGGCCGCGTCGTGGGCACGGAGTTCACGCGGTCCTCGTAGTAGAGCGCACTGCTGAACATCGTCAGATCGCCCTGGTAGTCGATCGCCCGGCCCTTCGCGTCGTGCGTCGGGAACAGCGTGGCGATGGCTTCGCGCCCGCGCAGGTAGCTGCCCTCGCGCGGTCCGCCCGCGGCGTTGTACTCGCGGCCGGCGGCTTTGAGTTCGGCGTAGTACACCGGGCGCAGGAAGGTGCGCTGCTGCTCGGCCGGCAGCCCCGCGAAGAAGGCGCGTGCGTCCATCGAGGCAGCGTCGAAGCGCAGGCCCAGGCCATTGCGCTTGCCATCGCCGAAGCGCTCCTCGAGCCAGTTGACCAGGTGCAGCTGGCTGCGCTGGGCGTACTCGCGCTGCAGGTCGCGGCTGGGCGCCCCGCTGCCGGAGGCGGCGTCCGCGGCGCGTGCGCGGTCGATCTCGGCCTGCTTGTCCGCAAGGTAGGCCGGCGCACCGGCCTCGCCGCCGCCATAGCCGAACTGTTCCTGCAGCCATTGCGCGAGCGTGAGACGCCCGCTGTACACCGCCACGGCCTTGCCGGGCTGGTCGGCCAGCGGCCGGCCCGCGTCGGCCAGGTTCGCGGGGTCCAGGTAGCGCGCCGCAAAGGCCGAGAAGTCGAGCCCCCGGGTACCCACGCCCGCGGCCACGGCAATGCCCGCGCCGCTGCTGCGCTCGCCCGGCGCGGCGTTCTTCGCGACCGCGCCGATGCTCTTGAGCTCGGCCTTGTCGGCCATGTACAGATCGCGCCCGGCCGTCACTTCGAGCAGCCCGGGGCCCGCCACGTAGAAGCTGCTGTAGCGCACATCGCGCCCTGCGGACACCACCGAGACGTCGTCCGGGTTGTTGTGCACGATCAGGTTGCCGCGCGCGCTGCCGAGTTCGACCGAGACCGGCTTCAGCGGCGCGCTGGCATCGGCGCGGTTGATCTGGGTGGTCCAGCCGAGCGCGCCGACCGGCGCCTCCTCGTACTCGCCCAGGCCGTTGCCGGCGTTGACGATGTCGCGCCCCGCGCGCAGCGCCACCGGTCCGCCGCCTTCGTACCAGGTGGGCAGCTCGCCGGGGACACCGATGCTGCTGCCCCGGCCGCGGTAGACGACAGAGCCCGTGCGCACGCCGATCAGGTCGCCCTCGAGCGCGTAGAAGCGCGCCGGCTGCTGGCCGGGCACGCTGTGGCCCGACACGCTCGGCGATCCGAGGCTGAACAGCGGGTAGACCTGGTTGCCTTCGCCTGGTCGGAAGGGGTTGAGAAAGACGGTGGGCGCGAGCGCATCGGGGCTCACGTTGCTGAGCTTGCGCATGCCGAACCACGTTTGCTCCAGGCTGCCGCTGAAGCCGGGGTTGAACGGGGTCGGCAGGTCGGCCGGGTCGGCGCCCGACTGCGTGAAGCTGTAGCCCCCGGCATAGACCGAATCGCCCGCCATGAGCTCGAGCTGGCCCGCGCCCGCGTGGGCGAACTGCGGCCCTGCCGGCGGGGGCGCCAGCATGACGCCGGTGCCCGGCTGCACCGGCTTGTTGGTGCCGTCCACGGTGCCGGTGATCGAGTTGCCGTAGTAGAGACTGCCGCTGGCCGCGACCGCGCGGAACATCGAAGGCATCACGAAGCGGCCGTCGGTCGGCTGGGCGTCGCCGCGATCGCGATAGCCGGCGATGGCGCTCGACGGCGCCAGGTTGCCGCCCGCGCTGAACAGGTCGATGCCGCTGGCCGGGGTCCACAGCGAGAACCAGCTGTAGCCGTCGCCCGGGCGCTGCACGCCTTCGCCCACGAACGGCGTGCCGTTGTTGAACTGCGCCACGCGGCCGGCATCGGCCACGCTGCCCAGCACCAGGTCGCCGCGCGCGTCGATCTGCACCGCGGCATCGCCCGGCACCAGCATGGGCCCGCCGCCCGCGATCGACGAGGTGGCGGTGTAGACCTGGTAGGCGCGCGACTCCTCGGGGTCGGCGCGGTCGAAGCGCAGCTCGATGCCGCCGACCGAGCCGGCCTGCATGCGCAATGCGCCGCGCAGGTTGACGAAGGTGCTGTTGAGGTCGGGGCGTGCGCCCTTGTAGGTGGTCTGCGGCGTGATCTCGGCGCTGTTCGGGAACGCGCGCAATTCGGCCACCGGATTGAGCCCGCCGCCGATGCGCACGTCCAGGTCGCCGCCGCCCGTGAGCGCAAGTTGCCCGCCGTCGGCCGAGACGCGGCCGGTGCTGCCCACCACCAGGTTGAGGCCGGTGCTGCGCGGCACGAAGTTGCCGGCCAGGTCCATGCGCCGGGTCAGCATGCCGGCGTCGCCGCCGGCCTCGAGCACGAGGTTGCCGCCGCCGAGCGTGCCGATGCCGGTGAAGCCCGTCATGAACGGCACGGTGCCGAACAGGTCGTAGGCGGTGCTCGGGCCGGGCACGTAGCTGCCGAAGTTGATCCACCATGCGGTGGGCACACCCTCGGCGCCGGCCACCGCGCTGCCGGTGCCCTGGCGCCACAGCCAGTTGCCCACGTCGGTGCTCGCGCCCATCGGGCGGATGACCCCGATGGCGTCGGTGCGTACCTGGTTGCCCGGCCTGCCGATCAGGTCGCCGCGCACGTCGCCCTGCGCACGCACCAGCACGTTGCCGCCGTGCTCCGGATACCAGGCGCGGTAGAGGCTTTGCGCACCGCCGTCGACGAAGGGCTCGTACGCTGCGCCGTCGGCGCCGAGCACGGTGTCGTCGGCCCGGGCGCGCGGCAGGTTGTAGGCCGCGGCAACGCCCTTGGCCTGTGTGCCCGCGGTGTACACGCCGTAGGGCGAGCTCATCGTGAAGTCGCCGCCCGCGAGCAGGTCGAGGTCGCCGGTGCCGGTGCGCAGCACGCTGAAGAGCTGCTGCGTGGCCGGCAGCGGCACGGTCTTGGGCTGCTCGCCTTCGGGCGCCCAGGTCACGAGATTGCCGAGGCCCCAATCGTTGATCGCGAGCACAGCCTCTTCGCCGCCCCATTCGTCGAGATTGATGAGCGTGCCGGGCGCATAGCCGATCTGGTTGAGCGAGTCGCCCATCCAGTAGAACTGCCCGGGCACCCCCGGCGTGGGCAGCTGCAGCGCGAGGCCGCTGCCCATGCCGTAGTGCGTGTCGGCCAGCAGCAGTTGGCCGCTGGTTCGGCGCGCACGCAGCGCGCGGCTGTCCGCGGCCTGGGTGTCGGCGCCGGCCACGAGCCGCATCGACCACGACTGCGAACCTTCGGCCAGCATCGGCGCGAGCGCCAAGTTGCGGCCCTGGTCGCCGCCGGCACCGGCCGGACGCAGGTTGACGAAGTCCACGTCGCCCGGCAGCTTCACCAGGGTTTCTGCGGGCACCACGGCGCCCTTGGCCAGCTTGAGCGAGCCGGCGAGGATCACCCCGTTGGCCGGCTGGTCGGGCAGGCCGTCGCCGTTGTAGTCGGGGCTGGGCGTGTCGTTGATGGCGCCGGGCGGGAACGGCAGCGGCACGCCGGCCGGCCAGGTCATGGCTGCCACGCGGGCATCGCCCGGCAGCCGGTTGCCGGCGTCGAGCTTCATGCCGGCGCGCAGCGTGACGGCCTGCGCCAGCACCGTGCCTGCGGCATGCAGCACGTTGCCGGCCGCATCGCGCACCGCACCGCCGAGCACCGTGCCCACGGGCAGCACGAAGTCGGCGGTGAGCGTGGCGGCAGTGGCCAGCACGGTGCCGGCCCTGAGGCCCATGGCCTGCATCGGCAGCGCGTAGTTGAGCGTGCGGCCCGGCTGGAAGAAGGTGCCCTCGGCCAGTTCGACCATGTCGCCGCGCGGCACCACCACGTCGCCGCCCCAGGGCACGCGGCCCTTGATGAGCACCCAGCCGCGATCGCTCGGCGTCGGCTGCAGCGCCGAGGTGTCGAAGCCGTCGGTGATGCTGCCGTACACATTGAGGTTGCCGCCGGCGCGCAGCACCAGCGCGCCCGCTTCGCCGGAGCCGTGCACGCCGGTCTGCTGCGTGTGCGGGTTCACGCTCGCATAGCGGTGGCCCGACAGGTCGATGTCGCCGTCGATGTGCAGGTCGCCATCGGGCGTGGCACTCACGATGGCCACGCCGGGGCGCAGGTGGAAGGCGTCGCCGTAGGCGCGCAACCCCGCGAGCCGCGTGTTCATCAGATCGCCGTTGCCGCGCACGTTGCCCATGAAGGCCACGCTGTCGGCATGCTTGGCGTCGAGGTAGGCCTGGTTCACCACCTGGTAGGGACGGCCATCGGCCGCGGCGTCGGTGCCGGGTTCCGCGTCCTTGTAGGTCCAGAAGCCGTTGACGGTGACGGCGCGCGCGCCGTCGATGCGCACCTGGCCGCCGGCGTCGATGGCGATGTCGTTGCCGCGCGCACCGCCCAGCCGCTGCGCGCTGAGTTCCACCGTGCCAAGCGCCTGTGCCGTGCCGTCGGTGCCGGCGCGCACATCCATGCGCGCGCCGCTCTCCAGCACGAGGCGGCCGCTGCCCGCATCGATCTCGATCATGGCGCGGTTCGGCGCCTCGATGACCTGGCCATAGCTGTCGGTGCGCAGCACGCGGCTGTGCGCGTCGAGCACGGCCGCGCCGCCGATGGTGACGCCGTTGCGCGCGGCCAGGCGGATGCTGCCGGCCTGCTCGCCGCTCGTGTCCACCGTGCCGTTGACGGTGAGCCGGCCGCCGTCCACCGACACGCTGATCTCGCGCGCCCTGAGTTCGTCGCCCACAGCCAGGTCGCCCTGCTTGAGCTGGAAGCTGCGGCTGCCGATGACGCCGCCTTCGGTGAGGCGGCGGTTCAGCCCCGCGAAGTCGTCGATGTGCTGGCCGCGGATGTCGGCGCCGCCGGCCGCGTACGGCACGCGCGTGCCGCCCGCGTCGTACCCGCCGCTGCTCGCGCCCGCGATGGTGCCGTGCAGCGCGACCGTGCCGGCACCCTCGCCCAATGCCAGCACCGTGAGCTTGCCCGCACGGTTCTGCTCGGCCGACAGGTCGATGCGCGAGCCGGCCGACTGCCGCACGTCGCCCCCGCGGCTTTCAAGGATCGCGTCGCCGCCCCAGCTGTACTTGGGCACGTCGAAGAAGTCGATCCGGCGGCCCGCGAGGTCCAGCTGCGCGCCATCCTCCAGCCGCAGGTCGCGCCCGGCCGAGGCCGTGAGCTTGCCGCTCGGTAGCGCGATGCGGCTGTCCAGCGTGAGGTTGCCGCCGGCGTCGAGGCCGATCTCGGCACCGAGGGCCTCGGCCAGTGCCTGCCCCTGGAGCGCAGGCGCCGCTCCGCCGGCCGGTGCCGCGAGCACGATGTCGCCACCCGCCTTGATCTTGTTGACCGAGCCGGCCTGGCCGGTCAGCAGCGGCGTCTGGATGCGCAGGTTGCCGCCGGTGAAGGCGTAGCCCTTCAAGGCATCGTCCCAGGCGCCCTGGGACTGGTGCACAGAGAGCGAGCCCGTGTGATTGGACGTGATGCGCTCGCTGGCGTTGAACACCACATCGCCGAAGCCGAGGATCAGCCGATCCATGCCGTGGATGGTGTCGGGCCGGCTGCCGGGACCGTAGCCGAATTCGATCTGGTTGGCGTCGATCTGCAGCCGCCCGCTGCCCGTGCCCGCACCGCCCGTGGCCACCAGTCCCGGCGGCGTGGTGGCGCCGTTCCACACCAGGATGCCGGTGTGGATACGGGCCAGCGCATTGGCATCGCCCGCGCCGTAGATGGCCGGCGCGCCGAGCACCAGCCGTTCGAGCGACGAGCGGCCGGTGGCCGGATCGATGGTCGAGAGTTCGACCGAGTCGTAGAAGTTGACGGCGTCGCGCGCAGTCAGCACCAGGTTCTCGAGTGCAGGCGCGCCGCTCGAGGTGTCGCCGCGCAGCAGCCGGTCGAGGATGCCCTGGTTCAGCGTGAGACCCGGCGGCAGTGCGTTGCGCGTGGCCGCATCGGCCAGCGCGGCCTCGCTGCCGACATTGATGCCGCCCACCGACAGCACAAGGTTGCGCGTGCCGTAGCGCGCCGCGTCGCGCAGCTCGAAACTCTGGTCGGTGGAGGCCGCAATGGTGCCTTCGGAATAGAGCTGCGTGATGCCCTGGCACAGCGAACCGGTGGCGCAGGCGCCGATGTCGATGCGGCCCCCGCCGTCGTCGGGCGACCTGCTGAATTCGGGCGCCAGCAGGTCGAGCCAGCCGTTGGACACCGCCAGCACGCTGGCCGTGCCCGGTACATAGACGAAGCCGTCCCTGGAGTCCCAGGCCGCACGGCCGCGGCCCAGCGTGTTGATGCCCGCGCCCTGCTCGACCACGATGCCGCCGGCCTTGGTGTTGGTGACGAGGTAGACCTCGCCGGCACGCAGCACCGCGCCTTCGCGCAGCACGATGCTGCCGGCTCCCGTGAGGAAGCGTGCGATGTTGGCGCGCTGCGAACTGCCGGTGTAGTCCGTGTAGGCCGCGCTCGGCAGGCCCCCGATGCCCAGGCGCGGTGCACCGATCGCATTGAGCGCACTGGCGTGCAACGAAACGCCAGTGAAGCCCGGCGTGGGCGCGGCGCCGTCGGCCAGCAGTTCGTAGTCCATGCGGTAGCCGCCCACCAGCAGCGCACTGCCGCCGAAACCGCCGGTCGCCGGCGTGTAGTCCACCTGGCCGGCAAAGCGCAGTGCGGGGGCCTCGCCAATGGCGCCGAGCCGCTCGGGCGCGGCCAGATCGAAGCGCAGCATCTTGGCATCGCGCTCCAGCAGCGGCCGCGGCACGCCGTTGCGCTCGGCCTGCGCGATCGCGAAGCTGGCGTAGCTGGTCTCGTTGTATTGCGAATAGCTGCGCAGCGTGTCGGCCGGGGTCAGGAAGACCTGAGTCGGCAGCGTGTCGCGGATGGCAGTGCCTGCCGTGCCGAACTGCGCGGCGGCCGCGTAGGAGCCGTTGCGCATGGGTACCGTCACGCCCGCGGGCGGGAGGTTCGGCGCCAGGCCGTTGAGTTCGACGCGGAAGGCGCCAGGCAGCAGCGCGAAGGTGGAAGGCAGCAGCGTGTAGGTGCCTGCGGGCAGGCCCGGCACGCCCGCACCTATAGTGATCTGTCGGCCCAGCGCCGGGTCGCCCGCGCCGTGCTCGTTGACCAGCGGTGCGTAGCCGGCCTGTGCGCCGGGCACGATGGCGTACACCGGGTTGGTGGCCAGGCCCGGCAAGGTGAAGCTGCCGCGCGCGCTGGTCTGCACCAGCGGATTCATGCGCGCGTCGGTCGAGCCGCCGCGGCCCACGAGGAACGCGGCGCCCGTGAGCTCGCCGCCGCCGCTCAGATCGAGCACGGCGCCTTGCTGCACATTCACCGCGTGCGCGGCCAGCGTGACCGAGGGGTCGTTGCCCACGCCCTTCCACACCACGTCCTTGCCGTCATGCACGTAGCTCAGCCCGTCGAGCGTGCCGCCGTAGGGCATGGTGAGGCCGTTGGCGCTGACCGATGTGACGCTGCCGGGCAGCAGGTTGATCTCCCCCGAGAGCACGGGGGCCGCGACCGCGCCGAGCACGATCTCGCCCAGCGGCGCGCGCACCACGCCGCCCTGGTTCACGGTGGCCGCGGCAAAGCTCAGGCGGCCGAACACCGAGTACGGCTGCGCGGGCAGCGCAGCCGAGGGATCGATGCGCTCGATGTCCAGGCTGCGCGCGGGGTCGAACTCGCGCTGCAGCGTACCGGCTTCGTTGAACGCGCCGCGCTCTCCCACGACGAAGCTGCCGCTGTCGTTCATGGCGGGGTAGATCTGCGAGGCCGCGAGCTTGAGGCTGCCGGGCGTGTAGAACGCCGCCGCCTGCGACAGGCGCAGGTCGCCGCCAGCGCGCATCACGATCCGGTCGAAGGCGGTGCGCTCGACCTTCAGCGCATCGCCCGCGTTCTGCACGATGGTGCCGCGTGCGCCCATGTTGACCTGGCCGACGATGTCGATGAGCTGCGCGTCGAGTGCGAGGCCCGAGCCCTCGGCCACCAGCGGCAGGCCGAGGGCGCCGGCACCGGCGCCACTGTTCTGCGAGCCACGCACCGGGTTCGGCATGATGTAGCTCTCGGCCTGGCCGCGCGTGCTGCCGGCCAGCCGGATCGAGGGCGCGGCAAGGCGGACCTGCGTGCCCGCGCTGCTGTCTTCGGTGAGGCCCATCGCGCTGGCCGTGAGGCGCAGGCTCTGGCCCAGGCGCAGGTCGACGTTGCCGTCGAAGCTCACCAGGCCGTTGGCCATGAGCGAGAGATTGTCGAAACCGCCCGCGCCGATGCGGTCCACGCCGATGCGTGCGCGGCCATAGGCCAGCGCGGCCTCGCGCTCGCCAGGCGCGAGTTCGGCCGAGAGCCCGCTCTCGCCCTGCACCTGCGCAAGCACCAGTTCGCGCGCCACGCGCACCGCGTCGTCGACGTTGATGCCCTTCAGGTCCTGCCGGCCGACCACGCCGTAATTCGGCGTCTCGAGATTCAGCGCCAGCGTGCCGCCGGCCGCACCCGCGCCGCCGGCCGCGGCACGCATGTCGCCGTCCAGGAAGAGCCCGCGGTAGGAGCTCAGCGAGATCACGCCGCCATCGGTGGCCACGTCGATCGCGCCGCGCCCCGGCAGGTCGAGCCGTGCGGACGCGCCCGATGCATCGAGCCGCGCACCGGGCCGCAGCACCACGAAGGCGTCGGCCGCGTCGACCTGGCGTGCATCGGCGACGTAGGCCGCGCCGATCTCGATGCGCCCGCCCTCCCCGACATGGCCGTAGACGCGCCCGCGCGAATCGACGGCGGTGGTGGCCCGGCCGGCGGCGTCGAGCACGGCGTCGTCGCCGATCCAGATCGACGTGGCGTTGGCTGCGCCGGACGGCCGGTTCGCGTCGTCGCCGGTGCCGAAGCTCCCGGGCAGCACGCCGATGCGCCCGCCCCAGGCGTTGAGCGTGCCATCGATGGTGATTTGCCCGTTGCCCGTGAGGGTGAGCGAGCGGCCCGGGTCGACCGAGATCGCAGAGCCATGGCCCACGATCAGCGGTGCCTGGCTGTAGACCGAACCCGCAGTGAGCGCCAGGTCGGCGCCGGCGCGCTGCGTCAGCACGCCCTTGCGCGGATCTTCCTGCCACAGCGGCGGCAGCCAGGGCTGCAGCACCGCCGCCGGGTCGGTGCCGGTCGCCGTGGCAAGCGCAGCGGCGGGGTCCGCGCGCAGCACGGGCATGGCCACGTCGATGCGCGCGCCGTTGGCCACCTGCACGCCCTGCTGCGCAGTCACGGCATAGCGCGAGAAGCCGTTGCGGAACAGGCTGTCGTCGAGCACCAGCAGCGGCTTGACCGCCACGTCGGTCGGCAGCCGGTTGCCGGCCATCAGCAGCGCGCCCTCGCCCAGCACCACCTCGCGGCTGAAGGGCGTGCCCGCGGCCACCGTGGCGGTGTAGTCGGGCACGGGCATGCCGTTGGGGAATGCATCGGCGGGCACCACGTAGCCAGGCGCCATCTTGCCGCTGATATTGACCAGCTCGGTGCCCGCCGGCACGGTGCTGCCGCTCGGGTAGAGGGTGCCGCTCCTGGCGGTGACGTAGACGTATTCCCAGGCCACTGTCGCGGCCGGCACCACCCAGTCGGCGGCCACCGTGTAGCTGCGCGCGGCGGTGAACATCGGCGCCACCTTCAGCGCCTCGCCCGGCGCCACCGTGTTGGCGATGTAGCTGAAATCCTGCGGCAGCACGGTGCCCGCGGGGATGGTGAAGGCCTCGGCCAGCGTGAGGTGCACCGGCACCGCCTCGCCCGCCGACAGCTGCCCCGGCTGGGCGAGCAGGCCGCCGCCGATCGCAATGCCGATGCCGGTGTCGAGCGTCAGCGTGCCGCCGCCCTTGAAGCCGTGGCCGCGCAGTTCGCCATCGAGCAGCAGCGCGCCCGCGCCGCGGCCGGTGCTGTCGTCCTGGCTCGAGCGCAGCGTGATGTCGCCGCCGCGCCCGCCCTGCATCGAGGCGTCCGCCATCAGGGCCGCCCCCGAGGAAGTGTCGATCACCGAGCCGGCGTGCAGCCGCAGGTCGCCCGTGCTGGCAATGGAAACGCTGCCGCCGTTCATGTACGGCAGGCCGCCGATGTCCGTCGGGTTGGTGCGCAGGTTGGTCCACAGGCCGCGCGTGTCGAGGGTGACGCCGCGGGCCACCGTCACGCCCGGCGTGTAGCCTTCGGGCAGCGCCGCTGCAATGGGCTGGTCGAGCCAGTTGGTGGTGCTGCCGGTCTGCAGGCGGCCGACCATGTTGCCGAGCGCAATGCTGCCGCCGCGCGCGGAGAGGTTTGCGTTGACGTCGACCTGCGTCGCATGCAACGCGATGCTGCCCCCGTTGCCCACGGCCATGTCGGCATCCACGCTGATGCCGCCCTGCGCATAGGCCCTGAAGTTCCCGAGACGCAGGCCGTTGAGCCAGTCCGCGTCGATGCCGATCTTGCCTTCGAGTTCCGCGGGCAGCGCGTCGTCGAGCTGCAGGCCGTGTGCGATGCGCTGCACCGCGCCGATGTCGATGCGCTCGGCCGCGGCTTGCGGGCTGTCGCGCAGCATGCCGGTGCCGGAATCGAGCGCAGGCTGCAACTGCCCGATGACCAGTTGGCCCGCGCGCGGCGCCGCGACCTGGGACTGCCGGTAGCCGTCGAGCCCGGCGTCCGGCGCGTTGCGCTGGCGATCGCCCTGGAACACCGTGGCCTCGATGTGGCCTTCGAGCACCGCCGACTTGGTGCCGACGATGACGCGGCCCGCGTCGCGGCCCACGGTGTAGCCGTTCTCGAGCCGCTCTCGCGGGGCGATCAGCGGGTTGTAGAAGAACTCGGTGGTGTTCTTGCCCCAGCGCTCGTGCGGACTCTCGAAGCCGCGGTACACGCCGTCGTAGAGCATGTCGCCGGGCGCGCTCGAAAGGTTGTAGAGCCGGCCGTCCTTGCCCTTGAGCCAGCTCTGCTTGAGCATGCCGGTCTGCACGTCGAGCGAACCGCCCGAGACGTTGATGGCCGAGCCCGCGCGCGCCACCAGCTCGCCGCCGCCGAAGGCCACGGTGCCGCCGGAGGCCGCCCATTCGCCGATGCCGTGGCCGCCGGTGTTCAGGTAGCCGCTGACCTCGAGCAGCCCGCCGCCCGTGTACCAGCGGTCGGTCGCATAGCCGTTGGTGCCGGCGGGCACGCGCACCAGATAGCGGCGGTCGATCCAGAGGTTGGCATTGTTGAGGTTCCTGCTGTCGCGGTTGCCCGGCGCATCGCGCTGCTCATTGCCCTGGACGTTGACCTCGACGTTGTTCGACGCCATGGCCACGCTCACGCCCACCGCGCCCGCGACGTCGATGGCTGCGCGGTCGGCCAGCTGGATGCGGCGCGCCGCATTCACGTTGACCTGCCCGCCGGTGGCCAGCGTCATTGAATCGGCGTCGAACGCCACGTCGCCGCTGGAGGCGATCTGCACCAGCGACTGGTCGCGCCGGTTGTAGGCGCCGTCCGAGAGGACGACCGACTCCTTCACGAGCGTGTCGCGCTGCACGTCGAGCGCGGTGGCATTGCTCTCATCGAGCAGTACCGCGCTGACGCTGCCGGGTGCCAGCGTGACGCGCGCATCCGCATCGCCGGCCGCGCTCAGGTGCAGCGTGCCGCGCGTGTTGACGCTGGTGCTCGACACCAGCACACCCGCTTGCTCGACCGTGTGGCCGGTCAGGGTGATGTCGCCGGTCAGCGCCTGGATGAGGCCTGTGTTCGATACCCGGCCGGCACTGCTGCCCTCGTTGCGCGCCACGATCACTTCGTTGCCGCGCGTGCTCGACTGCTGGTTGCCGTCGGTGCCCAGCCCCCTGCGGATCACGAAGCTGTCGCCGGCCGCCAGCGTGGTCTGCCCGCCCGGCGTGATGATGGTGCCGCGGTTGTGCGCCTCGCGCCCGGCCAGCAGCACATAGCCGCCGCCCTCGGTCACGGATTGCGGCCTGCGCGTCTCGATGCGCGCGCCCGCCTCGACGATCACGTCGGCGGTGGCGTTGCCGTTCGACGAGCTCGTGGGCGTCGCCGCCAGGTCGTTGGCCAGCGTGGGCACATGGCCCGTGCCCAGCGCCTGGCTGTAGAGGCCGCGATTGAACTGCGCATCCGTCATGCCCACGGCCGAGGCCAGCAGGTTGCGTGTGTTCACCTGGCTGCCGCCGCTGAACACGATGCCGTTGCGGTTGACGACCATCACCGTGCCGTCTGCCTGGATCTGCCCCTGGATCTGCGAGGGGCGCGCCTTCGGGTCGTTGACGCGGTTGAGCACCGCCCAGCTCGGTTGCTGCTCGAACCGGAGCGTGGTGTTGCGCCCGACGTTGAAGCTTTCCCAGTTCAGGATCGCGCGCTCGCCGGTTTGCGTGACCGTGACCTGCGTGCGGCCGTCGGGCTGTGTCGTCTGCACCGGTGCATTCGCGTTCGCCCAGCCGGCCGTGAGGCTGGCCGTGTCGACCCGCAGGCCGCCCTCGGCCAGGCCGTCCGGCACGCTCGACCCGCTCGCGAGCGCCGCGCGCCGTGCAGCCTCCTGCGCGGCCTGCTGCGCCGCGATACCGCGTGCGGCAAGGTTCAGGTTGCCGATGGAGCGCTGAAGCTGCTCGTTCGCGCGCTGCTGCTGGGCCTGCGGGCTGGTGAGCGCCGATGCGGGCATGCCATTGGGCAGCCGGCCGGTGGCGATGGCGGCGTTTTGCGCCATGTTCTTCTGCGCCATCCATGCGCCGCTGAAGGCCTGCTGCGCATGCGCGCCGGAGGCCGCGGCGCCGGCGGCCAGCATCAGCGCGATGGCATGGACCAGCGGTGTGAGCCGGACCTCCGGAAAGGAGAAGGATGAATTCGTGTTGCGCCGGGACACCGTGCTGCTGCGTTGCATGCGGACTTCCATGGGTTCGTGTTTCTTCATTGCTCGATCGCTGCCACGAGGCCCGCCCGGAAGTCGGGCGGCCCGTGGTCTACCGAGCTATGACAGCGAAGCCCCACCGCGACTGCACCATGTCACGAAAACTTCACACAGGCGGTGCCGGCCTCAGGCCTTTGCAAGGCCCAGCAGCACGATGCCGCCCGGCAGCTGCGTGAGCTCGGCGCCATACACGTCGCGCACCAGGAAGGCGACGTCGTCGAGCCGGTCGATCGAGAAGCTCGCCTGCACCCTGCTGCGGCCCAGCGCCTCGCTGGTGAGCACGAGCCGGCCATGCCGGTAGCGGTTGACTTCAGCCACCACCTCGGCGAGCGGCACTTCGTTGAACACCAGCTGCCGGCGCCGCCATGCGCTGACAGGTCCGGTGTCCACCGGCGCGGCCGTCCCCAACCCCGCGGAGCCGTAGCGCAATTGCCGGCCTTCATCGAGCCGCACCTGACGTTCGCCGCGAGCCACCTCGACCTGGCCCGACAGGCAGGTGACGCACACCTCGCCATCCAGGTTGCGGATATTGAAACGTGCCCGCATCGCCGACACCGTGCCGCCCGCGGCCGACACGGTCACGCGCGCCACGGCCGAGGCGCCGGTCAGCACCTCGGCCTCGCCGGCCAGCAGCTCGATGCCCTCGCCGCCGCCGGTTCCGGGCTGCAGGTTGACGCGCGTCTGCGTGTTCATCTGCAGCACCGCGCCATCGGCCATGGCCACCTCGCGTTGCTCGCCGGTGCCGGTGCGATAGTCGGCGCCCCATTCCGTGACCGAAGCCCACAGCCCGAGCGGCGGCGACACCGCAAGGTACGCGACCGAAGCCGCCACGGCCCCGCCCAGCAGTGCGCGGCGGCCCGCGACGGGCATGCGCCCGTCCGCGCCGCGCTGTTCCTGCCGGCGCACGTGCAGCGCGGCCGGCGCCATCGCCTTCCAGACTTCGCGGGCTTGCGTGAAGGCGGTCGCATGCGCGCGGCTCTGCGCGCACCAGAGGCGAAAGGCCTGTGCGTCCTCTTGCGTCGCCTGGTGCGAGCCCAGCCGCACCACCCAGGCCTGCGCTTCGCGCTGCAGGGTGGCTTCGGCCTCGGCGGATTCTCGGGGTTGTTCAGCTGCCATCACGCTTAGACTGTTTTCCGGCGCCGGGACCGAAGCGCTGGACAAAATCTCTTCCCAGCCGCTCGCAGCAATGCTCCAGGCCGGCGCGCAGTTCCTTCTCGACCGTGCGCGCCGACACGCCGTAGCGCGCCGCGATGTCCTTGTGCGGCATCTCGTCCACGCGCGCGGCCAGCACGATGGCGCGGCGTCGGCGCGGCAGCTCGGCCAGCGCACGCTCCAGTGCCTCCAGCTCGTTGCGGGCCTCGGCGCCGCGCGCCGGGTCGGCCATCTCGTCGGCCATGTCGTAGAGCGCCTCGACCTCGCCCACGCTCAGCAGCCGCGAATTGCTCTTGCGCTGGTCTTCCGCCACGTTGAGCGCAATGCGGAACAGATAGGCCGAGGGATAGCGCACGGCACTGCGCACGTTGGTGCTCTCCACGCGCAGGTAGGCCTCCTGCAGTGCGTCGTTGGCCAGGTCTTCCGAGCCGAGCCGGATCTGCAGGTGCTTCCTGAACTGCGCATAGCGCGCGAGGAACAGCGCGCGCAGGGTGGCCTTGACCGAATCGGGCATGTCTCGTTGCCCGGCCTTCAGCCTGCGCGCACGGCGCGATAGGGACGGCAGTCGCGCCCAGGGTCGGCGCGCGGCGTCAGCAGGATGGTGACGGGCTGCGCCATCCCCGGCGGCGGCGGTGCGTCCAGGGCCAGCGCGCGCAGGCTGGCGAGCACGGCGGCATCCCGCTGCGGGAGTCCGCTGCCTTCGAGCACGCGGGCCTCGCCCACCTGGCCCGCGGGGTCGATCCATAGCTGGATGCCAAGGCGATAGCGGCCAAAGGCATCGGGCTGCGCGATGCACAGCACACGCGTGACCGATGCCTGCAGCTCGGCCGCAAAACCCGCCTGGGCGCGGGCGGCTTCCGCGGCCGCGCCTTCGCTCCTCGGCGCGTGGCCACCGGAACGGCTCTGCGCGGATGGCGCTTCCGGAACGGGCACCAGCGTGAACGCGTCGGTGCCGGTGTAGCGGGCCGCCAGGCCGGTGCCGGCGAGCATGCGCTGCAGTGCCTCGCGCGGCGTGAAGTCGCCGTGGACCGCGGCAGCCTCGCGTCCGGCCGTGAGGCTGCTGGCCACGAGCACCGAATGCCCCGTGATGCGGCCGAAGACGGAAAGGGAAATTTCCAGCGGCTGGGCCGGCAGGTCGAAACGCCTCGCGGCGCCTTCCGCAGCGGCTTGCGCGGCGGCGAGCCGCGCGCCCATCATCAGCGCCATGACAAGGCACCAGGACAGTGTCAGGGCACCGCCCGGTGCGGAAGTACGTGTCATTTGGCGGAAATCAACTGTGAGGAGGTCTTGGGAGGTTCGGCCGTCCGCCTTGCGGCCTGGGTGAGCGTGCGGGCGAGACTATCCGGCGCGCGTGACCAAGCTGTGACGTTTTGTTTGCATGCGGCGCGCGCCGTCTTTCCCCTGACTTGCATGCGGCCCAGACTGCCGCATTCCCGGCGATGGAGGCGAGCAGATGCGCATGGTTTTCTTGTATGGCGTCGCGGCCCTCGCGGCGTGCGGCCTTTGCGGCAACGCAGCGGCACAGGCCGCATCGCAGGCAGGCGATGCCGGCGTGGACAGTTGCGTCGAAGTGATGGTCAACGGCGAACGCGCGCCTTCCTATGCCTGCCTCACGCAGAAGCTGAGTCCCGCGGCCCCGCCGCGCGGCGCCGGCGACCCACCGCCGGGCATGGCGTCGGAAGCCATCACGCAGCGGCCATCGAACCAGCTCGGCCTGTTCAACCGCGCCGCGACCGGACACCGCATGGGCAATACCTTCGGCACCTCGGTCCATCCGCAGCGTCCGCCGCCGGTGGCGCCGTCTTCGCCGCTGATGAACCGGCCCTGAACACCGCAGGCCGCGGCTGCTTCATTCGAGCGCGACAACGCGGCGGAAAGTCCGGACGTCGCCGCCCCCCGCCGCGCGGATACCGAACACCAGCTCCAACCCCGTCGCGGGCGATCGCGCAGGCGCAGTCCCTGGCAGGTTGCGCCATCCCTGGCCAGGCTCCCATGCCCGCACACGGGACATGGCGACATCGTCCAGCACCCCGACGCGCACGGCGGCATCCGGCGCCGGCAACGGAAAGGAAGCAGCAGCCGGACCGGCCGCCCGGTACAGCACGGCGCCGCGCTGCCACCATTGCACGCGCTGCCAGTGTCCCGGTGCGGCGGGCGCCGCCCGGACGATCTCGATGAAGAACGGCAACCCTGCCTGCCGGCGCACCTGCAACGACGCGGGCAGCAGTTCGGCGGCGGCCAATGGCGCCGTGTTCGCCGCGGCGGCCTGCGGCGCATCGGTAGCGCTCGACGGCAGTTCGGTGGTGGCGCGCAGCGCCAGGTCGCGCTCCAGCTGATCGAGCGCGCGCAGCAGCCGGGCCATGTCTTCGGTCCGCTGCTCCAGCATGGTGTTGGCGCGGCTCACGCTGTCGAGGCCGCGCCACGCCATCACGCTCAGCACGGCCATGATGGTGATGGCAATCATCACCTCGACCAGCGTGAAGCCCGCCTGGGCCTGCCGCCTGCGCATCTAGCGGCCCTCCCCCGCGCGCGTTTGCAGCGAGGCCAGCCGCCTGCCGCCGTCTTCCGCGAGATACACCTCCACCGTCACCGTGCGCAAGCCGTCGATGGCGGCGGCGCTGGTCTCGAGCCGGCAGACCAGCCGCACGCCGCCTTGCGGGCAGTCGCTGCGGACGACGCCCGGCACCGAAGGGCCCTGGCCGATGCGCAGCTCGGCCAGCCGATTCTCCGCAGAGAGCATGGCCAGCGACTGCTGCTCCAGCAGGCCGAGGTTGGTGATGGTCAGGCTCGAAGCCCGCACGATGGCCGCCAATGCAATGCTGACGATGGCCAGCGCCATCAGCACTTCGATGAGCGTGAAGCCGCCGGTGCGGGACGATAGCGGCAGGAAGCGCATGGCCTACCGGACCTCGTAGCCGCCTGCGGCATCCCGCCGGATGGTCACGGTGGCGCCGGCGTGGCGCAACGCCAGCTGCCAGGCCGTCCCCATCGGCTCGGAGGTCAGCAGGATCGGCCCGGCAGGCGTGACGTCGACCGGCGCCACGCGCCATTGTCGTGGACGCAGTTCGTCATCGGCGCCAAATGTGTCGAGCGAGCCCAGCGTCGATACCGCCGGTATGGCGCTGCCGGGCACGGCGCGCCAGGTTCCGCGCGCGAACCGATAGCCGGTGCCGTCCGCCTGCCATGCGATGACGCGTCCGTCGACGCGCACCTCGTTCTGCGCGACGGCAAGGCGCCGGACCAGGTCATGCGCCTCGCGGCGCAGTTCCTGCGCGGGATCGGGCGCCATGCTCAGGCTGATCGCGGCGGTCCCGATGCCGATGATGACCAGCACGATCATCAACTCGATCAGCGAGAAGCCGGCTTCATCGGCTGTATCACCCCGGATTCGCAGCAGCATGCACATCTTCATCTTGCGCCGATGCTAGGAACACTCCGTGATGCTGGAGTGAAAACAGCGCCTGACACGAAGCGCCAATGCCACCGTGATAGACATGGAACCCGAATGCCGCAGCAGCGGCAACCGCATGGGGAATACCGATGACCGATCCTGTGAAGCTGTCCGCCAGAACCCTGGTCCACGCCGCCGGCCTGCTGCTGGCCGTTGCGGGGGTGGCGACCTGGGTCCACCTGCTGTCCCGGCCCGCGCCGCAGGTTCCGGCCGCATCCGCGCCGGCGGCGGCAGCCGACCCCACGGCCGGGGCCCTGGCCGCGTGGTTCGGCCCCGGCGAGCTGCGGGCGAACGTTGCCGTCAAGGGGTTGATCAAGGGCACGGGCCAAGAGGGTGTGGCCGTGCTGGCCGTCAACGATGCGGCGCCCAGGCCCTACCAGGTCGGCGACGCGCTGGGCCGGTCGGTCACGCTGGCGGCCATCGAGGCCGACGCGGTAGTGATCGAGAAAGCCGGAACGACCGAGCGCATCGCCGCACCGGCCATCGTGCAGCCGAAGGGACCGGGCATCGTCAGGGTGGCGCCCGCCGAAGCCCATCGCTAGCGCGCAGGGTCCGCGCCGGCGGATCCGCATCTTGCCGCCTCCCCTAGCGTGCCACTTCGTGCGAGCGAGCGTCGGGCGCGGAGGCCCAGTGGGACAGCGCGTGCAGCAGCCCGCGGTTGACCCGGAAATCGCCATCGCCCGACTCCTGAAGGAAGGTGCTGGAGAGACAGCGCGTGACCACCCGCACGGCGCGCGGATCGGCCCCCACGGCCTGCAGCTCGCGCGTGAACTCGGCACGTCCGGGCAGCTCGTCGGCAAACTTCTCGAAGCCCACGAACCAGCGGAACAGCATGTTGTAGGCCAGGCTCTCGTGCACCTTCTGTGCGTCTTCGAGCGAATAGATGATCTGCAGCATCAGGCACTTGAAGAGCGTCGCGGCGTCGATCGTGCTGCCGTACCGGCTCTCCAGGTCGGCCAGCAGCGCGCGCTCGTGCCGCAGGGCATCCTCCACCTGCTCGCGCAGCGCCACGAGCGGGTGGCCCGGCGGCACCAGCGCACGCAGGTTGTCGGCCTGGACCCAGGCCTGGTGGCTGACGATCCACACCCACGGCGAGCCGTACCGGTTGACGGCCACCGGCCCTTCGCGCGCGCGCTCGACGATCTTCGAGAGCCTGGCATCGAGTTCCTGCATGGTGACCCGCAGCGGCGACATCCACTTCATGATCGACTTCCTCCACTTCCTGAATCGGCGTGCAACGGGATGCGCGGCGCCGGCATGCATGCAGGCTGCGCCGTGCCCACTGCGCACCTCACGGCTTCAGCGCAGTTCGCCAAGGGCCTGCCTGAGCGCGGTGTCCACCTTGCGCACCGAGATGCCGTGGCGCCGGGCCACTTCCTGGCGCGACATCTCGTGCCAGCGCAGCGCAAGCAGCATCGACTGGTGGCGGCGCGGCAGGCGCTGCATGGCGCGGTCCACCGCTGCCACCTCCGAGCGCGCCTGCGCGATGAGCTCCGGGCCGGGCTGCAGGTCGGCGATGGCGTCGAAGTCCGCGCCCTCCTCGGCCGATCCCAGCCAGCGCTCGCGCGAGCGGATGCTGTCCATCGCAAGATTGAAGGCCACCCGGTAGATGTAGGCGTCGGCGTTGGCCGGCGCCTCGCGCGGCTGGCGCTCGCCCAGCCGAAGCCATGCCTCGTGCAGGCACTCACTCGCGAGATCCCGGCATCCGAGCTGCCGGCCGAGGCGCCGGTGCAGCTGGGCATAGTGCGCCACCAGATGGGCCTGCAGGTCGCAGGCAGGCGCAGCAGCCGGCCTTGCCGGAGCGCGCACTTCAGGTGCGGGCATCCCGATGGCGTCGACCAGGCGCCAGGCCTGCGGGAATACCAGGGAGAACCGGTGCGGAGCACTGCGAATGGCCAGGGAATTGGGAGTCATGATCGTTTTCGCTGAGCGCCCGGCACATCCGCACCCGGAGTTCCGGTTGCGGGGACGGCCAGGCCTTGAGGCAAGGAAGGAACGGATGCGCCCACCGGCCGGGGCGCCCGGCACGGGTCAGCGTTGCAGATTGGCGCGCTCCTCGTCGGTCAGCTGCCGGCTCGCCGAGGGTGGCAGGTTCCCTGCACCGCCCAGCACGCGAATCACGCTGCGCGGGTTGTAGCTCACCGGCGTCGCCGCCTTGTCCGAAGGCGTGTCGCTGCCGCTTGCCGGCTCGTTGCCGAAGCCCAGCACGCGCACGGTGAACACCGAGGGCAAGGCCTGGCGCGCCGCGGCACGCTCGCGCTGCATCACGTCCTGCGCCGCCATGCTGGCCTGCGAGGCGGCCGCGCTGGCGTTCGTCAGGGCACCCACGTTCACCGAAGCCATCATCGGCAGGCCGCTCGATTCGCCCTTCACCTGGATGTTGGCCGCATTCACCACCTGCAGCGCCGCGACGTTGACGTTGCCCGACACGCGGATGCCCGCTTCGCCCGCGTCGATGGTGCCCAGCGGCGCGATCAGATCGACGTCGCCCGGCGGCACCTCGGCAATCGGCGCCAGCGTGGCGATGCCCGCGCCCGAACTCGGTGCCTGCGGGGAAACCTCGACATTGCCCACGCCGTCGTACACGCGCTTGGGTGGCGTGTACAGCACCGTGGTCTTGGAGCCGCGGCCGGCATTGATGTCGCCCTTCTCGGACCAGGCGAAGATGTCGCCGCCGAATGTGGTCATGATGCGCGACAGGCCCAGCAGCAGGCTGCCTTCGCTGAAGAGGCGGATGTCGCCCTCGCCCTGCGTCATCACGCCCGAGGTGGCCGGCGGCACCTCGCCCTGCACGCCGAGGATGATCTTGCCGCCCGGCGCGAGCATCTCGATGTCGCCACCGAAATTGGTGCGCACGCCCGAGCCGCCGAACATCGTGATGTCGCCGCCGCGCACGATCTCGTTGCCGGCCGCATCGCGGTCGGGGAACAGCGTGGCGATCATCTCGCGGCCGCGCAGGTACGAGCCGAAGCGGCTGCTGCCGCGGTCGTTGTATTCGCGGCCACCCTCGCGCAGCTCGGCGTAGTACACCTCGCGCAGGAAGATGCGCTGCTGCTCCGGCGCCAGCGCATCGAAATACGCGAGGGCCTGCGTGGTGTCGCCGCTGAAGCCGTAGCGTGCGTTCAGCCACGCGGCGAGTTCCGCCTCGTAGGTCCTGGCGGCCTTGCCGGGCTGGCCGGCCAGCGGCGCACCGGCACCGGCGCGCTTCGACGGATCGAGGTAGCGCGCGCGGATCGCCGACATGTCGAGGCCCTGGGCACCCACGCCCGCCATCAGCGCGATCGACTCACCCCGCCGGGTGTCGCCCGGCACGATCGGCCCGATCGAGGCGATGCCGCCGCGGTCTTCCTGCAGCAGGTTGCGGCCCGCGGAAACTTCCAGCGTGCCGGGGCCGGCGACGTCGAGGTTGGCGTAGAGGATGTCGCGGCCGGCGGAGACGACGGAAACGTCGGTCGGGTTGTCGTGGACGATCAGGTTGCCGCGCAGCCTGGCACCGTCGAGTTCCGCGGACGCGCCGGTGGTGGTGCCGGGCGCCACGCCGGTGTTGACGATGTCCCGGCCGGCCTTGATCCACACCGGCGCGGCGGCGTTGTACCAGGTGGTCGCGCCGCCGTTCTTCTGCACCACCTCGCCCGTCTTCAGGCCGATGATGTCGCCGCCGGCCGCATAGAACCTGATGGGCGGCGCATCTTCAGCGCGGCCCAGCGGCATCGCGGCGCTGTTCGCGCCGAACGCGAACAGGGTCGTGGGCGCGAAGGCGCTGGTGGAAAACGCCGGGCCCTCCCGCGAGATGTTGGTCACGAGGATGTTGCTCGGATCGGTCGCGCCCAGGAACGCCGGGTTCAATGGTGTCGGTACGGGCGTGCCCGAACCCGACATGCCGACCGCGTACTGGCCCGCATAGATCGATCCGCCCGCGAGCATCTCCAGTTCACCTGTGGCCGAAGGCGCGAGGGTCAGGCCATACACGAGGGTTTCGGGCAACCCGACCGTCTGCGGCAGCGCCGCATAGCCGTAGTAGAGGCTTCCCGAAAGCGCGGCCGCGCGGAAGATCGAGGGGTAGACGATCCATGCGTCTGCCGCGGCGGTCCCGATCTGGCTCTTGTCGCCCGTTGCCATGGTGGGCGTCAGGTTGCCGCCGGCCGAAACCAGTTCGATCGCGCTGCGCGCGGTCCACAGCGAGAACGCGCTCTGGCCGCCGCCGGATTGCGTCTGCCCCCCCAGCAGGTAGCCCGAGGTGTTTGGCGTTGCGCTGCGGCCCGCATCGGCCGCCCCGCCCATCGCCAGGTCGCCGCGCGTCTCCAGGCGCATGGCGGTGTCGCCCGGCACGAGGTTGATGCCGCCGCGTGCATCGGCATAGGCGGCCCTGAAAGGGTCCATGTCGCGCGGATCGGTGGGGTCGGAACTCCGAGCCTGATACTGCAGGCCGACACTGCCGATGGCGGCGGCGGCGAGTTCGGTCGCGCCGCGCAGGTTGGCGATGGCGCCCGTGAGCACGAGCGTTTCCGCGCCGGGGCTGAGCTTGCGCTGCGGGTTGAGCGCGCCCGCGATGCGCATGTCGATGTCGCCACCGCCCGTGAGTGTGAGCGCGCCGTCGGCGCCGACCCGGCCCGTGCTGCCAACCGCGACCACCAGCCCCTGGCTGCGGTGATCGACGCTCTGCTGCGCGACCTGCTCGCCGCGCAGGTCGATCGTGCCGGCCTCGCCTCCCACCCGGATGCTGACGTTGCCGCCGCCCAGCGTGCCGATGCCGGTGAAGCCGACCAGGTCGGGCGTGGCGGTGGTGCTCCTGGCGTAGGTGCCGAAGTTGATCCACCACGACGTGGGGATCGGCGTGTCGATGGCCGCCGTGCCCGAGCCCTGGCGCCAGAGCCAGTTGCCCGGCACCACGCTGGTCGTCGGCGCGCCGGTGATGTCGCCCACCAGGTTGCCGCCCGCGGCAATGCGCACGTTGCCGCCCTGGTCGGGATACCAGGCGCGGTAGGCCGCCAGGCTGCTCGCGTAGTCGAGCAGGTCGGGCTGCGGGCCGATGACCGTGCCGTCGGCCTCCCTGCCGCGCGCGCGGTTGTACGCAGCGTCGGCCGCCGTTGCCGAGCCGGCGGTGTAGATGCCGTAGAGCGAATCCATGCGGATGTCGCCGGCCGCGGACAGGTCCAGGTCGCCGGTGCCGGTGCGCACCACGCTGAAGGCCGCCGACGCGGGCTGGCTGCCCGCGATGGAGGGCGGACCGTCGTCGGAGCATTGGGTCGGATCGATGTCGCACCAGAACAATTCGTCGGCAGACACCGGCGTGCCCGCCGGATACCCCATGAAGTTGCCTTCGGCCCAGGCCTTGGCCCGGCCGATCGTGTGGGTCATCACGTAGTGCGTGTCGCCCAGCCTGATGGCGGCCTTGGACGAGGGGTTGAGCGCGCGCCGGTCGGCCGAACCGAGATCGGCGCCCGCCACCAGCTGGAGGTTCCACGAGGTGGCGCCCTCGCCGAGCATCGGAGCAACGGCCCAGTTGCGCCCTTGCGCGCCGTTCGCGGCGGGCCGCAAATTGATGGGCTGGTCGCCCGGCAGCTCCACGAACGTCATCGAGGGAATGAGCGATCCGCGCGCGAGGTTGACCTGGGCCGTGGTGGTCATCTCGACCGGCAGCGCCACGCCCTTGGGCCAGGTGAGCGCGCCGACCTGCGCTGCGCCGCGCAGCGCCGTGCCCGCACCGAGCCGCATGCCCGCCTCCAGCGTCACGGCGCCCGGCAGCACCGTGCCCGCCGCATGGGCGATGGACCCGTCGGCGTTGTAGATGTTGGCGCCGATCACCGTGCCCGCCGACAGGCCGAGCGCGCCGGCCAGCACGGCATCCACCGGCAGCACGGTGCCCGCCGGCAGCGTCATCGCGGCGACGGCCACGCTGTAGTTGAGGGTCGAGCCGGCCGGAAAGCGGGTGCCGGTGTCCAGCACCACGCCGTCGATCGGCACGACGATGTCGCCGCCGTTGGGCGTGTAGGGGCCGCCGTTCTTGCGCGCCTCGGTCAGCACCCAGCCGCTGTCGTCGGGCGTGGCGGCGGGCGGCGCAAAGCCGTCGTTGATGCCGCCGTGGATGTTGAGATTGCCGGCCGCACGAATCACCAGCCGGCCCGGCTCGCCGAAGCCGCGCCGGGCCGGATCGCCGCGGTTGGCATCGGGACCGTAGCGGTAGCCCGAAAAGTCCAGGTCGCCGTCCACCGTGAGGTCGCCGTTCGGGTTGTTCACGCGGTCGCTCACGATCTGCACGCCGGGGCGCAGGTGGTAGCGGCCCAGGCCCGAGAGCCTGCGGCCCAGCTCCGCGTTGGCGAACGCAGCATCGACGAAGGCCTGGCTGTCCGTGTCGATGCGGTCGAGATAGTCCTGCGTGATGAGCTGCGGCCGGTGGCCCGACACGTCGGGCAAATCGGCCAGCGGCGCATCGTCATAGCTGCGAAAGGCGTTGACCGCGATGGTCTTCGCGCCCTGGATCGCGGGCGTGCCGTCGACGGTGACCGCCACGTCGTTGGCGCCCACGCGCGGCGCATTCAGGTCGAGCGTGCCGCGCGCGCGGCCGTCGTTCTGGCCGGCATTCGGTCCCACGGCCACGTCGGTGCCGGCGCGCAGGTCGATGCGCGCGCCGCTGCCCAGCGTCAGCATGCCTTCGCTGCTGGTCAGGTCCACGATGGCCCGGTTGGGGCTGTCGATGATCTTGCCGTAGCTGTCCACGCGCAGGCCCGTGCCATGGGCATCGAGCGTGCCATTCACCGTAAGGTCGTTGCGCGCCGCCAGGTGGATCGAGCCGACCTGGTAGCCGCTCGCGTCGATGCGGCCGTCCACACGCAGGCTGCCGCCGTCCAATGCGATCGACACCTCGCGCGCCTTCACCTCGTCGCCCACGGCGAGGTCGCCCTGCTTGATCTGGAAACGGCGCGCGCCGAACACGCCGCCTGCGTTCAGGCGATTGTTCAGGCCCGCGAAGTCGTCGAGCGTCTGCGCACGCACCGTGAGCTCGGCCGCGTCGTAGGGTACGACCGTGCCGCCCGCGTCGTAGCTGCCGCTGCTGCTGCCCAGGACCGTGCCCGCGAGGCCGACGCGGCCCGCACCAGCGCCGAGCGCGCTCGCCTCGACGGTGCCGCCGCGGTTGTTGCGCGCGGACACGTCGATGACGGAGCCCGCCGCCTGCGCGATGTTGCCCGCCTCGCTGGAGAGCACGAGGTCGCCGCCCCAGCTGTACTTGTCGACATCGAACAGCGCGGTCTTGCGGCCGGCCAGGTCGATGCGCGAGCCGGCACCGAGCACGACGTCCCCGGTCGCCGCGAGCACCAGCCTCCCGGAGGGCAGCACGACGCTGCCCTCCAGGCCGACGCTCTTCCCCCGCAGTTCCAGTGTGGCGCCCAGCGCATCGCTCGACGCCGTTGCGCCCGTGCCTTGGGGCGCGGCCACCACGATGGCGCCGCCCGCCGTGATCCGCGTCGTCGAGGCGGCCTGCCCCGTGACGAGCGGCGACGTGATCGCGAGGTTGCCGCCCTCGTTCGCATGCCCCTGGCCGGGCACGTACGCGCCCTGCCGGTGGTACACCGACAGCGAACTCTTGCCATCGGAAGTAAAGCGTTCGGTGGCCGTCAGCTTCACGTCGGCAAAGCCCAGCGCGAGCCGTGCATCCGCCGCGACGTTGGTCGGTTGCGCATAAGGGCCGTGGCCCAGCACGATCGAGCGGGCGGCGATGTCGAGCGTGCCCTCGCCCAGCAATCCGGGCATCGCCGCGCCGGGTTTGTTTTCCGAACCGGTCCAGAGGAACTCGCCGGCGCGGATCGAAGCGACGTCGCTTGCGGCGCCGTAGCCATAGATGGCGGGCGTGCCGAGCACCAGCCGCTCCAGGCTGGAGGCATCGAGGCTGGCCGCGCCGTAGATGTTCACCGCGTCGCGCGCATTGAGCACCAGCGTCTCCAGCGCCGGGGCGCCTGTGGCCGTGTTGCCGGCCAGCAATTGGCCGAGCCTTGCCTGGTTCAGCACGAGGCCGCGCGGCAGTTGCCCGTTGGCGTCCGCGGCGGCAATGCGCGCATCGTCGCCCAGGTTCACTGCGGCGAGCGCCAGCACGAGATTGCGCGTGCCGTAGGACACGTTGTCTGCCAGCGTCAGCGAGCCATCGGTAGCGACCGCGAGCGTGCCTTCGGACACCAGCCGGGTCTCGCCGCTGCACGCCGCGCTCACGCAGCTGCCGACATTGACCGTCACGGGCTGGAGATCTGCGCTGGCCGGCGCCAGCATCAGATTGAACCAGCCGTTGGACAGCGCCAGCACGCCGTTGCCGGAGAACACGTAGCCGTCGTTGGAGTCGTAGGCGATGGCCTGGCGGCCGACAGTGCTGATCGACGCCCCCTGCTCGATGGTGATGGCCGGGTCGCCAGCGTTGCTGGGACCGCTCGCCAGCACGATGTCGGCAGCCGACAGGCGCGCGCCACTGCGCACGACAAGGCTGCCATTGCCGGCGATGGTGGCCACGCGGCCGGCCTGCCCATAGACGGGGGCGATGCTGCCGTTGATCACCAGGCGCGCGGCGCCCAGCCGGTTCAGCGCTTCGTCGTGGACGGAGGCGCCTTCCAGGCCGGTGGCCGCCGTCTGTCCGGCGCCCAGTATCTCGCGCACGTTGCGGACATTCACGGTCCCGCCGAAGCCCTGCGTTCCGGCCGCGGCGCCCAGGAACAGTTCGCCGTCGAACGCAAGCCCGGTGCGCTCGGCGTCGTCGTCCCAGGGCTTCTCCAGGAAGACGTCCAGCGTCTTCGCGTCCGAGGTGAGCATGCCGCGCAGGAAGCCGCGCCGCTCGGCGTCGGCAAGCACGAAGGCGTTGTAGCCGGTCTCGTTGTAGCTCGCGTGGCTGCGCACCTTGTCGCCCGGAGTGACCAGGATCTGGGTGGGCACCGCATCGCGGATCGGCGTGTGCGCCACGCCCAGGTAGCCGGGCGTGAGATACGAGCCGTTGCCCACGCCGCTGGTCCCCGCAAGGCCGATGCCGTCGGCCGTGCCGATCTCCACCCTGAATGCGCCCGGCAGCAGCGCGTAGTTCGACGGCATCAGCGTGTAGGTTCCGGCGGGCAAGCCCGGAATGCCCGCAGGCACGGTGATCTGCCGGCCGATGCCCGGCGTGCCGAAGCCCGCCTCGGGCGCCACCGGCGCATAGCGCGCGGCGCTGCCGGGCACGATCGCATACACCGCGTTGCCCGCGCTGCTGTAGCCGTTGGCGGGATTCGCATTGGCGAGCGGCGTGTTCAGCACGTCGACCGAACCGCCCCGCCCGCTCACGAAGCCGGCGCCCGAGAGCGTGCCGCCGCCCGACAGGTCGAGCACGGCGCCGCCCTGCGCATCCAGGTGCCTGGCCACCACCGAGATGCCGCGCGTCAACGCGCCCACGCTGTCGAGTTGCACAGCCTGGCCGTTGTATGCATAGCTCAGGCCGTCGACCGTGCCGCCGTAGGGCATCGCGAGCCCGGCGCCGCTTACCGAGGTGATGCTGCCCGCGAGCAGGTTCACGCGCTCGGTCACCGCGCCGACCTCCGCGCCGGTTCCCAGCGTCAGCAGGCCCAGCGGCGCCCGCACGATGCCGCCCTGCTCGATGGTCTCGGCGCCCAGGCTGAGGCTGCCGAAGACCGAATAGGGCATGGCGACTTCGCCTTCGCCCTGGCGGCGGATGGAAAGAACGCTGCCGGGCAGGTAGTCCACGATGCCGTCGATGCTGCGGTAGCCGGCCTGGACCGTGGCCCGCGCGCCCGTCGTCGGGTAGATCTGTTCCGCAGCGAGCGCGAGGTTGCCCGTGGTCGCGAGGCTGCCTCCCAGCATGCGGATGTCGCCCCGGCTCGTGAGCTCGGCGGCGTCGAAGCCGCGCCGGTCCACCGTGTAGCGCGAGGTGCGCAGGTCGAGCTCGGCATGGGTGCCAAAGCCGACGTCGTCGCGCACGTCGATCAGGTCGGCCAGCACCGAGAACATGCCGTCGGTGGGTTGCTGCGACGGACCGGCGGCCCAGTTGGCCCTGGGCATGGTGAAGCCGTCGGGCGCGGTCAGGGTCGTGCCCGCCAGGCGCACATACGGTGCCGACAGCGACACGTTCGTGCCCGCAGGAGCATTCTCTGCGTGCGCGTAGGTGCCCGCATAGAGGCGCAGGCTCTGCCCCATGCGCAGCGCCACGTCGCCATCGAAGCTCAAGGGGCCGTTGGCGAGTATCGACAGGTTGTCGAAGCCGCCGACCTCGATGCGGTCGACCCCGATGCGCGCCGTGCCGGTGAGCAGCTGCTGCTTCGCATCCGGCCGGGCCAGCCCCGCCGCGAGCAGGCTGTCGCCCTGCTCCTGCGCGAGCACCAGCTCGCGATGCCGCAGCACCTCGCCGCGCGTGGTCGACGTGGGGTAGATGGCCGACTCGAGCGCCAGCCCCAGCGTGCCGCCGGCCGCGCCGGCGCCGCCGGCCGCCGCGCGCAGTGTGCCGTCGAGGTACAGGCCCTGCACGGACTTCAGCACGATCGAGCCGCCGTCGGTGGCCACCTGCATCGGTGCGAAGCTGCGGTCGATGCTGTCCACCGCGCGGTCGAACGTGGCACTCGTTCCCGAGGCGTCGAGCAGTGCGCCCGGTCGGATGACGACGAAGGCATGGGGCGCTTCGGCCCGGCCCTTCTCTTCCCAGTCGAGCGCACCGCCGATGCGGATGGTGCCGCCGTCGGCCGCCTGTCCGTAGCGCCGGCCGTACACGTCCTGCGCGGTGACGGCGCGCGCCGCGACATCGAGCACCGCGCGCTCGCCGATCCAGAACAGGCCGGGCGCATCGGGGATGCCGCCGCCGCCGATAGCGATCGTTCCGCCCGGTGCAGTGAGCCGGCCGTCGACCGTGACATCCCGGCCATTCAGCGTGATCGACTGGCCGGGGTCCACGGTGACGGCGGCGCCGGCACGCACGTCGACCGGACCTCTGGGGCCGGTCGACATGCCCGAGCCTGTGCCCGATTGCAGCGTGAGGCTCGCGCCGCGGCGCTGGGTGAGCACGCCCTTGAGCGCGTCTTCCTGCCAGAGCGGCGGCGTCCAGAGCTCCAGTGCAACGGCGGGGTCGCTGCCGGTGGCGGCCGTCTTGGACGCATCGGTGAAGCGGTAGACCGGCATGCGCACATCGAGCGCGGCGTTGTCGGCCGCGGCCACGCCCAGGCGGCCGTTGAAGTCGTAGTTCGCAAAGCCGGACTGGAGCATGCCGGCGCCGATCGAGAGGCTCGTGCTCGTGACCACCGGCTGAAGGAACACGACGCCAGCGGCAATGCGCGTGCCGCTCGCGATGGCGAAGTCCGCCGGCGCGGCATGGCCCGCGGCGACCGTGACCACCTGGGCCTCGATGCCGAAACCGTTGGGGAATACGTTGGCGGGCACGATGTAGTTCACCGGAAATGCGGTGGAGGTGTTCATGCGTATCACCGTGGCACCCGCTGGCACTGTCTCGCTCTCGTTGATGTCACCGCTGCTGAAGCCCATGAACGAGCGCTGCTGGCCGTCGACGATGGCCAGCACCGTGTAGGCACGCCCGCCAACGGCATCGGGAAGCTGCCAGTTCGCGGCCAGGGTGACGGCATTCGCACCACCATCGAACAGCGGCGCATTCGACACAGCTTCTCCAGGCAGCGCGCGCGTGCGTTCGTAGCTGTAATCCACCGGCAGGATGTCGCCGGCGTGCACTTGGTAGTTCTGCAACAGGATCGCATCGAGCGGCGCCGCTTCACCCGCGCCCAGCACGCCGTCGGCGCCTTGCAGCTTGCCGCCGACCACGATGCCGCTGCCCGACACCATCCTGAGCGTGCCGCCGCCCTTGACGCCGTAGCCGCGGATGTCGCCATCGACCGTCAGCAGCCCGTTCGTCGCCACCCCATCGACTTGGGCATCCGCGACCAGGCTCACGTCGCCGCCGCGTCCGCCGCGCGTCTTGCCGTTGGCCAGCAGCGCGCCGCCCGAGGACACGTCGACGAGCGAACCGGTCGCAAGCGTCACCGCGCCGGTGCTGCCGATGCTCACCGAGCCGCCGTCCAGGAAAGCCAGCCCCTTCGCGTCGCCCGGTTCCAGCTGCAGGTTGCTCCAGAGCCCCCGCGCGTCGAGCGCCGCGTCCCGAGCGACGATCACCTCGGTCGGCTGGCCCTCGCTCGCCGGCAATGCGTTCTCCACCGGTGCGCCGGCCGCGGTCACCGAGTTGAGCACGTTGCCCAGCGCGATGGCACCGCCGCGGACCGTGAGGTCGGCGTTCACCGTCACCTGCGGCGCGTGCAGCGCGATGCGGCCGCCGGGCACAACGCCCAGGGCCTCCTCGACCTTCACGCTGTCGCCGGCCGCGGCCATCACCGTGCCGAGGCCGAAGCCGCTCAGCCGCTCGCTGTCTAGCAGGAGCGCGTCGCGGCGCGCCTGCGGCAGCGCGGTGTCGGGCGCCAGCGCGGCGCCGGCATCGGGCTGCGCGGGGCCGAACACGATGTTGTCGAACGTGGGCACAAGGTTGTGGAAAACGCCCACCGGGCCGACCTTGGCGTCGCCGCTGTAGGCCGTCTCGTAGCGCCCGAGTACCAGCTGCCCGGCCTGCGCCGCCGCGTTGTGCGACTGCGCATAGCCGTCCAGGCCCGCATCGCCGCGCTCGACCTGCCGCGCGCCCTGGAAGGCATGGGCCGTGATGTCGCCGTCGAGCACCGCGGCGCCGGTGGCCACCACCAGCCGCCCAGCGTCGCGGCCCACGGTGTAGCCGTTCTCCAGCCGCTGTTGCGGCCCGATCAGCGGGTTGTAGAAGTAGCCGGTGGTCTTCTCGCCCCAGCGCTTGTGCGCGTCTTCGTAGCCCTTGTAGAGGCCGCTGTAGGCGATGTCGGCGGGCGCGTTCGACACTTCGTACAGGCGCCCTTCAGGTCCCTTGAGCCAGCTCTGGCGGATGAAGCCGGTCTGCACGTCCAGTGTGCCGCCCGAGAGATTGATGTTCGATCCTGTATGCGTCACGAGCTCGCCGCCCGAGAAGCTGACGCTGCCGCCCTGCGCGGCCCACTCGCCGATGCCGTGGCCCTGCAGGCCGAGGTAGCCACCGACTTCCAGCAGGCCGCCCGGCGTGTACCAGCGCTCGCCGTCGTAGCCGCCCACGCCACGCGCCACGCGCACCAGCTTGCGCCGGTCGATGAACACGTTGCTGCTGTTGAGCATCGAGGTGTCGCGGTTGAGCGGCGCATCGCGCTGCTCGTTGCCCTGGATGTTGATCTGCACGTTGTTGGAGGACATCGCCACCTGCACGCCGACCGCGCCCGAGACGTCGAGCCTCGCGCCCTTGGCCACGGTGCTTCGCCCGGATGTGCTTCCGGCGCTTACCGCGAGCTGTCCACCTGTGGCCAGCGTGGTGGAGCCGCCTTCGAAGAGCACGTTGCCGCCAGAGACGATCTCGATGCGCGACTGGTCGCGCCGGTCGTCCAGAAGCGAAAGGTTGTCGAAGGCGCCCTGCATGCTGGCGCGGCGCAGCACGTCCTGCCTGGCCGATTCGGCGATGAGCGCCTCGCGCTGGCTGTCCAGCGCGGTGCGGCCGTTCTGGCTGTCCAGCAGCACCGCGTTGACCGCGCGCTGCGTGACAGTCACGCTGCCGAGCTTGTCGCTCGCCGAGTTCAGCAGGTGGATGGTGCCGCGCGCGTCCACCGTGGTGGTGGCGAGCGCCACGCCGTCCTGCACCACCTTGCGCCCGGCCAGCGTGATGTCGCCCTCGGGCGCCTGCAGCAGGCCGGTGTTGACGACCTTGCCCGAGCTGCTGTCGGCATTGAACTGCGGCGCCACTTCATTGCCGCGCGTGGTCGAGATCTGGTTCGCGGCCGTGCCCTGGCCGGGACGCACGATGAAGAAATCGCCCGCGGCCAGCTGCACCTGCCCGCGCGGCGTGGTGATGGTGCCGGCGTTGCTCACCTCCTGCCCCATCAGTAGCACGTAGCCGCCGCCCTGCTTCACGGAAGTGGGCGTGCGCGTGGCGAGCTGCGCGCCCGCTTCGACCTTCACCGCGCCGCCTGCGTCGGTGAAGCTCGGCGCATAGCCTTCGCCTGCGGGTGCGCTGTGGATGCCGTGCGCCTTGAACTGGTCGTCGCCGATCTTCGCGGCTGCCGCCACCAGGTTGCGCGTGTCGGTCTGGCTGCTGCCGCTGAAGACGATGCCGTTGCGGTTGGCGATGAGCACCGTGCCGTCGGCCTTGATCTGCCCCTGGATCTGCGAGGGCCGCGCCTGCGGATCGTTCACGCGGTTGAGCGTCGCCCAGTCGGCCTGCTGCCTGAATTCGACTGTCGTGTTGCGCCCGACGTTGAAAGTCTCCCAGTTGAGGATGGCGCGGTCGCCGGTCTGCTGGATCGCCACGTTGGTACGGCCGTCGGCCTGCTGCGATTGCACCGGTGCATTGGCGTTGTGCCAGCCCGCCGTGAGGCTGTTGGTATCGACCCGCAGGCCGCCTTCAGCCAGGCCGTCGGGCACCGACGACGGATCGCGCAGCGCCGCCTCGCGCGCCGCGGCCTGCGCGGCCTGTTGCGCCGCGATGGCCCGCGCGGCCAGGTTCAGGTTGCCGATCGAACGTTGGAGCTGCTCGCTGGCCTGCTGTTGCTGCTGCGACGGGCTCGCAAGGCTCGACGCCGGCATGCCGTTCGGCAGCCTGCCGGTCTGCATCGCGCCGGCCTGGGCCGCACCCTTGTTCGCAAACCACGCAGGGCTGAAGGCCTGGCCCGCTTGCGTCGGGCCCAGCGCGCCGGCCGCCGCCAGCGCCACCGCCATGGCTCGCGCCAGCGGCGTCAGGCGCAGGCCGCCGCCACCGGACGATGCGCCCCGCTGCACTGCGGATCGGCGTGAATGAAGGGTGTGTGGATTCAAGACCATGATTGCCTGCGGCGATAGTGCGGGAACGAGATGTCGGAAGCAGCGCCGCGAGCGGCACCGCGGTCGGTGATGCGGATGTCGCCCGCGGTGCAGGCGATCAATGGATGGCCGGCGGCCCCTCGGCGGCGAGCGGGTGGCGGCGATTGCGACAGGCCGTGCGCAGCGGGCAGCAGCAGCCGCCACAGCACCAGCGCCTCGTGCCAGGCCTGGGCATGCGTGGCACTGCGCGCGCGCCAGACTTCGAGCGCAAGAAGCTCGGCCTCACTGACGCTGAGGCGGTTCAGGCGCACGATCCAGTCCAGCGCCTCGCCCAGGCAGGCTTCCTTGCTGCGGGCTTCGCGCGGCCGTTCGTCATGAGGCGTCGGTTGCATACCCCCATGACGAGCCTGCGCGAGGCGACCCGTAAATTATTTGCGCAGGGCGTCTCAGCTCAACAGCACGATGCCGCCCGGCAGGCTGCGCACCTTGGCGCCATAGAGTTCGCGGATCATCACCAGTGCGTTGTCGATGCTGCGCAGCGACAACTGCATCCGCACCAGCGTGCGGCCCAACGACTCGTTGCGCAGGATGACCTTGCCCGGGCGATAGCGGTTGATCTCGTCGATCACTTCGGCGAGCGGCGTGCGGTCGAAAGACAGCACGCCCGTGCGCCACGTGCTCACGCTGACCACGTCCGCACGCACCACGTCCTGGATGCCGGCCCGGTCGTACACCACCTGCCGGCCCGCTTCGACCGAGCGCTGCTCTCCGCCCACCGACACCAGCACGCGGCCATCGAGACAGGTCACGCAGACCTGCGGCCCGGTGTGGCGGACGTTGAAGCGCGCGCCCCGCGCCAGCAGGCGGCCGCCACCCGTCTCCACGAAGAAGTCGGCATTGCCTGCCGCCGCGATCTCCGCCTCGCCGGCCAGCAGTTCCATTCCGCGGAGGTTCGCGCCGGTGCCGATGCGGTTGATGAGCGTCTGCGTGTTCATGCGCACGCTGACGTCCTCGCCCAGCGCCACCTGCCGCTGCTCGCCCGTGGCGGTGCGGTAGTCGGCGGCCAGTTCGCCCACCGACGGCCACAGGCCCAATGGCGGGTCGACCGCCAGCACGCCCGCAGCCACGGTGGCCGCGACCGCGCCGCCCATGAACGCCCTGCGCCCCGGGGAACGCAGCGCCTCGGACACGCCGGGCCACGAGAACAGCGGCGCCCGTGCCGCCTGGCGCGCGGCCTCTTCGGCCAGCAGCGGATCGAGTGCCGACCACACGCGCATGACCTCGCGCCAAGCTTGCGCGTGCGCGGCGCTCAGGGTCGCCCATTGCCGGAACGCGTCGGCGTCGGCGCGGGTCGCCTGGCCCGAATGCAGCCGCACCCACCAGGCATGGGCCTGGCGTTGAAGCGCACCAGGGTCGGGCTTGGAAGAAGACATGGCGCTCATCAGTATTTTCTCGGGCCGGCAAAGTGGCCGCGCTGGGCGGCCTCCACGTCCGGCAAATGCTTCTTGCAGTATTCGAGGGCTGCGCGCAATTCCTTCTCGACCGTGCTCACGGAAACATCGAGGTGCTGCGCAATCTCGCTGTTGAGCTGGCCTTCGACGCGCGCCGCCACCAGGATGGCGCGCCGCCGCGCCGGCATGCGCGCGAGCACGAGGCTCAGTGCCTGCACATCGCTGCGCCCGCTCGCGATGCGTTCGGGGTCTCCCACCTCGTCCACCATGTGCACCAGCGCGTCGATCTCGCCGCGCGCGAGCAGCACATTGTCCTGGCGGTAGCGATCGGTGGCAATGTTCGCGGCCATGCGAAGCAGGTAGGCGTCGGCATTGTTCACCGTCGTGGTGCCGTCGCTCATGGCCGCGAGGCGAAGCCAGGTCTCCTGCATCGCGTCGGCCGCATCGTCGCGCGAACCGACGATGCGCTCGAGCTTGCCGCGCAACTCGACGTAGCGCGCGACCATGCGCGCGCGCAGCGTGGACGCCATGCCTTCGCTCATTGCGCGTAGACCTTGCCGCGGTAGGCGGCCTGCCCGCAATCGACCTGCGCGCCCGGTCCCTCCGGCAGCAGCAGGATGACCAGCGGCTGCGGCAGCGACGGCGGCGGCGCGCTGCCGATGGACAGGCTGCGCACCCGGCTGTGCACGGCGGCATCGCGGTTCGCGTCGCCGGTCGTGCTGAGCAGGCGGAAGCGCTCCACCGTGCCGCGCGCGTCCAGCCACAGCTGCAGCGCCAGGCGATAGCTGCCCGGCCGTGTTTCGGCCGAACCACACAAGGAACCGCGCAGGGCCTGCTGGACCTGGGCGGCGTAGGACTGATGCAAGACTTCCCCTTCTTTGAAACCCGACTCCTCCAGCCCCGGCGCTTGCGCTCCTTGCAGCGCGGCCGCAGCGCCGGATGTGCGCGAGGCCTGGATCACCAGCGAACTCGCATTGGCAAGGCGCGCTTCCAGGCCCGTACCCACCAGCATTGCTTCCATTGCCTCCGCCGCGGTCAGCAAGCCGCGCACGGCAGTCGAGAGGCGCTGCGCGTGGTGGCCATCGATCAGCACATCCATCCGCGTCGTCGCGCTGTAGGCTTCGATCGCGTCTCCCAGGCGCTGGGCCGGAATATCGAAATCGATGCGTGCCGTGGACGCCTGCTGCGCCGCGGGCTCCGGCTGCGCATACGCCACGCCGCACCCGAACAACGCAACCGCGCCGGCCAGGCACCAGGCCAGTGCCAGAACACTGACCGATGCCGAAATCGCTGTCATACCGGGTTGGCGCACATGTCCCTGGGTTGCCGCTTCCGCCGCGCAGCCCACCTGGCGCTCTTGCGGACCCGGGTGAAGTTAGTCGCCCGAGGTGACGTTCGCATGACATCGCAAACCCTTGCGTTTGTGCTGACCGGGCCAGACAGCCCAAAGCCCCAGGATGAGGGCCGTGCCGTGGCACAGCCCTTTTCCCCGGGGCAGGTTCGCAGCCGCGGCACCGAGGTGCGACGGCTCCGAACGTACGGTCAGCAGGTGCCTATCAGTTCGTCAGCGGACGGCCGATGCCGTTGCAGACGTTGACGTTGCCGATGCCCAGCGGGTGGCTGGCGTTCAGGAACACGTTGGCGATCTGGGTCTTCCAGTTGTTCGTGCCGACCGTGCCGTCAGGCAGGTTCACGAAGTTGTGGGTGGTGATCGGCGTGTTGTAGGTGGTACCCAGCAGACCCACCAGGAAGTTGCGGACCTTGGTCTGCACCGCGGCGTCCCTGTAGCACTGGTTCACCAGCAGGTTGGTGGTGCCGAAGATCGGGTAGCTGGAGCCCGCGCCCGTTGCCGGGGTCGGCTTCGAGTAGGCCGGCACCCAGGCGAGCGGGTTGCTGGCCTGCGCAGCGCCGCCCACCGGCAGGGACACGGCGGCCAGCGCGGTCTGGATCGACGAGGCCAGCGGCAGGTTGCCGTTGACCCGCGCGACAACCGCGTTGCTGCTGCCCGTGTAGGTGGAGTCGGGGCTCAGGTAGCCGACGCGCGAGTCGGTGCCGGTGCCGATGAAGGCATTCGACACGCCGGCGTTGCCGTTGGCGCCGAACCAGTGGGCCGGGATCGTGCCGCCGGTGACGGCACCGGCCACCATGGCGGCGAAGTTGTTCGAGACGATGAAGCCCGAGGTGGGGCAAGCCGCAACCAGGTAGCGGCTCAGCAGTTCGGTGGTGCCGCTGTTGTCGGTGCGATAGACCACCTTCACCGTCGTGGCGTCGGTGGTGCCGCGCAGCTGGCCCCAGGTCTGGCCGCCCGTCTTGTTGCTGAAGACGGCGCACATCTGTGCGTCCGACAGGTTCAGGTCGCTGATGCCCGAGCGCTTGTAGGGGATCAGCACCGAGGTGGCAACCGCGGGGATCTGGATCATGCGGCTCCAGGCGGCCGGGCCGGTCACGCCGGTGACGTGCGCGGTGTTGTACGCGTCGCGCTCGGCGGCGGTCACGGCGGAATCGCTGCCTGCGAAGTGCACCGACTGCGTGGCGGTCCATGCCGGCGTGCCGGACACGGACTCGTTCTTGAACGCGGTGGCGCTGTTGCTGAAGAAAGCCGACTTGCCGGCGCCGCTGCCGGTGCCGGTGTAGCTGAAGTTGGTGAGGCCCACGCCGCTCGGAAGGATCTCGTCATACAGGATCTCGGGCAGTGTCGCGCCACCGCCGACCGCGATCTGCGCGGACGCAGCACCGGCAGCCAGCAGGCAAGCCATCGTCACGGCCGACAGTGCGGCCGTCTTGAACTTTGCATTCATGGAAACTCCTTTGAATGGACCAGATAAATGAACTACCAAAAGACCGTGCGTTCGCTCGAACGCCTGTCTTCTCGCTACCTCTGTCGCCTCTCCAGCGACGCCTTTGATCCTGCGTTTCGCAGGTGACAGCAGGCCGAAAAAAGCTCGGGAACACGCACCGCGAAAACTCCCGAACACGCAGCTGGTTTCGAGAGGCCTGCTCCCGAACATTCAGCGCACCATCTGGTTGATTTCCATGATCGGCATGAGCACGGCGAGCACGATCACCATCACCACGCCGCCCATGCCGACGATCATCAGCGGCTCCAGCACGGTGGTAAGGCGCATCGCCCGGCGCTCCAGATCACGGGAGAGGTTCTGCGCCGCACGCTCGAACATGGCAGCCAGCGCGCCCGTCTTCTCGCCGCTGGCCACCAGGTGCACGAGGTTCGACGGAAAAATCTTTTGTGCCTTGAGCGCCGCCGCCAGCGGCGTTCCCTCCTTCACGCGGCCCGTGGCCTCGAGCACGCAGCGCTTGATCCACTCGTTGCCGAGCGTCTGCCGCGCGGCCTCCAATGCGCGCAGCAAGGGCACGCCGGCGTCCATCAGGATCGACAGCGTGGAGGCGAAGCGCGCCGTGTCCACGCCCAGTGCATAGCGGCCCACCATCGGCAGGCGCAGCACCAGCGCATGCCAGCGCAGCCGCCGGCCCGCATCGCGCAGCGACGCGCGGCCCAGCATCCATGCGCCCGCGGCCAGGCCCGCTGTGAGCCAGCCCCATTCGCGCACGAAGGCGCTGGCGGCCAGCATGGCCCGCGTGATGGCCGGCAGCTCCTGCCGCGCCTGCGCAAAAGCGCCGATGACCTGCGGCACCACGTAGCCCAGCAGGAACACGACGATGCACAGCGAGACGAAGCCCACGATGGCCGGATAGATGAAGGCCGTGAGCACCTTGCTGCGCAGGTTGTCGCGGTTCTCCAGGTAGTCGGCCAGCCGCTCCATCACGCGCGCGAGATCGCCCGAGTCTTCGCCCGCGCTCACCAGCGCGCGGTAGATCTGCGGAAAGTCGCGCGGCCGCTCGCCCAGCGCATCGGCGAGCCGCATGCCGGCGCGCACGCCTTCGCACACCGCGCCCAGCGCTTCGGCCACGTGCTTGCGCTCGGCCTGCTCGATGGTTGCGACCAGCGCGGCCTCCAATGTCAGCCGCGCGCCCAGCAGGCTCGCAAGCTCGCGCGTGGCCCAGCACAGGTCGCTGGCGCTCAGCTTCGGATTCATCCAGGCCAGCGCGCCGCCGCTCGCGGCCTTCTCGCGGATGTCCAGCGGCGTGAGGCCGCGCTCGCGCAGCTGCGTGCGCACCGATCGCGCGGACTCGCCCTCGGCGGTGCCGCGCTGGATCTCGCCGGCGCCGTTCGCGGCCTCGAACTCGAAACGTGCCATGCCGCGGCTCCTATGCGTCGCGCGTCACGCGCAGGATCTCCTCGGCGGTCGTCACGCCTTCGCGCACCCAGCGCTGCCCGTCCTCGCGCATGGAGCGCATGCCGTGGCGCACCGCCGCGGCGCGCATGGCCTGCTCGTCGCCGCCTTCGTGGATCAGGCGGCGGATGTCGTCGTGCACCACGAACAGTTCGTGGATTCCGGTGCGGCCCTTGAAGCCGGAGTTGCCGCAGGCGGGGCAGCCCACCGGCACGTAGGCCATGCTGCCGTCGGGCCGCGGCTGCGGCGCCTTGCAGGCGGGGCAGAGACAGCGCACCAGCCGCTGCGCCAGCACGCCCAGCAGCGAGGACGACAGCAGGAAGGGCTCGATGCCCATGTCGCTCATGCGGGTCACAGCCGAGACCGCGTCGTTGGTGTGCAGCGAGGCCAGCACGCCGTGCCCGGTGAGCGAGGACTGCACTGCGATCTGCGCAGTCTCGAGGTCGCGGATCTCGCCGATCATGATGTTGTCCGGGTCCTGCCGCAGCGCCGCGCGCAGCGCCGCACCGAAGGTCATGCCGATCTTGCCGTGCACGGGAATCTGGCCGATGCCGGGCAGGTCGTACTCCACCGGATCCTCCACCGTGAGGATGTTGCTGGTAGCCAGGTCGAGCTGGCCCAGCGCCGCGTAGAGCGTGGTGGTCTTGCCGCTGCCGGTGGGGCCGGTGACGAGCACGATGCCGTGCGGCTGGCGCACCAGCCGCGTGAGCTCGGCCAGCGTGTCGGGCGCCATGCCGAGGCGCTCGAGCCGCAGGCGGCCTGCGTCCTTCTCGAGCAGCCGCAGCACCGCACGCTCGCCGTGCGCGGTGGGCACGGTGGACACGCGCACGTCGATCGGCCGGCCGCCCACGCGCAGCGTGATGCGCCCGTCCTGCGGCAGCCGCTTCTCGGCGATGTCGAGCTGCGACATGATCTTGATGCGCGAGATCAGCGCCGCATGCAGCGCACGGCGCGGCGCCACCACGTCCCGCAGCGTGCCATCGACGCGAAAGCGAACCACCGAATGGGTCTCGAATGATTCGAGGTGCACGTCGCTCGCGCCGTCGCGCGCGGCCTGGGCCAGCAGCGCGTTGATCATGCGGATGACCGGCGCGTCGTCCTGCGCGTCGAGCAGGTCGGTGACGGCGGGAATGTCCTGCATCAGGCGCGCAAGATCGACCTGCTGCTCCACCGCGCCGACCACCGAGGCGGCATCGCCGGCGTCGGCGTAGCTGCTGGCCAGCAGGCCGCTCATCTCGTCGTCGCCGATGCGCTGCAGCGGCAGATCGCCCAGCAGGCGGCGCGCCTCGACGACGGCCCAGCCCGGCGTGGCGGGGCACACCGCGATGCAAGGCGCATCGCCCTCCTGCCGCACGACGATGCGCTGGCTGCGCGCCCATGCATGCGGCAGCGCTGCGCTCATGGCGTCACCACCAGCTCGGGGCGGTAGCCCAGTTCGCGCAGCACGGCGATGGCATTGTCCACCGCCTGCGGATCGCGCGGAATCTCCACCCGCACCAGGTTGCCTTCCCCTCCGGGGCCGCCGACGATGTAGGCGCCGATGCCGCTGATGCGCACGCGCTTGACGATGCGCACCGCATCCTGCTCGGCGTTCACGTCGGCAATTTGCACCACGGTGACCTTGTCGTTCATGCCGCCATGCAGCGCGGCGGGGTCGGATTCCACCGTCACGCCCACCGGCAGCTGCGACCGCAGCTCGGGTGGCGGCGCCGCCGCTGCTGCCGGCGCCTGGCGCACCGCGCTGGCCGAGGCGGTGGGCGGCGGCACCTGCTCCCGCGTGCGCTCCCAGTTCTGCGGCCGCAGGTCGACCTCCGGCGCGCGCCGCACGGCGGGCACGTCCGCCGGGGGCAGCGCGGGTCCGCCCAGGTCGGGCAGCAGGCCGTGCGGCGCCGGCCGCGCACGCCCCTGCTGCATGCGCATGAAGTTGTAGCGGTCCAGCGTGAGGCCGCGGCTCGCGTTCGCATCCCGGATCACATAGGGCCGCAGGAAGACCATCAGGTTGGTCTTGACCCGCTGGCGCTTGTCGTAGCGAAACAGGTTGCCCAGCACCGGCAGCGAACCGAGGCCGGGTACGGCTTCGCTGCCGTTGGCCACGCTGTCTTCCATCAACCCGCCGAGCACCATGATCTGCCCGTCGTCCACCAGGATGCTGGTGTCCAGCGCACGCTTGTTGGTCACGATGCCGGAGGCGCCCGAGGTCTGCTCGTCGATGGACGAGACTTCTTGGTAGATGTCGAGCTTGACCGTGCCGCCCTCGGAGATCTGCGGGCGGATGTTGAGCTTGAGGCCGATGTCCTCGCGCTGGATGGTCTGGAACGGATTGGTGCTGCTGTTGCCGTTGGTGATGTACTGCCCGCTCACGAAAGGCACGGTCTTGCCCACCATGATCGAGGCCGGTTCGTTGTCCAGCGTGAGGATGTTGGGCGTGGAGAGAATGTTGGCGCCGTCCTTGCCCTGGAGCGCGCGGGCCAGCATCTTGAGGTTAAGGATCTCGCCCACGCCCGGCAGGTTGATGGTGCCGTCGACCACGCCGATGTTGAGGCCCCTGGGCATCACGTCGATGGTGTTGGCCGCGCTCGCATTGAGCTGGGCACCGCCGAAGTTCGTGCCCGCGCGCACCCGGCCATTGCTGCCGCCCGCCATCCACTGGATGCCCAGTTCGGAGGCGTCGCGCTCCGTCACCTCGACGATCAGGCTTTCGACCAGCACCTGCGCGCGGCGCTGGTCCAGCAGGTCGATCACGCTGCGCAGGCTGCGGTACATCGGCTCCGGCGCGGCAATGATCAGCGTGTTGGTGGAAGCGTCGGCCTGCACCGTGACGCTGCCCGTGGAAAAGGCGGTCGACGTGCTCCCCGCCGCGGCGCCGGAGGACTGGCCCGTGCCGCCCGCAACCGCGCGCAACCCGCCGCCGGCGCTTGCCTTGCCGGCCGCGCCGGCCGTGCTGCCTGCGCCAAGGGTGGTGCTGCCGCCTGCGGTGGCACTGCTCCCGCTCCCGTTCGCTCCCCCTGCTCCGCTCAGCATGCCGCCCGACCCCAGCGCCGCGCGGACCGAGCCGCTGCCTGTGGCGGACGTGTCCGCCGACTCGCCCGTCAGCAGGCCGCGCAGCACGCCGGCCAGATGCACGGCCTGCGCGTTGCGCAGGTAGACCACGTGCAGGTTTCCCGCATCGGTCTGCGCGCTGTCGAGCTTGGCGATCAGTTCGCGCGCGAGGGCCGTGCGCCCCGGGCTGCTGGCACGGATCACGACGCTGTTGGAGCGCGGATCAGCCAGCACCACGATGTCGCGCCGGCCCTTTTCGCCGCTGCCTTCCAGCAGTTCGGTGGCGAGCGCGGCAATGTCCACGGCAATGCCGTTGCGCAGCTTCACCAGCTCGGAATCCAGCGATGCCGGGGTGTCGATGCTCTCGATGATGCGGGCCAGGCGCTCGAGGTTGTCGATGTGGTCGGTCACCACCAGCGTGTTGTTCGATGCGTAGGCGGCAATGGTGTTCTCGGCCGCGATCAGCGGCTTGAGCACCGGCACCAGCGCTTCGGCGTTTTCATAGTTCAGGCGGAAGGTGCGCGTCGCCAGCCCGCCGCCGGGATTGCGCATGTTGACCGCCCCGCCCTGCAGCTTCGCGTCGGCGGCGGGCACGACGCGGCTCACCTCGCCGACGTCCACGATCACGAAGCCGCGCATGCGCAGCGCGGTCGACAGCATGCCGTAGGCCGTGGATGCAGGTACCTCGCCTTCCGAGACGAGCGTGATCTGCCCTTTCACGCGCGGGTCAAAAAGGAAGTTGCGGCCCAGGAACCTCGCCAGCGCCGACACCACGGAGGTGATGTCCGCATCGACGAAGTTCAGCACCACCTTCTCGTCCTTGCCGCCGCCCCTGGCGGGTTGCGGCGCGCGGGCATCGGGGCGGTTGGGGGGCAATGCGGAGGGCGGCGCGGCCGCCGCGCACATGGCCAGGCCCAGGCAGCACGCCACTGTCCATCGGCGCACGGCTGCACCCTTTCGATCTCGTGTCACTGGCCATCCTTGTTGAGTTGCCTGGACTGCACGTCCACCACGCCGCGCACCAGGCCTTGCGAGCCTGTAGCGGGATCCTCCGCACCATCCACGCGATCCAGGGCGGCACGCACGATCTCGACGTCGCCGCGCGCCGACACGGCCATCAGCCAGGAGAACACCTGGCCAGCAGGCACCGGTTCGGCAAACTCGATCCGCCACGCTTTCGCTGGCGATGCCTTGCCTGCGGCCGGCGGCGCGTCGGCCACGGCGTCCTGCAGTCCGTAAAGTCCTCGAAGGCCTGCGCGGTCCAGTCCGGCCTGCAGCGGTTCGGCCGCACCGGGGGCCAGGCGCGCAACAGGAACGCCTGCCAGCACCTGGTCGAGTTCGGCGGACTGGGCCTGCAGCTTCGGCAGGTCGCGCTGCCATCGAGCAACGGTATCGAGAGCGGGCCGCGTCAGGACCAGCCACAGAAAAGCCAGCGTCGTCACGAGCACGGCAATACCCACCGCCGTGCGATCGCGCGCAGGCATTGTGCGCCAGCGGGCTGCGCCTTCGCGGGCGAACTGCCGCGCCGGGTTCAGGCGCTGGATCAGCGCTCGCAGGCGATCGCGGATCACGGCGGGTCTTTCCGCTGCGGGTCGAGTGCCGCAGCGTCGGCAGCCGAACTGCTGGCCGCCATCCGCACGCTCAGCACGCCCGCACCGCTCTCGACAGCCAGGCCCTGCTCGCGGGCCCGGGCCTGCAGCGCGCCCCATGCCTCGGACGACGGCACCCCGCCATCGCGCCAGCGGATGCGCAGCTCCTCCGGTGCATAGCGCAGGCTCTGGACCTGCCCGGCCGGCACCTCCGCGAGCAACCGTGCGGCCCCCTGCGCGAGACCCGCGTAGCCGCTGCCGGCCGCCTGCGGTCCGCCCGCCGCGAGTGCATCCTTTTGCTGCCGCGCCTGCTGCACCGGGTTGACGACGACAGGCAGGTCGGGGAACACGGCCTTGACCCGCGCGGCCATCTGCCGCTTCAGCGCCTGCCCCTGCGTTGCCAGCTGGCCAGCGTAGACGTTCAGGCCACCCAACCAGACCGCGGCGGCGATGGCGCCCCAGCCGAAGGCGGGTCCGGCGAGCGCGGTGCCGCCGCTCACGCCCGCCGCTTCTGCAGAAGGCAGGGACCAGCGCCAATCCTCGCCCGACCAGCGCGCGGCCGCATCGGCTTCTTCGACATCAAGCCAGCGGATGAAAGCAGGCGCTTCGGGCGCCGCCAAGCCCGCGGCGTGGTCGGCGCCCTCCGTCATCCAGTGCGTGAAGCCCTGGCTCCGGCCCGTGCGGACGATGCACCAGCCATCGACCCGGCATCCCACCCAGCCCTCGGCCGCAAGCGGCAGGAAAGCAGCCGGAGGATGAAGCCCGCGCACCGCAATGCCGCTGCGCCGCAGCAGTCTCGTCCAGCCGTCCATCGCGCGGGCGCCGAGCCATGCCGCGCCAACTGTGCCATCGGCCTCGCGCGGACCGAAGCCGACCACCAGGCTTTCCAGCGGCTGGAGCGCGCAGGGTTCGACAGCCCCCAGGACGGCGGCACGAAGACGCCGCCCCGACAGCGGAGGCAGCGTGAAGCTGGCCATCGGCAGGTCGCCGGGATGCAGGCAGGCCTCACAGCGTCTGGACCGGAAGCGGCCGGCGACCTCGCCCAGGGCCAGCGTGCCGCCGTCGCGCCACGCGCCGCCGGATCCGCGCCAGCCGCAGCGCACGGCAAGCGTCGGATCATCCGGGTCCGTCCAGGGCGGCAGTTGCAGGCGCAGCAGGTCGACCTTCACACGCCCTCCCGCAGCCACACCACGCGTGGCAAGGCATTCTTGTCGTCGTGCAGCAGCGCCACCTGCACGAACTTCGTACGCGCAGTGTCGAGCACGCTGGCAACGCGGAACCAGTTGCTGGTGATGCCGATGCGAACCTCATCGGCCTCCAGTTCCGGCATCTGCAGGCGGTTGGTGAAGTCGCCTCGATTGATGAACCATTGGCCGCGGTCGCGCGCGGCCAGCACGGCGCGGGCCCTGTCCAGCGAAAGGCCCGACACCCCGGCCGCCACCAGTTCCGCGCTCGCCGTGTTCGAATTGATCCAGGTCCGCTGCGGCAGCACGGTCACGAAGGGGGCCAGCCTCGCGAGCACGCCGGCATCCACGCCGGGAACGGCGAGCAGGTCTTCCAGCGCGCGCAGCCGCGGCGCCTGCGCAGCGCGCGGCAACACCGGCGGCAGGTCCAGCGCGGCCGCCAGCTTGCCGGCCCGCTCCGGCGCCGCATCCGGCAAGGCATCGGCCGATGAAGCCTCCACATCGCCCAGGCTCACGATGACGCGGCGCATGATGGACCGGGCCGGTGCCTGCGGCACTCCCACCATCGCGCAAAGCCGCGTGAACACCTCCGCCTCGGCGAGATCGATGCGCCCGCGGTCCACCAGGTTGCGCAAATTGAACTTGCCCTGCTCATCGGTGATTTCGCTGACAAGGCGGCCCCCCTCGGCGGCCACCTGGCCCGACGCCTGCCTCGAGAAGGACCGGTTCCACGCCCCGTCGAGGCGTGTGGTCGGCTCGCGCACGGCCTCGGCGCGCAACAGGCGCTGCGCCGCGCTGACTTCGCCGAGCAGCAGCCAGCGCGCCTGCACGCGGGACTGGCCGTCCTGGGTGATGCGGATGAATGCGGATTGCCGGCCCAGCAACGCCGCCGCCAGCGCGGCGATCACGGCCACGATCAGCAGCGCGCTGACCACCGCCATGCCCCCTGCGCGCGCCCGGCTCCGCCGGCTCGCCTTCGCGGCCGGGCAGCCGCCCGTCCTGGTATCCACCGGTCCGCCCACGGTACTGCCGCGCTACCAGGAACCGATGTCCGCGGCGGCCTTCTCCCCGTCGGGCTCGCCATCGGCGCCCAGCGAGAACACGTCGACCTCACCGTGGGTGCCGGGATTCAGGTACTGGTAAGCGTTGCCCCAGGGATCCTTCGGCAGGCGCTCGAGATAGGTGCGCCAGTTGGCCGGCACCTTGCCGGAGGTCGGCTTTTCCACCAGCGCGCGCAGGCCTTGCGCGCCACCGGGGTAGACGCCGTTGTCGAGCCGATAGAGTTTCAGCGCCTGCATGATCGCGGCCACGTCCTGCCGCGCGGCAGTGGCGCGCGCCTGGTCGGGCCGGTCCATCAGGCTCGGCACGATCAGCGCGGCAAGCACGCCGATGATCACCAGCACCACCATCAGCTCGATGAGCGTGAACGCGCGCTGCAGAAGAGGACGCCGACCTGCGCGACAACGAGTTGAACGTGCGGCCATTTTCCACTCCCAGAGCAAAGGACATCAAAGACAAGCACCAGCGCCGATCGTTACCGCGCCGCATGTCAGCGAGATTGAAAATCCTCGGGAGTTCGCATGGCCGCCGGATGAGGGGGCCCTTTGTATAGTTGGAACCAATGTCGAAACACAGCGTGGTGATCTTCGTCTCGCAGCGCAATTCCCTGCGGAGCATATTGGCGCAAGCCTGTCTCGCGCACCTGGGCTCGGGACGGTTCCTGGCACTGTCATGCGGGTGGCCAGGCATGCTCGCCGATGCGATCCATCCCGCGGCAATCGGCGCGCTCAACAGCGCAAGCATGCCGATACCCAATCATCGACCTCGTGACTGGAATGACCTGGCGCGGCCGAGCGCAGCTCGTGCGGAATTCGTGATCACCCTCGATGAAACGACGTCCTCGTTCCAACCGCGCTGGCCGGGCCAACCCGACTCGGCGTTGTGGGCTTTTCCGGATGTTGCCGCGGCCGGCGACCCGGAGAAGGTCGCCCATCTGGCGATACAGATGCTGTATGCATTGCGCCGACGGCTGGAACTGTTTGTCAGCCTGCCGCTTCAAGGCACGGATCGTGCCGCCATCCGATCGGACCTTCGGGACCTGGCGCACATGAGATAGGGCCCGGGAGAGGCGCCAGTGCCGATCTGCAATCCCGCCCGTCTTGCGGGCGTCATACACCCGTCATGCCGGTCGGGATCAATGCGCGGAATCATCCACATGAAGGCCGCCTGCGCGCAGCCGCCTTTGCCACGCCATGAACCCGAGCCACCCTGTTCACGTCCTTTTCCTCTGCAACAGCAACGCGGCACGCAGCCTGATCGCGCAGGCCTTGCTCAACCATCTCGGCAAGGGCCGGTTCCTCGCGTATTCCGCAGGCCATGCGCCCACGCCGGACGGGAAGCCCGATCCCCGCGCCATCGAAGCGTTGAAGGGTGCGGGCCTGCCGACCGATGGACTGCGCAGCAAGAGCTGGGACGAATACGGCCAGGCCTCGGCACCGCACATGGACCTGGTCGTCACGCTTTGCGACGAGGCCGCAGGCGAGGCCTGCCCCGTCTGGCCCGGCCAGCCCGCCGCGGCGCACTGGTCCCATCCGGATCCCCGTGCCGAAGGCGCCGGTGGCGACACCGACGCCTTCGTGAAGACGATGCACGCGATCCACCGCCACGTGGAACTGCTGGTCAATCTGCCGGACGAGCGCATCGACCGCCTGGTGATCGAGTCCGAGGCGCGGCGCATCGGCGCGCCTGCCGGGGAGTCCGGCTCCCCCGCGCCATAGATCAGGCCGGAAGCCTGGTGTCGCTGAAGCGCCGGATCGGCTGAACGAAGCTGATGTCCGCGCCGTCGAGCACATCGCGCCCTTCGAGACTTTCAAACTTGAGCCCGGTCTCGGCTTCGATGAACGAAAGCGGGCGCTGCGACATGGCGAAATCCTCCAGGTCGCGCGCCACCCCCGAATCGAGATAGGTGCCCTGGCTCATCAGATAGGCGATGGCGGCCAGTTCACCCGTCGCCTCGCTGATGAAGGCAACGACCTTCCAGAAGTCGCGCGGAATCCGGATGCCGAATCTCTCGGCATCGTCCGGCCGGAGAATCGGCCCGGTGAAGACGCTGATGCGCTTGTCGTCGCCTTGCGCATTGCCGAGGACGTAGTCCTCCAGGTCGCCCCACAGTCCGTCGTTGAAAGGCTGCCACTGGGGACACGCATTGGTTGCAAAGAAGGTATCGATGTTGGCCCGCTGCGCGGTCGCCAGCGAACCCCAGTTCGGGTCCTGCCTGCGCGTCATGTGGCCGCGCGAGAACTTCCTGTCCTGCCCGGGGCCGTAGGCTTCCCGCAGCATCTGGTATTCCTTCTTGATGCGGCCGTCGTAGTTCCAGGTATCGTGGCGGGGAACGTTCTTCGACCTGGACCCATCGACGTTGCATGCGGAATAAAGCGGCACGCGGCGGGAAATGCACTGCACCGTGCTGAAGTGCTGGTACTTGAGTTCGAAGGAGCCGTCTTCGAGCGAGGCGATATCGTCCATCGATATCGCCTCGCTCATCGAGGGCAGCTCCACGCGGTTGCCGTCTCCGAAGAAGTCGGGCGCGTAGCCTTGCCGGCCCCTGAAGAATTCCGCCGGCTTGGGCGTTGCGGCAACGCGCTGGATACCGGCCCATGAATTGCTCACGACCTGGACGTCTGTATCGGACATGGAACTTCCTCTCCAAAAAACCCACGGCCACAATCGGCGCGCGGGCGCCTTGCGACTATTTGCCGAGCTTGGCGCGTGCGTTTTTCAGATTGAAGACAGGCTTGCGGATTTCCGCAAAGGTCGGTGGGGTCACCACCCATTCGGGATTCTGTTCAAGCGCCGCCAGTTGCGCGTCGTCGTCGATCTGGGCCTCCACCAGGGTGCCCGTCTTCGGCGTGAGCACAACGCCCGGCACGCAGCGCCGCAGCCGTGCCTCGGCCGACAACTTCTGGTCGGGACGGCCTGTGTAGGTCAGCACCACGCTTGTCACTTCAGAACTCCAAACCCTTCGTATTCGGCCGACCAACCCACCTTTCGGGCCGCCTGCGACAGCATCTTGACGATGGCGTCGGCCTTTTCAGGACCTCTGGGCATGTTAAGCAGGTTCTGATTCCCTGACAACAGACGGGCCGCCATGCCCGACGTGAACGGCGTGGCCATCGACGTGCCGGACATCATGGCGTATCTATCGCCGGGAAACGCCGACAGGACGGCGACGCCGGGACCGATGAAATCGGTCGAAAGCCCGTAGTTCGAGAACTCGGCAACGAATTCCTTCTTGCGGCGGATCTCGCTCTCCTGAAAGCTCTCGGGGCAGTCCGCCGGAAACGTTCCGTCGCGGCCGAGCGCGCCGACCGCCAGGGTGTGGCTGTAGCGGGCGGGATAGCGCAGCAGCGACTGCCCGTCGTTGCCGGTGGCCGCGAACACGGCAATGCCGGCGTTGCGCGCTTTTTCAAGAATGTCCGGCATTTCCGGCATGGGCTCGAGGCTGCCCATGCTGATGTTGACGATGTGGCAGCCGTCGCTGATCGCGCGCTCGAGCGCACTGGCAATGTCGCTGGATTTCGCGCGGCCGCGTTCGCCGGTCTTGGGACACACGCGGTAGGCCAGCAGACGGCAGGCCGGCGCCAGGCCGTAGATGCCGGTGCCAGCGGCCATCCTGCCCGCGATGATGCCGGCAACGTGGGTTCCGTGCCCGATGCCGTTGTCGAGGAAATCCGTGGCATCGTCGCCGGTGACGAAGCATCCGCCGCCCGCCACGGCAATGCCGGCATGCGGGCCAACGCCGCTGTCGATCACACCGACCGTGACACCCGCTCCCGCCTGGGGATCGTAGGGCGCGTAGTTCGCCAGCAGCTGGAAGGTATCGGGCGCCAGTGCCGTGGTCCGGACATCCAGCCGCTTCGGTGCCGCGACGCGGTCGAACCCCTTCACGAAGACCGACCAGTGCGTGTGTTCCGGCTCGACCAGGATCATTTCCACCCGGGGGTAGAGCACCGGAATTCCAAGGCTCGCGATTCCCCGGCTGTCGGTCACCGCCGGCAGGTGTGCGCCATCCCAATCCACGAGCGCCTTGACGCGTACCCCCGGCACGGGTTTGCCCAGCGAGTCGGCAAGGCGCAATTCGAAGCGCTTGACCTTGGCTCCCGCCGCAACCTGGATTGCACTGGATTCCAGTTCCTCGCCCAGCGGGCGGATGTATTGGAGGTATGCCCATGCGGCGGGTGCAACCCGCAGTCCGGGCGTATTGCGGCGCATCGCCAGCAAGGCGGACGAGTTGGCCTTCATGACCGACACGCCGTCCAGCTGCTTGACGAGATTCATCCGGGGAACACCGCGGCCTCGCATCCCTCGCCCGAGCGCTTCTTCGGCGTTGCCCAGGTTGATGGCGCCCAGCGTCGCCAGCTCGCTGCCACCAGGCGCCGCGTTCTTCGAAGGCCACACGATGACGTCATCGGAGAATTTGGGCTCCGCCGCGATGCGGCGCAGGCGCAGTTCCTGCAGCAGGCGCTCCATCTTCTCGCAGTCCGTCTTCGACATGTCGCCTTTTGCGTGCTGGTAGGCGCGCTCGGTTCGACGCGGCGAGCCGGCCTGTCTCGGGACTTCCTGTCGCTTGCGCTCTGCAGCCATGGGCTCTCCTCGTTGCCCCGACTTATCGCACGAGGGCGTTTCAGATCGATGAATTGCGCAGGTGGCCCGAGGCGCGCGCCTTGGCCGGTGGGGACCTTGAGATCACTCCCACTCGATGGTCGCCGGCGGCTTGCTGCTCACGTCGTAAGTCACGCGGTTGATCCCGCGCACTTCGTTGATGATGCGCCCCGACACCTTCTTGAGCAGCGCGTACGGCAGCTCGGCCCAGTCGGCGGTCATGAAGTCGCTGGTCTGCACGGCGCGCAGCGCGACCACGTAGTCGTAGGTGCGGCCGTCGCCCATCACGCCCACGCTCTTCACGGGCAGGAACACGGTGAAGGCCTGGCTCGTGAGGTCGTACCAGCTCTTGCCGGTGGCGTCGTCCTTGAAGTTGCGCAGCTCCTCGATGAAGATCGCGTCGGCGCGGCGCAGCAGGTCGGCGTATTCCTTCTTCACTTCGCCGAGGATGCGCACGCCCAGGCCCGGGCCGGGGAACGGGTGGCGATACACCATCTCGGGCGGCAGGCCGAGCGCCACGCCGAGCTCGCGCACTTCGTCCTTGAACAGGTCGCGCAGCGGTTCGAGCAGCTTGAGGCCGAGCTGTTCGGGCAGGCCGCCCACGTTGTGGTGGCTCTTGATCGTGACGGCCTTCTTGCTCTTGGCGCCGCCCGATTCAATGACGTCGGGGTAGATGGTGCCCTGCGCGAGGAAGGTCGCCCCCTTGTGGCCACCATCGCCCGCCTTGAGCTTGGCAGCCTCCTGCTTGAACACCGTGACGAATTCGCCGCCGATGATCTTGCGCTTGGCTTCGGGGTCGCTCACGCCCGCGAGCTTGCCGAGGAACAGCTCGCTCGCATCGACGCGGATCACCTTCGCGTGCAGCTTGCCCTCGAACATCTCCATGACCATGTCGCCCTCGTTCAGGCGCAAGAGGCCATGGTCGACGAACACGCAGGTGAGCTGGTCGCCGATGGCGCGGTGAATGAGCGCGGCCGCCACGCTCGAATCGACGCCGCCCGAGAGGCCGAGGATGACTTCCTCATCGCCCACCTGCTCGCGGATCTTTGCCACGGCCTCGGCGATGTGGTCGCGCATGACCCAGTCGGGCCTGGCCTCGCAGATGCCGAGCACGAAGCGCTCGAGGATCGCCTTGCCCTGCTGCGTGTGCGTGACTTCGGGGTGGAACTGCAGCGCGTAGTAGCGGCGCGCCTCGTCGGCCATGCCGGCGATGGGGCAGCTGTCGGTGCTGGCCATGAGCTTGAAGCCGGGCGGCAGCTCGGTGACCTTGTCGCCATGGCTCATCCACACGTTGAGCATGCCGTGGCCTTCGGGCGTGGTGAAGTCGGCGATGTCCTTCAAGAGCGCGGTGTGGCCATGCGCGCGCACGGACGCAAAGCCGAACTCGCGCTTGTGGCCGCCCTCGACCTTGCCGCCGAGCTGGTGGGCCATGGTCTGCATGCCGTAGCAGATGCCCAGCACCGGCACGCCCAGGTCGAACACGGCCTGCGGGGCCTTGTCGGTGGTCTCCTCGTACACGCTCGCGTGGCTGCCCGAGAGGATCACGCCCTTCAGGTGCCCGTCGGCCGCGTACTCGCGCACCCATTCGTCGCTGACGTCGCAGGGGTGCACTTCGCTGAGCACATGCGCCTCGCGCACACGGCGCGCGATGAGCTGCGTGACTTGCGAGCCGAAATCGAGGATGAGGATCTTGTCGTGTTGCATGAAAGAAGACTCGGTCAGAGCGTTGAAATGTCGAACAGCTTGACGCCCGCCTTGGGCGCGGCCTGGATGAGTTGCTCGTCGAAGGTCGCGAGCGGGAGATTGAGCGAGCGCGCGAGCCAGAGGTAGCCCGCATCGTAGAGCGACACCCCGGCGTCGATGGCCACGGCCAGCACCGCCTTGTGCTGTGCAGGGGCGAGTTCGTGCAGCTCGACGCGATGGCGGATGGCGTCGAGCACGCTCCACAGCCCTTCGACCGCGGACGTTGGAATGCGGCCGCTGCGCACGCCGTTGGCAAGGATGTTGGCGCACTCCCATTGCCAGGCGTTGGGCGCCTGCGGCTCGACCTCGTCGCGGCGGATGGCGGCGTAGAGCTTGCGGGTGTGTTCGCTGGCCTGGTCGGGCAAGAGCCAGGCGGCGGTGACGGAGGCGTCCATGACGAAGGCTGTCACGATTGGCGCCCTTCGTCGAGCAGCGCGCGCATTGAAAGGCCGGGCTTGATGGTGGCGTGCAGCGCGTCGATCTGGCCGAGTTCGCGCTCGATCTGCTCGTCGGTGATGACCGGCTTGCGCCGCACCGGCAGCATGCGCACCACCTCCTTGCCGTGGCGGGTGATGCGAACCTCCTCGCCCTTTTCGACCAGGTCGATCAGGGCCGAGAAGTTGTTCTTGGCTTCAGCGATGCCGATGGATTGCATTTGGGCCAGAAAATTTAAATCTGGCCTGAATTCTAATGCCAATCTGGCCTGACTTACAAGGTCTGGCCAGATTGGACCCGCTCATCGCTTATTCAGCGCGGTAGTTCGGCGCTTCCTTCGTGATCTGCACGTCGTGCACGTGGCTCTCGCGGATGCCGGCCGTGGTGATCTCGACGAACTCGGCCTTGTTCTTCATCTCTTCGATCGTGGCGCAGCCGCAGTAGCCCATGCTCGCGCGCAAGCCGCCCGACATCTGGTAGACGATCGACACCATCGAGCCCTTGTACGGCACGCGGCCTTCGATGCCTTCGGGCACCAGCTTGTCGGCGTTGGGATTGCCGGTGGTCGATTCCTGGAAGTAGCGGTCGGCGCTGCCCTGCTGCATGGCGCCGATGGAGCCCATGCCGCGGTAGCTCTTGTAGCTGCGGCCCTGGAACAGCACGATCTCGCCGGGCGCCTCTTCGGTGCCTGCGAACATGCCGCCCATCATCACGGTGCTGGCGCCCGCGGCAATGGCCTTGGCGATGTCGCCCGAATAGCGGATGCCGCCATCGGCGATCAGCGGAATGCCGGTGCCCTGCAGTGCGGTGGCGACGCTGTCGACCGCCATGATCTGCGGCACGCCGACGCCGGCCACGATGCGCGTGGTGCAGATCGATCCGGGGCCGATGCCGACCTTGACCGCGTCGGCGCCGGCATCGGCCAGCGCGCGGGCTGCGTCGCCAGTGGCGATATTGCCGCCGATCACGTCGACCTGCGGATAGTTCTTCTTGACCCAGCGCACGCGCTCGATCACGCCGGCGCTGTGGCCGTGCGCGGTGTCGACCACGATGGCGTCGACGCCGGCCTTCACCAGCGCCTCGACGCGCTCTTCGGTGCCCGCGCCCACGCCGACCGCCGCACCCACGCGCAGGCGGCCGCTCGGGTCGCGTGCGGCATTGGGAAAGCTGGTCTGCTTGGTGATGTCCTTGACGGTGATCAGGCCCTTGAGCTCCCATGCGCTGTTGATGACGAGCAGGCGTTCGAGCTTGTGCTTGTTGAGCAGCGCCTTGGCCTCGGCCAGCGTGGTGCCGTCGGGCACGGTGATGAGCTTGTCGCGCGGCGTCATGATCTCGCTCACCGGCACGTCGTAGCGGTTCTCGAAGCGCAGGTCGCGCCCGGTCACGATGCCCACGACCTTGCCGCCGTCGAGCACCGGGAAGCCCGAGATGCCCAGTTCGTCGGACAGCTGCATGACCTGCAGCACGGTGTGCGTGGGGGTGATCACCACGGGATCGCGCAGCACGCCCGATTCGTAGCGCTTCACCTTGGCCACCTGCGCGGCCTGCTCGGCGGCGGTGAAGTTCTTGTGCACGATGCCGATGCCGCCTTCCTGCGCGATCGCGATCGCGAGGCGTGCTTCGGTCACCGTATCCATCGCGGCGGAGACCAGCGGCAGATTCAGCGTGATGTTGCGGGAGAAACGGGTGGCGAGGGAGGTGTCCTTGGGCAGGACCTGGGAGAACGCTGGCACCAACAACACGTCGTCGAAGGTGAGCGCTTTGCCGAGAAGGCGCATGGGTGAAGCTCCAAAAGACGGATTGTAGCGACCGTCGGTACTTACCCGCCCTGCCAGGGGCTTCAGCCGGCCGTGGCTGGGCCGGCAAGGCGGCGAAAACGTAGCCAAATCCCAACTCGCCGGCAACGAAAGCCGGGCCCGCTCATGTTGCAAAACGTAAGGAACGCTAAACTCGCCGCATGAAATTCGCGCATTGGCTCGTACTGGGATGTGTTTGCCTGCTGCCGCTCGCGGCCGGCGCGCAATGGCAATGGATCGACAAGAGCGGCAAGAAGGTCTTCAGCGACCAGCCGCCGCCGACGGACGTGCCGGAAAAGAACATCCTGCGCCGCGCGGGCTCTCCGCCGCCCCGAAGCGGCTCGGCGCCGGCCGCTGCCGAAGCCGATGCGCCCGACGCCGCGGCACCCAAGGCCGCGGCCGCGCCCAAGCCCGCGGGCGTCGACAAGGAACTCGAGGAAAAGACCAAGAAGGCCCAGGCCGAGGAAAAGGCCAGGCAGGCGGCCGAAGCGGAGAAAAACGCCAAGGCCAAGGCCGACAACTGCGACCGCGCACGCCAGGGCAAGGCCACCTTCGACAGCGGCATCCGCGTGGCCAAGATCAACGCGAAGGGCGAGCGCGAAATCATGGACGACGCAGCCCGGGCCGCCGAGCAGAAGCGTCTTCAGTCGATCATCGAAAGCGACTGCAAGTAAGCAGTTCGCGCCGGTTCAGTAGCCGGCCTTGCCGCCCTTGCGGCGGTTCGCGAAAAGACCGGTGCCGCGCGCGCCCTGGCGCTGGAAGCGCTCGCGGCGCGCCACCTTCGGATCGACCGCCAAAGGCCGGCACAGTTCGACGCGGTCACCGTCCTCGAGCGGCTCGTCCCAGCCGACTTCCCTGCCCCAGATTCCCGGCGTCATGGCCTCGCGCCAATCGAGCTGCGGAAAGCGCTGCGAAAGACCGCTGGCCTTCACGGCATCGGCCACGGTGGCTCCGGGCGCCAGCCGCAGCACCTGCTCGAACACCTCGCGCGGCGCAGGCGAGCAGCAGAGCGTGACTTCGATCATCAGGAAGCGCCGTAGACCTGCTCGGCGCGCTTGACGAAGGCCTCGACCAGGCTGGAGGCGACGGTGTCGAACACCGGCCCCACCAGCGCCTGCAGCGCGAAGTTGCTGAAGCCATAGCTCATGTGCAGCTCGACGCGGCAGGCGCGCTCGCCGGGTTCGCCCACGGGCACGAATTTCCAGATGCCGTCGAGGTTGGAGAACGGCCCGTCGACCAGTTTGAGGTGAACTTCGCGCCCCGGCACGTGGGTGTTGCGGGTGGTGAAACTCTGGTGAAGGCCGGCGAAGGCCAGGCCCACTTCGGCGGTCATGCCGGCCTCGTCTTCCTCGATGACCCTGGACTTGTCGCACCAGGGCAGGAACTGCGGATATTTCTCCACGTCGATGACGAGCGCGTACATCTCTTCGGCGCTGTACCAGATGAGGACGGACTTGTTGACGGCTTTCATAGAATCGGGACAGCGTGCGCGACGGATTGTATTGAAGCCATGCGCCCCCATCTTTCCGAGCCATGGCCACCAAGAAACAAGATACCTCCTCCCGCATTGCCGACAACAAGAAGGCCGCGTACAACTATTTCTTCGAAGAACGCTTCGAGGCCGGCATCGTGCTCGAGGGCTGGGAGGTCAAGTCCCTGCGCGAAGGCAAGGTCCAGCTGACCGACGGCTACGTGGTGATCCGCGACGGCGAACTCTTCGTCGTCGGCCTGCAGATCAACCCGCTCAAGAGCGCTTCGACCCACGTCAACCCTGACTCCATCCGCACCAAGAAGTTGCTGCTGCACAAGGAAGAGATCCGCCGCCTGGTTGGCAAGGTCGAACAAAAGGGCTACACGCTGGTGCCGCTCAACCTGCACTGGAAGGCGGGCAAGGTCAAATGCGAGATCGCGCTGGCCAAGGGCAAGGCCGAGCACGACAAGCGCGACACCATCAAGGACCGCGAAGGCAAGCGCGAGGTCGAGCGCGCGATGAAGAGCCGCAGCCGCTAGTTCTTTTTTTGCGCGGCATGGAATAAAACGCCGGTTGCAGGCGTTTGTGCGGTGTCATCGGATCGTCGGTGCCACCAACTCCAGGAGTCTTCCATGTCGCCTTTTCGCCTTTCCTCCGCCGGCATTGCCGCCGCGCTGCTTTCCGGACTGCTCGCGCTTCCCTCGTTCGCCCAGCCCAAGGCCGCCGACGGTGCGCTGGTCGGCCCCAACGGCATGACGCTCTACACCTTCGACAAGGACACGGCCGGCAGTGGCAAGTCGGCCTGCAACGGCGGCTGCGCGGCCAACTGGCCGCCCTTCATGGCCACCGACAGCGACAAGCCCGCCGGCGACTTCACCATCGTCACGCGCGACGACGGCAAGAAGCAATGGGCCGCCAAGGGCTGGCCGCTCTACTACTGGACCAAGGACACCAAGCCGGGCGACAAGACCGGCGACGGCGTCGGCGGCGCCTGGAAAATCGCCAAGCCCTGACCCGCGCGCGTTCCCGCTCCCATGGACGCCCGCCTGCTGGCCGACCAGATCCCGGGCCTGCGCCGCTACGCGCGCGCGCTCACGGGCAATGCCTGGGCGGCCGACGACCTGGTGCAGGACACGCTCGAGCGGGCCTGCAGCAAGTGGCGGCTCTGGGTGGCGGGCAGCGACCTGCGCGCCTGGCTGTTCACGGTCATGCACAACATCTTTGCGAGCCAGCTGCGGCGTACACCACCGCCGCACAGCGTGGTACCACTGGATGATGCGGCGCAGGAACTGCACGGCGGCGCCGATCCGGGCCGCGACCTCGGCATGGGCCTGGACCTGCAGCGCTGCCTGATGCAGTTGCCCGACGAGCAGCGCGCCGTGCTGCTGCTCGTGACGCTCGAAGATCTTTCCTATGCCGAGGTGGCCAAGGTGCTCGGCATTCCTGCCGGCACCGTGATGTCGCGCCTGTCGCGCGCGCGCGTCCGGCTGCATGAGCTGATGGACGGCGCCTCGGCGCCGCATCGCCCCGGCCTGCGCCGCCTCAAGTGAAACCCGCCGCTCCATCATGAATCGCCCTGCTCCGCCCCCCAGCGACGACGAGTTGCATGCCCTCGTCGATGGCCAGTTGGCACCGGAACGCCGCGCCCAGGTCGAGGACGCCGTGGCTGGCGATCCGGCCCTTGCGGCGCGGGTGGCGGCCTGGCGCGTCCAGCGCGACGCGCTGCGCCGGCTGCACGGCGAACTGCTGGGCGAGCCCGTGCCTGCGCCCTTGATGGGCGCGCTCGATCGCAGCCAGGCCCGGCAAGGCCATTGGATACGATGGGGCGGCATGGCGGCCGGCGTGCTGATCGCCTTTGCCGCCGGCTGGCTCGGCAATGCCCAGTGGTCAGTGCACCGCGCCGCTGCGGCCCAACTGGCCAGGGCGCCTGCGATGCGCGAATTCGTGCACGACGCGTCCATTGCCCACGCCGTTTATGCGCCAGAAAAAAGACATCCGGTCGAAGTGGCCGCCAGCGAGCAGCAGCACCTCGTGCAGTGGCTGTCCAAGCGCCTCGACAGGCCGCTCAAGGTGCCCGACCTGACTGCCATGGGCTATACGCTCGTCGGCGGCCGCCTCTTGCCCGGGGAAAGCGGCGCGCGCGCCCAGTTCATGTTCGAGGACAGCGCCGGCGAGCGCATCACGCTCTACATCGGCACTCTCGACAGCCAGGCCGCCGCCGACACGGGCGCTTCGCGCGAAACAGCCTTCCGTTTCGCGTCCGAAGGACCGGTGCCCAGCTTCTACTGGATCGACCAGGGCTTCGGCTATGCCGTTGCCGGCAAGCTACCGCGTGAAGTTTTGCTGAAACTCGCGACGCTCGCCTACCGCGATTTGTCGTGAGGCCGGCATAAACTGCCGTGTCGCGCAACCACTGCCTTGTTTTCGCGATTTTTCAACTGAAGGAGAAACTGCATGAAATTGCTCAGCGCCTCGATCCTCGCGGCGGCATTGCTCGCCGGCTGCGGCGGCATGTCCAACAAGACCGCCAGCGCCCCCGACACCCCCACCCGCACCGCCGATGGCGTGCTGGTCGGCCCGAATGGCATGACGCTGTACACCTTCGCCCGCGACACCGCCGGTGCAGGCACCTCCGCCTGCAATGCCCAGTGCGCCGCCAACTGGCCGCCGCTGCCGGTGGCCGAAACGGCCAAGCCGATGGGCGGCTACACCATCATCGTGCGTGAAGACGGCAAGAGGCAGTGGGCCTACAAGGGCTGGCCGCTCTACTACTGGACCAAGGACAGCAAGCCGGGCGACAAGACCGGCGACGGCGTCCTGAACGGCGCCTGGAAGGTGGCCCGCCCCTGATTCCGTGATCGCCTGATCGCGCTCCAGTTCGAAGGCCCCGGCAGATGTCGGGGCCTTTTTCTTTTCGGCTCGCCGGCGCGGCTCAGTGGGCGCTGGGAAGCGCGTCGCCGGCCACCGTGGCGCGGCGCCCGCGCAGCGCCAGCAGCTCGTTGAACACCAGCGCGCCGATGACCAGCGCGCCGCCGGTCAGCACGCTCACAGCCGGTTCCTCGCCGGCGCCGATCCAGGCCAGTGCAATGCCGAAGATCACTTCGAGCAGTGCGAGCAGCGCCACCTCGGGTGCCTTGAGCACCTGTGCGCACAGCACCGCCAGCACGCAGGGAATGGCCAGTTGGAAAACACCGAGGAAAGCCAGCAGGCCGAGGTCGCGCGCGTTGGCCTGGAACGGCAAGGCAAAGGGCAGCGTGAGCAGCGCGCTGAGCGCTGCGCCAATCAGCACCGCGGGAACCAGGTCGATGTCATGCCCCTTGGCACGCGCATGCTGAACCACCGTCCAGTTAGTGGCTCCCGCGAGCGGCACGCACAGCGCCACCAGCGTTCCGAGCAGCGATCCGCCTGCCGCCCCGCCCTGCATCAGCTGCGTGCCGTACATCCACGCAATGCCGAGGCCGGCCACCACGATGGCCACCCAGGTCCGCGCGGGCAGGCGGTGGCCGATGAACAGGCGCGCGGCCAGCGCGGTGAGCAATGGGCCCAGCGACATCGTGACCAGCACGCTGGCCGTCGAAGCCAGCGTGAGCGCCACCATGAAGGCCGTGAACATCACGGTCCAGCAGACGCCCGAGATCCAGAGCTCGCGCCCACCCGAGCGGATCTGCGAAAACACCGCCCGGCCCCGCCAAAGCGGCAAGATCACCAGCAGCGCAAGCATCGTGAAGAAGCTGCGCCAGAAGGTGATCTCGAAACTGTGGGCCTGCGCCAGGTGCCGCGTGACCACGCCCGCCGTGGCCCACATCAGGGTCACGGCAACCATCAGCCACACGGCCCCGCCGTGGGTCAGGCGCAGCAGCATGGCTGGATGGCGATCAACTCGCCATTTCGCGGCTGGCCCGCTTGCGCTCGTTTTCCTTGAGGAAACGCTTGCGCAGGCGCACGCTCTTGGGCGTGATTTCGACCAGCTCGTCGTCCTCGATGAATTCCACGCCGTATTCCAGCGTGAGTTCGATCGGCGGCGTGATCTTGATCGCGTCTTCCTTGCCCGAGACGCGGAAGTTGGTCAGCTGCTTGGTGCGCGTGGCGTTCACCACCAGGTCGTTGTCGCGGCTGTGGATGCCCACGATCATGCCTTCGTACACCGGGTCGTTCGCCTTCACGAACATGCGGCCGCGGTCGTCGAGCTTGCCCAGGGCGTAGGTGAAGATTTCACCGTCGTCCATGGAAATCAGCACGCCGTTCTTGCGGCTGCCGATCTCGCCCTTGTGCGGCTCGTAGCTGTCGAAGATGTTGCTGATGAGGCCCGAGCCGCGCGTCAGGTTCAGGAATTCGTTGGTGAAGCCGATCAGGCCGCGCGCCGGAATGCGGTACTCCAGGCGCACGCGGCCGCGGCCGTCCGGTTCCATGTTGACCAGCTCGCCCTTGCGCTCGCCGAGGGCCTGCATCACGCCGCCCTGGTGCTGCTCTTCGATGTCGGCCGTCACCAGTTCGATCGGCTCGTGCTTCTCGCCGTTGACCGTGCGGAACACCACGCGCGGCTTGGATACGGCCATTTCATAGCCTTCGCGGCGCATGTTTTCCAAGAGGATGGTCAGGTGCAGTTCACCGCGGCCCATCACCTCGAAGATGCCTTCCTCGTCGGTCTCGTTCACGCGCAGCGCCACGTTGTGCTGCAGTTCCTTCTGCAGGCGGTCCCAGATCTGGCGGCTGGTGACGAACTTGCCTTCACGGCCGGCCAGCGGGCTGGTGTTGACGCAGAAGTTCATGGTCAGGGTCGGTTCGTCGACCTTGAGCATGGGCAGCGGAGACGGGTTGGCCGGGTCGGTCACGGTCACGCCGATGCCGATGTCGGCAATGCCGTTGATCAGCACGATCTCGCCCGGGCCGGCTTCGGTGGCCTGCACGCGGTCCAGGCCCTGGAAGGTCAGCACCTGGTTGACGCGGCCCTTGATGGTCTTGCCGTCCGGACCTTCCATGACCAGCACGTCCATCATCGGCTTGAGCGTGCCCTGGCTGATGCGGCCCACGCCGATACGGCCGACGAAGGTCGAGAAGTCGAGCGCGGAAATCTGCAGCTGCAGCGGCGCGCTGGGATCGCCCTTCTGCGCCGGCACGTGCTTCAGGATGGTGTTGAACAGCGCCGACATGTCGGGGCCCCACTGCTCGCCGGGCGCACCCTCTTCGAGCGACGACCAGCCGTTGATGCCCGAGGCATACACCACGGGGAAGTCCAGCTGTTCGTCGGTGGCGCCGAGCTTGTCGAACAGGTCGAAGGCGGCGTTCACCACCTTGTCGGGGTTGGCACCCGGCTTGTCGACCTTGTTCACGACCAGGATCGGCTTCAGGCCGAGGGCCAGCGCCTTCTTGGTCACGAAGCGCGTCTGCGGCATCGGACCTTCCTGGGCGTCGATCAGCAGCACCACGCCGTCGACCATCGACAGCGCGCGTTCCACTTCGCCGCCGAAGTCCGCGTGGCCGGGGGTGTCGACGATGTTGATGTGCGTGCCTTCCCAGGTCACGGCGCAGTTCTTGGCCAGGATCGTGATGCCACGTTCCTTTTCGATGGCGTTGTTGTCCATCACCGTGTCGACCACTTTCTCGTGCTCGGCAAAGGTGCCCGACTGCCGCAGCAGCTGGTCGACCATCGTGGTCTTGCCATGGTCGACGTGGGCAATGATGGCGATATTGCGGATTTGCTTGGTACTCATGGTGTCGCTTCGGTCTGTTGTGCGTTCAAAAGAATTTGCTGGATTTCGATGGGGTTCAGCAAGCGCCCCGGGATCAGTTCGTTGGCGGCAATGTGCGCCGTGCCCAGAAAGGCCGGAGGCGCTTCGCCGAACACCGCCACATGGTCGGCATCGGGCCAGGTGCCGCGGCGGCGCAGGCCGGACAGAAAGCGCCCTGCATCTTCGCTGCCGAGCGTGACGACCGTATGGCCCTCGACCAGGGATTCGGCAGGCAACAATTGCGCCAGCCGCTCCTCCTCGCCCATGGCTTGGAGCGCTTCGAGCGTGATGCACTGCGCCACGCCGAAACCGCCGGTGGCCGTACGGCGCAGCGACGTAAGGTGGGCGCCGCAGCCCAGCGCCTCGCCGATGTCTTCGCCCAGCGTGCGGATGTAGGTGCCCTTGCTCACGGAAGCCACGATCTTGATGGCATGGCCTGCTGATTCGGCAGCAGCCTGCGTGATCTTCAAGGCATGAATGACCACGTCGCGCGGCGCGCGCTCGATCTCGATGCCTTCGCGCGCGTACTCGTACAGCGCCTTGCCGTCTTTCTTGAGCGCGCTGTGCATCGGCGGAACCTGGCGGATCGGACCGGTGAACTGCGCTTCGACGCGGGCCAGGTCTTCAGCGGTGACATGCACCGGGCGCTCGGCAATCACCTCGCCCTCGGCGTCGCCGGTGGAGGTCTTGATGCCAAGGCGTGCCGTGGCCTCGTAGGTCTTGTCGGCGTCCAGGTGCAGCTGGCTGAACTTGGTGGCCGCGCCAAAGCACAGCGGCAGCACGCCGGTGGCCAGCGGATCGAGCGTGCCGGTGTGGCCCGCTTTTTCGGCGCGCAGCAACCACTTGGCCTTCTGCAAGGCCTGGTTGCTGGAGAGTCCCAGCGGCTTGTCGAGCAACAACACCCCATGCACAGGGCGCCGCTGCACCCTTGTGCGTGGCGCATTCATCGCTAGTCGTCTTTCGAACGCGAAGCGACGGCCTGCGCGATGAGCGCATTCATGTCGGCCGCACGCTCGGTGGTGCGGTCGAACAGGAAGTGCAGCGTCGGCACGGTGTGGATATGGAGGCGCTTGAACAGGCCGTTGCGCAGGAACCCCGCGGCCTGGTTCAGCGCTTCGGTGGTCTCGGCCACGTCGCCCGTGAGCATGCTGAAGTAGATCTTCGCGTGCGCATAGTCGGGCGTGACCTCGACCGCCTGGATCGTGACCATGCCCACGCGCGGGTCCTTCAACTCGCGCGCGATCAGCTCCGTCAGATCGCGCTGGATCTGGTCGGCAACCTTGAACGCGCGGTTGGGGGCTGCGGCTTTTCTTTTGGGCATGGATACGGTCGCATCGAACGCTTGTTACAGCGTACGGGCGATCTCCTTGATTTCAAAGAACTCGAGCTGATCGCCCTCTTTGATGTCGTTGTAGTTCTTGAGCTTGATACCGCACTCGAAGCCTTCGCGCACTTCGCGGACGTCGTCCTTCATGCGCTTGATCGAGTCGACTTCGCCGGTGTAGATCACCACGTTGTCGCGCAGCAGGCGGAAATGCGCACTGCGGTTGACCGAGCCCGAGGTGATGTACGAACCTGCGACCGTGCCGATCTTCGAAGCCACGAACACCGTGCGGATCTCGGCCGAGCCGATGATTTCCTCGCGGCGCTCCGGTGCCAGCATGCCCGACATCGCGACCTTGATCTCGTCCACGGCGTCGTAAATGATGCTGTAGTAGTTCAGCTGCACGCCATTGCCTTCGGCCAGCTTGCGCGCACCGGCATCGGCGCGCACGTTGAAGCCGATCACGATGGCCTTCGAGGCGATCGCAAGGTTGATGTCGCTTTCGCTGATGCCGCCGACGCCGGCGTACACGATCTGCACCTTGACCTCTTCGGTCGCCAGCTTGAGCAGCGACTGGGCCAGCGCTTCCTGCGAGCCCTGCACGTCGGCCTTGATGATGATGCGCAGCGTCTGCACTTCGCCGGCCGAGAGGTCGGTGAACATGTTCTGCAGGTTCGCGGCCTGGGCCTTCGCCAGCTTGGTGTTGCGGAACTTGCCGGCACGGTAGGTGGCGATTTCGCGCGCACGGCGCTCGTCGCTCATCACCATGAACTCGTCGCCCGCCTGTGGCACTTCGGTCAGGCCCTGGATCTCGACCGGAATCGAGGGACCGGCCGACTTGATGGCCTTGCCGTCTTCGTCGAGCATGGCGCGCACGCGGCCATAGGTCGAACCTGCCAGCACCACGTCGCCGGTCTTGAGCGTGCCGGACTGCACCAGCACGGTGGCGACCGGGCCGCGGCCCTTGTCGAGCTGCGCTTCGATGACCAGGCCCTTGGCGGCGGCATCCACCGGCGCCTTGAGTTCCAGCACTTCAGCCTGCAGCAGCACCTGCTCGAGCAGGTCGTCGATGCCCTGGCCCGTCTTGGCGGACACCGGCACGAACGGCACGTCGCCGCCGTATTCTTCGGGCACGACCTCCTCGGTCACCAGTTCCTGCTTCACGCGGTCCGGGCTGGCGTCGGGCTTGTCGATCTTGTTGATCGCAACCACGATCGGCACACCCGCAGCCTTCGCGTGCTTGATGGCTTCCTTGGTCTGCGGCATGACGCCGTCGTCGGCCGCCACCACGAGGATGACGATGTCGGTGGCCTGCGCACCGCGGGCACGCATGGCCGTGAAGGCCTCGTGGCCCGGGGTGTCGAGGAACGACACCATGCCGCGCTCGGTCTGCACATGGTAGGCACCGATGTGCTGCGTGATGCCGCCGGCTTCGCCTGCTGCGACCTTGGCGCGGCGGATGTAGTCGAGCAGCGAGGTCTTGCCGTGGTCGACGTGGCCCATGACGGTCACGACCGGTGCGCGCGGCAGTGCCTCGGCGGTTTGCGCCGACACGTCCTCGTCGGTGAAGGCTTCGGGGTCGTCCAGCGCGGCAACGACCGCGTTGTGGCCCATTTCCTCCACCAGGATCATGGCGGTGTCCTGGTCCAGCGACTGGTTGATGGTTGCCATCTGGCCCAGCTTCATGAGCTGCTTGATGACTTCCTGCGCCTTGACGGCCATCTTGTGCGCGAGCTCGGCCACCGTGATGGTTTCGGGCACGTGCACTTCGAGAATGCGGGCCTCCACCGGTGCGGCCTGCACATGCTCCTCGTGGCCTCCGCGGTCATTGCTGCCGCGGCGGCCGCGCGGGCCTCCGCGCCAGTTGCCGCGGCCGACGCCGCCGCTGGCATCGCCGCGGGTCTTGATTTCCTTCTTCTTGGCAGGATCGCCCGCCCAGCTCGAAGAGAGCTTGGCCGACTTGACTTCCTTGCCGGCACCGGCGGCGCCAGGGGCTGCGGCAGCACCCGGTGCGGCTGGCGCGCCGGGGCGCGCTGCAGGCGCGGCTGGCTTGTGCAGCGTGCCCTTGACCGCGGCCTTTTCGGGCTGCGGCTTCTCGGGCGCCTTGTGCGGCACCAGCACGCGGGCCGGCGCGTTCATCATGGCGCGAATGGCTTCGGCTTCGGCGAGGGCCTTGCGGCGGCGCTCGTCCAGGTCCTTCGCGCGCGCGGCTTCCTCGTCGGCACGGGCTTTCGATTCGGCAGCGGCCTTGGCCTTCGCGTCTTCCTTGGCTTGCGTGGCGGCCGTCTGGGCAGCCATCTTGGTGTCGGCGGCCTGCTGTTCGGCGGCGGCTGCAGCGGCTGCGGCAGGCGCAGCAACCGGCTTGGCCGCTTCCTTCGCGGGCGCAGCGGCGGCTGCGTCAGCGGCCTTCTTCTCGGCGGCGGCGCGCGCGGCTTCCTGCTCCGCCTGCTCTGCGCGCTCGGCCTTTTCGGCTTGCTCGCGTTCGCGGGCTTCGGCTTCTTCGCGCAGGCGGCGCTTCTCGGCCAGTTCTTCTTCCTGGCGGCGGATCAGCTCGGCCTGGCGACGCGCCTCTTCCTCGCGGCGGGCCAGTTCGGCTTCGTCGATGCGCGGCGCGGCGGGTGCCGCGGCGGGCGCTTCGGCCACCGGTTGCGCTTCGGGCGTGGCCGGATGGCCATCTTCGCGCTGGATGAAGGTGCGCTTCTTGCGCACCTCGACCTGGATGGTGCGGGCGCGGCCGGTGGCGTCGGCCTGCTTGATCTCGCTGGTCGACTTTTTCGTCAGCGTGATCTTCTTGCGCTCGGGCTCGGCGGTGCCATGGCTGGCTTTGAGAAAGCCGAGCAGGCGCTGCTTGTCAGCCTCGGTGAGCGCATCGGTGGGTGCCGCCTTGGGCACGCCTGCGCTCTTGAGCTGGTCAAGCAAGGTTTCGGGAGTCTTCTTGAGCTCGTTCGCGAACTCGGCGACAGTGGTACTGGACATATTGGTTTCGTGCCTCCATGACCATCACTCTTGGCCGGCGAACCAATGTTCGCGGGCTTTCAAGATGAGGGCTTTGGCGTCATCGGCGCTGTGGCCGGTGATCTCGGTGAGTTCATCGACCGCGAGGTCGGCGAGGTCGTCGCGGGTGTGCACACCCGCCTCGGCCAGCTTGGGAATCAGCTCGGGGTCGAGGCCTTCGAGGTCGCGCAGATTCTGCGAGACGGTCTCGACGCCCTCTTCCTTGGCGATTTCCATGGTCAACAGCGCATCCTTGGCGCGCGTGCGCAGCTCGTTGATGGTGTCTTCATCGAAAGCTTCGATCTCCAGCATTTCGGAGATCGGCACATAGGCCACTTCCTCGAGGCTGTTGAAGCCCTCGGAGATCAGGATGTCGGCGATTTCCTCGTCGACGTCGAGCTTTTCCATGAACAGCTTGCGGCTGGCGTCGGTCTCGCTCGCCTGCTTCTGGGCCGATTCATTGGCGTCCATGATGTTGATCTTCCAGCCGGTCAGATCGGAGGCAAGCCTCACGTTCTGGCCACCGCGGCCGATGGCGATGGCGAGGTTTTCCTCGTCGACCACCACGTCCATGGCGTGCTTTTCTTCATCGACCACGATGGACGAGACGTTGGCCGGGGCCAGGGCGCCGATCACGAACTGGGCCGGGTCTTCGCTCCACAGCACGATGTCCACGCGCTCGCCGGCGAGCTCGTTGGTCACGGCGTTCACGCGGGTGCCGCGCACGCCGACGCAGGTGCCGATGGGGTCGACGCGCTTGTCGTGCGAGAGCACGGCGATCTTGGCGCGCGAGCCGGGATCGCGGGCGCAGCTCTTGATTTCGAGCAGGCCCTGTTCGATTTCGGGCACTTCCTGGCGGAACAGCTCGATCATGAATTCGGGCGCCGAGCGCGACAGGATGATCGGCGCGCCGCGCAGCGTCAGGTCGACTTCCATGATCATGGCCCGCACGCGGTCGCCGTTGCGCAGGTTTTCCTTGGCGATCATCTCGCTGCGGCGCAGGCGCCCTTCGACGCGGCCGGCCTCCACGATGATGTCGCCCTTGTCCAGGCGCTTGACGGTGCCGACAAAGATCTTGTCGCCGCGCGACATGAAGTCGTTGAGCAGCATCTCGCGCTCGGCGTCGCGGATCTTCTGCAAGATGACCTGCTTGGCCGCCATGGCACCGATGCGCCCGATCGGCACCGAGTCCACCGCTTCCTCGATGTACTCGCCGACCTCGATGTCGGGCATTTCTTCCTTGGCTTCGAACAGGAGGATTTCCTGGTCGGGCAGCTGCAGGCCGGCTTCGTCGGGGACGACGTGCCAGCGGCGGAAGGTTTCGTAGTCGCCGCTGTCGCGGTCGACCGAGACGCGGATGTCCACGTCGCCCTGGTGGAGCTTCTTGGTGGCTTGCGCCAGCGCGGACTCGACCGCGCCGAAAACCACGTCGCGCTCGACGTTCTTCTCGCGCGAGATCGCATCCACCAACATCAACATTTCGCGATTCATGCCACCCACTCCTCTAGTCAGTCCGGAACGTTGGTTCCGTCGTCAATATCCGAAAAACCCGGTTGGGTTTTGGCCCTGCGGCCCTTGAAATCCACAATTGGCGCGAGCCGCGCATCGCGCAACTCATCCAGCACGAAACCGAGCGCCTGCAGCTTTGCAGGTGCGCGCTTCTTGCTGACTTTTTGACCCGGTTTGGGCTCCGGCGCATCGCTCCAGACGATCTGCCAGCCCGGGGCCCCGTCGGCCCCTTCCGCCTTTTCAGCACGCTCCAGCGTGCCGCGAAACTTCTTGCGGGTGGCAGACACCTGCCCCGCCGCCGCGGCACCCATGGGCGCCTTGAGCGTGATGTCGATCACCTCGCCCACGAAACGCTCGAAATCCTGCTCATTGCGAAGCGGACGGTCAATACCCGGCGAGGAAACCTCGAGCCGCTTGTAATCGACACCGTCGACCTCGAGCGCAAACTGCAACTGGCGCGTGACCTTTTCGCAATCCTCGACCGTCACGAAGGGTTCGGGAATGCCTGCCGCCACAGCTTCCGATGTGGGGGCAGTCCAGGGCAAATCAATTGTCACGCGCAGCAATCCCCCGGCCGAGCGTTCGATCTCGACCAGGTCGTAGCCGAGACCGGCAACGGTTTGTTCCACTGTCTGCTGCAATGCCACGTGTTTGAAATTGCCTTGTAAAAATGCTTATGCGTGCCACCCGCCCGCCACGGGTGTCACGCATTGAAATTGCATAGACCAAAAAAAACGGGCGGTTGGTACCCGCCCGTTTGGTCGTGAGCCTCGAATTATATGCTATTCCCGTGATAAATGAAGTGGCTTGGGCTGCTCAAAGCGCCACTTTGCGCCGGGATTTTGACCAGACGACGGCAAACAGCACCGAACCGAGCGCCAATGCGGCGGCCGCCACCAGCAGCGGGAGCTCGAAAGACCCGGTTCGCTGGGCCAGCGGCGCCGCAAACAGCGGGCCGATGATCTGCCCGACACCATAGGAAGCGGTCGCATAGCCGATCAGCCCCGCCGCGGCATTGCCGCGCAGCCGGCGCGCATCCCGCATCGCAAAAAGCGTGATGGCCGTGAACGGCATGCCCAGCAGCAGGCTGCCGAGCGCAAAGCCGGTGATGGTGGGCCAGGCCACCGACAGCACCACGCCCAGCGCCTGCAGCGCATAGGCCGCCGCCAAGAGCAGCCGGTTGTCCCAGTGCATGGGTGCGCGGGCGCCGATCAGCGCGCCCGGGATGATCGCCAGCCCGAACAGCGGCCAGAAGAAGTCGGGCCATGGCGAGCCCGGCAGCGCCTGGCGCGCGATCACCGGCAGGAAGGTGGCCGTGATGATGTAGCCGAAGCCGGCCAGCCCGTAGAGCGCGACCAGCCAGACAGCGTCGCTGTGCGCAGAAGGCGACGCGGCCGCACTGGCCCGGGCGGACGGCGCACCCGCGGAGCCTTGCGCCAAGGGCGATTCGCCATCGTCGAACACGCGCCAGATCAGCGCCACCAGCACCACCGCCAGCAGGCCCAGGCCGATCCATCCGGCCTCGGAGCCCCAGCGCCCGAGGGCGCCGCCGAGCAGGCCGGTCATCGCGATGCCGATACCGGGGCCGGTGTAGATCACGCCGGCCAGGGCCGGGGAATTCGTCTCCGCCAGCCGCCGCAGCCCCCAGCCGGACGCGAAGACGAAGACCCAGGCGCTCATCACGCCGGCCGCCGCGCGCAGGATGCCCCAACTCGTGAGGCTGTGGAGTACGCCCATGCCCACCAGCAGGGCCGCCGTGGCCACCAGGCCGCCCCGCACCATGCGCTTGGCCTGGATGCCGATGGCCGCGCAACTGACCGCGCCAAGGAAGTAACCGAGGTAATTGAGCGAAGCCAGCACGCCGCCCGCCTCGAGCTGGAGCTTTCCCTCGTGCAGCATGATCGGCAGCATGGGCGTGAAGGCAAAGCGCCCCAGGCCCATGGCAACGGCCAGGGTCACCATGCACGCCAATGCCGCGCGCCAGGCACCGCGCCTGTTCTGTCCGATCTCCGACATTTCCTTCGATTCCGTTGTTCTATTCCAGCAGCGCGGCGGCCACCAGTTTCTTGGTGTAAGGGTGCTCGGGCGCATCGAGCACGCGCTCGACCGCGCCGGCTTCGAGGATGGCGCCGTCCTTCATCACGATGACGTGGTGCGCCATGGCGCGGATCACCTCGACGTCGTGCGTGATCAGCAGGTAGCTCAGGCCGCGCTCGCGCTGCAGGCGCTGCAGCAGGCCCAGCACCTGCTTCTGGATCGTCACGTCGAGCGCGCTGGTGGGCTCGTCGAGCACCAGCAGCTGCGGATCGACGATGAGCGCGCGTGCAATCGCGAGCCGCTGGCGCTGCCCGCCCGAGAACTCGTGCGGATAGCGGTCGAGCAGCGAGGGAAACTGCGCCTCGCCCAGGCCCACGTCGGCCAGCGCCGCCAGCGCCCGCGCGCGGCGCTGCGCCGTATCGAGCTCGGGCGCGTGCACGCGCAGCCCCTCGCCCACGATCTGCTCGACCGTCATGCGCGGAGAGAGCGAGGAGAACGGATCCTGGAAAACCACCTGCATGACTCGCCTCAAGGCCAGGTCGGAGCTCCGGTCCACTGCCCAGTCCTTGCCGTCCACTTTCAGCGCGCCCCGGTGCTTCAGCAGCCCGAGGGCGGCCAGCGCCAGCGTGGACTTGCCCGATCCGGACTCGCCCACCACGCCCAGGGTTTCGCCCGGCGCGATGCGGAAATCCGCGTTCTGCACCGCGATGAATTCGCCCTTGCGGAACCAGCCGGCAAAACCGGGCCGAGGCACCGGGTAGCTCACGCGCAGGCCCGTGGCTTCGAGCACCGGCCGCGCCTGGGCACCCGCGGGCACGGCAGTGACATCGCGCTCCGGGTGGCTGTCGATCAGCTTGCGGGTGTAGGCGTGCTGCGGCGCCTCGAACACGGCCGCCACGGCGCCCTGCTCCACGATGTGGCCGTCCTCCATCACGGCGATCCGGTCGGCGAAGCGGCGCACGAGGTTGAGGTCGTGTGTGATGAGCAGCACGGCCATGCCATGCCGGCGCTGCAGATCGGCGAGCAGCTCGAGGATTTGCGCGCGCACCGTGACGTCAAGCGCGGTGGTCGGCTCGTCGGCCAGCAGCAGGCGCGGCTTGCAGGCCAGCGCCATGGCGATCATCGCGCGCTGGCGCTGCCCGCCCGAAAGCTGGTGGGGAAACGCCCTCGCCCGCCGCTCGGGCTCCGGAATGCCGGTGTCGGCCAGCAGCTTCACGGCGGCCGCCTGGGCCGCGCGCGCCGACAGGCCCTCGTGCAGTTCGAGCACCTCGGCAATCTGGTCGCCCACGGTGTAGAGCGCGTTGAGGGCGGTCATCGGCTCCTGGAAGATCATCGCGATCTCCTTGCCGCGGATGCCGCGCAGCTCCCGTTCAGGGATCGAGAGCAGGTCGCGCCCGTTCGGCTCATCTGCAGAGCCGAACAGGGTCGCGGTGCCCGTCACGTCGGCGTTCTGCGCCAGGCGCAGCAGCGACAGCGCCGTCACGGTCTTGCCCGAACCCGATTCGCCGACCAGCGCGAGCTTCTCGCCCGCGGCGATGCGAAAGTCGATGCCGTGCACCACCTCCTTGTCGCCGAAGGCCACGCGCAGGTCTTTCACGTCCAGCAGCGGCTGATGCTTCATTGGGCTCACTTGTCGGCCTTCCGCGGGTCGAGGGCATCGCGCAGCGCGTCGCCCATGAAGGTGAGCAGCATCAGCGTCACGACCAGCACGCCGAAGGTCGACAGCGAGATCCACCAGGCGTCGATGTTGGCCTTGCCCTGGCTCAGCAGTTCGCCGAGCGACGGCGTGCCCGGCGGCACGCCCAGGCCCAGGAAATCGAGCGAGGTCAGCGCCAGGATGGCCGCACTCATGCGAAAAGGCAGGAAGGTGACAACGGGCACCATGCTGTTGGGCAGGATGTGGCGCCACATGATCTGCAGGTTGCCCACGCCCAATGCCCGCGCGGCGCGCACGTAGTCCATCTGGCGGTTGCGCAGGAACTCGGCGCGCACGTAGTCGGCCAGGCCCATCCAGCCGAACAGGCTCAGCAGGATCAGCAGCAGCGCCACGCTGGGCGCGAAGATCGCGCTGAAGATGATCAGCAGGTAGAGCTCGGGCATCGAAGCCCAGATCTCGATGAAGCGCTGGAACGCGAGGTCGATCTTGCCCGCGAAGTAGCCCTGCACCGCCCCCGCCGCCACGCCCAGCACGGTGCCGATGACGGTCAGCGCCAGGCCGAACAGCACGCTCACGCGAAAGCCGTAGATCAGCTGTGCGAGCAGGTCGCGGCCGCGGTCGTCGGTGCCGAAGAAGTTCTCGCGCGAGGGCGCCGCGGGATTGGGCTGGGAGGCAAAGTAGTTCAGCGTGCGCGGACCGTAGCGGTTGGGTGCATAGAGCGCCCAGTTGGCGCCCTCGGTGATGCGCTTCTGGATGAACGGGTCGAGGTAGTCGGCGGGCGTCTCGAAGTCGCCGCCGAAGGTCTTCTCGGAGTAGTCGCGCAGCACGGGGAAGTAGGTCTGCCCGGCGTAGCGCACGACCAGCGGCTTCTCGGTGGACAGCAGCTCGGCGAACAGGCTCAGCACCACCAGGATCGAAAAGACGACCAGGCTCCAGAACCCCAGCGGATTGCGGCGGAAGCGGCGCCAGGCGCGGCGGCCCGGGCTCGCGGAAACAACGGCGGCGCTAGTCAAACTTGACCCTCGGATCGACCCAGACGTAGCAGAGGTCGGAAATCAGCTTGGTGACCAGGCCGATCAGCGTGAACAGGTAGAGCGTGCCCAGCACCACGGGATAGTCGCGGCGGATCACGCTCTCGTAGCTCAGGAGGCCCAGGCCGTCGAGCGTGAACAGCGTCTCGATCAACAGGGACCCGGTGAAGAACGCGCCGATGAAGGCCGACGGAAAACCCGTGATGATCGGGATCAGCGCATTGCGGAACACGTGCTTCCAGAGCACCTGCCGCTGCGACAGCCCCTTGGCGCGCGCGGTCAGCACGTACTGCTTGCGGATTTCCTCGAGGAAGGAATTCTTGGTGAGCATGGCGGTGACGGCAAAGCTGCCGAGCACCATCGACGTGACCGGCAGCGCGATGTGCCACAGGTAGTCGACGATGCGCGCCCCCCAGTTCATGCTCTCCCAATTGGGCGACGTGAGGCCGCGCAGCGGAAACCACTGCAGCTGCCCGCCGAAGATCACGAGCAGCGCCACCCCCAGGACGAAGCCCGGAATGGCATAGCCGATCAGCACGATCAGCGTGGTGACGAAGTCGAAGCGCGTGCCGGCCCTCACGGCCTTGGCCACGCCAAGCGGCACCGCGATGAGGTAGCTGATGAAGAAGGTCCAGAGGCCGAGGCTGATCGACACCGGCATCTTCTCCTTGATGAGCTGCCAGACGTCCTTGCGCTGGTAGAAGCTGGTGCCCAGGTCGAAGCGTGCAAACGACTTCAGCATGGTCCACAGGCGTTCGTGGGTCGGCTTGTCGAAGCCGTAGAGCTTGCGGATGTCCTCGACGCGCTGCGGATCGAGGCCCTGGCGGCCACGGTAGCCGGCACCGCTGGCCGCGGCCCGCTCGCCGCCCGAATCTCGCCCCTGCAGCTGCGCCACCATCTGCTCGACCGGGCCGCCCGGCACGAACTGGATCACGCCGAAGGTGATGACTAGCACGCCCAGCAGCGTGGGGATCATCAGCAGCAGGCGCTTGAGGATGTAGCTGGTCATTCGGTATTCATGTCCGGTGCGGCTGTGTCATTTGTTGGCGGGCGAAGCCCACCACGTCGTGACCGCCCAGTCGCCGGCATCGTAGTACGGCGGAATGGTCGGCGGCAGTACGAACGGCGCCGGCCGGTAGCCGATCAGGAACGCGTTGCCGTAGTACTGCGGGATCGAGTAGTAGCCGTTGGAGAGCACACGGTCGAGCACGCGCATGGCCGTGGCCAGCTCTGGCCGCGTGGTGGCCGCCAGCACCTTGCCGACCACCGCGTCCACCGCCGGATCGGCAATGCCCCAGATGTTGGACGAACCCGGCGTGTCGGCCGCCTTGGAGCCGAACAGCTCGAGCAGCTCGCCGCCCGGCGCGCTGTTGCCGGGCAGGCGCAGCGAGGTCATCTCGAAGTCGAAGTTCTGCATGCGCTGCTGCGAGAGCGAGAAATCGACCGTACGGAAGGTCATCTCGATGCCGAGCTTGCGCAGCGCCGTCTGCAGCGGCGTCACGACGCGGATCAGCCCGGGCTGGTCGTTGAGGAACTCGATCGTGAAGGCTTCGTTCTTCGCGTTGCGCAGCGCGCCGTCGCGATAGGTCCAGCCGGCTTCTTCCAGCAGCGCCCTCGCCTTGCGCAGGTTCTCGCGCAGGCTGTCGGGCGGCGCCGTGCTCGGCGGCTGCGGGGCCGGGCCGAACACCTCGGGCTTGAGCTTGCCGCGCAGCGGCTCCATCAGCGCCAGTTCGTCGGGCTTGGGCAGGCCCTCGGCATGGAACTCGCTGTTGGGAAAGTAGCCCTGCACCCGCGTGTAGATACCGTAGAACAGCTGGCGGTTGAGCCACTCGAAATCCATCGCCAGGCCGATGGCCCGCCGCACGCGCGCATCCTTGAACTTGTCCTTGCGGATGTTGAAGACGTAGCCCTGGAAGTCGCCGGGGTTGTGGTTCTCGAAGGCGCGCTTGACGATCTCGCCGCTGTCGAACTGCTTGCCCTTGTACTGGCGCGCCCAGTTGCGCGAGGTGAATTCGCGCATGAAGTCGAACTCGCCGGCCTTCAGGCCCTCGAAGCGCGCAGTCTCGTCCAGGTAGACCCGGAAGGTGATGCGATCGAAGTTGTAGAGCCCCTTGCGCACCGGCAGGTCTGCGCCCCAGTAGTCGGCGCGGCGCACGTAGGTGATGTCGCGGCCCAGGCGGTCGCTGGCCGGCTTGTAGGGGCCCGAGCCGATCGGCATCTCGGTGACGATCTGGTCGAAGGGCTTGCCCCCGCCCCATTGGCGGCTGAAGACCGCCATGCCGCCGATCACCAGCGGCAGTTCGCGGTTCGGGCTCGCGAAGTCGAAGCGCACGACGCGCTCGCTGGTGGCCGTGGCCTTCTTCACTTCGGCGTAGATGGTGCGGAACTGCGGTGCGGCCAGCGGGCCGGTCAGGGTGTTGAACGAGTGCACCACGTCGGCCGCCAGCACCGGCGAGCCGTCGTTGAAGCGTGCCTTCGGGTTCAGGCGGAAGGTGGCCGAAAGGCGGTCGGGCGCCACCTCGACGTCTTCGGCGAGCAGGCCATAGACCGTGGTCGGCTCTTCGGAATTGCCCGTCATCAGGCTCTCGAACATCAGCGAGCCGATGCCCGAAGGCGCCGTGCCCTTGAGCGTGAACGGGTTGAGCTTGTCGAAGTTGGTGGGCCGCGTGGGCGGCACCATCCGGATCTCGCCGCCCTTGGGCGCATCCGGATTCACATAGCTGAAGTGGGTGAAGCCCGGCGGGTATTTGATGTCGCCGAACTGCGCGTAGGCATGGGCGGCCCATGAAGGAGCCGCCGAGAGCGCCAGAAAAAGAAGCAGCCAAACCCGCATGCGAGAATTCTGCCCAAGATTTTCACGAGGCAACTTCATGGGCTTTCTTTCCGGCAAAAAACTGTTGATCACCGGCGTGTTGAGCAATCGCTCCATTGCCTACGGCATAGCCAAGGCCTGTCACGAACAAGGCGCCGAGCTTGCTTTCAGCTACGTCGGCGAGCGATTCAAGGACCGTATCACCGAATTCGCCGCAGACTTCGGCTCCAAGCTTATTTTTGACTGCGACGTGGGCGACGACGCGCAGATCGACAAGCTCTTTGCCGATCTGGCCCAGGCCTGGCCCAGATTCGACGGTTTCGTGCACAGCATCGGCTTTGCGCCGCGCGAGGCCATCGCGGGCGACTTCCTCGAAGGGCTCTCGCGCGAGGGCTTCAAGATTGCGCACGACATCAGCGCCTACAGCTTCCCGGCCATGGCCAAGGCGGCCCTGCCCTACCTCAACGACAAGTCGGCGCTCCTCACGCTGACCTACCTGGGCGCCGAGCGCGCGCTGCCCAACTACAACACGATGGGCCTGGCCAAGGCCTCGCTCGAGGCCTCGGTGCGCTACACCGCGGCTTCGCTCGGCCCCAAGGGCATGCGGGTCAACGGCATCAGCGCCGGGCCGATCAAGACGCTGGCGGCCAGCGGCATCAAGGGCTTCGGCAAGATGCTGTCCGCCGTGGCCGATGCCTCGCCCATCCGCCGCAACGTGACCATCGAGGAAGTCGGCAACGTGGCCGCTTTCCTGCTGAGCGACCTGGCCAGCGGCGTCACCGCCGAGATCACCTATGTGGACGGCGGCTTCAGCAACGTCGTGGCGGGCATGGCCGAGTAATCGATCGGCAGCGGCCTCTTGCTGAACAGACGTTCCCTCCTGCTCGCCGGCCTCGGCGCGCTGGCGGCCCGCGTGGCCGCCGCGCGCGAGGCCGCGCCGGCATTGATGCTGGCCGAGGTCTACCGCCCCGGCATGTCGCTGGACGACTACTGGGTCAGCGAAAAATTCGACGGCGTGCGCGGCTACTGGGACGGCAAGCAGCTGTGGACGCGCGGCGGAGAACCGGTGGTGGCGCCCGCCTGGTTCATCGCGCCGCTGCCCAGGCAGCCGCTCGACGGCGAACTGTGGGCCGGCAGAGGGCAGTTCGCGCATGCGGTTTCCACCGTGCGCAGCCAGACGCCCAACGACACCGCCTGGCACGGCATGCGCTTCATGGTGTTCGACCTCCCGGCCCAGGGCGGCGATTTCACGGCGCGGCTGGCCGTCCTGCGCAAACTGCTGCCAATCACCGATGCGCCGTGGGTGGTGCCCGTGCCGCAGGAGCGCGCAACCACCCATGCGGAGCTGCAGGCCCTGCTCGCCAAGACCGTGAAGATGGGCGGCGAAGGCCTGATGCTGCACCGGGGCGGATCGCTCTACCGTGCCGAACGCAACAACGACCTGCTCAAGGTCAAGACCCACGACGACGCCGAGGCCCGGGTGGTCGGGCACGTGCCCGGCAAAGGCCGGCACAGCGGCCGGTTGGGCGCACTGCTGGTCGAAACTCCCGAGGGCAAGCGCTTCAAGCTCGGCAGCGGCCTGACCGACGCCGAGCGCGAGAACCCGCCCGCTATCGGAAGCTGGGTGACCTACCGCTACAACGGCACCAACCCGGGCGGCTTGCCCAGGTTCGCGCGCTTCATGCGGGTGCGCAGCGACCGGCCCTCCTGAAGCGCGGCGCGCGCCCTCCCCGCTTCCTTGCCGCCTACTGCTTCGACGCGGCCACGCAGTCCGCGTAGTAGCGCTTCTTGCCGGTTTCGTCGACGCGCGCCACCAGGCCGTGGATGTCGGTCTCGAAGCCCGGGCACTGCGAGTTGAACTCGCGCGAGAACCGGAGGTAGTCGACGATCTTCTTGTTGAACACCTCGCCCGGAATCAGGAGCGGAATGCCCGGCGGGTACGGCGTGATCAGGCTCGTGGTGATGCGGCCTTCGAGCTCGTCGATCTCCACGCGCTCGGTCTTGCGGTGCGCAATGTGGGCGAAGGCATCGCTCGGCTTCATGGCCGGCGTGAGGTCGCTCAGGTACATCTCGGTCGTCAGGCGCGCCACGTCGTAGCGTGCATAGAGCTGGTGAATGTGCTGGCACAGGTCGCGCAGGCCCAGGCGTTCGTAGCCCGGGTGCTGCTGGCAGAACTCCGGCAGGATGCGCCACATCGGCTGGTTGCGCGCGTAGTCGTCCTTGAACTGCTGCAGCGCCGTGAGCAGCGTGTTCCAGCGGCCCTTGGTGATGCCGATGGTGAACATGATGAAGAAACTGTAGAGCCCGGTCTTCTCCACGATCACGCCGTGCTCGGCCAGGAACTTGGTCACCACGCTCGCGGGAATGCCGGTCTCGGCAAAGTTGCCTTCGAGGTCGAGGCCCGGCGTCACGATGGTCGACTTGATCGGGTCGAGCATGTTGAAGCCATCGGCCAGTTCGCCGAAGCCGTGCCAGTTGCGCGGCGACTTCTTGTTCTTGCTCTGCTTGCCGTTCTTCTCGCCCGTCATGATCCAGTCTTCGGCGCGGCCAATGCCTTCGTCGACGAGCTTCTCGGGGCCCCAGACCTTGAACCACCATTCGTCCTTGCCGAACTCGGCTTCGACCTTGCGCATCGCGCGGCGGAAGTCGAGCGCCTCGAGGATGCTTTCCTCCACCAGCGCGGTGCCGCCGGGCGGCTCCATCATGGCCGCGGCCACGTCGCAGCTGGCGATGATCGCGTACTGCGGGCTGGTCGACGAGTGCATCAGGTAGGCCTCGTTGAAGAGGTCGCGGTCGAGCGCACGGTTCTGCGAATCCTGCACCAGCACATGGCTGGCCTGGCTGATGCCCGCGAGCAGCTTGTGGGTCGACTGCGTGGCAAACACCAGCGACTCCTTCGGCCGCACGCGGCGCTTGCCCATCGCGTGGTAGGCGCCGTAGAACGGGTGGAAGGCCGCATGCGGCAGCCAGGCCTCATCGAAGTGCAGCGTGTCGACGTAGCCGTCGAGCATGTTCTTGATGGTCTCGGTGTTGTAGATCACGCCGTCGTAGGTCGACTGGGTGAGCGTCATCACGCGCGGCTTGACCTTGTCAGGGTCCACGTCGGCGAGCAGCGGATTGGCCTTGATCTTGGCCTTGATGGCGCTCTGCTCGAACTCGCTCTTCGGAATCGGGCCGATGATGCCGAAGTGGTTGCGCGTGGGCTTCATGAACACCGGAATCGCGCCGGTCATGATGATCGCGTGCAGGATCGATTTGTGGCAGTTGCGGTCGACCACCACCACGTCGTCGGGCGCCACCGTGTGGTGCCAGACCATCTTGTTGCTGGTGCTGGTGCCGTTGGTCACGAAGAAGCAATGGTCGGCGTTGAAAATGCGCGCTGCATTGCGTTCGCTGGCCGCCACCGGGCCGGTGTGGTCGAGCAGCTGGCCGAGTTCTTCCACCGCGTTGCAGACGTCGGCGCGCAGCATGTTTTCGCCGAAGAACTGGTGGAACATCTGGCCCACCGGGCTCTTCAGGAACGCCACGCCGCCCGAATGGCCCGGGCAGTGCCACGAGTACGAGCCGTCTTCCGCGTAGTCGATCAGCGCCTTGAAGAACGGCGGCTGCACGCCTTCGAGGTAGCTCTTGGCCTCGCGGATGATGTGGCGCGCCACGAACTCCGGCGTGTCCTCGAACATGTGGATGAAGCCGTGCAGCTCGCGCAGGATGTCGTTCGGGATGTGGCGCGAGGTCTTGGTCTCGCCGTAGATGTAGATCGGCACGTCGGCGTTCTTGCGGCGCACCTCGCCGATGAAGCTGCGCAGGCTCAGCACGGCGGGATCGAGGTCGGGGCCGACCGTGAATTCCTCGTCGTCGATCGACAGGATGAAGGCGCTGGCGCGGCTTTGCTGCTGCGCGAACTGGCTCAGGTCCCCGTAGCTCGTGACGCCCAGCACCTCGAAGCCCTCCGTCTCGATGGCCTGCGCGAGCGCGCGAATGCCGAGGCCCGAAGTGTTTTCGGAGCGGAAGTCCTCGTCGATGATGACGATGGGGAAGCGAAATTTCATGAGCAGGGCTCCGGACAGGCAATGAGGCGCGAAGTGTACGGAATTCGGATGAAGGATTGGGTCAGGTTTTGACACAGAATGTCGTGCATTCACCAAAGAGGAGAAGTCATGGCGAATTCCACCATCTGGTGGCTGATAGCGGGGGCCGCCGTCGTGCTGGAGTTGCTTTCCGGCACGGTCTACCTGTTGCTGCTGGCGACCGGTTTTGCGGCGGCGGCCATTGCGGCGCACCTGGGCGCCGGCACCGTCGCGCAACTGGTCGTGGCGGCGGTCGTCGGCGTGGGGGCAGTCCTGGTCTGGTATGCGGTCCAGCGCCGGCGCCCGGCCGCTGCGCCCACGGCATCGAACCGCGATGTCAATCTGGACATCGGCGAAATCATTCACGTCGAGGCATGGAACCCTGACGGTACCGCCACCGTTCGCTACCGCGGCGCCCAGTGGACCGTGGTTCCGCGCGCGGGCCAGGCCCCCACCACAGGCGAACACCGCGTGGTCGAGGTGGTCGGCAGCCGTCTCGTGGTCGACAAGACCTGATCAAACAGAACCCTAGAGGAGAAAACCATGGAATTTTCGGTACCCATCATCATCCTGGTCATTGCGATCATCTTCATCAGCCAGTCGGTCAAGTTCGTGCCGCAGCAGAACGCCTGGGTGCGCGAGCGCCTGGGCAAGTACCACGGCACCATGACGCCCGGGCCCAACTTCCTGATCCCGTTCATCGACCGGGTCGCCTACAAGCACAGCCTGAAGGAAATCCCGCTCGACGTGCCGAGCCAGATCTGCATCACGCGCGACAACACCCAGCTGCAGGTCGACGGCATCCTGTACTTCCAGGTGACCGACCCGATGCGCGCGAGCTACGGCTCGTCGAACTACATCGTCGCCGTGACGCAGCTGGCGCAAACCTCGCTGCGCAGCGTGATCGGCAAGCTCGAGCTCGACAAGACCTTCGAGGAGCGCGACGTCATCAATGCGCAGGTGGTCGCGGCCATCGACGAAGCCGCGCTCAACTGGGGCGTGAAGGTGCTGCGCTACGAGATCAAGGACCTGACGCCGCCCAAGGAAATCCTGCTGGCCATGCAGGCGCAGATCACCGCCGAGCGCGGCAAGCGCGCCCTCATCGCCGCCTCCGAAGGCCGCCGCCAGGAGCAGATCAACATCGCCACCGGCGAGCGCGAGGCCTTCATCGCCCGCTCCGAAGGCGAGAAGCAGGCCCAGATCAACAATGCCCAGGGCGAGGCCGCCGCCATCACTGCAGTGGCCACCGCCACGGCCGACGCCATCGAACGCGTGGCAGCCGCGATCCGCCAGCCCGGCGGCGAACAGGCCGTGCAGCTCAAGGTGGCCGAGCGCGCGGTCGACGCCTACGGCAAGGTCGCGGCCGATTCCAAGACCACGCTGATCGTGCCGAGCAACATGACCGAAACCGCCGCCCTCATCGCTTCCGCGATGCGCATGGTCCAGGCCGGCAAGCCGCAGAATCCGGCCTGAGCGACTGCTACAATCGAAGGCTCAGGAGCGGTGGATGAGCGGTTTAAGTCGCACGCCTGGAAAGCGTGTGAGGGTTAATAGCCCTCCGCGGGTTCGAATCCCGCCTGCTCCGCCAGAGAAGTCATAGGTTTCATGCGGGTTTCCAGCCCGTCAGCATGTTTACCCACATCAAACCCATCAATGCAGAAACGCCTTGATGGGTTTTTTGTTGGGAAAGTGCGTTGCCTTGGCGCAACTGGGAGATTGGCCCGGCCCGCTTCGTCTGGCGGTACCATCCAAAGGTTTTACTTTCAAAGCCTGCAAAAGGAGGAGCCTCGATGGCTGGACAGCCCCAAACCGCGCCACCTGGCAAGACGTCGCTCGACAAGACGCTCAAGAAGAGCGAAGAAGTGGCCGCCGATGTGCAGCGGGCCTCGGACAATCTCGCAGTCGTGAACACGGTGCTCGAACAGGAGCTTCCGGACGAAGTTCAGGTTGGCGAAGTGGCGCAGGCCATCGAGCAGACGGGCCAGCTCGAGGCGAAGCTCGCCAGGTCGGCCGAGAAGCTGGCCGAGGTCAACGCGGCGCTGAGCGAGGAAATCGAGAAGCGCCGCGAAGTGACGGCCGAGCGCGATGAAAGCCAGGCGCTGGCCGAAGAGCTCAAGGCAAGGATCCGCTCCGACAACAAGCACTGAGCGCAGCGCCGCGCCAGAACGCGCTGTCCGTATCCCTTCTCCTACGCTGCGGCCGCGTCCGGCACGCTACGCTATTGGTTCTCAGAACGAAACCACGGCATGGCCCTCATCACGTTCCTCGTCGAGGACAACAAGACCATCAGGGACAACCTGGTCCCGGCCCTCGAAGATCTGGTCAATGGCCAGGTCGTCGGCTTTGCCGAAACCGAAACGGATGCGCTCGCCTGGCTCGCCCTTCATCCCCATGACTGGCAACTGCTCATCGTCGACCTGTTCCTGAAGGAAGGCTCCGGCCTGGGCGTGCTCTCGGGCTGCAAGGCACGCGGTCCAGGCCAGCGCGTCGTCGTGCTGAGCAACTACGTCACCGCCGACATCCGCACGCGCTGCGAAGCGCTGGGCGCCGATGCGGTGTTCGACAAGTCGCGCGATCTCGACGCCTTCATCGAATACTGCAACACCGACCGGCCCTCGGGGTTCGCAACCCTGGCCTGAGAAGAGCGACCGGCAGGCACAAAAAAAGGGCCCGAAGGCCCTTTTCTCTTTTGCGCGCCTGGAACAGCGCGCAACCGTCCGCTGATTGATCAGCGCACCACGGCGATCTGCGTACGCACGCCACCCTTGTAGGTGAAGAGCGTCAGCGCGCCGTTCTTGATGTCGCCCTTTTCGTCGAAGGCGATCGGGCCGGTCACGCCCTTGTATTGCACCTTGCCGACTTCGGGCAGGTACTTTTCAGGATCGGCAGAGCCGGCCTTGACCATGGCTTCGGCCAGCACGTTGACCGCATCGTAGACGTACGGTGCGTAGATCTGCACTTCCACGCCGTTCTTGGCCTTGAACTTGGCCTTGAAGTCTTCCAGCGGCTGCTTGAAGTCGCCGTCGACACCGCCGGCTTCAGCGCAAACCACCATCTCTTCGCCGATGGCATCGCCAGCCAGCTTCGGCAGTTCGCCGGTGCACAGGCCGTCGCCGCCCATGAACTTGACGTTCAGGCCGAGTTGCTTGACCTGCTTGAGCATCGGGCCGCCAACGGCGTCCATGCCGCCGAAGAACAGCACGTCGGGCTTGGCAGCCTTGAGCTTGGTCAGGATGGCGTTGAAGTCGGTCGACTTGTCGGTGGTGAATTCGTGGCCGACGATGGTCGCGCCGGCGGCCTTGGCTGCCTTCTCGAACTCTTCGGCAACGCCCTGGCCGTAGGCCGTGCGGTCGTCGATCACGGCAATGTTCTTGCCCTTGAGCGTTTCCACGGCGTACTTGCCCAGCGTGCCGCCGAGCTGCGTGTCGTCGGCCACCACGCGGAACGTGGTCTTGAAGCCTTGGCGCGTGTACTTGGGGTTGGTTGCCGACGGCGAGACCTGCGGAATGCCAGCGTCGCTGTAGAGCTTGGAAGCAGGAATGGTCGTGCCCGAATTCAGGTGGCCGACGATGCCGTTGACCTTGCTGTCGACCAGCTTCTGGGCCACTGCGGTGCCTTGCTTCGGATCGCCGGCGTCGTCTTCTGCCAGCAGTTCGAACTTGGCAACCTTGTCGCCGATCTTGAGGCCCTTGGCATTGAGGTCTTCGATGGCCATCTTGGCGCCGAACTCGTTGTCCTTGCCCAGGTGGGCAATGGCGCCGCTGGTGGGGCCGACGTGGCCGATCTTGACGATCAATGCGTCTGCCGGAGGCGCTGCAGGTGCGGGAGCCGCTGCCGTGGGCGCCGGAGCGGCGGGCGCAGCAGCTTCTTCTTTCTTGCCGCAAGCCACAAGCGTGAGAGCAGCCAGTGCGACCGCAGTCCATTTCAATTGCATGAGAACCTCCAGAACATTGATGAATAAACTAAAAACCGGTCGTGTGATCCGGGCGCGAAGACCTCGCAAGTTTCGCGCCGCAGACCAGCGGCACCCTCCCGCCCGATCGACCTGGCGCGCAGTTTAGCTGAAGCTTTATGCGCCGGAAGCTGGCGTAGACCCTGTGTTTTCCGAGAGCTCGGCGGCCATGGCCTCGATCACCAAAGCACGCAGCACGGCCTCGATTTCCTCTCGCAGCCGAGGCACCATCGCATCGAGTTGCTGTTGCACGGCGGCAGAGACCGTGTCGCTCAGGCGCTCTTCCAACGACAGGTCGACGCGCTGCAGGACGCGATGCAGCAGCTGCTCTTCGAGCCGGACGATCTCGGCCTCGGAGCGCTGCTCGGCCGGAGGCAATGCCACTGCTTCGGCGGGGTCAAGCGCCGGTGGCGGCGCGCTGGCGGGCGTCGCCGCCTCGGCGGCGGCCACGGGCTCGGCCGGCAGGTCGAGCACCGTGGTCAGCGTGGGAACGAACCGGGGCGGCGTACGCAGCGTGCTGGCCATCAGGAAGCGCTCCTTGCAAAGTCGTGCGGCTGGATCGAATAGCCGCGGTCGGCATAGTGGCGCCAGCGCGAACGGCCGATCTGCCGGTCGTCGGCCTCGTTGCTCACGATGTCGACCAGGCGCTCGAAACGCTCGAAGCCGACGGGCACCGTCGGCCCCAGATTCACCAGCATCTCCCGGTGCGCCAGTGCCGCGGCGTCCAGGCCCTCAACGCAAAGAATGACCGGCGAGCGCGCCACCACGTGAGGCTGGGCATCGCCGCGGCAATGCGCGATGAAGTCGCAGGGCGAGAGCTGCCAGAGCGCCGCATCGACCGCCTCCAGCATCTGCGGCTCGCCCACCACGACCACCCGCAAGCCGCGCACGCTCACGGCCTTGCGCACCAGCCGGCAGGCGTAGTTCGCCTTGTCCGGCAGATTGAAGTGAAAGCCGATTTCCGTCACTGCACGGACCGGGCCTTGCGCGCGGCCGCGCCGGACTCCTTGCGCGCCGCCTTCTTGTGCGGTGCCGCCTGGGCCGCGCCGCTGCGCGCGCGTTCCATCAGATAGGAGACCAGCAGGCCCACCGGTCGGCCGGTCGAGCCCTTGGCCGCCCCGCTCTTCCAGGCCGTGCCCGCGATGTCCAGGTGGGCCCAGACGAAATCGCCGGCAAAGCGTTGCAGGAACTTGGCTGCGGTGATGGCGCCGCCGGCGCGGCCGGCCACATTGGCGACATCGGCAAAGTTGCTCTTCAGGCCTTCGGCGTATTCGTCGTCCAGCGGCAGGCGCCAGCAGCGGTCCTGCGATTGCTCGCCGGCCGCCTCGAGCGCCTCGGCCAGCGAATCGTCGCTGGTGAACAGGCCGCTGCGCACGCCGCCCAGCGCCACCACGCAGGCGCCGGTGAGCGTGGCGATGTCGATCACGGCCGCGGGCTCGAAACGCTTGGCGTAGGTGAGCGCATCGCACAGGATGAGCCGCCCCTCGGCATCCGTGTTGAGCACTTCGATGGTCTGGCCGCTCATGCTGGTCACCACGTCACCGGGCTTGATCGCGCGGCCGTCGTTCATGTTCTCGCACGAAGGCACGAGGCCCACCACGTTGATGGCCGGCTGGATTTCTCCAAGGGCGCGGAAAGTGCCCAGCACGCTGGCCGCGCCGCACATGTCGAACTTCATTTCATCCATTTCGGCCGCCGGCTTGAGCGAGACGCCGCCGGTGTCGAAGGTGATGCCCTTGCCGACCAGCACCACGGGCGCCTGGTCCTTGGGCCCGCCCTGATAGCGCAGCACGATGAAGCGCAGCGGCTCGGCCGAGCCTTGCGCCACGGCCGCGAACGAGCCCATGCCGAGTTTTTGCACTTCCTTGGGCCCCAGCACCTCACATTTGATGCGCGGCAGCTTGGACAGGCCCTTGGCGGCCTCCGCCAGCAGGGTCGGCGTGCAGTAGTTGCCGGGGCGGTTGCCCCACTCTTTTGCGAGCTCGATGCCGGAGACGGTGGCACGGGCTTCGTCGAAGGCCCTGCCCACCGCTCCCGCATCGGCCACGCCAAGCGTCAGTTGGCGGATGGTGCGCCCGTTCTCGCCGTTCGAGGTCTTTGCCTTGGTGGTGGTGTAGACGTAGCTGGCGTCGGCGGCGGCGGCCACGGCGCAGCCCACGGCGGTGCCATCGGCCTCTTGCGCGAAGATCATGACCACGCGCTTGGGCCCGTAGGCCTTGGCCGCATTGACCGCCGCAATGACGCCACTGCGCACCGAGGCGGGCTTTCCGTCGCCGACGGCGGCCAGCACCACGCGAGACGCCACCACCTCGTCGGGATGGTAGAGCGAGAGCAGCTTGCCGGCCTTGTCAGGCAGGTCACCGGCCTTGCGGGCGCTGGCGATCAGCGCGGACAGGGGGTCCTTGGCCGTGAGGGGGGCGCTGCCGACGAGCACGATCAGCACGTCGGATTTTTCGGCCGCGGCGCGGGCGACGGTGAGGGTCTTGAGCTGAAAGTCCATAATCCTTTTTTTCCTCGAACGATGTTATTCCATTCTTCCCTACGCAAGGAGCTGTCGCGCAGCTTCGGAGCGACCCTCGTGGTCCTGGTCACGATCGTGATGACCATGATGCTCATCCGCACGCTCGGGCTCGCCTCCAAGGGCAGCGTGAACCCGTCCGAAGTGTTCCTCGTGATGGCGTACACGGTGCTCGGCTACATGCCGACCATCCTGAGCCTGAGCCTGTTCATCGCCATTGTCGGGACCTTGTCGCGCATGTACCGCGACAGCGAGATGGTGATCTGGTTTTCCAGCGGACGGGGCCTGGCCGATTTCGTCGAGCCGCTGTTCCGCTTTGCCTGGCCGGTGTTGGTGCTGATCGCGGTCATGGCGCTGCTGGGCTGGCCCTGGGCCAACTCGCAGACCATCGGCATGCGGGCGCAATATGAAGGGCGCAGCGACATCGAGCGGGTCACGCCGGGCGAATTCCGCGAATCCTCCGGGCGCATGCGGGTCTTCTTCATCGACAAGGACACGCCGGATGGCGCCACGGCCACCAATGTGTTCATCTGGGCGATCGAGCGCGGCCTGCAGATCACGACCTCGGCACGCAGCGGACGCATCGAGAATGTCGGCAACAACCGCTTCCTGATGCTGAGCAACGGGCAGCGGCTCGAACGACCGCTGCTGCCCACCGCGGGGCTCAAGATCAGCGAATTCGAGACCTACGGCACCCGGGCCGGCGGCACCTCCGACTTCTCCGCGGACAACACGCCCGCGCGTGCCAAGCCCACGCTTCAGCTGCTGCGCGAGCCCGGCGACGCCAGCCGCGGCGAACTGGCCTGGCGCATCGGCATGCTGCTGGCGGCCATCAATTTCGTGCTGCTGGCGCTCACGGTGTCGAGCGTCAACCCGCGCGTGGGGCGAAGCGGCAACCTGCTGTTCGCACTGTTCGCCTTCGTCGTCTACTACAACATGCTCAACCTGGGCCAGAGCTGGATCAGTTCCGGGCGCTTCGGCATGGGCTCGTTCATGCTGCTGCTGCACGGCGGCGTCCTGCTGATCGGCGTTGCATGGCTGTTCCTGCGCAACAACAACTGGGGCCGCAGGCGCAGGACCGAGCACGTCATGGCCGGTGGCCTGCCGCCTTCGCCGCCCTCGAAAATCGACCCGACCTCGTGAAAACAATCCGACGCCTGATCTATGTCGAGGCACTGAAGGCCGTGGCTTTCGTGACCCTCGGCTTCCTGAGCCTGTTCTTCTTCTTCGACTTCGTCGACGAGCTGCAGTCGATCGGCAGGCCCGAAAGCCTGGCCTACGGCCCCGCGCAGGCACTGATCTACGTGACCCTGCTGATTCCGAGCCACCTCTACGAACTGCTCCCGATCACGGTGCTGATCGGCTGCATCTTCGTGATGGCGCGCCTTGCGCAAAGCTCGGAATACACCATCCTTCGCACCAGCGGCCTGGGGCCGTGGCGCGCCCTGCGCACCCTGCTGCTGCTGGGCGTGGGCTTCGTCTTCCTGACCTTTGCCATCGGCGACTACATCGCACCGGCGTCCGAGCGCACCGGCCAGCTGCTCAAGTCCCGCTACCAGGGCTCCTACTCGCTGGTCGGCAACACGGGCGCATGGCTCAAGGAAAAGCGCGAGAACGTGTCCTATGCCGTCAACGTGCTGTCCATCGCGCGCGACGGTTCGCTCAAGAATGCGCGCATCTTCGAATTCGACGCCAACGGCTATGTGCGCAAGCAGCTCGTCGCGTCCTCGGCGCGCATCTTCGACGACCACTGGCAGCTGTCGGACGTCGAGCTGCAGGACTACGAGACGCGCACCTCCGCGGAAAAGGCCCGCATCGTGACCACCAAGGTGCCGCAGCTCGACTGGCCGACCACGCTGACCAGCGAAATGGTGTCGGTGGCGCTGCTGCGGCCCGACCGCATGGGCACCATCGACCTGTTCGACTACATCCAGCACCTGGAGGCCAACGGCCAGACCGCGCAGCGCTACGAGATCCAGTTCTGGCGCAAGGTCTTCTACCCGCTCTCGTGCCTGGTGATGGTGGTGCTCGCCCTGCCCTTCGCCTACCTGCACTTCCGCCAGGCCGGCATCACCACCTATGTGTTCGGCGGCGTGATGATCGGCATCAGCTTCTTCCTGCTGAACAACGTCTTCGGCTACCTCGGCAACCTGAGCAACTGGTCGCCATGGCTGACGGCGGCAGCGCCCGGGCTCATCTATTCGGTGATGTCGCTTGCCGCCTTCAGCTGGCTGGTGCTTCGAAGGTAGCGGCCGATGGCGACGGGAAACGCAAGGGGCATCGTGCTGCTGGCCCATGGTTCGCGCGACGAGCGCTGGCGCGAGCCCATCGAGGCCGTGGCTGCGCGCGTCACGGCGCTGGATCCGCAGGCCCGCGTGGTCTGCGCCTACATGGAGCTTGCAGCGCCCGACCTGCGCACGGCCGCCGCGGCCCTGGTCGCCAGCGGCGCCAAGGTGGTCCGGGTGGTTCCGCTTTTCCTCGGCATGGGCAAGCATGCCCGCGAAGACCTGCCGCTGCAGGTGCAGGCGCTGCGCCAAGCCTGGCCACAGGTCGATTTCCAGTTGGCCGGCATCGTCGGGGAAGAGCCCGAACTGGTCGATCTGCTGGCCAGAATTGCAAGCAAATCTTGAAGTTCCGGCAATTTCCATAGACTCCGAAGGCATAATGAATTCCGCAATAAGACGGAATTTGATATGAATCTGCACCAATTCAAGTTTGTTCAGGAAGCCGTGCGGCGCAACCTGAACCTGACGGAGGCGGCGAAGGCGCTGCACACCTCGCAGCCGGGGGTGTCCAAGGCGATCATCGAACTCGAGGAAGAGCTCGGCGTCGAGATCTTTGCGCGCCATGGCAAGCGCCTGAAGCGGGTCACCGAACCGGGCCAGCACGTCATCGCGAGCATCGAATTGATCATGCGCGAAGTCGGCAACCTCAAGCGCATCGGCGAGCAGTTCAGCGCGCAGGACAGCGGCACCCTCTCGATCGCCACCACCCACACCCAGGCGCGCTACGTGCTGCCGGTGCCGGTGGCCAAGCTGCGCGAGGCCTACCCCAAGGTCAACGTGAGCCTGCACCAGGGCTCGCCCGACCAGGTGGCACGCATGGTGATCGACGAGATAGCCGAAGTGGGCATTGCCACCGAATCGCTCTCGGACTACACCGAGCTCGTGACCCTGCCTTGCTACGAATGGCAGCACGTGCTGGTGCTGCCCAAGGACCATCCGCTGGCGGCCAAGGAGCGCATCTCGCTCGAAGACCTGGCGCACGAACCCATCATCACCTACCACCCCTCGTTCACCGGCCGCACGCGCATCGACCATGCCTTTGCGCAGAAGAAGCTCACGCCGCGCATCGCGCTCGAAGCCATCGACTCCGACGTGATCAAGACCTACGTACGCCTGGGCCTCGGCGTGGGCATCGTGGCCGAGATGGCGGTTCGCGACGAATCGAACGCCGATCTCGTGGTGCGCCCCATGGGCCACGTCTTCGGCCAGAACATCGCGCGCGTGGCGTTCAAGCGCAGCGCCTACCTGCGCAACTTCGTCTTCAAGTTTGCCGAACTGCTGTCCGACCGGCTCGACCGCAACCTGATCGCCAAGGCCCTGAGCGGCCACCAGCAAGACTACGAACTTTGATCCAGACCCCGATTCCGATTTCGAGCACCACCATGAGCGCCCTTCCTTCCTCCCCCCACACCCCGGAGATCGCCACCAAGCTGCCCGCCGTGGGCACTACCATCTTCACCGTGATGTCCGCGCTCGCGGCAGAAAAGAACGCGGTGAACCTCGGCCAGGGCTTCCCCGACTTCAACTGCGACCCGAAACTGCTCGAAGACGTCACGGCCGCCATGGCCGCGGGCCACAACCAGTACCCGCCGATGCCCGGCATTGCGGCATTGCGCGAAGCCATTGCGCGCAAGATCTCGGCGCTCTATGGCCATGCCTACAGCGCCGCCGACGAGATCACCGTCACCGCCGGCGCGACGCAGGCCATCATCACCGCCATCCTTGCCGTGGTGCGCGCGGGCGACGAGGTGATCGTTCTGGAGCCCTGCTACGACAGCTACGTGCCCAACATCGAGCTGGCCGGCGGCCGCGTGGTGCGCGTGCCGCTCGTGCCGGGCACCTTCCGCCCCGACTTCGACAAGATCGCCGCGGCGCTCACTCCGCGCACACGGGCGATCATCGTCAACACGCCGCACAACCCGAGCGCCACGGTCTGGACCGCCGCCGAGATGCGCAAGCTCGAGGAGCTGCTGGCCCCGACCGACGTCCTCGTGATTGCCGACGAAGTCTACGAGCACATGGTCTACGACGGTGCGCAGCATGAGAGCGTGGCGCGCTTCCCCGGCCTGGCGGCGCGCAGCTTCATCGTGAGCAGTTTCGGCAAGACCTATCACGTCACCGGATGGAAGGTCGGCTTCGTGGCCGCGCCCACGCCGCTGATGGCCGAATTCCGCAAGGTGCACCAGTTCAACGTGTTCACCGTCAACACGCCGATGCAACACGCGCTCGCGCAGTACATGGCCGAGCCGGGGCCCTACCTCGAGCTGCCTGCCTTCTACCAGCGCAAGCGCGACCTGTTCGCAGCCGGCCTGGCCCAGAAGACCCGCTTCAGGCTGCTGCGCAGCGAGGGCAGCTATTTCCAGTGCGTCGACATCTCGGCGGTGAGCGATCTGTCAGAAGCCGAGTTCTGCCTGTGGCTCACGCGCGAGATCGGCGTGGCGGCGATTCCGCTGTCGGCCTTCTACGGCAATGGCTTCGACCAGCGCGTGGTCCGCTTCTGCTTCGCCAAGAAGGACGAGACGCTGATGGCGGCGCTGGATCGGCTCGCACGGCTTTGAACGGGCTCGCAACGGCTTGAATGCCGACGACACCGGTAGGAAAGCCCTGACCACCGAAGAAGCGGCTATCCGGCGTGCCGCGGGTCTCCTGGCATCGAGCATGGATCTCGTAATAACAAGGCCCAGGAGAAACGCATGTCCCTCTCGTTCATTCTGCTGATCGTTCTGATATTGCTTCTGATCGGTGCGCTGCCGAGCTGGGGCTACAGCCGGAGCTGGGGCTACTGGCCCAGCGGCGGGCTGGGCCTGGTCCTGCTGATCATCATCATCCTGGTGCTCATGGGCCGCATATGACGCTGCCCGACGGTTCCTGCACCTGAAGGAAGCCCGCGAAAAGCGGGCTTCTTTTTTGCTGCCCGCCAATCAGGCCTGCAACTGGGTCCAGGCCTTGTCCAGCCGCTTGATGCTGACCGGCTGCGGCGTGCGCAGCTCCTGCGCGAAGAAGCTCACGCGAAGCTCCTCGAGCAGCCAGCGGAACTCGAGCATGCGCTCGTCCACCACCCCCTTGCGCTCGGCCACCAGCCGCCAATAGCGCTGCTCCTGCGGCCGCAGCTCGGCCAGCTTGGCAGCATCGCGCGCGGGGTCGCTGCGCAGCTTGTCCAGCCGCAGCACGATGGCCTTGAGATAGCGCGCGAAATGCTGCAGCTGCGTCCACGGCGCGTCCGCAATGAACCGCTTGCCGACCAGGCGCTGCAGCTGCTGCGCGGCGTCCTGCACGGCTTCGGGCTGGATCTTCGTGTCCTTGATCTTGCGCGCGGCCGCCGCGTACTCGGCCAGGATGGCCGAGGCCAGGCGCGCCACCTCGTTGGCGATCAGCGTGAGCCGGCCGCGGCCTTCTTCGAGGCGGCGCTTGAACGCGAACTCGTCGGTGGGCAGCGGCTCCTGCAGGAAGGCCCGGTCGATCGCCACGTCGATGATCTGCGTGCGCAGTTCCTCGGAGGTACCCAGCGGCATGTAGGCCACGGCCATCTTCTGCAGGTCGGGGATGTTCTTCTCCAGATACTTGAGCGCGTCCTTCAGCTGCAGCGCGAACAGGCGGCGCAGCCCGGCGCGATGCTTGGCGGCCGCCACGGCGGGCTCGTCGAACACCTCGATGGTGACGGCATCGCCTTCGTCGCGCAGCGCCGGAAATCCGATCAGCGACTGCGATCCGCGCCGCACTTCCATCAGCTCGGGCAGTTCGCCGAAGCTCCAGTTCGTGTAGCGCTGGCCGGCGGGCAGGCTGGGCGCGGCGGGGGCCGGCGCGGCGGCGTTGCCCTTTGCCTGCCCGCGTCCCTCGGCGGCATCGGCCGGCTTGCGATCCGCCGAAGCCTTGACATTGAGGCCGGCCAGGGCCTGGAAAGCGCCGCGCGCCTGCGCGCCCAGCTCGGCCTTGAGCGCGCCCAGGCTGCGCCCCATGCCGAGCTGGCGACCATGCTCGTCCACGATGCGCAGGTTCATGAACAAATGCGGCGGCAGCATGTCGAACTTGAAGTCAGCGCGCTTGACGTCGATGCTGGTTGCGTCCCGCACGCGCTTGAGCAGTACGTCGGTCAGCGAGCCATGGCCGAAGACCTCGGGCGCCGAGAGTTCTTCCGCCAGCCTGGCCGCCGACTCGGGCAGCGGCACCAGCCGCGAGCGCGGGCGCTGCGGCAGGCTCTTGAGCAGCGCCTGGATCTTGTCCTTGAGCATGCCCGTCACCAGCCATTCGCAGCGCTCTTCGCTCACCTGGTTGAGCACGAAGAGCGGCACGCTGGCCGTAAGCCCGTCCTTCGCGTCGCCAGGTTCGTGCAGGTAGCTTGCCGCGCAGTCGACGCCGCCCAGCCGCAGCGTGGGCGGAAAGGACTGCGTGGTGATGCCCGCCGCCTGGTGGCGCATCAGCTCCTCGCGCGTGAGGAAAAGCAGGCGCGGCTGCTCCCTGGAGGCATGCCGGTACCAGTTCTCGAAGCTGATGCCGCTGGCCACGTCGGCGGGCAGCTGCGCGTCGTAGAAGGCGAAGATCAGCTCGTCGTCGACCAGCACGTCCTGCCGGCGCGCCTTGTGCTCCAGCCCTTCGACCTCGCGCACCAGCTTGCGGTTGGCCGCAAGGAACGGGAACTTGCTCTCCCACTGCCCGCCGACCAGCGCTTCGCGGATGAAGATCTCGCGTGCCGCGACCGGGTCGACCTTGGTGAAATCGACCCGGCGCCCGCTGTACACCACGAGGCCGTAGAGCGTTGCACGCTCCAGCGCCGAGACCTGCGCGCCCTTCTTCTCCCAGTGCGGATCGAGCAGCTGCTTCTTCAGCAGGTGGCCGGCCACCTGCTCGAGCCACTGCGGTTCGATGTTGGCGATGCCGCGGCCGAAGAGCCGCGTGGTCTCGACCAGCTCGGCCGCAACGATCCAGCGACCGGGCTTCTTCTTCAGATGCGCGCCCGGATGCTTGTAGAACTTGATGCCGCGCGCACCCAGGTACGCCTCGTCGTCCTCCAGCTTCCAGCCGACGTTGCCGAGCAGGCCCGCGAGCATCGACAGGTGCAGCGGCTCGTAGCCCGCCGGCTCGGCATTGATGCGCCACTTGTGCTCGGTCACGACCGTGAGCAGCTGCGAATGGATATCGCGCCATTCGCGCACGCGGCGGATGTTGATGAAGTTCTGGCGCAGCAGCTGCTCGTACTGCCGGTTGCTGAGCTTGTGGGTGTCTCCATGGCCGCCGCGCGCATCGGCAATCCATTTCCACAGCCGCAGGTAGCCGCTGAACTCGCTCTTCTCGTCGTCGAACTTCGAGTGCGCCTGGTCGGCCTGCTGTTGCGCTTCCATCGGCCGGTCGCGCACGTCCTGCACGCTGAGCGCCGACGCGATGATCAGCACCTCTTCGAGCGCGCCGCGCGTGCGGGCCTCCAGAATCATCCGGCCCACGCGCGGATCGAGCGGCAGCCTGGCGAGTTCGGTGCCCGTGGCCGTGAGTTCGTTGGTGTCGTCGACCGCGCCGAGCTCGTTGAGCAGCTGGTAGCCGTCGGCAATTGCGCGCGGCGAAGGCGCCTCGAGAAACGGAAAGCGCGCCACGTCGCCCAGCCGCAGCGACTTCATGCGCAGGATCACGCCCGCGAGCGACGAGCGCAGGATCTCGGGATCGGTGAAGCGCGGCCGGCCTTCGAAATCCTTCTCGTCATAAAGCCGGATGCAGATGCCGTTGGCCACGCGGCCGCAGCGGCCGGCGCGCTGGTTGGCCGCAGCCTGGCTGATCGGCTCGACCAGCAGCTGCTCGACCTTGCTGCGGAAGCTGTAGCGCTTCACACGCGCCGTGCCGGTGTCGATCACGTAGCGGATGCCCGGCACCGTGAGCGAGGTTTCCGCCACATTGGTGGCCAGCACGATGCGCCGGCCGGTGTGGCCGTCGAAGATGCGGTCCTGCTCGGGGCCCGACAAGCGCGCGAACAGCGGCAGCACCTCCGCGTTGCGAAATAGCGGCTGATGGCTCAGATGGCGGCGCAGGTGGTCGGCCGCCTCGCGGATTTCGCGCTCGCCTGGCAGGAAGACCAGGATGTCGCCCGCGTTGTGCGGATCGCGCCAGAGCTCGTCGACGCCATCGGCAATGGCGTCGTTCAGGTCGTGCTCGCGCGACTCCTCGAAGGGCCGGTAGCGCTGCTCGACCGGGAAGGTACGGCCGGAAACCATGATCGTCGGTGCAGGGCCTTTCGCCGAGGCGAAATGCTGTGCGAAGCGCTCGGCGTCGATGGTGGCCGAGGTCACGATCACCTTCAGGTCGGGCCGGCGCGGAAGGATCTCGCGCAGGTAGCCAAGCAGGAAGTCGATGTTCAGCGAGCGCTCGTGCGCCTCGTCGATGATCAGCGTGTCGTAGGCCTTGAGCAGCGGATCGGTCTGCGTCTCGGCCAGCAGGATGCCGTCGGTCATGAGCTTGACCGATGCGTCGCGGCTCAGCCGGTCCTGGAAGCGCACCTTGAATCCGACCACGTCGCCCAGCGGCGTCTTCAGCTCTTCGGCGATGCGCTTGGCCACCGAGCTGGCGGCAATGCGACGCGGCTGCGTATGGCCGATGAGCCGGCCCTGGCCCGGCGGCGCATTGAGCTTGCCGCGGCCGAGCGCCAGCGCGATCTTCGGCAACTGGGTGGTCTTGCCCGAGCCTGTTTCGCCGCAGACGATCACCACCTGGTGCGCCGCGATGGCGGCCATGATTTCATCGCGCCGGCCGGAGACCGGAAGCGATTCGGGAAAGTCGATGCGCAAGGAGGCGGAAGGTGTCGTGGTCGTCAAGGGGAAGGCTGTTCGGGAAGCGCAGCAGGCAAACCGCACATTATCGGGGGGCGCCGCCGCTGTTGCACGCCTCCCACAATGCGCGGCCATTGCGCCACACGCAAAGTAAATAGTCTTTACTTCAGCGGGCCCGGCCGCTAGGATCGCGGCCATGACCTCCTTCCTCGCCTCCCCCACTTTGCGCAGCCGCCGCGCAAGCCATGCCTCGGTGCATGGCGGGGTCGAGCTGCCGCGTCCGGCCTGAAGAAGAAGCCCGCGCGTCCGTTGCAACGGACGCCTGCTCGCTTCCAGGACCGAAGCGCAGCAACCGACCTCCCGCAACGTCTGTATTTGCCGCCTCCTCGCCGCGAGGAAGCGGCAGCTTCTTCATTCCGGTTTTATTTTCTCAAGAATTCCATGTCCAACGACATTCATTCAGGCCTGCATGCAGCGCTGTCCGAGCGGACGCGCCACCTGCAGGCGGTGGCCCAGGCGCTCAAGACCGAGCTCTTCGGCATCGACGACATCATCGATCGCGTGATCGATTCGCTGCGCGCCTGGTACGTGTTGCCGCAACTCATCAGCCGGCCGGTCATCGTGTGCCTCTGGGGCCTCACGGGCACCGGCAAGACGCAGCTGGTACGCAGGCTCGCGCAGCACCTGGGTTTCTACGACCGCTTCATCGAGGTGCAGATGGACGGCTTCAGCCACGGCTCGGGCTATGGCAGCCGGGGTTCGATTTCGGCCATGTTGGCCGAATCGGGCATCGACGAAGGCACGCCGGGCATCCTGGTGCTCGACGAGTTCCAGCGTTTTCGCACGCTCGACGGCAATGGCCACGACGCCAAGGTCGAGCGCTACCAGGACGTGTGGGCGCTGCTGTCCGATGGCCGGCTGCCGCCGGCGCTGTCGATGCTCGGCGAGATCGAGTCCTCGCTCGCCCAGGCCGAGTACGAGCAGGACCGCGACGGCCCGGCCGACAAGAAGAAGGCGAAGAAGCGAAAGCTGCACCTCTCCCCCTGGGAAGCGCAGGAGGTCAAGCGCTGCCTCAAGCTGCCCGAGACGCTGCTGCAGATCATGGCCTGGAAGCCGGCCGAGGTGCATGCGCGGCTGCGCGCCTTCCGCGACTCGCAGCAGAGCTGGGAAACCGACTACAGCAAGCTGCTGGTGTTCGTCTCGGGCAACCTCGACGAGATGTATGCCGAGACCGCGCGCCGCGTGGAAGACTGCGACACCGACGCCGACATCTTCCATGCGCTGACGAAGAAGCTCTCGCTGATCGACGTCAAGAAGGCACTGGCCGAACGCTTCAAGCCCGAGCAGATTGCGCGGCTGGGCAACAACCACGTCATCTATCCCTCGTTCAGCCGGGCCACCTATGTGCAGCTGATCCTGTCGATCTGCGACCGCTACGTCGAAGACATCCGCCAGAGCTCGGGCGTGCGCTTCATGCTCGAGTCGAGCATGTACGAGCAGATCTATGCCAACGCGGTCTTTCCGGCGCAGGGCACGCGCCCGCTGTTCTCGTCGATCCACGCGATCCTGAGCGCGACGCTGGTCAACGCTGCGCTCTGGGCGCTGGAGCAAGGCGCGGGCGGCGGCGAGCCGGTGTGGTTGTCGCTGGAAACGGCGGCGGACAAGTCCTGCATCGTGGCGCGGTATCGAAAAGGCAAGGGCAAGGCGCAGCGCCGCTTCCCGGTCACGCTCGAGCTCAACCAGCTCAAGAAGCGCTCGAACGAGGACTTCCGCGCCCTGCTCGCGGTTCACGAGGCGGGCCATGGCGTGGCCTATGGCCTGCTCTTCGGCCGCGCGCCGCAGGAGATCAAGATCAACGTCGCGTCCTTCGAAGGCGGCTACAACAGCTACGAGCAGCGCAAGGCCTGGTCCCGGCAGAACCTGCGCGACCGCATCTGCGTGAGCCTGGCGGGCCGCGCGGCCGAGCAGATGGTGTTCGGTGCGCAGGCCTGCACCTCGGGCGCCTCGCAGGATTTCCGCCAGGCCACCGCCTACGCCGCGCAGTACGTGCGCCATTTCGCCTTCGGCACGCGGCTGAGCCGCACCGACGTGGCCAACGACGCCGAGGACAACCTCAACACCGACCTGGAAGCCACCAACCCTGAAATCGAGGCGCTGCTGGCACAGGAGCATGCGCGAGCGCTGGCGCTGCTCGAGGCGCACGCGCCGGCCTTCATGGCCGTGGTGGACGCCCTGGCGCGCGAAGGCTCGGTGGCGCCGGCGCAGCTGGCCGAAATGCTCGACCTGCCCGCCGAGGCAGGCGATTCGACCGACGCCTACGCCGCCCTGCTGGCCACTTTCAAGGCCCGAAGAATGGACGGCCCGGTGCCGCCCGAGCCCGGCGCCGGCCCTGGCGCGGCCACCCGCGCCGCCGGGCTGCTGCGCGCGATGGCCTGAGCCGCACCAATCACCCTCCAAGAATGCACAATCACGCTCCATGTCCACCGTTTTCAACTTCACCTTCGTGCCCTGGTTCCGCTCGGTCGCGCCCTACATCCACACGCACCGCGGCAAGACCTTCGTGGTCGCGCTGGCAGGCGAGGCGATCGCGGCGGGCAAGCTGCAGAACATTGCGCAGGATCTGGCGCTGATCCAGAGCATGGGCGTCAAGATCGTGCTGGTGCACGGCTTCCGTCCGCAGGTCAACGAGCAGCTCGCGGCCAAGGGGCACGAAGCGCGCTATTCGCACGGCATCCGCATCACCGACGAGGTGGCGCTCGATTCGGCGCAGGAAGCCGCCGGCCAGCTGCGCTACGAAATCGAGGCCGCCTTCAGCCAGGGCCTGCCGAACACGCCGATGGCCGGATCGACGGTGCGCGTGATCTCGGGCAACTTCATCACCGCGCGCCCCGTGGGCGTGGTCGACGGCGTGGACTTCAAGCATTCGGGCCTGGTGCGCAAGGTCGATGCCGTGGGCATCCGCCGCACGCTCGACTTCGGCGCCATGGTGCTGATGTCGCCCTTCGGCTTCTCGCCCACCGGCGAGGCCTTCAACCTGACGATGGAAGAAGTGGCCACCAGCGTGGCCATCTCCATCCAGGCCGACAAGCTGATCTTCCTGACCGAGATCCCGGGCATCCGCATCGACAGCGAATTGCCGGAGAGCGAAGACAACCCCATCGACACCGAGCTGCCGCTCGCCGCGGCCGAGAAGCTGCTGGCGTCGCTGCCGCCGCCGCAAAAGCCCACCGACACCGCCTTCTACCTGCAGCATTGCGTGAAGGCCTGCAAGGGCGGCGTGGAGCGCAACCACATCCTGCCGTTCGCGCTGGACGGCGCGCTCCTGCTCGAGGTCTATGTGCACGACGGCGTCGGCACCATGGTGATCGACGAGAAGCTCGAGAGCCTGCGCGAAGCCACGGTCGACGACATCGGCGGCATCCTGCAGCTGATCGAGCCCTTCGAGCGCGACGGCACGCTGGTCAAGCGCGACCGCACCGAGATCGAGCGCGACGTGGGCCACTACACGGTCATCGAGCACGACGGCGTGATCTTCGGCTGCGCGGCGCTCTACCCCTACCCCGAGGCAAAGACCGCCGAGATGGCCGCGCTGACCGTCTCGCCCCAGTCGCAGTCGCAGGGCGATGGCGAACGCATCCTCAAGCGCATCGAGCACCGCGCCAAGGCCATGGGCCTGGAAAGCATCTTCGTGCTCACCACGCGCACCATGCACTGGTTCCTCAAGCGCGGCTTCCAGCAGGTCAACCCCGACTGGCTGCCCGAAGCCCGCAAGCGCAAGTACAACTGGGACCGCAAGAGCCAGGTGCTGGTCAAGAAAATCTGAACCCGAAAAAAGGACGCCCGCCGCCATGACGCTCGCCACCGCCCTGCTGTTCGCCCTCGTCGCCTTCACCGCCATCGCCACACCCGGTCCCACGGTGCTGCTGGCGCTGAGCAACGGCTCCCGCCACGGCGTGCGCCGGGCGCTGCCGGGCATGCTCGGCGCGGTGCTGTCCGACTTCGTGCTGGTCGGCGCCGTGGCGCTCGGGCTTGGTGCGCTGCTCGCGGCCTCGGAGTTCTGGTTCTCGATGCTCAAGTGGGTGGGCGCCGTCTACCTGGCGTGGCTCGGGCTGCGCATGCTGCGCTCCAGGGGCGGCTTCAAGCTGCCGGATGCCGACTCTGCCGCCTCGGTCACGGCGGGCGAAAGCCGGCGCATCTTCTTCAAGTCCTTCCTGGTGGCGGTGACCAACCCCAAGGGCTACATCTTCTGCTCTGCGCTCTTGCCGCAGTTCATCGATCCGGCGGCCGCGCAGGCGCCGCAGTACCTGATCATTGCCTTGATCTTCGCGGGCCTCGACACGCTGGTGATGCTGGGCTATGCCTTCCTCGGAGCCCGCGCGATCCGGGTGCTCACGGTATCGGCCACGCGCTGGATCGATCGCGCCTGCGGCGGCATGCTGTTGGCGCTGGCGGGCTCGCTGGCCCTCTACCGGCGCAGCGCGGCCTGACGCCTGCCAGCCGCCATGGCTGTCAGTAGCCGCCTCGGCAGGAGCGGTAACACCTGTCACCGATAATCCCGGGCATGAATCCCCTGCTTTCCCGGTTGCAACCCTATCCCTTCGAGCGGCTGAAGCAACTGTTCGCGGGCGTCACGCCCAACCCCGAGTTCCCGGCCATCAGCCTGGGCATCGGTGAACCCAAGCACGCCACGCCAGGCTTCATCAAGGACGCCCTGAGCGCCAGCCTCGGCGCGCTGGCTGCCTACCCCGCGACCGCGGGCGACCTGGCCCTGCGCACCGCTTTCACCGACTGGCTGAAAACCCGCTACAGCCTCGCCCTCGACCCGGCCACGCAGGTGCTGCCTGTCAATGGTTCACGGGAAGCCCTGTTCTCGCTGGCGCAGACCGTGGTCGACCCCACCGTCTCGCCGCAGCCGGTGGTGGTGTCGCCCAATCCGTTCTATCAGATCTATGAGGGCGCGGCCCTGCTTTCGGGCGCCGAGCCGTACTACGTGGCCAGCGTGCCCGCGCGCAATTTCGCGGTAGCCTGGGACAGCGTGCCCGAGGCCGTCTGGGCCCGCACGCAGTTGGTGTTCGTCTGCTCGCCCGGCAACCCGACGGGCGCGGTGATGTCGCTGGACGAATGGAAAAGGCTCTTCGATCTGTCGGACCGCCACGGTTTCGTGATTGCCGCCGACGAGTGCTACAGCGAGATCTATTTCCGCGACGAGCCCCCGCTCGGCGGACTCGAAGCCTCGGTGAAGCTCGGGCGGCCCGACTTCCGGAACCTGATTGCGCTGACCTCGCTGTCCAAGCGCAGCAACGTACCCGGCCTGCGCAGCGGCTTCGTGGCGGGCGACGCGGCCATCATCAAGAAGTTCCTGCTCTATCGCACCTACCACGGCAGCGCCATGAGCGGCGCCGTGGCCGCGGCCAGCATCGCGGCCTGGGGCGACGAGTCCCATGTGGTGGACAACCGCGCCCAGTACCGCGCCAAGTTCGCGGCCGTCACGCCGCTGCTCGAACCCGTGCTCGACGTGCGCCTGCCTGACGCCAGTTTCTATCTCTGGGCCGACATTCCCGAAGTGTGGGCTGGCGACGACGAAGCCTTCGCCCGCGCGCTCTACGCTCAATACAATGTGACGGTTCTGCCGGGGAGCTATCTGGCGCGCGACACGGCTCACAGCGCCAACCCCGGCCGGGGTCGCATCCGCATGGCCCTGGTGGCCGAAACGGCCGAATGCGTGGAAGCCGCCCAGCGCATCGTCCGCTTCTGCAAGGACGCCCGCCGCTGATCCGCTTTTCCGCCCGCACCCATTTTTCACACGAGACTTTCTCCATGACCCAGCAACTGCAACAAATCATCGACGCCGCGTGGGAAGACCGCGCCAACATCTCGCCCAGCGCCGCCCCTGCCGAAGTGCGCGACGCCGTCGAGCACGTGATTTCCGAGCTCAACAACGGCAAGCTGCGCGTCGCCACGCGCGAAAGCGTGGGCCAGTGGACCGTGCACCAGTGGATCAAGAAGGCCGTGCTGCTGTCGTTCCGCCTGAAGGACAACGAGCAGATGCAGGCTGGCTCGCTGGGCTTCTACGACAAGGTGCCCACCAAGTTCTCGCACCTGTCGGCCAACGAGCTGAAGGAATCGGGCGTTCGCATCGTGCCGCCGGCCGTGGCCCGCCGCGGCAGCTATATCGCCAAGGGCGCGATCCTCATGCCCTCCTACGTGAACATCGGCGCCTACGTGGGCGAAGGCACCATGGTCGACACCTGGGCCACCGTGGGTTCGTGCGCGCAGATCGGTGCCAACGTGCACCTGTCGGGCGGCGTCGGCATCGGCGGTGTGCTCGAGCCGCTGCAGGCCGGTCCCACCATCATCGAGGACAACTGCTTCATCGGCGCGCGCTCCGAAGTGGTCGAGGGCGTCGTGATCGAGGAAAACTCGGTGCTCGGCATGGGTGTGTACATCGGCCAGAGCACCCCGATCTTCAACCGCGACACCGGAGAGACTTCCTTCGGCCGCGTGCCGTCCGGCAGCGTCGTCATCAGCGGCAACCTGCCCAAGAAGACCAAGTCGGGCCAGGACTACAGCACCTACGCGGCGATCATCGTCAAGACGGTCGATGCGCAAACGCGTTCCAAGACCAGCCTGAACGACCTGCTGCGCGACTGATCGACAGGCTCCTGCCTTTGTCCCCTTAGAAAACAACAGCACCCGAGGAGAGAGACCGATGAACATGATGGAACGGATTCTTCGTTTGATGGCCGAGCGCAAGGCCTCCGACATCTATCTCTCGGCGCACTCCCCGGTGCTGATCCGCCTCAACGGCACCTGCGTGCCGATCAACGCCCAGGTGCTGCCGGCCACCGCGCCGCTCGCGCTGCTGGCTGAAGTGGTGCCCGAAGCCCGCATCCAGGAGCTGGAGCGAACCGGCGAACTCAACATGGCCGTGATGCTCGAGGGCGCCGGCAACTACCGCATCAGCGCCATGCGCCAGCGCGGCAGCTATGCGGTGGTGGTGCGGCACATCGCCTCGACCATTCCGAGCTTTGCCGACCTGAACCTGCCCGACATCCTCAAGACGCTCATCATGGAGAAGCGTGGCCTGATCCTGATGGTGGGCGCGACCGGCGCGGGCAAGACCACCACGCTGGCCTCGATGCTCGACTACCGCAACGAACACGCCACGGGCCACATCCTCACGGTGGAAGAACCCATCGAGTTCACCTACACCAACAAGAAATCGCTGGTGAACCAGCGCGACGTGGGCAGCGACACCGAGTCGCTGCAGGTCGCGCTCAAGAATGCGCTGCGCCAGGCGCCCGACGTGATCCAGATCGGCGAGATCCGCGACCGCGAAACCATGACCGCGGCCATTGCCTATGCGCAGTCGGGCCACCTGTGCGTGGCCACGCTGCATGCCAACAACAGCTACCGCGCGCTCAACCGCATCCTGAGCTTCTTCCCGGTCGAGGTGCGCCCTACGCTGCTGGGCGACCTGGGCTCGGCACTGCGTGCCATCGTGTCGCAGCGGCTGCTGCGCACGCCCACCGGCGGCCGAGTGCCCGCGCTCGAGGTCATGCTCAACACGGCCCTGGTGGCCGAGTTGATCGAAAAGGGCGACTTCTCCGCCGTCAAGGAAGCCATGGAGCAGTCGATGGCGGAAGGCTCGCAGACCTTCGAGGAAGACATTGCCCGCCTCATCACCGAAGAGCGCGTCACGCGCGAGGAAGGCCTGGCCCAGGCCGACTCGCCCACCAACCTGATGTGGCGGCTGCAGAACCGCGCCGCGCCCAAGCAGAAGACCGAAGACCGCAACCTGACGGACCAGGTCGACGAGCCCACCTTTACCGACATCACGCTCGACGTGAAGTTCTGAACACAGCCTTCCGCCGATGTCCCGTACCCTCCAGCTCGCCGAACAACTCATCTCGCGCCCCTCGGTCACCCCCGAGGATGCGGGCTGCCAACAGATCCTCGGCGAACGGCTGGCACGGCTGGGCTTCACACTTGAGACCATCGAAAGCGGCCCGGCCGATTTCCGCGTGACCAACCTGTGGGCGGTGCGCCGCCCGGCCGGCAGCGCGCCGACAAAGACGCTGGTGTTCGCAGGCCACACCGACGTGGTGCCCACGGGGCCGGTCGAGCAGTGGACCAGCCACCCCTTCACGCCCACCCACCGCGGCGGCAAGCTCTATGGCCGCGGCGCGTGCGACATGAAGACCTCGATCGCGGCCTTCGTCGTCTCCATCGAGGAATTCCTCGCGGCCACGCCCGATCCCAGGCTCACGCTCGCGCTCCTGCTCACCAGCGACGAGGAAGGCCCGGGCGTCGATGGCACGGTCATCGTCTGCAACGTGCTGGCCGCGCGCGGCGAAACCATCGATTACTGCATCGTCGGCGAGCCCACGGCCGTCGAGCGCTGCGGCGACATGATCAAGAACGGCCGCCGCGGCACCATGAGCGGCAAGCTCACCGTCAATGGCGTGCAGGGCCACATCGCCTACCCGCACCTGGCGAAGAACCCGGTGCATGCCGTGGCGCCCGCGCTGGCGGAGCTGGTGGCCATCAACGCCGCGGGCGGCTGGGATGCAGGCAATGCGTACTTCCAGCCCACCAGCTGGCAGATCAGCAACTTTCACGCGGGCACCGGCGCAAGCAACGTGATTCCGGGCAGCGCGGTCATCGACTTCAATTTCCGCTTCTCGACCGAATCGACGCCCGAGTCGCTGCAGAAGCGCGTGCATGCGGTGCTTGATGCGCACAGCGTGGACTACACGCTCGCCTGGACCATTGGCGGCCTGCCCTTTCTCACGACGCCCGGCGAACTCGTGACCGCGGTGCAGGCGGCCATTGCCGACGAAACCGGCATCACCACCGAGCTCTCGACCAGCGGCGGCACCAGCGATGCGCGCTTCATCGCCAAGATCTGCAAGCAGGTGGTCGAGCTCGGCCCGGTCAACGCCAGCATCCACAAGATCGACGAGCACATCGACGTGGCCGAGATCGAGACGCTGAAGAACATCTACAAGCGCATGCTGGAGCGCCTCGAAGCGTCGCTCGCCAGATGAGCACGGTCATCGAGCTGATCGAGGCCGGCGCCAGGCGGCTGGAAGAAGCCGGGGTTGCCTTCGGCCACGGCACGGCCAACGCCTTCGACGAAGCCGCCTGGCTGGTGCTGTGGCGCCTGAAGCTGCCGCTCGACAACATCGACGCCGTCGCCGACAAGGCCGTCTCGCCCGCCGATGCCGGCAAGGTCGCCGCGCTGCTCGACGAACGCATCGCCACGCGCAAGCCCGCCGCCTACCTCACCAAGGAGGCCTGGCTGCAGGGCGTGCCTTTCTACGTGGACGAGCGCGCCATCGTGCCGCGCAGCTTCATCGCCGAGTTGATCGCCGACGGCAGCATCGACTACTGGCTGGGCGAGCACACGCAGCGCGTGCTCGACCTGTGCACGGGCAACGGCAGCCTGGCAGTGCTCGCGGCCATGACCTATCCGGACATCACGGTCGATGCCGCCGACCTGTCGGCCCAGGCGCTCGAGGTCGCGGCCATCAACGTCACCCGCCACCAGCTCGATGCGCGCATCAGGCTGGTCGAATCCGACGGCCTCGCCAGCCTGCCCGGTCCCTACGACCTGGTGCTGTGCAACCCGCCCTACGTGAACAGCGCGAGCATGGCCGCCCTGCCCGCCGAATACCGCGCCGAACCCGAACTGGCGCTGGCCGGCGGTGCCGACGGCATGGACTTCGTTCGCCAGCTGTTCGCCGATGCCCCTTCGCGCATGAGCGAAGAGGCCGTGCTGGTGCTGGAAATCGGCAATGAGCGTGAATACTTCGAAGCGGCCTTCCCGCAGCTCGAAGTCGTGTGGCTGGAAACCTCCGCGGGCGAGGACCAGGTCCTGCTCGTGACCCGCACCGCGCTGCTGGCCGGCGCCGGCGCGCGTTAGCTGCGCCCGCCCACGCCCCTTTTTCCGCCGCGTTCTCGCAGCCACGGCTGCGGCCCTCCTTTTCCGGGTGTGTCCTCCCCATTTGCCCCTTCGCGCCAGGCCGCCACGGGCCGGGCGGGATAATCACCCCTACGGTTCCTATTTCATGATTACTCTCAAAAACGTCATTCTTCGCCGCAGCGCCAAGGTTCTGCTCGACGGCGCCACCGTCACCATCAATCCCGGTGAGAAGGTCGGCCTCGTCGGGCGCAACGGCGCCGGCAAGTCGACCCTGTTCGCGCTCTTCAACGGCTCGCTGCATGAAGACGGCGGCGACTTCTACGTGCCCAAGCAATGGCGCATGGCGCAGGTGGCGCAGGACATGCCCGAAACCGAGGAGTCGGCCACCGACTTCGTGGTCGGCGGCGACACCCGGCTGGCCGAGCTGCGCGCCTCGCTGGCGGCCATCGAGGCCGCCTACGAAGCCAACCCCGACGACGCCGACATCGGCATGGAGCTGGCCCACGCCTACACCGACCTGGCCGACGCCGGCGAGCACGACGCCGTGCCACGCGCGCAGGCGCTGGTGCTCGGGCTGGGCTTCAAGTCGCACGAGCTCGACGAGCCCGTCAACAGCTTCTCGGGCGGCTGGCGCATGCGCCTGCAGCTGGCCCGCGCGCTGATGTGCCCGAGCGACCTGCTGCTGCTCGACGAACCCACCAACCACCTGGACCTGGACGCGCTCGTCTGGCTCGAAGCCTGGCTGCAGAAGTACGCCGGCACCATGATCGTCATCAGCCACGACCGCGAGTTCCTCGACGCCGTGACCGACGTCACGCTGCACATCGCCAACGCCCAGCTCACGCGCTACGGCGGCAACTACAGCAAGTTCGAGGACATGCGCGCGCTGCAGATGGAGCAGCAGCAGGTGGCCTTCTCCAAGCAGCAGGACAAGATCGCCCACCTGCAGAAGTTCATCGACCGCTTCAAGGCCAAGGCCAGCAAGGCCAAGCAGGCGCAAAGCCGGGTCAAGGCGCTGGAGCGCATGGAAAAGGTCGCGCCGCTCCTGGCCGAGGCCGACTTCACCTTCGAGTTCAAGGAGCCGGGCAACATCCCGAATCCGATGCTCTCGATCAGCAACGCGAGCTTCGGCTACAAGGCCCCGGAAGGTGGCGAAGGCGAAGAGCCCAAGACCATCCTGCGCGGCGTCAGCCGCTCGGTGCTGGCGGGCCAGCGCATCGGCATCCTGGGCGCCAACGGCCAGGGCAAGTCCACGCTGGTGAAGACCATTGCGCGCGAAATGGGCGCGCTGGCCGGCCAGGTCACCGAGGGCAAGGGCCTCAACATCGGCTACTTCGCGCAGCAGGAACTCGACGTGCTGCGCCCGCAGGACAACCCGCTCGAACACATGGTGCGCATGGCGCGCGAACTGGGCAGCGCCGTCAAGGAAAGCACCGGCGAGCAGGCGCTGCGCGGTTTCCTTGGCAGCTTCAACTTCAGCGGCGACATGGTGAAGCAGCCCGTGGGCACCATGAGCGGCGGCGAGAAGGCGCGCCTGGTGCTCGCGATGATGGTCTGGCAGCGCCCCAACCTGCTGCTGCTGGACGAGCCCACCAACCACCTGGACCTGGCCACGCGCGAAGCGCTGGCGGTGGCGCTCAACGAGTTCGAAGGCACGCTGATGCTGGTGAGCCACGACCGCGCGCTGCTGCGCTCGGTGTGCGACGAGTTCTGGCTCGTGGGCCGCGGCGTCGTCACCGATTTCGACGGCGACCTCGACGACTACCAGCGCTACCTGCTCGATGAAGCCAAGCGCCTGCGCGAAGAAGCCAAGGTGGCCGTGCGCGAAGCCGCCAACACGGCCGCGCCGGTGCCCAGGCAGGACGCCCAGGACCGCCAGCAGCGCAGCGACCAGGCCAAGCCGATCAAGCGCGAGATCGCGCAGATCGACGAACGGCTGGCCGCGGCCGGCGCCGAACGCACCGCACTCGAGGCTCGCCTGGCGCAGCCGCTGCCGTCGGCCGACATTGCCGAGGCGGGCAAGCGGCTGAAAGCCCTCAACGACGAAATCGGCCGCCTCGAAGAGCGCTGGCTGGCCCTGTCGGACCAGCTCGAGGCGCTCGCGGCCTGATCCTTCCGAAGGAGACGCCCTGCATGCCATCTGCCATCGAACTGGCCCGTGGTGACGAAAAGCTGATCGCGGCCATCCACCGCAGCCGCCGATTGATCGGCCGCAAGGCGCTGATGGCCGCAGCCGCCAGCGCCGTTCCCCTGCCCGGCGTCGACTGGGCGGCCGATGCGGCCCTGCTCTCGCGCCTGGTGCCGCAGATCAGCGCCGAATTCGGCCTTTCGGTCACCCAGGTCGAAAAACTTGCGCCGCATCAGCGCGAACGCATCCAGAAGGCCGCCACGACCGTTGGCGCGCTGCTGGTCGGCAGGCTCGTCACGCGCGACCTGTTGATCAAGCTCGCGCGGCATGCCGGCGTGAAGCTCACGGCCAAGCAGGCCGCCAAGTACGTACCGATTGCCGGGCAGATCGTTTCCGCTGCGCTCGGCTACGCCGCCTTGCGCGCCTTGGGCGAGCAGCACATCAAGGATTGCGTGCGCGTGAGTGCGACGCTTTCTCTACCGCCTCCCGGACCGCACGCGCCCGACTGAAGGCGCAGTCGTCGAACAGCGCGGTCCCGATCCACCCCGTGGCAACAAGGCCTGCGATCCCCAGGCCGGCCAGGCCATCGTTCTGCGAACGAAATCCATGGAAAAGAGCCGCGACGGACAGCAGCGCCAATAGCGCGCACAGCGCGCGGTCGAGCCACAGGCCCGGCGGCAGGAGCCTGCGCACAACTCAGCCCGGAAGGTGAATACGGTGTGGGCGCCGCACCACGCCGCAAGCGTGATGGCCTCGCTCTTCGATTGGCTCGTGCGTCGGCCTCGCGGCTTTCAGCGCCAGCACCAACTTGCGTGGTTTCATGGCAAATACTCCCTTTCAACTATTCTAGAGTCCAAAGCGAATATTCACCTGCGCTTAAATCGGCGCCCATGGAGACTATTGCAGCGCGCGCATTGGCAGCGCGCAAATACGCCAGGATGACTCAGAAGCAAGCCGAAGCGGCTTCAGGCGTCAAGCAATCCAACATCTCGAAGATAGAACGCGGCGACACCGGCCGCTCGATGGCCCTGCTCGCGCTGGCGCGCGCCTACCGCGTCGATCCCAACTGGCTCGACACCGGCGACGGCCCCGCGCCGTGGGACGTACCCCAGCCAGGCACGGCGCGCGACAACGCCAGCGAACCTCCAGGCGCCTACAGGGTCACGCGCACGCCGCCGTCGGGCCCGTCCTTCCATCCCGGCACGCCCGGCACCGTTCCCCTCATCGCATGGACGCGGGTCGCCTCATGGAAGGGCGCTGCCCAAGGAGCGGTCCAGGCCGAGCGGTGGCTTCCCTGCGTTGCGCATCACAGCCCCGGCAACACCTACGCGCTGCGCGTGCGCGGCGACAGCATGACCGCACCGAACGGCCACCTGAAGAGCTATCCCGCGGAGTCGATCATCTTCGTCGACACGCAGCGAACAGCGCCCGAAGACGGCGAACGCATCATTGCCAGGCTCGATGCAAGCAACGAAGTCACCTTCAAGGTCTTCAAGCAGGAAGACGGCCGCCGCTGGCTGCTGCCGCTGAATCCCAAGCACGAGCCGATCCGCGCCGCGTTCACGGTGCTCGGCACCGTCGTGGGGAAGTGGGAAGACGAGGACTGACGCCGATCTGCGGGCAATAAAAAAGCCGCTCGGTGGAGCGGCTTCTTGTATGGGTCTGGTAGGACGTACTGGATTCGAACCAGTGACCAACGGATTAAAAGTCCGCTGCTCTACCAACTGAGCTAACGTCCCGGAACCATTTTTTCTTTTTCGTTTTCTCTCTGCCGACGTTGAATCCGGCAAAGCCAAAGATTATAGCGTGGCGTTGCTCGCAATCTTGTCGAGAACCCAACCTGCTGCACATTGGCCGAAAGTCGCGGTCACGCTCACCACCGAACCATAGCCATGGCAGTTGAGCGAACCATCGCCTTCTTCGATGGCGCAGGAGGCATCGGGCGGTGCGACGCTCTCGCGGCTGAAGACGCAGGCCACGCCGATCTTGCGGCCCTCGCGCGGGGCGCCATGCTCCTTGCGAAGGCGCTGGCGAAGCTGGGCCAGCAGCGGGTCGTGCGTGACGAGCGCGAGATCGTCGATGTCGACCTTGTGCGCCTGCCGCTTGCCGCCGGCCGCGCCCACGGTCACGAAGGCGGTGCGCGACGCACGCGCCCACGCAGCCATCGCGAGCTTGGCCTTGACCTGGTCGCAGGCATCGATGACGGCCGTCGCGGCCCCGTTGGCAGCCTGCGCCGCGTCGAGCAATGCCGTCCAGTTGCCCGGCTCCACGAATTCATCGAGCGCGAGCACCTTGCAGTCGGGGTTGATCTGCGCGATGCGGTCGCGCATGGCCTCGACCTTGGCCTGCCCCACGGTCGCATCGAGCGCGTGGATCTGCCGGTTGATGTTCGACTCCGAGACGTGATCGAGATCGATCAGCGTGAGCCGCCCCACGCCGCTGCGCGCCAGCGCCTCGACCGCCCACGATCCCACGCCGCCGATGCCGGCGACGAGCACGTGGGCGTTGCGGATGCGCGCGGCACCGGCCACGCCGTACAGGCGTTCGAGGCCGCCGAAGCGGCGCGCAAAGTCGGGCGCCGCGGTGTCGGTGACGACATTCGCGGCAGCGGTCGACGCATCAGGAAGGATGGCTGCGTTCAAGCGGAGGGCTCCGCCGTCGCTAGCGCAGGCGCGAGAGACGCTCGCGGCCCGCCTGGGCGGCTTCGGATTGCGGATAGGCCTTGGTCAGGTCTTCCAGCGTGCGGCGCGCGGCGCGCGTGTCCTTCAGCTCGATCTGGCAATTGGCGATCGACAGCACGGCCTCGGGAGCCTTGGCGTGGTCGGGCGCAAGCGACAGCATGGAGCGGAAGTTCGCGATGGCCTCGTTGTAGTTGCGCGTGGCGTACTGCGCGTTGCCGAGCCAGAACAACGCGGAGGCGTTGTAGCCGCTTTGCGGGTAGCGCTTGACGAATTCGGCGAACGCGGTTTGCGCCTGGGCGAACTGGCCCGCACGGAAGATGCCGAGCGCGGCGTCGAAGTCGGCCTTTTCCTTGGGATCGGCAGTGAACTCGCGGCCATCCACTGAAACCTTCGTCGGCTCGTTCTGCTTGAGCCGGTCGTCGATGGTGGCCTGGCGCGACTGCATCTCGCTGACCGTGCGCTGCAGCTGCTCGTTCTGGCCGGTCATGCGCGCGAGATCGCCCCGCATCTGCTCGATCTGGTTCTGCAGGTCGAGCAGGCTGCGGCGCAGCTGGCCGTTCTCGTCAGAAAGCCGCTGGTCTGTCTGCTGGCGCATGGCCTCCACCCGCTGCCGCAGGTCGAGGATGGCGCGGCGCGCCTCGTCATCCTCGAACAACGCAGCTTGCGAGCCGACCGAAACGCAAAGCAAGGCAGCAGCCAGTGCCGCGCCTCGCAACAGGGTGCGCTGCATCACCGGGTGTAGCGGATTTCAGCGCGGCGGTTCTGCGCCCAGGCTTCTTCGCCCGAGCCCTGGACCGCGGGCTTTTCCTTGCCGAAGCTCACGGCTTCGATCTGGGCGTCGTTCACGCCCAAAAGCGTCAGCGCGCGGCGGACGGCTTCGGAGCGTTTCTGGCCCAGTGCAAGGTTGTACTCGCGGCCGCCGCGCTCGTCGGTATGGCCTTCGATGGCAACGCGGCGCTGCGGGTTGGCCTTGAGGAAACGGGCGTGGCCGTCGATCAGGGACTGGAACTCGGGCTTGACCGTGTAGCTGTCGTAGTCGAAATAGACGATCCGTTCGATACCGACCGGACCTTGTGCGGTACCGGCATTGGGATCGATGGTGACGGGCGCCACTGCGCTCGCGCTGCCCTGCTGGCCGCCGGCGGTGCCGGAGCGGTCGGTCACCGGGGTGTCGGTGAGCTTGGTGCCCGACGAGCAACCGGCAATCAGAGCCACGATGGCCAGCGAATAAATCGTACGTTTCAACATTGGGTACTCCTCAAATAAACCTTGATCATTGCTTTTGAAACGGACCCCAGTCCGGTTCTCTTATGTCTCCGCCCTGTCCCGCCAGCCGTGCCTTTATTTTTCCATCCAGCGTGGTCGTCATGAGCGCTTCGCGGCCTTGCAGGTGCGTTGCATAGACGATCAGCTTGCTGTTGGGGGCAAAGCTCGGGCTCTCGTCTGCCGAGGTGTCGGTGATGGCCGAGACATTGCCGGTGGCCAACTCCATCACATGGAGTTTGAAGGCACCGCCAACGCGGGAGATGTAGGCCAACCACCGGCCATCGCCGCTGACAGAAGGAGAAATGTTGTAGGTGCCGCTGAAGGTGACACGGGTCGGCGCACCGCCGCTGGCGCTCATCTTGTAGATCTGCGGGGCACCGCCGCGGTCGCTCACGAAGTAGATCGTGCTGCCGTCGGCCGAGTAGACGGGCTCGGTGTCGATACTGGCGCTCTGGGTCAGGCGGCGCGGCTCGCCGCCGCCCGCCGGGATGGTGTAGAGCTGCGAGCCGCCATCGCGGCTGAGCGTGACAGCCAGCGAGCCGCCATCGGGCGCCCACGCTGGCGCGCTGTTGGAACCACGGAAGTTGGCCAGCAGCCGGCGCTGCCCGCTCGCCACGTTGTGCACGTACACCACCGGCTTGCGCGATTCGAACGACACATAGGCCAGCTGCTGCCCGTTGGACGACCAGACCGGCGAGATGATGGGCTCGGGGCTTGCGAGCGCGGCCTGCGCGTTCTCGCCGTCGGCATCGGCCACCCACAGCGAATAGCGGCTGCCGCCCTTGGTCACATAGGCGATGCGGGTCGAGAAGATGCCCTTGTCGCCGGTCAGTTTTTCATAGACGTAGTCGGCAATGCGGTGCGACGCGAGTCGCAGGTCGCCTTGCGGGACGGTGTAGCTCTGGCCGCCGAGGTCTTGTCCGCGCACCACGTCCCAGAGGCGAAAGCGCACGTCGAAGCGGCCGTCGGCCAGGCGCGTGACGCTGCCCACCACGAGCGAATCGGCCGTGCGCTGGCGCCACAGTGCGAGGTCAGGGCGCGAGGCTTCATCCAGCGCTTGGCCCGAAGCATCGACGCCGCGGAACTGGCCGCTGCGCTCCAGGTCGGCCTGCACGATCTCGGAGATCTTCTGCGGCGAGGCGTCCTGCCCCTTGAACGGAACCAGCGCAATGGGCAGCTGCGTCAGCCCGACGCCCGAAACCTCGACCCGGAACTGGGCGAGCGCGGGCAGCAGGGGAGTTGCAGCAAGAGCCGCAATCAAGGCGCGGCGTGCAAAAAGCGATGAAGAAGGAGTTGGAATGGAAACTGGCAACGGCTTGTTCATGCGGTTCGGAGATGTTTCGGGTCAAAAAGTTCTACCCGGTGCGACGGGCCACATGTTACACACTGGTTCGATCGTGCCGTCACAAAACGTGTATTGGGCGATGCGGTCCTACACGGCAGCCCTCCGAGGGCCCTTCGGTGGGCCCCGTAGAATCCGCCGCCATGCAAGCATCCCCCGGCAGTGAGACCGCACGCCCTCCCCTGACACGCCGGCTGGCGCGACTCATGACCTGGTTCGGCGGCTCGCGCCACTGGTGGGCCGTCGGGCTCATTGGTGCCCTGCTGGCGGCCGTCACCGAGCCCTTGATGGCGGCCTTGCTGAAGCCGCTGCTCGACCGCGGCTTCAACCGCGGCCAGCTGGCGCTGTGGATCGTGCCGGCGGCCGTGCTGCTGCTGTTCGCGGTGCGCGGCATCGCGCAGTTCATTTCCCAATATGCACTCTCGCGCATCGCCAACGAAGGCATGCAGCGGCTGCGGCGCGTGCTGTTCCAGCGCCTGCTGGCGGCCGAGCTGGCCCTGTTCTCGCGCCAGTCGGCCAGCGCGCTTTCCAACACCGTGGTGTACGAAGTGCAGACCGGCTCCATGCTTCTGGTGCAGGCCCTGCTCGGGCTTTCGCGCGACGGCTTCACGCTGGTGGCGCTGCTCGCGTACCTGGTCTATCTGAACTGGAAACTCACGCTCATCGTCGCCTTCCTGGTGCCGAGCATCTCGTGGATCATGAAGGTGTTCTCCAAGCGCCTGTACCGCCTGACGCAGCAGGGCCAGCAGGCCACTGACGAACTGGCCTACGTGGTGGAAGAGAACGTGCTCGCGCACCGCATGGTGCGGCTGCACGGGGCCGAAGCGGCGCAAGGCGAGCGCTTCGAACAGCTGAGCCAGCGCCTGAACCGGCTGGCCGTGAAATCGACCATTGCGCAGGCCGCCACCACGCCGCTCACGCAGATGATGGCCGCGCTCGCGTTGTCGGTGGTGGTGATGATCGCGCTCTGGCAGAGCGGCGAGCAGGGCCTGACCGTGGGCGGCTTCGTGGCCTACATCACGGCCATGCTGATGCTGATCGCGCCGATCCGCCGGCTGGCGGACATGGCCGCGCCCATCACGCGCGGCCTCGCAGCGCTCGAACGCGGCCTGGTGCTGATCGACGAGGTGGCCCCGGAGCCGCAGGGCAGTTTCGCCATCGAACATGCGCAAGGCCGCATCGAGCTGCGCGAGGCCAGGGTCAGCTACCGCGGCGAGGACGAAGCCCGCGCGCTTGACGGCGTGAACCTGACGATCGAGCCGGGCCAGGTGGTGGCCTTCGTCGGCCCTTCGGGCTCCGGCAAGACCACGCTGGTCAACCTGCTGCCGCGCTTCGTTCTGCCGAGCGGCGGACAGGTGCTGCTCGACGGTCACGACACCAGCGAATGGGAGCTCAAGAGCCTGCGCGCGCAGTTCGCGATGGTGAGCCAGGACGTGGTGATGCTCAACGACACGCTGGCCGCCAACGTGGCGCTGGGCGCTGCAGTCGATCGCGAGCGGGTGCAGCAGTGCATAGAAGCTGCCAACCTGGCCACCCACGTCGAAAGCCTGCCACAGGGCATCGACACGGTGCTCGGCCACAACGCCACTCAGCTTTCCGGCGGCCAGCGCCAGCGCCTGGCCATTGCGCGCGCGCTCTACAAGAACGCGCCCATCCTGCTGCTCGACGAGGCCACCTCGGCGCTCGACACCGAATCGGAACGGCTGGTGCAGGACGCCCTGCAGCGCCTGATGCAGAACCGCACCACGCTGATCGTCGCGCACCGGCTGTCGACCATCCAGCATGCCGACCGCATCATCGTGATGGAGCAAGGCCGAATCGCCGAGCAAGGCAGCCACGAGCAACTGATGGCGCTGGACGGGCTCTATGCCCGGCTGCAGACGCTGGCGGTGCGCAGCGCCACGCCGGGGCAAGACCCGACGCTCTGAGAAGCCCTCAGAGCAGCACGATGTCGTACTGGCCCTGCCCGATCGCGGGCTCGGACTGCAGGGAAATCGGCTTGCCGATGAAGTCGCTCAGCCCCGCGAGGTGCTGGCTTTCCTCGTCGAGGAACAGCTCGATGACCTGCGGCGACGACACGATGCGGAACTCGCGCGGCGTGAACTGCCGCGCCTCGCGCAAGATCTCGCGCATGGCGTCGTAGGCCACGCTGCGCGCCGTCTTCACGATGCCCTGCCCGCCGCAGGCCGCGCAGGGCTCGCACAGCATGTGGGCCAGCGATTCGCGCGTGCGCTTGCGCGTCATCTCGACCAGGCCGAGCTGCGAGAAGCCGCCCGCGGTGGTCTTGACGCGGTCGCGTGCGAGCTGCTTGCGGAACTCGGCCAGCACCTGTTCGCGGTGGTCGTCGCGCCCCATGTCGATGAAGTCGACGATGATGATCCCGCCCAGGTTGCGCAGCCGCAGCTGGCGCGCGATGGCCTGCGCGGCTTCCAGGTTGGTCTTGAAGATGGTGTCGTCGAAATTGCGCGCGCCCACGAAGCCGCCGGTATTCACGTCCACCGTGGTGAGCGCCTCGGTCTGGTCGACCACGAGGTAGCCGCCCGACTTGAGTTCGACGCGCCGGCCCAGCGCCTTGGCGATTTCCTCGTCGACCGAATACAGGTCGAAGATCGGCCGCTCGCCCTTGTAGTGCTGCAGCTTGCCGGCCGCCTGCGGCATGTATTCGAGCCCGAACTTGAGCAACACCTCGAACTGCTCGCGCGAATCGATGCGGATGGTCTGCGTGTCTTCGCTGGTCATGTCGCGCAGCACGCGCTGCAACAGGCTCAGGTCCTGGTGCAGCAGCGACATCGGCGGCATCCTGCTCGACGCCTCGCGGATGCGCGACCAGGTCTTGCGCAGGTAGGCGATGTCTTCTGCCAGTTCGGCGTCGGACGAATCCTCGCCGTTGGTGCGCAGGATGAAGCCGCCGGTGTTGGCAGGCACCACGCCGCCGCTGTCGGCCGCCGCGGCAGCCTCGATCAGCGAGAGCATGCGTGTACGCAAGGACTCGCGCTGGTCTGAAGGGATCTTCTGCGAAACGCCGATGTGGTTGTCCTGCGGCAGGAACACCAGCAGCCGGCCGGCAATGCTGATCTGCGTGGAGAGGCGGGCACCCTTGGTGCCGATCGGGTCCTTGATCACCTGCACCAGCAGCGACTGGCCTTCGAATACCTGCTTCTCGATGGGCACCATCGGCCCGCCGTTGCGGTGGTCGCGCTCGGGGGCCGGCGCACTCGGCCGCGAGCCCGGCGTGAACGGCGCCACGATGTCCGCCACGTGCAGGAAGGCCGTGCGCTCGAGGCCGACGTCGATGAAGGCCGACTGCATGCCCGGCAGCACGCGCGACACCTTGCCAAGATAGATGTTGCCGACCAGCCCGCGCTCCAGCGTGCGTTCGACGTGCAGCTCTTGCACCGCGCCGTGCTCGACCAGCGCCACACGGGTCTCCTGCGGGGACCAGTTGATCAGGATGTCTTGCATGGAATTCTTAGGTATTGAAACCGGCGCTGCGAAGAAGCTGCGCGGTCTCGAACATCGGGAGTCCCATGATGCCCGAATAGGACCCGCTGATGTGCTCGATGTACGCAGCCGCCGCGCCCTGGATCGCATAGGCGCCGGCCTTGCCGAGCGGCTCGCCGCTGGCGGCATAGCGCGCCATCTGCTTGCGGGTCATGGTTGCGAAGCGCACGCGCGATACGCTGAGCGCCGCATGGCGCCGGCGGCCATGCTGCAGCGCCACGGCCGTCAGCACCCGATGCGTGGTGCCCGACAAAAGCGCGAGCATGCGCTCGGCATCGCGGGCATCCTCGGGCTTGCCGAGGATGGTGCGGCCGAGGGCTACGGTGGTGTCGGCGCAGAGCACCGGCGCATCGGCGAGTCCCAGGCGCTTGCGCCGCGCGACCGCCGCATCGAGCTTCAGGCCCGTCACCCGCTGCACGTAGGCAGTCGGCGATTCACCGGGCAGCACCGCTTCGAGCGATTCGGCGTCTTCGTCGGCACCGGCCAGCAGCAGCTCGTGGCGGACGCCGAATTGGCCGAGCAGCTGGGCGCGGCGCGGGCTCTGGGATGCAAGGTAGATGAAGCCGGTGCTCATTCCCGATGGTACGGATGGCCCGCGTTGACCGACCAGGCCCGGTACAGCTGCTCCACGAGCAGCACACGCGCCATCGCATGCGGCAGGGTCAGGTCGGACAGGCGGATGCGTTCGTGGGCTGCGGCCTTGAAGGCGGGGTCGAGGCCATCGGGGCCGCCGATCACAAGGGCCACGTCGTCGCCCTCGCCCTGCCAGGCCTGCAGGCGCGCGGCCAGCGCCTTGGTGGTGAGTGCGGTGCCGCGCTCGTCGAGCACGACGATGCGCATGCCCTTGGCGATGGCACCCTCGATGCGTTCGCGTTCGGCCGCGTAAAGCGTCTCGAGCGACTTGGAGCCGCGCGGTTCGGTCTTGACTGCGCGCAGCTCGAGCTTGAGCTCGGGCGGGAAGCGCTTGGCGTAGTCGTCCCAGGCAGTCTGCGCCCAGTCGGGCATGCGCTGCCCGACGGCGACCACCAGCAGCTTCATGCGCGGCGGGCAGGCGCCTTCTTGGCAGGCGCCTTCTTTGCGGCTGGCTTCTTGGCGGCGGGTTTGCCGACCACCTTGACCGGCACGCGCGCGGTCGTGGTCTTCCTGGCGGGCGCCTTCTTGGCGGCGGTCTTCTTTGCCGGGCTTCGGCTCGCCTTCTCGGCCTTGGCTTCCTGCTCGGCCGCGCGGATGGCGGTCTTGGCCGCGCTCGCGCGGCGCAGGTTGGGCATCTTGGCCGCAACCGGCTTCTTCTCCTCGATCACCTTGGCGGCGGTGGCAAGAGCCGGCTTGGTGCCGCCGAGCTTGGCGCGCACCGGCTTGTCGCCCCAGATCTCCTCGAGGTGGTAGTACTGGCGGATGGCCGGCTGCATGATATGCGCGACGGCCGCGCCGCAGTCCACGATGATCCACTCGCCGTTGTCCTCGCCCTCGATGCGCGGCTTGCCGAAACCGGCTTCGCGCACGGCATCGCGCACGCTGGCGGCCAGCGCCTTGGTCTGCCGGTTGGAGGTGCCCGAGGCCACGATCACGCGCTCGAACAGCGGTGAGAGATGCTCGGTGTCGAAAACCTGGATGTCCTGCGCCTTGACGTCTTCGAGACCATCGATGATGGCTCGCTGGAGTTTCTGGGTGTCTTTCTTGGCGGAGGCTTCAGTGGTCATCAGGCAGGGCGGTAAAGGTGGTGTTGGTCAATATAGCGTGCAACGGCTGGCGGAACCAGCGAGGAAATGTCCTCGCCGCACGCCGCACGCCGCCGGATGTCGGTGGCGCTGGTGTCCATGGCCGGCAATTCGAGCGCCTCGAAACGCGCGCCAGCCGGCAGGCCGGGCAGCATCTTCGGATCAAAACGAGCAGTGTCGCCCGTCGATAATGCGCGATACGCTACAGAAACAATAGCAATGCCGAGTATAGCCTGCCAGCCGTGCCATGTCGGCAATGCGCTGGCCTGGTCGGCACCCATGATCAGAACCAGCTGGGCGCCGGGCTGTTCCAGCTGCAATTCATGCAGGGTGTCGAGCGTATAGGTGGGGCCGTCGCGCAACACTTCGCGGCTGTCGACCACCACGGTGCCCGTCAGCCTGGAAAAGGCCAGCCGCGTCATGGCCAGACGGTCTTGCGCCGGTGTCAGCGCCCTGCTCTTGTGCCAGGCCTGTCCCGTGGGAATGACGTGCAATTCGGCGAGGCCGAGCTGCGAAAGCGCGGCCTCGGCCAGCGCGACATGGGCGTTGTGCGGCGGATCGAAGGCGCCGCCGAACACACCGATGCGCGGGGCCGTGCCGGTGGGGTTCACAACCAGTCGCGCCGCACGATGAAGTCGCTGTACAGCGCGGCTTCGGGGCTGCCCGCTTCGGGCTGCTGCCGGTAGGCCCAACTGGCCAGCGGCGGCATCGACAGCAAAATCGATTCGGTGCGCCCGCCCGACTGCAGCCCGAAGTGCGTGCCACGGTCCCACACGAGGTTGAACTCCACGTAGCGCCCGCGCCGGTAGAGCTGGAACGCCCGCTCGCGCTCGCCCCAAGGCATGGCGCGGCGGCGCAGGGCGATGGGCAGGTAGGCCGGCAGGAAGGCATTGCCCACCGAGCGCAGCATGGCAAAGCCGTTCTCGAATCCGCCCTCGGCGAAGTCGTCGAAGAAGATACCGCCGATGCCGCGCTGCTCGTTGCGGTGCTTGAGGAAGAAATACTCGTCGCACCAGGTCTTGAAGCGGGGGTACTTGTCGTCGCCGAAGGCGGCGAGCGCGTCGCGGCACACGGTGTGGAAGTGAACGGCGTCTTCCTCGAAGCCGTAGCAGGGCGTGAGGTCCATGCCGCCGCCGAACCAGCACACCGGGTCCTTGCCCTCGGGCAGCGCAGCCAGCATGCGCACGTTCATGTGGACGATGGGTACATAGGGATTGCGCGGATGGAACACCAGCGAAACGCCCATGGCCTCGAAGGGCGCCCCCGCGAGTTCGGGGCGGTTCTGCGTGGCCGAAGGCGGCAGCCTGGGCCCGCGCACCTGCGAAAACCCGCAGCCCGCGCGCTCGAACAGCGCACCGCCTTCCAGGATGCAGGTGAGGCCGCTGCCCTGCAGCGCCTCGCCGGGCTCCTTTTGCCAGGCGTCGCGCACGCAGGCCTCGCCATCGGCCGCCTCGACGGCCGCGACGATGTCCTGTTGCAGCTTGCGCAGGTAGTCGCCGACCGCTGCCGGGTTGGTCTGTTGCATCAGGCGTGCGGGGTGTTGCGCGCGTGGACCGCGCGGTGTCCGATGTCCTTGCGGTATTGCGCGCCGTCGAAGCCGATGCGCGCGGCGACCTCGTAGGCCCGCTGCTGCGCGAGCTTCACGCTGTCGGCCAGCACGGTCACGCACAGCACGCGGCCGCCGCTGGTCTTGAGCTCGCCGTCCTGCTGGGAGGTGCCGGCGTGGAACACCACGGCATCGGGCGCCTCGGCCGGAATGCCGGTGATGCGGTCACCCTTGCGCGGCGAAAGCGGATAGCCATGCGCCGCCATCACCACGCCCAGCGCCACGCGCCGGTCCCACTGCAGCTCGACCTGGTCGAGCGTGCCGTCGGTGGCGTGCCAGAACACCTCGAACAGGTCGGACTTGAGCCGCATCATGATCGGCTGCGTCTCGGGGTCGCCCATGCGGCAGTTGAATTCGAGCGTCTTGGGATGGCCGGTGGCGTCGATCATGAGGCCGGCGTAGAGGAAGCCGGTGTACGGGATGCCGTCCTTTTCCATGCCGCGGATGGTCGGCAGGATGATTTCGCGCATCGCACGCGCATGCACTTCGGCCGTGACCACGGGCGCGGGCGAGTAGGCGCCCATGCCGCCGGTGTTGGGGCCTTCGTCGTTGTCGAGCAGGCGCTTGTGGTCCTGGCTGGTGGCCAGCGCAGTCACGTTCTTGCCGTCGCACAGCACGATGAAGCTGGCTTCCTCGCCCTGCAGGAACTCCTCGATGACCACGCGCGCGCCGCCGTCGTTGTGCGAAACACCGAACTTGTTGTCGACCAGCATGAAGTCGACGGCCTCGTGTGCCTCCTGCGCGGTCATGGCCACCACCACGCCCTTGCCGGCGGCCAGGCCGTCGGCCTTGACGACGATCGGCGCGCCCTTGGCGTCGATGTAGGCGTGGGCCGCCGCGGCGTCGGTGAAGGCCTCGTACTCGGCCGTGGGAATCTTGTGGCGCTTCATGAAGGCCTTGGAGAAGGCTTTGGAGCTCTCGAGCTGCGCGGCGGCCTGCGTGGGGCCGAAGATGCGCAGGCCGTGCGCGCGGAACTCGTCGACCACGCCCGCCGCCAGCGGTGCCTCGGGCCCGACCACGGTGAGCGCGATCTTTTCCTTGACAGCCCACTCGCGCAGCGCGGCGGGCTCGGTGATGTCGATGCAGTCGTAGCGCTCGTCGCTCACGGTGCCGCCGTTGCCCGGCGCCACATACACGCGGCTGACCCGGCTGGCCTGCGCCAGCCGCCACGCCAGTGCGTGTTCCCGGCCCCCTCCTCCAATTACCAGTACCTTCATTCGTGGGCCTTCTTCATTCGCTGTGGATCAATGTTCATTCATTCGGAGAGCGCGGCGTTGTGATAGACCTCCTGGACGTCGTCCAGGTCTTCGAGCACATCGAGCAGCTTCTGCATCTTTGCCGCGTCTTCGCCGGTCAGTTCGATCGTGTTTTCGGCGCGCATGGTGACCTCGGCCACCTCGGGCTTGAGGCCGGCGGCTTCGAGCGCATTCTTGACGGCTTCGAAATCGGCGACGGCGGTGATCACCTCGATGGCCCCGTCGTCGTCGGTGACCACATCTTCGGCGCCGGCTTCGAGCGCGGCTTCCATCACCTTGTCCTCATTGGTGCCGGGGGCGAAGATGATCTGGCCGCAGTGCTTGAACTGGAAGGCCACCGAGCCTTCGGTGCCCATGTTGCCGCCATGCTTGGAAAAGGCGTGGCGCACTTCGGCCACGGTGCGCACGCGGTTGTCGGTCATGGTGTCGACGATGATCGCCGCGCCGCCGATGCCGTACCCTTCGTAACGAATTTCTTCGTAATTGACGCCTTCGAGGTTGCCGGTGGCCTTGTCGATGTTGCGCTTGACGGTGTCGATCGGCAGGTTGACCGCCTTGGCCTTCTCGACCGCCAGCCGCAGCCGCGGGTTGGCGCTGAGGTCGCCCCCGCCGGCGCGGGCAGCCACGGTGATTTCACGGATGGCGCGGGTCCAGAGCTTGCCGCGCTTCTCGTCCTGGCGGCCCTTCCGGTGCTGAATGTTTGCCCATTTGCTGTGTCCGGCCATGGCTTTCTATCTCGCTGTCTTGTGTTTTCAAAAGCAAGCTCCGAGTTTACTGTCCGGCGCGCACAACGGCCGGCGCGCCAGCGCCAAAGCGGCAAGGTCTTTTGGTGATAATCCTTCGATGACGCCATCGCCTTCCGTCGGGCCCGGGAATCCGACCATCCTGCCGCCGCACACCCCCTTGCCGCTGTACTACAAGAACGAGGCGGAGCACCAGGCATTCCTGCGGCGAATCTTCGACAGCACCGCCGCCGACTACGACCGCATCGAAAGCGTGCTCGCCTTCGGCACCGGTCCGTCGTACCGCCGCGCCGCCCTGTCGCAGGCCGGGCTCGCGCCGGGCGCGCAGGTGCTCGACGTCGGCATCGGCACCGGGCTGGTCGCCCGCGAGGCCCTCAGGATCATCGGCCCGACGGGCCGGCTGGTCGGCGTCGATCCCAGCGTGGGAATGATGGAGCAGGTCGACCTGCCGGGCGTCGAGCTGGTCCAGGGCGTGGCGGAAGCGCTGCCCCGGCCGGATGCCAGCTGCGATTTCGTGAGCATGGGTTACGCCATGCGCCACATCAGCGACGTGGCGGCCGCCTTCGGCGAATTTCACCGCGTGCTGCGCCCCGGCGGACGCGTGGTGGTGCTCGAAATCACCAAGCCGAACGGCCGCATCGCCACCGCACTGCTCAAGGCCTACATGCGCGCCGTGGTGCCGCTGATCGCGCGGGTGGTCGGCCGCCGCAGCAACACCTCGGAGCTGTGGCGCTATTACTGGGACACCATCGAGGCCTGCATTCCGCCCGAGCGCGTGCTGGAAGCGCTGCGCGCCGCGGGCTTCACCGACGTGCGCCGCCATGCGAGCCTTGGCGTGTTCTCCGAATACATGGCGCGCAAGCCAGAAAACACCGTCGAGGCTGGCTGACCGTGCGAGTCCAGGGCGAAAACTCCTCCTCTTTGCGCGTCGAGCGCCTTTCGCTGCCCGCCAGCCTTGCGCTGGCCGCCAACGGCCGCGCGCCTTTTGCTGCGCTCGGCTACGGCACGCCGCATGAACTGGCCTGGATGCCGACCGTCAATGCGCGCGTTCTTTCCGGACAAGGCGCCATGGCGGACGTGTGGCACGTGAGCGGTGGGCAGGTTGCATCGAGCACCACCGGCATCGCCCGCTGGCGCAGCGACGGACACTGGCTGCTCGGCGCCATCGACCTCGACGAATCGGTCGAGAAGCAGGACCTTGCGGATCTCGCGCACCGCGCCTACCGAGACCTGTTCAAGACCCTCGACCAGGCCGGCACGCCGCACCTGCTGCGCATCTGGAACTACCTGCCGCGGATCAATGCCGATGGCGGCGGGCTGGAACGCTATCGCCAGTTCAACCTCGGGCGCCAGGAAGCTTTCTTCGAGGCCGGCCGCGCCGCCTTCGAGGGCGCGCCCGCGGCATGTGCGCTGGGCATCCACCAGGGGGCGCTGTCGATCCGCTTCCTGGCCGGCCAGACCGCGCCCATGCCGGTCGAGAACCCGCGCCAGGTGTCTGCCTACCGCTACCCGGAAACCTACGGCCCGCGCTCGCCCACCTTCTCGCGCGCCGCGCTGGCGGAGATCGGCAATGGCGAGGTGGCTCTTTTCATATCGGGCACCGCAAGCATCGTGGGCCATGAGACCGTGCACCATGGCGACGTGCTGGAGCAGACGCGCGAAACGCTGCGCAACCTCGAAGCCGTGATCGCGGCCGCCAACGGCCAGGCCACGGCCAGGTTCGCGCTTGCCATGCTCGACTGCGTGGTCTACGTGCGGCATCCGGCCGATACCGACAAGGTGCGCGGCGTGCTCGAGAATGCGCTGGGCGCCGACGCACCGATGATCCGCCATGCGGTCTACCTGGAGGCGGACATCTGCCGCAGCGACCTGCTGGTCGAGATCGAAGCCCACGCCGTCGCCCCGGGTCGCCTGCGGGCCTGACCCGGCGCGACCGATCGGACCGGCGACCCCATGTCGATGACCCGCGTGCTGCGCATTCTCACGGCCATTCCGCTTGCGTTGATGCTCTACGCGCTGCTGCTGTTCCTGGGGCTGATTTCGCTGGCCTGGAACCTGGTCGCGATGCTGCTCTATCCGGTGATGCCCGAGGCGCCCGCGCGCACACTGGGCCGCCTGACCATCGCCTTCGCCTACCGCATGTTCTGGGGCCTGGCCTCCGTGACCGGGATGATGCGCATCGACGCCAGCTGCCTCGACCCGATGCGCAACGAGCCGGGCGTGATCTTCGTGGCCAACCACCCGACCATGCTCGACGCCCTGCTGCTGGTGGCGCGGCTGCCGCGCAGCGCCTGCATCATGAAGGCCGACCTGCTGCGCAATATCTTCCTGGGCGCAGGCGCGCGGCTGGCGCGCTACATCAGCAACGAATCGGCCCGCACCATGGTGCGCCTGGCCGTGGCCGACCTGCGCAACGGCGGCCAGCTGGTGATCTTTCCGGAAGGCACGCGCACCGTGACGCCGCCGCTCAACCCCTTCGGCCCCGGCGTGACACTGATCGCCAAGCTCGCGCAGGCCCCGATCCAGACCGTGTTCATCGAGACCGACTCGCCCTATCTCAGCAAGGGATGGCCGCTGTGGCGCGTGCCGCCGCTGCCCATCGTCTTCAGGCTCCGGCTGGGCCAGCGCTTCGCGCCCATGCAGGACAGCCACGTGCTGCAATCGGAGCTGGAACAGTACTTTCGCCAAAACATGGAACAGCGCGCAACCGACGCGTCCCCCGCATGCCAGACGCCTCGCGCACACACCTTGTCCTGATCCCCAGCTATAACACGGGCGAACGCCTGTTCTCCACGGTCGAAGCGGCGCGCGCGCAGTGGAATCCGGTCTGGGTGGTGGTGGACGGCAGCACCGACGGCACGGGCGAGCGCCTGCAGCAGATGGCCGCCGGCGACCCGGGCCTGCGGGTCTGGCTGCTGCCGCAGAACCAGGGCAAGGGCGCGGCGGTGCTGCACGGCTTGCGCGCGGCGCGCGAGGCCGGCTTCACGCACGCGCTGACCATGGATTCCGACGGCCAGCACCCGGCCGACCTGATTCCCGCCTTCATGAAAGCATCGCAGGCGCGGCCCGAGACCATGGTGCTGGGCCGCCCGGTGTTCGACGCCTCCGCCCCGCTGCTGCGCGTGCGCGGACGGCGCGTGTCCAATGGATGGACCCAGCTCGAGACCCTGTTTGCCGGCGTGGGCGATTCGCTCTACGGATTCCGCGTGTACCCGGTGGCCGACCTGATCGCCGTGATGGCGCGGCAGCCATGGATGCGGCGCTTCGACTTCGACACCGAGGCCGTCGTGCGGCTCGCCTGGCGCGGCGTCAAGCCCGTGAACATCGACGCGCCGGTGAAGTACCTGACCGCCGAGGAAGGCGGGGTTTCGCACTTTCGCTATGGGCGCGACAACGTGCTGCTGACGTGGATGCACGCGCGGTTGATGGTCGAGTTCGTGGTGCGGCTGCCGGGGCTGGTTTTTCGCAAGCTGCGCGGGATTGCGCCGTTTCAGAAATAGCGCCTCATTGTCGGGGCGTGCCCCAGCAGCAAAACTCAGATCATTCCGCCATTGATCGAAATCACCTGCCCCGTGATGTAGGCCGCCTCGTCGCTGGCCAGGAATGAAGCCAGCGCCGCCACTTCCTGCGGCGTTCCGGCGCGCTTCATCGGCACCATCTGGTTGACCATGGCGGGGTCGAAAGCGGCATCGGCCATGGGCGAGGCGATGATGCCGGGCGCAATGGCGTTGACCGTCACGCCGCGCGAGGCCACTTCGAGCGAGAGCGCCTTGGTCGCGCTGTTGAGCGCGCCCTTGGCGGCGGCGTAGTTGACCTGCCCGCGGTTGCCGGTCAGCGCCGAGACGGACGAAATATTGAGCACGCGGCCCCAGCGCGTGCGCATCATCGGCAGCAGCAAGGGCTGCGTCACGCGGAAGAATCCATTGAGCGAGATGTCGATGACCTTGTGCCACTGGTCGGCGCGCATGCCGGGCAGCACGGCGTCGTCGTGCACGCCGGCGTTATTGACCACGATCTGGACCGGTCCGCCTTCGAGCATGCGCTCGCAGGCCACGCGGCAGGCTTCGTCGCTGCGCAGGTCGAACACATGGCACTCGGCCTTGCCGCCCGCGGCCCCGATGGCGGCAGCCAGCTGCTCCACCGCTTCGGGGCGCGAGTTGGCGTGCAGCAGCACGGTGGCGCCGTCGCGCGCCAGGCGCTCGGCCATGGCGGCGCCCAAGGCACCGCTGGCGCCGGTGATCAGCGCGCGTTTTCCTTCGAGAGTCATGGTGCGTGGGCTCCGGTTGCCAGCGGCGTGTTCAGCACCACCACCGCGCGGCCTTCGGCCAGCACGCGGCCGCTGCTGTCGTTCACTGCGAATTCGTAGAGGATCTGGTTCGTGTCGCCCGACAGCCGCTGCGCGTGCACCCGCAGCGCGCCGTCGATGTCGTCGAGCCGCGCCACCGACAGGCGCACGTTGCGCGCGCTTGCGAGAAAACCGGCCGACGGCGTGCTTCCCTCGGCAGCCAGCAGTCCGCCGTGCAGCGCCATGGCTTGCGCCGCGTATTCGATGGCATTGGGTGCAAGCAGGCCGCCCGCCGTTCGCAAGGGGTTGTCGGGCTGCGCGTGCGTGCGGGTGCTGCAATCGATGGACTCGGCATCCCAGCGCTCGAGGCGGTCGAGCAGGCACATGCTGCCGCTGTGCGGAATGCGCTCGGCAATGCCGGCGCGGTCGAGCGTCTGCGGGGCCGTCGTCACGCCGGGGACTCCAGGTCGGCCACCAGCAGCACGTTGGCAAAGGGTGTGCCTTCGCTCATCGGGATGCTCTGCACGCGAAATCCCCGCCGCTGCAGCACCGCCACCCACTCGGACAGCGGGCGGCCCCAGGTGGGCGACACCTTGTGGCCGCGGATGCGCGTCACGGTGCGGTCGACCCACTGGCTGATGGCGAAGCCGCGCTTGCTCGATGCATCGCCCACGCGCAACAGCAGCCGGGCGTTCACATTGCCGCCGCGCCGAAGCGCGTCGTGCACGCGCCGCAGGACGCCGTCCTGTGCTTCGATGTCCACGTAGTGCAGCACGTCGAGAATCACGACCAGGTCGCACGGCGGCAGCGGTGCCGAGCACATGTCGGCGCAGACCAGCCGCGGGGCCGGCTGCAGATGGCCGATGGAAGCCTCGGCACGCGCCACGTCCTTGGGCATCAGCTCGATGCCCGTGTAGTCGGCGGCTGGCGGCGTGGGCTTCCAGGATGCGGGCCAGCGGCCCTGGGCCTGCATGCGGCTCATCGACGCGAGCAGGCTCGCGAAGAGCCCCTGCCCGCAGCCGATGTCGACCACGCGGCGGTGCGCCGCATCGATCAACCCGCGTTCGAGCAGCCCGCGAAACACCGGATCGCGCCCCAGCTTGCCGCGCGCGAAATGCCAGGCGAAGCTGCCGCCCTTCTTGTAGGGAACGGTGGCGGCCTCGTGAAGCTCGCGCCAGGCGGCATCGGTGGAAGAAGATGAAGAAGAAGGCAGCACCGCGCTCATGATTCGAGGCCTTCCGGCAAGGTGGCGGCGTGCAGGCGTTCGGCGCGCAGGCGTTCGAAAAGCAAGGGCAGTACCTCCAGCAATACAGGGTTTCCCAAAGGGGTGCGCGCGGCGTTGCCGTCGTGCAGAAGCAGGATGTCGCGCGCCTGCAGCTTGCGGTCCAGGCGCGCCATGACCTTGGCAGGATCGCCTTCGCGCGTGTCGAAGCCGCGGCGCGTCCAGCTCACGAGCGACAGGCCGAGCCGGTGCAGCACCGGCTCGAGGAACGGGTTGCGCAGGCCCGCCGGCGCGCGGAAGCAGGTCGGGCGCTGGCCAGTGGTGTCGGCCAGGATGTCCTGCGCCCGGGCGATCTCGCTCGCAAAGCCGCGGGGGCCGAGGAATGAAAAATTGTGCCGATGCCGCGCGGTGTGGTTCTGGACGCTGTGGCCCCGCGCCACGATCTCGCGCGCCAGTGCCGGGTGGGCCAGCACGCGATCGGCAATGCAGAAGAAGGTGGCACGCTGGCCGTGCGCGTCGAGCAGGTCGAGCACCCGGGGCGTGACCTCGGGGTCGGGCCCGTCGTCGATGGTGATGGCCACCTGGCGCCGGACACCGGCCGCCTCGGGCAGGCGCGTGACATTGGGGCCCAGCAGGCTGCTGCGCGGCGTGAGCCCGGCACCGGTGATCAACGCGTGGTTCAGCGCAATGGCGCCGATGGCCCAGGGCATGGCGCCCGGCACCATGGCGCCGGCGCCAATGGCCGCCACGTGCCAGGCCGCGCTGGCGCGAATGGCGAGCGGCCAGGGCCAGGATTCGGACGATGCGGCGGAGGCGGACGGCATGGCTCGGGATTTTCCCATCAGCCGCGCGCGGGCGGCGTTGGCGCCCCCCGGCGCGCGAACGCCGCCGACAGCAGCAGCGCCAGCAAGGCGCCCGGCGCCACCACGCGGCCGATCGACGACAGCGCCGGAATGTCCGAGATCGCGATCAGCCCGAAGGACACCACCGTGGTCAGGTTGGCCAGCATCAGCGACGCCAGCGTGTCCTCGTCGGCCCGCCCGGCCACGCGCAGCTGGTCGAAGAACAGCGCGTAGTTGGAGCCCACCGCCACGGTCAGCAGCAGCCCCACCAGGTGCAGGATGCCCAGCGGCACCTGAAGCACGGCCATGCCGCCCAGCGTGAGCACCACGGCGAAGATCAGCGGCTGGCACACCGCGAGCAGCCGCTGGCTCGAGCGCAGGTAGATGCCCAGCAGCACCACCACGGCCAGCGCGCCGAGCAGCACCTGCACGAAGGCCTCGTGCAGGTAGCGCTGATAGAGCCCCGCGAGTTCGCGGCCCACGTCGACCACCTGCACCTCGGGCACGCCTGCCAGCGCCGTTTCGAGCCGGCCCGCGTCGAACCTCGCTCCGGGGTGCAGCACCACCAGCGTCGACCAGCCGCCGCCCGGGCGCTGGTACATGAGCGTGTTGACCAACGAGCCGAGCGGGCCGCCGGCCAGGTCGGCGCGCCGCACGGGCGCGAGCTTGCGTGCGGCTTCGACGTCGGCCAGGAAGGGCCCGAGGCGCGAGGCCGGCAGCGGCGAGCCTTGGGTGGCTTCGGCCAGCCGGGTGCGCAGCGTTTCGCCGTCGGGCAGGCTGGCGAGCCGGGCCGCCTGGGTCGCGATGCTCGGCAGCACGCGCGTCACGGCCTCGAAGCCGCCGAGCTCGCCCTTGTCGACCAGGGCCTCGAGCCGCGCGGTGGCGGCTTCGGTATTGCGCAGCGCGGTTTCTTCATCGGCGCCGTAGACCACCACCAGCGTGCTGCCGTCGCCGGTGCCTATGTCCGCACGCAGCATCTCGTCGAGCTGCTGGGCCGACTTGGGCACCGGGCTCATGGCGCCGAGGTCGGCACGCCACAGGTGCCCGCCCTGCCAGATGACCAGTACCAGCGCAGCCACGCCGAGCCCGGCCAGGACCCAGCGCAGCCGCGGCAGGCCGCGCACGAGCACGCCGGCAGCGTGCGCCATGTACCGGCGCATGCCCATGCCGGTGGCGCCATCGGGCGCGAGCACCGGCAATGCGTAGCGCGTGGCCAGCGCCGCTGCCACGAGCCCTGCGATGGAGAACACGCCCAGCTGCGCCAGGCCCGGAAAGCCCGAGAACACCAGCGCCGCGAAACCGCACACCGAAGTGAGCAGGCCGAGCCGCACGGTGGGCCAGTGCACATCGCGCCAGCGCGCCCAGCCGGTGCCGGCCACGGCCGCGCCGCGCGCCTGGATCAGGTAGTAGATGGCGTAGTCGACGGTCTCGCCGATCAGCGTGCTGCCAAAGCCCAGCGTCATGCCGTGCACCGAGCCGAACACCACGCTGACGGCCGCGGTCCCCACCACCACGCCGGTGGCCACGGGCAGGAACGCGATGACCAGCGCGCGCGGCGATGCGAAGGCCAGCAGCAGCAGGCCGCCCATCACGATGCCGCCCACGATCGCGAGGTGGATCGCTTCGGTCTTGATCTTGTCGCGGCTCAGCACCGAGAACACGGGCGGGCCGCTCAGCAGCAGCTTCGGCCGGGTGGCCTCGGCCATGCCGCGCGTGGCGGCATCGAAGGCCGCGTGCACGCTTGCGATGGCCTGCGCCTGGGCGTCGAGATCGCTGCCCGCGGCGCGCGTGGTCGCGATCAGGAGCGCGCGCGGCGCGGTGCGCGACATCCAGACGCCGTCTTCGCTGCGCGGTGCGCTGGCCGGCGTCAGCTCCACGGCAATGCGCTGGGTCTCGCCGGTGGGATCGCGGTCGAGCAACGGCTTGATCACGTTGCCGGCCGGCGTGCCCAGCATCGACAGCGTTTCGTAGATCGCGTCGCGCAGGCCATCGGCGGTGAACTGCTCGGGCCTGACGCCCGGCGAGAGCTGGTAGCGGTGCTCGAAGACCCAGGTGCCGGCCTCGCTCCAGTCGCCCGTGTCGCCGTTCTGGATCAGGTCGAACAGCCGGCTCTCGCGCATGGCCTTGGCCACCGCGCGCGACACGGCGGCACGCTGCTGCGCGCTCGCGCCCCCCTCGATGCCGAGCATCAGGGTGCGCGAGGCCACGCCGCTTTGCAGCTGCTCGATGAGCACCTGCTGCCGCACGTCGGGGCTCTTGGGCAGGAAAGCGGAAAGGTCGGCGCTGAACTGTGTGCGCGCGATCTGCAGCGCGCCGCCGAGCAGGACGAGCGCCCAGACCAGCAGCACCAGCGCCCGGCGCTGCCAGCCCGGCGGGCCGCCCTCCCCGGTCTCGCGCGCCCTCACGGCGTGGTGCGCCCGGCAGCGCCCGAAGGCGCGGTGGGTGCGGCGCCCGGGCGCTCGGGCGTGATGTTCATCACCGAACGGTCGCCGCCGACGAACTCCATTTCGAGGCCCAGCACTTCGCCGGCACGGCCGCTGATGCGGATGCTGCGCACCTGGGCCGCGAGCCGGCTGTCGGCCGGCAGCAGGTCGAGCGTCCAGTTGGCGGCCGAGCCGCTCACCGTGCTGCGGAAATAGCGCTGCAGCGTGGCGCCGTCACCAGTGAGCGTGCCGCGCATGGCTTCGACCAGGCCGAGCAGCTCGGGCATGCTGTCGAGCGTCAGGGTGCGGTTGCGGCCGCCGCGCGACAGCGTCAGCGTGTTGCCTTCGACCGCCATGGTCTCCACGCGCGGCGACAGCGTGCGCCGCACCAGCTTATCGGGCGCATCGAAGCTCAGCGTGCCGCGCGCATCGAGCGGGCCTTCGAGACCGTGCACGAAGCGCTGCTCGGTGAAGCGGGCCTCGCCGCTCTTCTGCCTGGAAAGCAGCCCCATCAGCTCGGGCAGGTCGAACGCCCACGCCGGCGCGGCGCAGCAGGCCAGTGCCAGCAGCAGGCTCCTGCAAAGCCAGTCAAACCGAATCTTCGAGCCAGAAATCATGAAAGTTGAACCAGTTGTAGGGATACGCGCGGCACAGTGCATCCAGGCGCGCCACGTAGGCTTCGACCGCCGCGCGGATGCGGCGTTCCCGCTCGGCGGGGTCGGATGCCCGCTCGCTGAAGTCGGCCAGCAGATCGAACCGGACATCGTAGCGCGCACCGCCGCCATAGAGCCCGGCCATGAAGAACACCTTGCGCCGCAGCAGCGCCGCCAGGCGGAACGGGCCGTCGTTGAAACTTGCCGGATGGCCGAGGAACGGCAGCACGATGTTGTTGCCGCGCTGCTGCGCCGGCTGGTCCTCGCTGCCCGGCAGGGTGCGGTCGACCAGCATGCCGCCAAGGCCGCCGCCGTCGAGCCAGTCGCGCAGCGCGAGCATCGAATGCGGGCGGCCCAGCGCGATCACGTGGGGCCGCAGTTCGGGCAGGCTGATGGCGTTGAGAATGGCCGTGATGCGCTGGGCGTTGTCGGGGTACATCAGCATCGCAAGCCGCAGCTCGTGCTTGTGCGCGCTCTTGTGCTTGCAGGCGCCCATGGCCTCGAAGCTGCCGACGTGCGCGCCGAGCAGGAAGGCACCGCGCCCTCCGAGGGCCTCGTTTTCCAATGGGAGATTGCCCTCGACCCTGACGTCGAACAGGTCCATGCGCCCGCGCAGGAAATACACGCGGTCGAGCACTGTCGAGGCAAAGGCGTGCAGCAGGCGATAGCCGTCGATCCAGCCGGCATGCGGACCGATGGCCCTGAACAGGTAGCGCTTGATGTGGCGCCGCGGCGCGGGTGCGAACAGCAGGAAGTACAGGCTGATCGGCGGCAGCAGCAGGCGCGTGACATGGCGCCCGCACACCAGCGCCATCAGGCAGATGAAGCGCAGCGCCAGCATGTTGCTGCGCTCGGGGGTGTGCGCCCAGTCGCCGCGCTGGCCTGCCTGCGCCGCGTCTTTCACGGCGCGCGTCTCGGCGTCGGTGTGATCCATCACGCAGACTCTGGCACGGCGGCCCAGCGGCCGGTGACAGCCAGAACGCCGTCGCAGCGCACGTCGAAGCGCACGCCGCGCGCGGCGCCGGACTCGGGCTGCAGCTCGATGGAGAGCATGCTCCCAGGCCGCACGGGCGCCAGGAACTTGGCGGCCGCGAGCGTGGGATGGGTGCCAAGCCGGGCGACCAGCGCCGGCACGCGCTGCACGGCTTCCATGACCTCGGCCAGCACCAGGGCACCGGGCAGCAGCGGCTGTCCCGGGAAGTGGCCCGCGAACGCCGGATGGTCGAGGGGCACCGCATGGGCCAGCTGCACCGGCGTGTCGCCTTCCGCCAGCTGCGCGAGCGCGAATTCGCGCAGCGCGCGCGCCGTGAGCTTGCCGGTGCCTTCGCGCGGAAAGGCCTTCACCTGCACCACGCGGCGCGGCACGAACACCGGCTCCAGCCGCTGGCGCAGCGCGGCGATGATCTGGCCCGCCGAGAGCGTGGGCGCGACCACGAAGGCCACGGGGCGAACCACGCCGTCGGCCACTTCGTCGGGCAGCCAGAATGCGCCGTCCTCGACGCCCGCGATGCTGTTGAGGTGGTAGTTCAGGTGCGCGAGCGAACTGCGCCGGCCCGCGACGTGGATCAGGTCGTTGGCGCGGCCCAGCAGCCGGAAGCGCCGCGCGTCGAGCAGCTCGAGCACGTCGGCCATGGGCGTGGGCTCGGGCAGGAAGTCGCCGCTGAAGATGAAGCGCTCGGGACCGTCGCCCTCCCCTGGTTCGGCATGCACGCGGATCTCTCCGAAGTTCTCCCAGACCTCGCTTTGCGTCGTGCGGCGGGTGGCGACCTGGCCGGACTCGGTGCTGCCGTAGATCTCGATCAGCACGCCGCCAAGCGCCTGCTCGGCCTGGGCCGCGAGCTGCGGCGACAGCGGCGCGGTGGCGGAAAGCACCAGGTCGACCGGCGGCAGCTCGATACCCGAGAGCAGCAGTGTCTTCAGGTGGAAAGGCGTGGTGACCAGCGCGCGGGGGCGCGGCACCGAAGCCAGCGTCCTGGCCACATCGGCCGGAAAGAACGGCCGCCCGCTGTCGAATGCGGCGCCGCCGAGCATGGCCAGCAGCGCCGACGATTCCAGCCCGTAGCTGTGCTGCACCGGCACGGTCGCAACCAGCGTCAGGCCGGCGAGCGATGGCAGCCCGAGCAGGCTGGAGAGCCGCTCCACGGCCACGGCGACGTCGCCAACCAGCGTGTCCCAGCGCTTGGCATGCGGCTGCGGCGCGCCGGTGGAGCCGGAGGTCAGCAGGCTCACCGCGTGCATGCCGCCGTCGATGGCCGGGAGCTCGAGGCCGGCGCCGCCTTCGGAGCCGCCGCGGTATTCGACCAGCACGCGCGGCATGCCGGGCGTGGCGAGTGCGGCGTCATCGGTCAGCGCGAACAGATTCGAGCCGCCGGATTCGAGCAGGCGCGCGAGTGTGTCGGGCCGCGCATCGGGCGGCAGCAGGCTTGCGTGGCCGCGCACCAGCGCAGCGGCCAGCCCGACGGCGAAGGCATAGCGGTCGACACAGAGATTGACGGCCTGGCCCTCGGCCGGCAGCAGCGGCGCGAAGCGGGCCACGTCCGCCAGGAACTGGCGCGTGCTCACGGGCACGCCGGCGCGCCAGGCCAGGGGTGCATCGAGGTCCCGGTTGGCGATCAGCGGCAGCTGGCGGGTATCGGCGCTCACGCGGTCGGCCCCTGCTTTCAGCGGCCGCCGCTGCCGTGGTCGACTGGCGATGCGCCCTGGAAGGCACGCACCGCATCGATGAGCCGCGTGCGCTCGAACTCGGGGTGCAGCCGGTAGCGCACCAGGTGCTCGCCCACGAAGAGAAGCGTGACCGACAGCGGCGTCAGCACGTTCGCGAGCAGCGACCAGGCTGAAAAAGGAAGGCTCAGGTACACCACGATCGACGACACCACCACCAGGGCGAAGTACACGGTCCAGATGCGCGTGAGGGTTGTCGTGTAGGCCAGCATGTGGCCCTTGAGCGGATGCACGCGCTGGGCGAACTGGGTGATCAGCGGCAGGCCGGGCCCGCGCAGCGAGGCGCCGAACCAGCCGCACAGGAGGCCGTTGATGGCGACGTGCTGGAAAACATAGAGCCGGTTGGTGTCGCCCGCCTCACCCAGGAACACGAGCGCAAAGCCCCCGATGCCCAGCAGCATGGCCGCGGCGAAACCCCAGCGGCCGAACTTGCTCGCGGCAAAACCCATGGCGGCCAGCCAGAGCGGACCGAGCAGCACCACCACGGCCCACGGCTCGGTGGGGTGGAACAGCATCATCCAGTGAGAGAGGCCGGCATAGGCCACCCCCACCAGCAGCAGGAGCGCCAGTCGCCATCGAGACATGGATCAGGAAGCGCTGCGATGCTGGGCGACGTGGGTCGCGAGCGTGCGCAGCGACTGGAAGATCTGCTGGTTGCGCTCGTCGTCCGAGCGCAGCTGGAAGCCGTAGCGCCGGGACACCTCGAGCGCGACTTCGAGGATGTCGATCGAGTCGAGGCCCAGGCCTTCGCCGTACAGCGGATCGGTGGGCACGATGTCTTCGGGGGCGACTTCGAGATTGAGCGCGTTCACCAGCAGGACGGCCAACTCTTTTTCAATCGGCGACTGTTCAGATGAATCGCCGGCGGCGGGAATGGGGGGCTGAGCAGTCGATGACAAAAAAACCTCCTGAAACTTTTTCCGTAACTACCTCGGGGGCCGTGGATTATAGGAGGGCAGCTTGATTAGACTGCCCGCTTCGATACGACCCGGAGCCCTTCATGGCCGACCCCCTTCTGATCGCACGCCACGACACCATCGAGTGCGCCCTGCTGCCCAGCCTGGCCAACCGCCACGGCCTGATCACCGGCGCCACCGGCACCGGCAAGACGGTCACGCTGCAGACCATGGCCGAAAAGCTCTCGGGCATCGGCGTTCCCGTGTTCATGGCCGACGTCAAGGGCGACCTGACCGGCATGAGCCAGAAAGGCAGCATCGGCGAAAAAATGGCGGCCACGCTGAAGGAACGGGGCATCGATCTGCCCGAATCGGACGCCTGCCCCGTCACCCTATGGGACGTGTTCGGCGAACAGGGACATCCGGTGCGCGCCACCGTCTCCGACATGGGCCCCCTGCTGCTGGGCCGCATGCTCGACGTGAACGAAACGCAGGCCGGCGTGCTGAACCTGGTGTTCAAGATCGCCGACGACAACGGCCTGCTGCTGCTCGACCTGAAGGACCTGCGCGCCATGCTGCAGTACGTGGGCGAGAACGCGAGCCAGTTCACCACTGAATACGGCAACATCAGCGCCGCCAGCGTGGGCGCGATCCAGCGCGGCCTGCTGCAGATCGAGACCCAGGGCGGCGACAAGTTCTTCGGCGAGCCGATGCTCAACATCGCCGACTTCATGCAGACGGTGGGCGGCAAGGGGGTGGTCAACATCCTGGCGGCCGACAAGCTCATGAACTCGCCGCGGCTCTACGCCACCTTCCTGCTCTGGATGCTGTCCGAACTGTTCGAACAGCTGCCCGAGATCGGCGACCCCGAGCAGCCCAAGCTCGCCTTCTTCTTCGACGAGGCCCACCTGCTCTTCAACGAGGCGCCCAAGGCGCTGGTGGAGCGCATCGAGCTCGTGGTGCGGCTGGTGCGCTCCAAGGGCGTGGGTGTGTATTTCGTGACGCAGAACCCGCTGGACATCCCGGATTCGGTGCTGGCCCAGCTGGGCAACCGCGTCCAGCACGCACTGCGCGCCTTCACCCCGCGCGACCAGAAGGCCGTCAAGGCCACGGCCACCACCATGCGCCAGAAGCCGGGCCTGGACATCGAGACCGCCATCACCGAGCTTGCGGTGGGCGAGGCGCTGGTGAGTTTTCTCGATGCCAAGGGGCGCCCGAGCGTGACCGAGCGCGTGTTCGTGGTGCCGCCCGGCAGCCAGATCGGCCCCGTCACGGCTGCGCAGCGCCAGGCGGTCATTGCCAATTCGCTCGTCGCCGGCGTGTACGAGAAGACCGTCGATCGCGAATCGGCCTACGAAAAGCTCAAGGGCCGGGCCGAAACCGCGCCCGATGCGCCGCCGGCCAAAACGGCGGGCGGCGGCAAGGGTGCGCCCGAAGCGTCCGAAGGCAGCAGCATGCTGAACGACCTGCTCTTCGGCAGCACGGGCCCGCGCGGCGGCAAGCGCGACGGCCTGGTGCAGACCATGGCCAAGTCGGCGGTGCGGACCATGGGCACTTCGGTCGGCAAGGAAATCCTGCGCGGCGTGCTGGGCGGCATCTTCGGCGCCAAGAAGCGCTGAGCCAGGCCCGGGGTCCGCTGCTACCAGCGCAGCAGGCGCGGCCCGAGCACGGCGCCCATCAGCACCGGGAGCGCGATGCCGCTCACGTACCAGACCGCAAGGAAGGGTGCCGTCAACTCCATGCAGTGCAGCGCGTAGACAGCCGCGCCCACCCCGCCGGCCAGCGCGCCGGCGGCCGCACCGGCCAGCGCAGGCCGCGTGGGCGCCAGCCCCTTCAGGGCCAGCAGTGCCGCCGCGAAGACCGGCAGCGCCATGAGCCCTATGCTGAGGGCGCAAACGCGCCACGACTCGCCCATGAGCAATGGCATGCGCTCTTCGGCCGGCGCGTTGAACCAGGCCAGCGCCGCCATCACCCACACGGCGAGCACCGGCACCGCGATGCCGATCCAGGCGCTCCGCACCCGCACGCCGGGCCGCGCGAGGCGCTGCGCCACCGCGAAGGCGGCCGCCGCAATGCACAGCGGAAACAGCACCTTGACCCAGAACATCGGCCAGAACATGGCTTGCACCAGGTCGCGGCGCAATCCGTATTCGGTGAACAGGATCGCGAACGACAGGGGCAGCCCGGCGAGCAGCGCAAGGGCCAGGCGGCGCCCTGCGGCGCGGCGCGGCGCGGCCGTGGCGCCGGTCGCCAGCATGGCCACGAGATCGTCGGTTTTCATGGCGCACGGCTCCTGAGCCTGGCGGCGAGCGCCTTGAGTCCGCGGTGGATGCCCACCTTCACGGCCGATTCGGACATGCCGGTCAGGCTTGCCGTCTCGGCCACCGAGAGGCCTTCGAGCTTCACGTGCACGATCGGCAGGCGCTGGCGCTCCGGCAGGGTCTGCAGCAGGCCGCCCAGGTCGCGCCGGGCATCGCTGGCCTCGATGGCGGATTCGGCGAACACCGCCAGGTCGTCGTCCAGCGGGTCATGCAGCGCTTCGCGCGCGGACTTGGCGCGCAGCAGGTCGATCATCTTGTAGCGCGCAATCGCATGCACCCAGGCCGTCAGCGGCTGGTCGCTCTGGTAGGTGTGGCGCTGGTTGTGCATGGCGAGCAGGCATTCCTGGACAAGGTCTTCCACTTCATCGGGCCAGCCGAACAGGCGCTTGCCCAGAAAGGCGCGCAGATGCGCGCTGAGTTTTTGCAGAAATTCGCGATAAGCGGCGGCGTCGCCGTCGAGGCCGCGCAGGAACAGGCTGCGCAGCGCGGCTTCGGCGTCGCTCGTTCGCGAACTGCTGTCCATTGTGTTTCGTGCCATCGGACCGGCTGGTTACAGCCCTTTCGGAAAAACGATCCCGCCGGATTGTGCCGTGCCCGGCGCAGACGCCGGATGCGTCCTCGGCTAAGCTCGCCCGAACCCATGGAAGGAGCGCCCCATGCAACCTGCCGGCCCATGCCTTCGTGTCCCTGAACAGTCCGCCGCCCGGAGCTGACGCCAATGCTGGCCGGGCTGGTTTCGCACCCCTGGGCCTACCCGGCGCTCGAGACGGTGCACATCGTCGGCATCGCGCTGCTGTTCGGCGGGCTGCTGGTGTTCGAATTGCGCGTGCTCGGCCTGGGCCGGGAGTTGCCGCAAAGGCAATTGGCGCACCTGACGCTGCTGCCGGCGCTCGTCGGCTTCGGGCTGTGCGCCGCCACCGGACTCACGATGTTTTCGACGCAGCCCGGCGAACTGCTGGCCAATTCCGCGTTTCGCATCAAGCTGTTGCTGATCGGCCTGGCGGGCGCCAATGCGATCTGGTTCCATGTTCGAGGCGGCCTGGCCGCCAGCGGCGCGCTGTCCAGGGTGCAATGCCTGCTGTCGCTGGGGTTTTGGCTCGCTGTCATCATCTGCGGGCGTTGGATTGCCTACATCTGAGCAAGGAGACCGAGATGATAGAGAGACGCTTGTTCGTTGCCGGTTCGCTGGGCCTGGCCCTGCCCTCCTGGGCGCACCATGGATGGAGCAGCTTCGACCAGGACCGTCCGCTCTACCTGGAGGGGCGCGCGACCAAGGTCATGTGGCGCAATCCGCATGGCGAGCTGGAGCTCGAGCTGCCTGAGAACCCCACCCTGCCGGCCGACCTGAAGCAGCGCCCGCTGCCCAGGCAAAGCGCGAACGTCGACGGCCCCGCGCTGCTGGCCAAGGCGCAGTTGCCCACGCGGCGCGACCGCAAGTGGCTCATCGAGCTGGCGCCGCTCACGCGGCTGCAGGCCTGGGGGGTCGAGGAGATCAAGCCCGGCACCCCGGTGGCCGCGCTGGGCTTCACCTTCACCGGCGAAAAGGGCGACCCGGTGCTGCGCGCCGAATACCTGTTCGTCGGCGGCAAGGCCTACGGACTGCGGTCCTCGCCGACCTGAACGGCGCACCGGCCGCGGAACCATCGCCGCGGCCACCAGCGGCATTGACGACCTTCGCGCCCTGCTTGCCAGCCGCGCGAGTGATCGGTACATTGCATTTTTTGAGGGCCTCCAATGTCCGCAGATAGCACAGCGACCCCTTCTGAAATTCCCGAGATTTCCGCGATCCCCGCCGTCCCTGCGACTTCAGCGATCCCCGTCTCACCCCTTCCCCCGCTCCACCCTTCCTCGTCGACCGGCCACATCCGGCTGACCTCCCATGCCGGCGGCTTTGGCGCGCTGCCCATCCGCTGGGGCGCGGCCACGGCCGCCGAACGCGGGCCCGTGGTCGGCACCACCACGAAGCGGGCGCACCGCAACGTCATCGGCACGCACAGCGGCTCGTACAGCGTCTATCGCGCGCTGGCCGTGGCAGCCGGCGCCCTCAAGCGCGAGCACAAAGCCGACCTGACCAACACCGCGCCCACCGACGTGATCGGCCCGTACCCGCAGTGGAGCGAGCCCGGGCGCATCGTCTCGCTCGACCCCTGGGGTGCACTGGTGGCCGATGTGTTCTCCGCCGAGCTGGCGGCGGGCTACGACATCCGCCCGACCATCGCGATCACCAAGGCCCACGTGATCCTGCCCGAGGTGATCGAGGCGCTGCAGAGCGGCCGGCTCAAGGCTGACGGCCACTTCCTCACCGCCGGCGGCGCAGCCATGGTGACCAAGGCCGCCATCGAACCCGTGTGGTACCTGCCCGAAGTGGCGCGGCGCTTCGGCTGCTCCGAGACCGACCTGCGCCGCACGCTCTTCGAAGAGACCGGCGGCATGTATCCCGAACTCGTCACGCGCTCCGACCTCGAGGTGTTCCTGCCGCCCATCGGCGGGCAGACGCTCTACATCTTCGGCAACCCGCGCGACCTGGCCAACCCCGAGGTCGAGCTCACCGCGCGCATCCACGACGAATGCAACGGCTCCGACGTGTTCGGCTCCGACATCTGCACCTGCCGCCCCTACCTCACGCACGCCATCGAGGAATGCATCCAGGGCGCGCAGCGCGGCGGCGTGGGCCTCATCGCCTACTCGCGCAAGGAAGGCCGCGCGCTCGGCGAGGTGACCAAGTTCCTGGTCTACAACGCGCGCAAGCGCCAGGTCGGCGGCGACACGGCCGACCAGTATTTCGCGCGCACCGAGTGCGTGGCCGGCGTGCAGGACATGCGCTTCCAGGAACTGATGCCCGACGTCTTCCACTGGCTCGGCATCAAGAAGATCCATCGGCTCGTGTCGATGAGCAACATGAAGTTCGACGCCATCACCGGTTCGGGCATCGAGATCGGCGAGCGTGTGAACATTCCCGACGAACTGATTCCGGCTGACGCCCGCGTCGAAATGGACGCCAAGATGGCCGCCGGCTATTTCACGCCCGGCCCGGTGCCGGACGCCGAGGAACTCAAGAAGGCCAAGGGCCGGGGATTGAGCGAATGAGCGGCAACAAGGCAAACAGCAGCAGCGACTACCTGCCCGCCGATGGCTCGGGCAGCCTGCCGCCGGGCAGCGCGGGCGACATCGATCCGGCGATCGAGTTCGCTCCCGACACCAGCCACCCCGCGGGCGCCGCCACGGTGCTGCGCACCACCGCCGCCATCCGCGAGCGCGCGGCCGCGCTGCTGGCGCGCGCGCGCCGGGGCGAGTCGCAGTGGTTCCGCATCGCCGGCAGCGACGTGCTCGAAGATGCGGCGCGCACCGTGGCCGAAGTCACGCGCGAGCGCTATCCCTGGGACACCATCCCGTACCACAGCCGCTGGCGCCACTTCGAGGCCGGCGGCGTCGACCGGCTGAAGCAGCTCGATGACCTGCTCGGCAAGGGCGTCGACGCCCGGCAGCGCGCCAGCGCGCACATCGACCTCGTGCTGGTGAGCGTGCTGCTCGATGCCGGCGCGGGCCCCGGCTGGCACTACACCGAGCCCGCCACGGGCGAGCGCTTCACGCGCTCCGAGGGCCTGGCCATTGCGAGCTTCCATGCCTTCACGAGCGGGCTGTTCTCGTCCAACCCCGACCATCCGCTGCAGGCCGATGCCGCCGGCCTGCGCGGCCTGGTGACCGACCGGCTCGGCGACGCCTTCCAGGTCAGCGACGTCAATCCGCTGGTGGGCCTGGCCGGCCGCGCGGTACTGCTGCGCCGGCTCGGCGAGGCGATGAGCGAGCAGCCCGAAACCTTCGGCGACGAGGGCCGGCCCGCCGGCATGTTCGATGCGCTGGTCGCCCCGTTCGGCGCGGCCGCCCCGCCCACGGCCGAGATCACGGCACACCAGATCCTCTCGCTGCTGCTCGAGACGCTCTCGCGCATCTGGCCCTCGGCCAACGCCATCGACAGCATCGCGCTCGATGGCAGCGACACCTCGGGCGGCATCGGCTCGAGCGACCCGGCACTCGCGCTCGGCGACTGCTGGCGCCACAGCGCGGTGCGCGGCCCGGGCCTCACCAACGGCTGGATGCCGTTCCACAAGCTGTCGCAATGGCTGACCTATTCGCTGCTCGAACCCTTCGAGCGGGCCGGCGTGAAGGTGCGCCACCTCGATGCGCTCACGGCGCTGCCCGAATACCGCAACGGGGGCCTCCTGATCGACAGCGGCGTGATCGTGCCGAAGGACCCGGCCTTTCTTTCGCGCACCTGGAAAGCCGGCGACGAGTTCATCGTCGAGTGGCGCGCCCTCACCGTGGCGCTGCTCGACGAACTGGCGCCGCGCGTGCGCAAGATCCTCGACCGCACCGAGGAAGAGCTGCCGCTGGCCTGCGTGCTCGAGGGCGGCACCTGGGCCGCCGGCCGTGTGCTGGCACAGCGCTTGCGTGATGGATCGCCACCGCTACTGATCGAAAGCGACGGCACCGTCTTTTAGACTCGCGGGTCCATTCAGCAACGGCAGAAAAATCAAATGAGCAACGTCCACCTCGTCGACCACCCCCTCGTCCAGCACAAGCTCACGCTGATGCGCCGCAAGGACGCTTCCACCAACAGCTTCCGCCGGCTCCTGAACGAAATCAGCATGCTCATGGCCTACGAGGTCACGCGCGACATGCCGATGCAGGACATCGAGGTCGAGACTCCGCTCGAAACCATGCAGGCCAAGGTCATCGATGGCAAGAAGCTGGTGCTGGTGTCGATCCTGCGCGCGGGCACCGGCATCCTGGACGGCATGCTCACCGTGGTGCCGGGTGCTCGCGTCGGCCACATCGGCCTGTACCGCGACCCCAAGACGCTCACGGCCGTCGAGTACTACTTCAAGATGCCCGGCGAAATGGAGAACCGCGACGTGATCGTGGTCGACCCGATGCTGGCCACCGGCAACTCGGCCGTGGCCGCGGTCGAGCGGCTCAAGGAACTCAACCCCAAGTCGATCAAGTTCGTCTGCCTGCTCACCTGCCCCGAAGGCCTGGCGACCATGCAGAAGGCCCACCCCGACGTGCCGGTCTACACCGCCGCGATCGACCGGGAGCTCAACAGCCACGGGTACATCCTGCCCGGGCTGGGCGACGCCGGCGACCGCATCTTCGGCACGAAATGAACCCACCCCCGTCCCTCGCTCACTTCGTGTAGCTCGACTCCCCCTCGAGGGGGCAACACCAGCGGGCCGGCAAAAGCCGGTTCCGCGGTGTTTCTGGAAGGGGCACGGGAAGCGCGGCCAAGAATTTTTATACCGAGGAGAAGCACCGTGACAGCACGCCGTCAGTTGATCATTCGTTCCGCCGCCATTGCCGCAGCGCTTGCGGCCGGCGCGCCCGGCCTTGCGCTCGCGCAGGCCAAGCTCAAGGTGGCGGCGGTGTACACCGTGCCCTTCGAGCAGCAGTGGGTCGGCCGCATCCACAAGGCGCTCAAGGCGGCCGAGGCGCGCGGCGAGATCGAATACAAGGCCACCGAGAACGTCAGCAACGCCGACTACGAGCGCGTGATGCGCGAGTACGCCACCGGTGGCAACCAGCTGATCCTCGGCGAGGTGTTCGGCGTGGAAGCGGCGGCGCGCAAGGTCGCGAAGGATTTTCCCAAGGTCGCCTTCCTCATGGGCTCTTCGCTCAAGCCGCAGGCGCCCAACTTCAGCGTGTTCGACAACTACATCCAGGAGCCGGCCTACCTGAGCGGCATGGTGGCCGGCGGCATGACCAAGAGCAACCGCATCGGCATGGTCGGCGGCTTCCCGATTCCCGAGGTGAACCGGCTCATGAACGCCTTCATGGCGGGCGCGAAGGAAACCAACCCCAAGGTCGAATTCAGCGTGAGCTTCATCAACAGCTGGTTCGATCCGCCCAAGGCCAAGGAAGCGGCCTTCGCGATGATCGACAAGGGCGCCGACGTGATGTACGCCGAGCGCTTCGGCGTCTCGGACGCGGCCAAGGAAAAAGGCAAGCTCGCCATCGGCAACGTGATCGACACGCAGGCGCAGTATCCCGACACGGTGGTGGCTTCGGCGCTGTGGAACTTCGAGCCCTCGGCCGACCGCGCGATCAAGCTCGTGAAGGAAGGCAAGTTCACCGCCGAGGACTACGGCCCCTACTCGATGATGAAGCACAAGGGCTCCGAACTCGCGCCACTGGGCACCTTCGAGAAGAAGGTGCCGGCGGACATCGTCGCCAAGGTCAAGGCCAAGCAGGCCGACATCCTCGCGGGCAAGGTCACCATCAAGGTCGACGACTCGCAACCCAAGTCGACCGCCAAGTGAAGGGGCCGATGACGATGCGCTGGCGTTCTCTTCTCGCGGCCGGCGTGCTGGCCTTCGGCCTGGCGGGTTGTGCCGGCGTCTACAAGGGCCCAGGCACCAGCAGCAGCGGGCGGCTGGACGACACGCCGCGCCTGGCGGTGATCTCGGCGTTCCAGCCCGAACTCACGCTGCTGCTGAACCGGCTCCAGGGGCCGGCGAAGCACAGCGTCAACGGCGTGGAGTTCACCACCGGCACGCTCGAAGGCAAGCCGGTGGTGCTGTTCCTCTCCGGCATCAGCATGACCAATGCGACGATGAACACGCAGCTGGTGCTCGACCGCTTTCGCGTCACCCACATCGTGTTCAGCGGCATCGCGGGCGGCGTGAATCCGCAGCTGCATGTGGGCGACGTCACGGTCCCCGCGCAATGGGGCCAGTACCTCGAAGTGCTGATGGCGCGCGAAACCGCACCGGGCAAGTTCACCGCGCCGCCTTTCATCACCGACGCCACGCTACCCAACTTCGGCATGATGCATCCGCGTCCGGTGGAAGTGCGCTCCGCGGCGCATCCGCAGATCGTGCGCAAATTCTGGTTCGAGGCGGACCCGAAGATGCTCGAGGTGGCGCGCAGCATCCGCACCGTCGACCTGGCGAACTGCAGCGCCGGCAAGTGCCTGGCGCGCAAGCCCCAGCTCGTTGTCGGCGGCAACGGCGTCTCCGGCCAGGCCTTCATGGACAACAAGGCGTACCGCGAATACACCTTCAAGACCTTCCAGGCCAACGTGCTCGACATGGAAACGGCCGCCGTGGGCATGGTGGCCTACAGCAACGGCGTGCCCTACATCGCCTTCCGCTCCCTCAGCGACCTTGCGGGCGGCGGCGAAGGCGAGAACGAGATGGGCACCTTCATGGGCATTGCGGCCGACAACTCGGCCAAGGTGATGCTGGCGTTCCTGGCTGCATGGAAATGATCCTGCCTTTTCTCCCTCCCCTTCCGGGGGAGGGTTGGGGTGGGGGCACGCGGCCTTCGATCGGTCACCGTGGCGTTGCGGGCGCCGCCCGCCCCCATCCCGGCCTTCCCCCGGGAGGGGAAGGAGCAACGCCTTCATGAACAACACAACCGTCCTGCGCCTGCAGGGCATCACCAAGCGCTTCGGCACTCTCGTCGCCAACGACGCCATCTCACTCGACCTGCACGCGGGCGAAGTGCTCGCGCTGCTGGGCGAGAACGGCGCGGGCAAGTCGACGCTCATGTCCATCCTGTTCGGCCACTACGTCGCGGACGGAGGCAGCATCGAAGTCTTCGGCGCGCCGCTGCCGCCGGGCAATCCCAAGGCGGCGCTGGCCGCGGGCGTGGGCATGGTGCACCAGCACTTCACGCTGGCCGACAACCTCAGCGTGCTCGACAACGTGATGATGGGCACGGAGGCGCTCTGGCGCCCGGTCTCGCGCCGGGCCGCCGCGCGCGCGAAGCTGCTCGAGGTGGCGCAGCGCTTCGGCCTGCCGGTGCAGCCCGACGCGAAGATCGGCAGCCTCTCGGTCGGCGAGCGCCAGCGCGTCGAGATACTGAAGGCGCTGTACCGCGGCGCGCGCATCCTGATCCTCGACGAGCCGACCGCCGTGCTCACGCCGCAGGAAAGCGAGGCCCTGTTCGCCACGCTCGCGCAGATGGTGGCGCAGGGCCTGTCGGTGATCTTCATCAGCCACAAGCTGGGCGAGGTGCTGCGCGTGTCGCAGCGCATTGCCGTGCTGCGCAGCGGCAAGCTGGTGGCCGAGGCGCGCACCGCCGACACCACGCAGGCGCAGCTCGCGCTGTGGATGGTCGGGCATGCGGTGGAGGCGCCGCTGCGCCGGCCCGCCAGGTCGGTGGGCGATGCGGTCTGCGTACTCGACCATGTGAGCACCTCATCGGACAAGGACCAGGGGCAGAACCGGCTGCGCGAGGTGTCGCTCACGCTGCGCGCCGGGGAAATCACCGCCATCGCGGGCGTCTCGGGCAACGGGCAGGTGGCGCTGGCCGAGCTGCTGTGCGGCACGCGCCGCGCCACCTCGGGCACGGCGCTGCTGATGGGTCGCGCGCTGCCGCCCTCGCCCGCCCGGCTGGTGCAGCGCGGCGTCGCGCGCATCCCCGAGGACCGGCACACGGTCGGTGTGGTCGGCGACCTGCCGGTGTGGGAGAACGCGGTGTCCGAGCGGCTGCGCAGCCCGGTCTTCTCGCGCTGGTCATGGTTCGTGCGGCGTGCGGCCGCGCGGCTGCATGCACAGCGCATCGAAAAGGCATTCGACGTGCGCGGCGGGGGGCCGATGGCGCCGGCCCGTTCGCTTTCGGGCGGCAACATGCAGAAGCTGATCCTCGGGCGCGCGCTGCTGGCGCCCGAGCAGGACGAAGAAGACGCAGAGAACAGGAAATACCCGACGCGCGCGCCGCGCCTGATCGTCGCGCACCAGCCGACCTGGGGCCTCGACATCGGTGCCGTCGCCTATGTGCAGCAGCAGCTCATCGCCGCGCGCGAAGCGGGTGCGGCGGTGCTGGTGATTTCCGATGATCTCGACGAAGTGCTCGCGCTCGGCGACCGCGTGGCCGTGATGCACGGCGGCCGCCTCGGCGAAGCGCGCCCGGCCGCGGCGTGGACGCGCGAAGCCATCGGGCTGGCGATGGCCGGCGCGGCGGCGCCGCAGCAGCAACGCGCAGGAGCCACGCCATGATGCGGCTCGAACGGCGCCACCAAAGCTCGCGCGCCGCACTGGTGCTGGCACCCATCGGCGCGGTGGCCTTCACCATGGCGGTGAGCGCGCTGCTGGTGCTCTGGGCCGGCGCGCCGGTCGGCCGCACCTATTTATTGCTGCTGCAGGGCGGCTTCGGCTCGGTGTTCGCGTGGAGCGAGACGCTGACGCGCGCCATTCCGCTGATCCTCACCGGGTTGGCCGCGACGGTCGCCTTCAAGGCGCGGCTCTTCAACATCGGCGCCGAGGGGCAGCTGTTCGCGGGCGCCCTCGCGGCCGTGGCCGTGGGCGGCATGCATGGCGGCACCGGCTTCGAGCTGCAGCCCTGGCTGCTGTTTCCGCTGATGATGCTGGCCGCCGCCGTGGCGGGCGCCCTGCTGCTGCTCGGCCCGGCGCTCATGAAGAACAGGCTCGGCGTCGACGAGGTGGTGACCACGCTGCTGATCAACTTCATCGTGCTGCTCGGCGTGTCGGCGCTGCTCGACGGGCCGATGAAGGACCCGAGCGCCATGGGCTGGCCGCAGAGCGTGTCGCTGCAGTCCGAGCTCGAACTCGGCAAGCTCGTCGCCCAGACGCGCGTGCACACCGGGCTCGTCTGGGCCGTGTCGCTGGCGGTGATGGTGTGGGCGATCTTCAAGTACACGGTGCTGGGCTTCGACATCCGCGCGGTGGGTGCCAATGCGCGTGCCGCCGCCTTCGCCGGGGTGCCCGTCACGCGCACCGTGGTGATGGTCGCGCTGCTTTCGGGTGCGCTGGCCGGCCTTGCGGGTGCCATCGAGGTGGCCGGGCGCACCAGCTACGTCACGCTCGACATGTCGCCGGGCTACGGCTACACCGGCATCGTGATCGCGATGCTCGCGGGCCTGCATCCGCTGGGCGTGATCACCGCGGGCGTGTTCGTGGCGGGCGTGCTGGTCGGCGCCGACACCATGAGCCGCGCCGTGGGCGTGCCGACCTACATCGCCGACGTGATCGTCGCGGCCTCGCTGGTTGCGGTGCTGGTGGCGACGCTGCTGACGCAATACCGGCTGCGGATGAAATGACCGACCTGCTCGACATCCTCGCCAATCCGGCGTTCTGGGTCGCGGTGCTGCGCATCGCCACGCCGCTCATCCTCGGCACGCTGGGCGTGCTGCTGTGCGAGCGCGCGGGCGTGCTCAACCTCGGCATCGAGGGAATCATGGTCGCGGGCGCCTTCACCGGCTGGCTCGCGGTGTATGCGGGCGCGCCGCTCTGGGCCGGCGTCGGCGTGGCCGCGCTCACCGGCATGGCGTTCGGTCTGCTGCATGCCTTTCTTACAGTGGGCCTGGCGCTGTCGCAGCATGTCTCGGGGCTGGGCATCACGCTGCTGGCCACCGCGCTCAGCTACTTCGGCTACCGCGTGAGCTTTCCGAAGGTGAACACGCCGCCGACCATCACGTCCTTCGCACCGATGGAGTGGCTGCCTGTGCCCATTCTCAATGCGCAGACCGCGCTCACGCTGTTCGCGCTGCTGCTGGTGCCGGCGATTGCCTGGGTGCTGTACCGCACGCCGCTCGGGCTCGCGGTACGCATGGTGGGCGAGAACCCGCAGGCGGCCGAGAGCCAGGGCGTGTCGGTCGCGGCCACGCGCACCGGTGCCATCGTGGCGGGCTCGGCGCTGATGGGCGTGGCCGGCTCCTTCCTCACGCTCTCGGCCTTCAACGCCTTCTTCTTCAACATGGTGAACGGCCGCGGCTGGATCTGCGTGGCGCTGGTGGTGTTTGCCTCTTGGCGGCCAGGCAAGGCCCTGCTCGGCGCGCTGCTGTTCGCGTTTTTCGATGCCCTGCAGCTGCGGCTGCAGCAATCGGGCGACGCCCTGCTGCCCTACCAGATCTACCTGATGCTGCCGTACCTGCTGTCGATCCTCGCGCTGGTGCTGGTGGCGCGCAAGGCCAGCTATCCGCAAGCGCTGATGAAGCCCTATCGCAAGGGGGAGCGTTGAACCGAAAATCTCCTGCATCCGCATCTCGGAGACCTTCACGATGCTCGATCTCCTGATCATCAACGCCACCCTCCCCGACGGCCGCTCGGGCATGTCGATCGCCGTGCAAGGCGGCCGCATCACCGAAGTCACCGCCGGGCTCGACGCGCCGGCGCTCGACAAGCTCGATGCCCAAGGCCTGCTGCTCGCGCCGCATTTCGTCGATCCGCACTTCCACATGGATGCCACGCTCAGCTACGGCCTGCCGCGCGTCAACCAGAGCGGCACCTTGCTCGAAGGCATTGCGCTGTGGGGCGAACTCAAGCCGCTGCTCACGGCCGACGCACTCATCGAGCGAGCGCTGGCGTATTGCGACTGGGCGGTGGCCAAGGGCCTGCTGGCCGTGCGCTCGCATGTGGACACGAGCGACCCGAGCCTGCTCGCAGTCGATGCGCTGCTCGAGGTCAAGCGCAAGGTCGCGCCGTACCTCGACCTGCAGCTCGTGGCCTTTCCGCAGGATGGCGTGCTGCGCTCCGAGGGTGGCGTCGAGAACCTGAAGCGCGCGCTCGACAGGGGCGTGGACGTGGTCGGCGGCATTCCGCATTTCGAGCGCACCATGGCCGATGGTGCCGCCAGCGTGAAGCTGCTGATGGAGCTGGCGGCCGAGCGCGGCAAGCTGGTCGACATGCACTGCGACGAATCGGACGACCCGCTCTCGCGCCACATCGAAACCCTGTCGGCCGAGACCTGGCGCCTCGGCATGCAGGGCCGCGTGACGGGCTCGCACTGCACCTCGATGCATTCGATGGACAACTACTACGCGAGCAAGCTGCTGCCGCTGATCGCGCAGAGCGGCGTCAGCGTGGTTTCCAACCCGCTCATCAACATTACGCTGCAGGGCCGCCACGACACCTACCCCAAGCGCCGCGGCATGACGCGCGTGCCCGAGCTGATGGCCGCCGGCGTGAACGTCGCGTTCGGCCACGACTGCGTGATGGATCCGTGGTACGGCATGGGCTCGGGCGACATGCTCGAAGTGGCGCACATGGGCCTGCATGTGGCGCAGATGACCAGCCAGGCCGGCATCCGCCAGTGCTTCGAAGCTGTGACCATCAACGCCGCGCGCGTGATGCACCTGGAGGGCTACGGCCTCGAGGCGGGCTGCGACGCGAGCTTCGTGCTGCTGCAGGCGCGCGATCCGGTCGAGGCGATCCGGCTGCGCGCGACGCGGCTCAAGGTGTTCCGCAAGGGGCGCCTGCTGGCGGAAACACCGGCCGCGACAGCCGCGCTGCACCTGCCGGGCCGCGCGCAGGCCACCAACTGGATGAGCCGCAAGTCCTAGCGTCTCAGGCTTCGGGCGCGATGGCCTCGGCGTACTCGTAGAGCGCACCCAGGATTTCTTCGCCCCGCTCGTCCGCGGTTTCGGACAGCGCATCGACTTCGCTGAACAGCATCTCGATGGTGCGCGCGCCGCCCTCGCCCTTGAAGAGCCGCGCGGCGCGCAGCGCCTCCCAGCGTTCGGCCTCCTCGGCGCTGAGCAGCTCAGGCCAGTTGCGCGCGCGGTAGCGAAAGAGGATTTCCTCGAGCCGCCCGTCGTCAAAGCCGGTGCGGTCCTTGGCGAGTTCCTCGGGCGACAGCGCGCGCAGCTGGTTCAGGCGGCGCCGGTCGGCGTTGCCGACGAAGCCGCCGTAGAGGTCTTCGTCGACATCGGGCACCGCCTCCTTGGGCCGTGCATACACCTGCGACCAGATGGCGCTCATGTCGGGCAGGTCGCGCGCAATGGCGGCGTGGCGCAGCGCCGCATCGAGGTCGACATTCCAGCGCTCGGCCATCGCGGGCGCCAGCGTGCGCAGGTTGCCGACCACCATGGGCGACTTGTTGAGGTGGATGCCCTTGACCGGCAGACGGACCACGCCTTCGGGCAGGTCGGCGGTGCGCGTGAACAGGCGCAGGCGCAAGGTCTCGACGTCGAGGTCGCGCAGCTCGCTGGGGTCATGGGCCAGGTCCCAGGCGATCAGTTCGTTCTTGTTGGTCGGATGGCTCGCGAGCGGCCACATCACACCGAGGCAGCCGCGCTCGACCGGGAACATACCCGACACGTGCAGGAAAGGCCGCGCCGTCTCGCGCATGGCCGGCAGGCCGAGCTCGCTGGCGACGCGGTCCTTCTTGTGCAGGCCGAAGGCGAATTCGAAGAGCTTGGGCTGGCGGTCGCGAATGAGCCGCGCCAGCGCGATGGTGGCGCGCACATCGGACAGCGCATCGTGCGCGGACTCGTGCAGCAGGCCGTTGGCGCGCGCCAGGTCCTCGAGCTTGAAGCTGGGCTTGCCGTCTTCCTTCTTCGGCCACTCGATGCCCTCGGGCCGCAGCGCGTAGGTCAGGCGCACCACGTCGAGCAGGTCCCAGCGTCCGCAGTCGTTCTGCCACTCGCGCGCATATGGATCGATGAGATTGCGCCAGAACAGGAAGCGCGTGACCTCGTCGTCGAAGCGGATGGTGTTGTAGCCCACGCCGATGGTGCCGGGCTGCGAGAAGGCCTTCTCGATCTGCGCGGCAAAGGCATGCTCGGGAATGCCGCGCTCCAGGCAGACCTGGGGCGTGATGCCGGTGATCAGGCAGGCCTCGGGGCTGGGCAGGTAGTCGGGCGCCGGCTTGCAATAGATCATCAGCGGCTCGCCGATCTCGTTGAGTTCGGCGTCGGTGCGGATGGCGGCGAACTGCGAAGGCCGGTCGCGGCGCGGCACGGCGCCGAAGGTTTCGTAGTCGTGCCAGAGAAAGGTGTGGTTCATTCAGAGCAAGGGAGAAAACAATCGTGCAATCGCGTCGCCGAGGCGGCGCCAGAAACTCTGCGGCCGATGGGCGCGCACCGCGCCGGAACTGTGCAGGTCGGTCTCGAACTGCGCGGCCAGGGGGCGTGCCAGCTCGGGGCCGTAGACCACCGCGCTCACTTCGAAATTGAGCCTGAAGCTGCGGTTGTCGAAATTCGCGGTACCGATCATCGCGCAATGGTCGTCGACCACCAAGGTCTTGGAATGCAGCATGCGCGCCTTGTATTCCCAGACCTTGACTCCCGACGCAATCAACTCGTCGAAGTAGGAGCGCGCGGCCGCGCTCACAATGGCCGAATCGCTGCGCCGCGGCACCAGGAGACGCACGTCCACGCCGCGCAGCGCAGCGCTGGTGAGCGCCATCATGGCGGGCTCGCCGGGCACGAAGTACGGCGTGGTGAGCCAGGCCCGCTCGCTTGCCGAATGGATCGCCTCCACATGCATGCGGTGGATGGGTTCCAGCATGTTGTCGGGACCGCTGGTCACGATCTGCACGGGGATGTCGCCTGCCTCGACCTGCGGCAGCATGGCGCCCATCAGGTGATCGATGTCACGGAGATCCTCACCGGTGGCATAGGTCCAGTCCTCCAGGAAGGTGGTCTGGAGCCAGCGCACCGCGCTGCCCTCGATGCGCAGGTGGACGTCATGGTAGGCATCGGGCCGGGTGCGCTTGTCTTCCTCGTCGGTGACGTTGACGCCGCCGGTAAAGCCCACGCGGCCGTCGCAGACGACGATCTTGCGGTGGGTGCGGTAGTTGGTCACCGGACGCAGGCGGCGGCCGATGCGCGTGTCATGGAAGAGCGCAACCTGCACGCCCGCGGCATGCAGCGGCGCCATGAACTTGCGGCCGATGCGCTTGGAGCCCAGCGCATCGAGCAGCAGGCGCACGGACACGCCCTGCCCGGCACGCTCCACCAGCAGGTCGCGCAGCGCGGTGCCGATCTTGTCGGGCTCGAAGATGTAGTACTCGAGGTGGATGTGGTCGCGCGCCGCGCGCACCGCGTCAAAGATGGCGTCGAAGGTACGTGCACCGCCCGAGAGCAGCGCCACGCCCGTCGCGCTGGAAACCGGCAGCCCGCAGGCCGCGGTACCCAGCCGCGCCATCTGCTGCAGCGCCGGCGGCGCGTTCTGCGCCGCGTCGCGCACGCGCGCCAGGTCGGCCTGCGTGTGTGCGCTGGCGCGGCTGCGCAAGCGCTTGACGCGCTGCTTGCGCAGGCGCTGCGGCCCGAGGAAGTAGTAGATGACGAAGCCCGCGAACGGCAGCAGCGCGAGCGACAGGATCCAACTCATGGTGGACACCGGCGCGCGCTTCTGCATCACGATCCAGACCGACAGCACGGCGATATAGCCGCTCCAGGCCAGAGAGAGGCCGGTTTTCCATTCCTGACTGAGCTCGGGGAGGATCAAAGTAAAACTGCGTACGGATAGATTCCGGCCAAAAAAAAGCCGGCAGCGAATGCTACCGGCCTTTTGCGTACTGCCAGGAACAGCGCGGAACCGGCCTTGCCGGTCCGCCTTATCCAGCAGCAGCTTCTTCGGCTTCGGGCTTGGACTTGCCTTCCTTCTTCGGCAGCGGCTGGATGTCCAGCTGCACTTCACCCTTGTCGTCGATGTCGACCGACAGGCGGCCTCCATCGATCAGGCGTCCAAACAGCAGCTCGTCGGCCAGCGCGCGGCGGATCGTGTCCTGGATCAGGCGCTGCATCGGGCGGGCGCCCATCAGCGGATCGAAGCCCTTCTTCGCCAGGTGCTTGCGCAGCCCGTCGCTGAACGTGACGTCGACCTTCTTCTCGGCCAGCTGCGTTTCCAGCTGCAGCAGGAACTTGTCGACCACGCGCAGGATGATCTGCTCGTCGAGCGCCTTGAAGCTCACGGTGGCATCCAGGCGGTTGCGGAACTCCGGCGTGAACAGGCGCTTGATGTCGGCCATCTCGTCGCCCGCCTGGCGCGGGTTGGTGAAGCCGATGGTCGCCTTGTTCATGGTCTCGGCACCCGCATTGGTGGTCATCACGATGATCACGTTGCGGAAGTCGGCCTTGCGTCCGTTGTTGTCCGTCAGGGTGCCGTGGTCCATGACCTGCAGCAGCACGTTGAAGATGTCCGGATGCGCCTTCTCGATTTCGTCGAGCAGCAGCACCGCGTGCGGCTTCTTCGTGATGGCTTCGGTCAGAAGGCCGCCCTGGTCGAACCCGACGTAGCCCGGAGGCGCGCCGATCAGCCGGCTCACCGCATGGCGCTCCATGTATTCGGACATGTCGAAGCGGATCAGCTCGATGCCCATGATATAGGCCAGCTGCTTGGCCGCTTCGGTCTTGCCGACGCCGGTCGGGCCGCTGAACAGGAACGAGCCGATCGGCTTGTCCTCGCGGCCCAGGCCCGAGCGCGCCATCTTGACGGCCGAAGCCAGCACTTCCAGCGCCTTGTCCTGGCCGAACACCACGCTCTTGAGGTCGCGCTCGATGGTCTGCAGCTTGCCGCGGTCGTCGTTGCTGACGTTGGCCGGGGGAATGCGCGCGATCTTCGCGACGATGTCCTCGACCTCGGTCTTGCTGATGGTCTTCTTGCGCTTGCTCGCCGGCAGGATGCGCTGGGCAGCGCCGGCCTCGTCGATCACGTCGATGGCCTTGTCGGGCAGGTGGCGGTCGTTGATGTACTTGGCGCTCAACTCGGCCGCAGCCTGCAGGGCCGCCACCGCGTACTTGACGCCGTGGTGCTCTTCGAAGCGCGACTTCAGCCCCTTCAGGATGTCGACGGTTTCCTGCACCGTCGGCTCGACCACGTCGACCTTCTGGAAACGGCGCGACAGGGCCGCGTCCTTCTCGAAGATGCCGCGGTACTCGCTGAAGGTGGTGGCGCCGATGCACTTGAGCTGGCCGCTCGAGAGCGCCGGCTTCAGCAGGTTCGAGGCGTCGAGCGTGCCGCCCGAAGCCGCGCCCGCACCGATCAGGGTGTGGATCTCGTCGATGAACAGGATCGCGTTCGGCTTGTCCTTGAGCGACTTGAGCACGCCCTTCAGGCGCTGCTCGAAATCGCCGCGGTACTTGGTTCCGGCCAGCAGCGCGCCCATGTCGAGCGAGTAGACCTGCGCCTCGGCGAGGATCTCGGGCACGTCGGATTGCGTGATGCGCCAGGCCAGGCCCTCGGCGATGGCGGTCTTGCCCACGCCGGCCTCACCCACCAGCAGCGGGTTGTTCTTGCGCCGGCGGCACAGGATCTGGATCACGCGCTCGACCTCGTATTCGCGGCCGATCAGCGGGTCGATCTTGCCGTCCTTGGCAAGTTGATTGAGGTTCTGCGTGAACTGCTCGAGCGGCGAGGCCTTCTCGTTCTTTTCGGCGCCGCCCTCTTCGCCCTCGCCCGAAGGCGATTCGCTGCTGCCCTTGACGGCCTCGGGCGGATCGCTCTTCTTGATGCCGTGGGCAATGAAGTTCACCACGTCCAGGCGGGTCACGCCCTGCTGGTGGAGGTAGTACACCGCGTGCGAATCCTTCTCGCCGAAGATCGCCACCAGCACATTGGCGCCGGTGACTTCCTTCTTGCCGTTGCCGGTGGACTGCACATGCATGATGGCGCGCTGGATCACGCGCTGGAAACCCAGCGTCGGCTGGGTGTCTACATCGTCGGTACCCGCCACCTGGGGCGTGTTGTCCTTGATGAAGTTGGTGAGCGACGCCCGCAGGTCGTCGACGTTGGCCGAGCAGGCGCGCAGAACCTCTGCGGCGCTCGGGTTGTCCAGCAAAGCGAGCAACAGATGCTCCACGGTGATGAACTCGTGGCGCTGCTGCCTGGCCTCGACGAAGGCCATGTGCAAGCTGACTTCCAGTTCCTGGGCAATCATGTGATTTCCTTTTGCCTTGCTGTAAATAAATTCTCAGATGGGTTTGAGCGCGCGCAATTCAACTGGTTCACGCAATGGGCTCGCTGACGCACTGCAGCGGATGCCCGGCCTGGTGCGCAGCCTCCATCACCTGATTGACCTTGGTGGCCGCCAGATCGCGGGAATAAACCCCACAAACGCCGCGGCCATCGAGGTGGATCTTGAGCATGATCTGGGTCGCGGTTTCGCGATCCTTGTTGAAATATTCCTGCAGCACGACGATCACGAACTCCATCGGCGTGTAGTCGTCGTTCAGCATGACGACCTGGTACATCTGGGGCGGCGCGGTTTTTTGCGGGCGCCGCTCCAGAACGACCGAATCTCCGTCATCCCCGGCCGGTTTCTGGGCCGGCGGAGTGCTGGGAGTCTTGGGAATTCTCGTTGCCATAAAAAAGATTCTATAGAGCGTGCAAGCACCGTGCCGGCGCAAGAAGACTTGGTGGCGCGTATTCGACAAATCAAGAGGCTTGCGTCGTGCACGACACCGCAGGCGATGCAAAAAAATCTGCCTCTCGCCTGCGCTGCAGCGTAAATATTACGCGGCACCCGCCCGGAAAAAAATGGGTATTTGGAGCAAGGTGTTCCATTTCTCAACCCGAGCCGCCTTGCCATGCCGGATGAAGAAAAGCCCTCGAGACCGGGTGATCTCGAGGGCCTTGGCTTTCGCGGCGCCCGCAGACGCCGCAGAGCGGCTGCTCGCGCAATTACATGTGGTCGATCATGACCTGGCCGAAGCCCGAGCAGCTCACTTGCGTGGCACCGTCCATCAGGCGGGCGAAGTCATAGGTGACCTTCTTGCTGGCAATCGACTTTTCCATCGAGCTGATGATCAGGTCGGCCGCCTCGGTCCATCCCATGTGGCGCAGCATCATTTCGGCCGAGAGGATTTCGGAACCGGGGTTCACGTAATCCTTGCCGGCGTACTTGGGAGCCGTGCCGTGGGTGGCTTCGAACATGGCGACGGTGTCGCTCAGGTTCGCGCCCGGGGCAATGCCGATGCCGCCCACCTGGGCCGCCAGCGCGTCGGACACGTAGTCGCCGTTCAGGTTGAGCGTGGCAATCACGCTGTATTCTGCGGGGCGCAGGAGAATCTGCTGCAGGAATGCGTCGGCGATGCTGTCCTTGACGGTGATTTCCTTGCCCGTCCTGGGGTTCTTGAACTTCATCCAGGGGCCGCCGTCGATCAGTTCGGCGCCGAATTCCTTGGCAGCCAGGGCGTAGGCCCAGTCGCGGAAGCCACCCTCGGTGAACTTCATGATGTTGCCCTTGTGCACGATGGTGACGCTGGGCTTGTCGTTGTCCACGGCGTACTGCAGTGCCTTGCGCACGAGGCGCTCGGTGCCTTCCTTCGAGACGGGCTTGACGCCGATGCCCGACGTGTTGGGGAAGCGGATCTTCTTGACGCCCAGCTCGTCCTGCAGGAACTTGATGAGCTTCTTGGCCTTGTCGCTTTCGGCTTCGAATTCGATGCCGGCGTAGATGTCTTCCGAGTTCTCGCGGAAGATGACCATGTTGGTCTTGTGCGGCTCGCGCACCGGGCTGGGCACGCCCTCGAAGTACTGGATGGGGCGCAGGCAGACGTAGAGATCGAGTTCCTGGCGCAGCGCAACGTTCAGCGAGCGGATGCCGCCGCCGACGGGCGTGGTGAGCGGGCCCTTGATGGACACCACGTAGTCGCGCACCGCATGCAGGGTTTCCTCGGGCAGCCAGACGTCGGGGCCGTAGACCTTGGTCGACTTTTCGCCGGCATAGACTTCCATCCAGTGGATCTTCTTCTTGCCGCCATAGGCCTTGGCCACCGCAGCATCCACCACCTTGAGCATCACCGGGGTGATGTCCAGACCCGTGCCGTCGCCTTCGATGAAGGGAATGATCGGCTGATCAGGCACATTGAGCGAGTTGTCGGCGTTGACCGTGATCTTCTGGCCTTCGGCCGGGACTTTGATGTGCTGGTAGCTGGACATGAGGGGGAATGACTCCGGGAGTGACGTAATTCGGACGACTGTCTGCGAATTCAGACAGCGATGGGGAATCGCTGTACAGCCCGCGAACAAATCGCTGTACATTTTAGACGCAACCCATCAGCTGGCGTTTGTCAACCTAAGAGACAATGGTCTCGTTAGTGGCTGACCTTCTGCTCGCCGGGAGGCGTTTCCAACCAATTCTCGATAGAGGAATCATCAATGAGCAAAATTCTCGCAATCATGATCGCTGGCCTGTTCGCCGCTGGCGCTTACGCCCAGAACCCCACCGGCACCACGCCCGAGCAAGGGAACGCCACCAACAGCAAGCCGCAAGCCCGCGCCGAAGCCAAGAAGGAAGCCAAGCCCGCAGGCCAAGTGGCCCCTCCCGCTGGCGACATCGCCAAGACGCCCGAAGGCGGCACGTTCGGCGCCGACAAGGCTGGCGTTGCTGGCGAAAAGCGCGCCCAGACCCGCGACGATCGCCGTCGCAACAAGGACGGCAGCGTGAAGCGCAAGGCCACCCAAGGCGGTACGCCCGACATGCCGGGCGCCAAGTAAGCCAGCCCTGGCCCTGAAAAGAAACGCTCTTCGGAGCGTTTTTTTTCGTCTGCCGTGGGCGAGACGGCTGTCAACCGGGGGCAGCAGGCTCCGTTGAGGATTGACCTTCTTCAGGAAGGTGATCCATATCAACAATCTCAAAGGATGTCTCATGAACAAGCTGCTCGCAGCCCTCGTCGCCGGTCTCTTCGCAGCCGGCGCATTCGCGCAAACCCCGCCCGCACCGGCACCGGTCGCACCTGCCGCCGTTCACAAGGCGAAGCAACCAGCGAAGCACGCCGTCAAGAAGCACAAGGCTCGCCATCACGTGGCCAAGGCGCACACGGCTGCAGCCAAGAAGGTGTAAGCTTCCAGATTCACCGGCAATGCCCGCATCAGCGGGCATTTTTATTGGCCCGGCGTCCTCGAATCCTTGGGCCCCGTCCTGAAAGAAGCCCCGATGTTCCAGCGTTTTGCCGCCCTGCTCCTGCTCGCCGCCGCCCTGATGGGCTCCTCCGCGCAGGCACAGCAGCAACCCCAGACCGACCTGCAACGCACCAAGCTGTCCGTAGGCCTGTATACGATCGATGCGCAAGTCGCACAGACGCCCCGGCAGCGGGAGATCGGCTTGATGTTCCGCAAGGAGATGCCACAGGCCGAAGGCATGATCTTCGTTTTCGACCAGCCGGCCACCCAGTGCTTCTGGATGCGCAACACGCTGCTGCCGCTGACCGCCGCCTTCGTGGCGGATGACGGCCGCATCGTCAACCTGGCCGACATGCAGCCCATGACCGAGAACTCCCACTGCTCCGAGGAGCCCGTGCGCTTCGTGCTCGAGATGAACCAGGGCTGGTTCGCCAAGAAGAACATCAAGAAGGGCGCCAAGCTCGGCGGCGAGCTGTTCGCCGCTTCCAAGCGCTGAGCGGCTGAGCGCCCGCCTTCCTCCGGACCACAAAAAAGCCGACCCTCGGGTCGGCTTTTTCATTGGGAGAGCCCGGCTCAGCCGAAGTTCTTTGCTGCGAAGTCCCAGTTCACCAGCTTGGCCAGGAAGGTCTCGACGAACTTCGGGCGCAGGTTGCGGTAGTCGATGTAGTAGGCGTGCTCCCAGACGTCCACCGTCAGCACCGGGGTGTCGCCGGTGGTCAGCGGCGTGCCCGCGGCGCCCATGTTCACGATGTCCAGCGAGCCATCGGCCTTCTTCACCAGCCAGGTCCAGCCCGAGCCGAAGTTGCCCACGGCCGACTTCACGAACGCTTCCTTGAAGGCGTCGTAGCTGCCCCACTTGGCATCGATGGCCTTGGCCAGCGCACCGCTCGGAGCACCGCCGCCCTGGGGCTTCATGCAGCTCCAGAAGAAGGTGTGGTTCCAGATCTGGGCGGCGTTGTTGTAGATGCCGCCGCTGGACTTCTTGACGATGTCCTCCAGGGGCATCGACTCGAACTCGGTGCCCTTTTGCAGGTTGTTGAGGTTCACCACGTAGGCGTTGTGGTGCTTGCCGTAGTGGTACTCGAGGGTTTCCTTCGAGTACTCGGGTGCCAGCGCGTCGAGGGCGTATGGCAGGGGTGGGAGCACATGTTCCATGGTTTTTTCTCGTGGGTTGGTTGTGGGGAATAAAGGATTCTAGAAAGGAATTACGTACCGGGCGTCGGACGCGTTCCCGTTTTGCCGGGCGTCACGGTCAGGTCGACCGATCCATCGGTGAGCCGTGCGACCACGGCGTCGCCCGCACTCAGCTTCTTTGCGCTGACGATCGCGCGGCCGTCGGCATCGGTGAGCCAGGCATAGCCGCGCTGGAGCACCAGCGCAGGATCGAGCAGCCGCAGGCGCAGAGCAACCCGTTCCAGCCGCTCGCGCCGCTGAGCCATCGCGCGCTCGAGCTTGAGCGGGAAATCGGCGGAGATTGCACGCGGCACCTGAGCAAGCCGCTCGGCCCTGGACAGCAGCGCATAGCGCAGCCGCTGCGAATGGTGAGCGAGCCGCAGCTGCTGGCGGGCCACCAGTCCGGAGGGCCGTCCCAGGCGCGCTGCCGCCTGGTCGAGGCGCTGCCCCAGCACATCAAGACGCGCACCCAGCGCATCGTCGAGCCGCTCGCCCAACAGGTCGAGCGCACCGAGCCATATCGCCTGGGGCGCGCTGACGAGTTCCGCCGCCGCCGTGGGCGTCGGCGCACGCAGGTCGGCGCAGAAGTCGGCGATAGTGAAGTCGGTTTCGTGGCCGACGCCGCAAATCAGCGGAACCGGGCTTTGGACGATGGTGCGCGCCAGGGCTTCATCATTGAACGCCCAGAGATCCTCGATGGAGCCGCCCCCGCGCACCAGCAGGATCACATCGACGGCCGGCTGCAGCGCGTACAGCGATTGCAGCGCGCGCACGAGTTCCGCCGGTGCATTGGCGCCCTGCACCGCCGCCGGCGCCAGGACGACGGGAATGTGCGGCACCCGCCGCCTCAGCGCCGTGACCACGTCGTGCAGCGCCGCAGCGCCGAGCGAGGTGACGAGGCCGACCGCGCGCGGCATGACGGGCAGCGCCCGCTTGCGTTCCGGATCGAAGAGCCCCTCGGCCTCGAGACGCGCCTTGCGCTGCAGGAATTGCTCGAACAGCGCACCCTGGCCGGCGCGCTGCAGGCTTTCGACCACCAGTTGCAGGTCGCCGCGGGGCTCGTACACCGCCAGCCGCCCGCGCACCTCGACCTGGTCGCCGTCGCGAGGGGAAAAATCGAGCAAGCCCGCCGCGCGCCGGAACATCGCGCAGCGCAGCTGGCCGGACGGGTCCTTGAGCGCGAAGTAACAATGTCCACTCGACGCACGCGAAAAGCCGGAAATCTCCCCGCGCACCGCGACCGGGTTGAAGCGCGCATCGAGCGCATCGGCCACCGCTCGGCACAGCGCGCCGACAGCCCAGATCCGCGGGCCCGGCGTTGGATTCGAGTCACGCAGGTTCACAGGACGCCCGCGCGGCCGGCGGCCACTCTTCCACAGCAGGTTGCCCGGCCTCGGTGCCGCGGCCTCGATGCGGAACAGGTGCACGGTTTGCCGTGCAAGCTGTTGATTTCATTGGAAAAAGCACTGCTCAAAATTCAATCGATCTAGCGGGAGGCCCGCCCCATGCGGGTCCGGACAAGTTGCGCAGCGGGTTAATCACAAAGTTATCCACAGAATCTGTGCGTCTTCGCTGACATGCAAACAAGCCGCGTGGCTATGGTGGCCTCGGGGGATAATCGCCGCGCATTTGCAGTCTACGGGGCCGGAGGATTCCTTGTTTTCCATCATAGTTGCCGCGGGCTGGCCGATTTGGCCATTGCTCGCCTGTTCGATCATCGCGCTCGCCTTGGTTATCGAACGTTTCACAAGCCTCAAGACCGTGAGGGTTCTGCCGCCCAAGCTGCTCGACGAGGCCATTACCGTGTCGCACGGCGCCGTACCCGGGCCCGACGTGGTGACCAAGCTCGAGCGCAACTCGATGCTCGGACAGGTGCTGGCCGCCGGCCTGCGGGCGCTCAATGCCAATCCGCGCTGCACCGAGGAAGACCTGCGCGCGGCCATGGAGGCCTCGGGCCGCACCGTGGCGCACAAGCTGGAGCGCTACCTGCCGGCGCTGGCCACCATTGCATCGGCGGCGCCGCTGCTCGGCCTTCTGGGCACGGTCATCGGCATGATCGAGATTTTCGGGTCTCAATCGCCCGGCAGCGGCGCGGTGGGCTCCGGGAATCCCGCGCAGCTGGCGCACGGCATTTCGATTGCGCTCTACAACACGGCTTTCGGCCTGATCGTGGCCATTCCGACCTTGATCTTCTGGCGCTATTTCCGCAGCCGGGTCGACGAATACCTGCTCAATCTCGAACTGTCGGGCGAGCGCTTCGCCCGACATTTGAACGCGTTGCGGAAATGATCGGCTTCGCGTCACTTGCCACTGCGTGTGCAGCGCTGCCCGGCGGAGGCTTGCCATGACCCGCGGCCGCATGCAGTTTCGCCATGGCGCGCGCGACGAGCCGGAGATCAACCTGATCCCGTTCATCGACGTGCTGCTGGTCGTCCTGATCTTCCTGATGCTGTCGACCACCTACAGCAAGTTCACCGAAATGCAGCTTCGGCTGCCAACGGCGGACGTCGATTCGCAGCGCGACTACCCCAAGGAAGTGATCGTCGCGGTCTCCGCCGACGGCCGCTACTCGATCAACAAGAAACCCGTGGCCGACCGCAACGTGGACACCGTGGCCGCCGCACTCGGGGCAGCAGCCACTGGCGGCAAGGACAGCGTGGTCGTCATCAGCGCCGACGCCAGCAGCCCGCACCAGGCCGTGATCACGGTGATGGAAGCCGCGCGCCGCGTGGGCCTGGTGCAGATCACTTTCGCAGCCCAGTCGACGGCGCAAGCAGGGCACTGAGTGCCGTCGCAGGGCCGCAGCACCACCGGCACCACCGGCTCGATCGCTGTGCCGGCCTCGCGGCTGCAGCGTGCCTGGCTGCATCGCGGCGCACTGGCCTGCCTGCTGTGGCCCCTGTCGTTGCTCTACGCAGCGCTTTTCGGGCTGCGGCGCTGGCTCTACCAAATCGGATGGCGCACGACCGAACGCGTCCAGGTGCCGGTGATCGTGGTCGGCAACGTGATTGCCGGCGGCGCCGGCAAGACCCCGGTCGTGATGGCGGTTGTCCGGCATCTGCAGGCCCGCGGCCTGCGCGCCGGCGTGGTGTCGCGCGGCCATGGCCGCCGCACAGGCGACTGCCGCGAAGTGCAGGACCAAAGCAACGCCCAGGATGTCGGCGACGAACCGCTCCTGATTCGCCGCGCCACCGGCGCGCCGGTGTTCGTGGCGCGGCGCCGCATCGAGGCCGCGCGCTCCCTGCTCGCCCGGCACCCGGCCACGCAGGTCATCGTGAGCGACGACGGGCTGCAGCACCTGGCGCTTGCGCGCGACATCGAGATCTGCGTGTTCGACGACCGCGGCGTGGGCAACGGCTGGCGGCTGCCCGCGGGCCCGCTGCGCGAGCGCTGGCCGCGCCCGTGCGACCTGGTGCTCCACAGTGGAGAGCACCCCGCGTTCGAGAGCGGATACACCGCAACCCGCGCGCTGGCGCTGGACGCCGTGGCGAGCGACGGGAAACGCACCCCGCTCGATGCGCTTGCCGGCGAACCGGTGATCGCGCTGGCGGCCATCGCACGGCCCGAAGCGTTCTTCGGCATGCTGCGGGCGCGCGGACTGACGCTTGCCGAGACGATCGCCCTGCCGGACCACTACGATTTCGATGGCTGGCAGCGCCCCGCCCACACTGGGCGGCGTCTCGTCTGCACCGAAAAAGATGCCGTCAAGCTGTGGCCCAGGGCGCCCGACGCGCTTGCAGTGCCGCTGGACTTCGCACCCTCGCCGGAATTCTTTGCCGCGCTCGACGCAAAGCTATCATCGCTCGATGGATACCAAGCTGCTTGAACTGCTCGTCTGCCCCGTCACCAAGGGCCCGCTGACCTGGAACCCGGAGAAGCAGGAGCTCTGCTCGCGCAGCGCACGCCTGGCCTATCCGGTGCGCGACGGCATTCCCGTGCTGCTCGAGAACGAAGCCCGCACGCTGTCCGACGAAGAGCTGGGGCTGTGAGCTTCACCGTCCTGGTGCCAGCCCGGCTGGCTTCGACGCGGCTGCCCAACAAGCCGCTGGCCGACATTGCCGGCCTGCCCATGGTGGTGCGCGTGGCCCGGCGTGCCAGCCAATCCGCAGCCACGCGCGTGGTGGTGGCCGGGGACAATGCGTCCATCGTCGCGGCATGCAGGACACATGGCGTGGAAGCCATCCTGACCCGCCAGGACCACCCGAGCGGCTCCGACCGCCTGGCCGAAGCCTGCGAGCAATTGGGGCTGGACGGCAGCGACATCGTCGTCAACGTCCAGGGCGACGAGCCGCTGATCGACCCTGCGCTCATCGACGCCGTGGCATCCGCACTGGCGGCGCATCCTGAGGCCGACATGAGCACGGCGGCCCACGAGATCGACTCGCTCGACGACTTCCTGAATCCGAACGTGGTGAAGGTGGTGCTCGATGCACAGGGCAACGCGCTGTATTTCAGCCGCGCGCCCATTCCGTGGTGGCGCGACGGTTCCGCCAACGGTGCGCCACCCTCCGTGCTGCCCGCACCGGCGCCGCTGCGGCATATCGGCATCTACGGCTACCGCGCCGGCTTCGTGCGCAGCTTTCCTTCGCTGGCACCCGCACCCGTCGAGGCCACCGAAGCACTCGAACAGCTGCGCGCGCTGTGGCACGGGCATCGCATCGCGGTGCACGTCAGCCACGTCGCACCTGGGCCCGGCGTCGATACCCCCGCGGACCTCGAGCGCGTGCGCGCGGCCTTCGCCGCCGATCCGGCGCGCTGAAAAAGTGCGCTGCGGCGGGGGTAGCGGCGGAAATTCTTCACGTGCTCGCATGCTATCCTCGACGCAATTCCGCCTTGCCCCGCTCCCGGGCTGACGCTTGGCGCGACACAAGATCGAAGAACCCTCCGAGGACACCATGAGACTAATTTTGCTGGGCGCGCCCGGGGCGGGCAAAGGCACGCAAGCGGCCTTCATCTGCCAGAAATACGGCATTCCTCAGATTTCGACCGGCGACATGCTGCGCGCCGCAGTGAAGGCCGGCACCCCGCTCGGACAGCAGGCCAAGGCCGTCATGGAGTCGGGTGGCCTCGTGAGCGACGACCTGATCATCAACCTCGTGAAGGAACGCATCGCGCAACCCGATTGCACCGGCGGTTTCCTGTTCGACGGCTTCCCGCGCACCATCCCGCAGGCCGACGCCATGAAGGCGGCCGGCGTCAAGCTCGACTACGTGCTCGAAATCGACGTGCCGTTCAGCGACATCATCGAACGCATGAGCGGCCGCCGCTCGCATCCTGCGTCGGGCCGCACCTACCACGTCAAGTTCAACCCGCCCAAGGTCGAGGGCAAGGACGACGTCACGGGCGAAGACCTGATCCAGCGCAAGGACGACGAGGAAGAAACCGTGCGCAAGCGGCTCGAGGTCTACAGCCAGCAGACGCGTCCGCTGGTCGACTACTACTCGGCCTGGGCCAAGGCCGATCCGGCCTCGGCGCCGAAGTACCGCGCCATCAAGGGCGTCGGCAGCGTCGACGAGATCACGCAGCGCGCGCTCGCGGCCCTCAGCAGCTGAATCTCGTCGGCTGCCCGTGGCCGCCGCGCTCAGGCGGCCGCCGTTCCGAGCAGTTGCAGCATCAGCGCGATGCGCGCCTTGACCGGCGTCAGCGCACCCGCGTCCCGCAGCAGATCGCCGGGCTTCGGCAGGATGCGTCCGTTTGCGCAACGGGTTGCACGCAGCACCGCCACGCCGGCATCCTGCGCCCGCAGGGCGGCGGCCTCGAGCGCCTGGTGCACCGTGCCATTGCCGGTCGCGGCCACAACCAGCCCGCGAACCGGTTCGGCAACGCCCGCTGCCCGCTCCTGCAACAGCAGGTCGATGAGCGCGCCGCTTGCGCCTGCATGGCTGGTGACGATCTCGACCCGGGGCCAGCGCATCGCCGCACCTGCCTTTGCCTCGGGAATTTTCGGAACCGCACACACCGGCTGCGGCCAGTCGCGCAGGCGCCGCACCGCGCCCTCTTCCACGTAGCCGACCGGTCCTGCATCGCCCGATGAAAACGCATCCGGGCGGTAGGTGTGCACCTTCTGCACATCCAGCGCACCGTGGATGGCACCCGCGCAGACCACCGTCACGCCGTGCGCCGCCGGCGTGGCCGCGACGGCGATGGCATCGCGCACGTTCTGCGGACCATCGGGAGAGAGCGAGCTGGCCGGGCGCATGGCGCAGGTGAGCACCACGGGCTTGCCGGGCGCAAGCACCGCCTGGAGAAAGAAAGCCGTTTCCTCGATGGTGTCGGTGCCGTGCGTGATCACCACGCCCGCCACGTCGGCCTCGGCCAGCCAGAAGGCGCAGCGCCTGGCGAGCTGCAGCCAGACGTCGAAAGCCATGTCCTTGCTGTCGAGTTGCGCCACCTGCTCCGCCACGAGCGCCAGGCCGGCGGGCGCATCGATGCCGCCGAGCAGGTCCGCCACACCCACCTCTCCAGCGGTGTAGCCGATGTTGTCGGTGCCGCTCGCCGCCCGGCCTGCGATGGTGCCGCCAGTGCCCAGGACCACGACGCGCCGCAGGCTGGGCGAAAGGGAATTAACCATGGGTTGCCAACTTTTAAAAACTGGTTAAAAATACAGGTACTGGATATTCAGCCAGTGCCGCAAGGAACCACATATGCAGTTCGCCGTGAAGCTTACCGCCCGCCAGCAGCAGATCCTGGACTTGATCCAGAGCGCCATCGCCCGTACCGGCGCTCCGCCCACGCGGGCCGAAATCGCCAATGAGCTGGGTTTCAAGTCGGCCAATGCCGCCGAGGAGCACCTGCAGGCCCTGGCCCGCAAGGGCGTGATCGAACTCGTGAGCGGCACTTCGCGCGGCATCCGGCTCAAGGGCGACGCGCTGCGTTCGCTCAACGAGTCGCGCCACCGTGAAGGCGGCCAGTTCTCCCTCTCGCTGCCCGGCATGTCGCAGCTCGCGCTGCCGCTCATCGGTCGCGTGGCGGCGGGCTCGCCCATCCTCGCGCAGGAGCATGTCGACCAGACCTATTACGTCGAGAACACGCTGTTCCAGCGCCAGCCCGACTACCTGCTCAAGGTGCGCGGCATGTCCATGCGCGACGCCGGCATCATGGACGGCGACCTGCTCGCGGTCCAGGCCACCAAGGAGGCGCGCAACGGCCAGATCGTGGTGGCCCGCCTGGGCGACGAAGTCACGGTCAAGCGCCTCAAGCGCAACAAGCAGGTCATCGAGCTGCATGCAGAAAACCCCGACTACCCGACCATCGTGGTTCAGCCCGGCGAGCCCTTCGAGATCGAAGGACTGGCGGTGGGCCTGATCCGCAACACCATGCTGATGTAGGCCGCGCGGCCTGCACCCCATCCGGCCGCAACAGGTGGCGGGCGTATGGCGCGTTGTCGCCATCACCCTGTTGCGTCCATTCAAAGAAATCCTGCCTGTGTTCAACCTCAGACTTTTTTGGAGTTCACATGGGAATCGCCCTCCTCGCCATCGCTGATTTGTGGATGCCGCTGCAATCGCTTGCAAGCCGGCTGCTGCCGGCACGCCGCCCGGCTCGCCGCGAGACCGGCAGCACCTCCGCCGGCTTGCGCTACGTTGCGGTCCGGCCGGCCTGCACGGCCCGCGCCCACGCGGCAGCCCCCAGCGCGGCGCCGGCGCCCGTGCGGCCGCTGCGCGTCATTCGTGTGGTCGACGGCCACCAGGGCGAAGGGCGCAGCACCAACCGCATGGTGATTTCGGGCCGCATGGCCGATGTCTGTGCCGAACTCGACCGCCTGGCGGCACTCGAGGCGATGGAAACCATCAGCGCCACGCCCCGCTCCACCCAGCTGCACTGAACCCGTGCACCCCCGGTGACCGTTACCCGGGGTGGGTATCCAAACGTTCACACGCGCGTCATGCCAATGCTGCGAGGCACAATGGCACGCCATGAACATTGTGATCCTCGACGATTACCAGGACGCCGTGCGCAAGCTGCGCTGCGCCGCCAAGCTGGACGCGTACGCAGCCAAGGTCTACACCAACACGGTCAAGGGCATCGGCCAACTCTCGGTTCGGCTGAAGGATGCCGACGTGATCGTGCTGATCCGCGAGCGCACCCACATCTCTCGCCAGCTGATCGAAAAGCTTCCCAAGCTCAAGCTCATTTCGCAAACCGGACGCGTCGGCGGCCATATCGATGTCACGGCCTGCACGGAACGCGGGGTGGCGGTGGCCGAGGGCACCGGCTCGCCCCAGGCGCCTGCCGAGCTGACCTGGGCGCTGATCATGGCGGCCATGCGCCGCCTGCCGCAGTACATCAGCAACCTCAAGCACGGGGCCTGGCAGCAATCGGGGCTCAAATCGGCCTCCATGCCGCCCAATTTCGGGCTGGGCTCGGTGCTCAAGGGCAAGACGCTCTGCATCTGGGGCTATGGCCGCATCGGCCAGCTGGTGGCGCGCTACGGGCAGGCCTTCGGCATGCAGGTGGTGATCTGGGGGCGCGAGGCAAGCTGCGCCAAGGCCCGCTCCGACGGCTTCCAGGTGGCGCAGAACCGCCACGAGTTCTTCGCCGCGGCCGACGTGCTGTCGGTACATCTGCGGCTCAACGAGGAAACCACCGGCCTGGTCAAGCTCGAGGATCTTTCGCGCATGAAGCCGACGGCGCTCTTCGTCAACACCTCCCGTGCCGAACTGGTCGAGGCCGACGCCCTGCTCGCTGCGCTCAACCGCGGCCGGCCCGGGCTGGCGGCCGTCGACGTGTTCGAGAGCGAGCCGCCGCTGCAGGGCCATGCGCTGCTGCGGCTGGAGAACTGCATCTGCACGCCGCACATCGGCTATGTCGAGCAGGACAGCTACGAAAGCTACTTCGGCCAGGCTTTCGACAATGTCGTGAGTTTCATCAAGGGCAATCCCACCAACATCGTGAATCCCGGCGCGCTGCAGGTTCGCCGGTGACCGCATGAGCCGCCGGGCCGCGCCCCGGGGCGCACTGTGGGCCTTGCTGGCCGGCAACTTCGTGATCGGCACGGGCGTGATGGTGGTGCCCGGCACGCTCAATGAAATCAGCGCGTCGCTGTCTGTCTCGGTGGCGACAGCGGGCCAGCTGATCACGGTCGCCGCGGTCGTGATGTGCCTGGGCGCGCCACTGCTGGCGGCAGCGGTCGCAGGCTGGGACCGCCGCCAGCTGCTCGCCCTCACCTTGCTCTGGTACGCGGCCGGGCACGCCGTTGCGGCCCTGATGCCGAGCTTCGGCGCCCTGCTGCCGGTGCGCATGCTCACGGTGGTGGCGCCTGCGATCTTCACGCCCCAGGCCGCGGCCTGCGCCGGCATGCTGGTGCCGCCGGAGCATCGCGGCCGCGCCGTGACCTTCGTCTTCCTGGGCTGGTCGCTGGCCTCGGTGCTCGGACTGCCCATCGGTGCGCTGGTGGGCGGCCATCTCGGCTGGCGCATGGCTTTCGGGGCGATCGCGCTGCTGAGCATCGCGAGCGCGGCATCGATCTGGCTGACCCTGCCGCAAGGGATCCGTCCCGCGGCGCTGACGGCGGCAGCCTGGTCGCGCGTGCTGCGCAGCCCGGTGCTGATGGGCATCGTCTCGGTCACGGCGCTGCAGGGGGCCGGCCAGTTCGTGCTGTTCAGCTATTTCGGGCCGATCCTGAAGCGGGACTTCGGCGCGGACCCCACCACGCTGAGCCTGATGTGGGCGCTGTTCGGCGTGTTCGGCCTCGCGGGCAACATGCTCGTGAGCCGGTTCATCGACCGCGTCGGCGCGGGCCGCATGGTGCTGCTGACGAGTTCGCTGATCGCGTTGAGCCTGTTCCTGTGGCCATGGGCCGGCACGCTGCCGTGGCTGGCGGCGGTGCTCGTGCCCTGGGGCCTGGGCTGCTTTGCGACCAATTCGGCACAGCAGGCGCGGCTGGTCGGCCTGGCCCCCGCGCTCGCACCGGGCTCGGTGGCGCTGAACAGCTCCGGCATCTATGTCGGGCAGGCGGTGGGGGCCGGGCTGGGTGGATGGCTGCTCGCCAACGACGCGGTGGCGTGGATGAACTGGGCCGGTTTTGCCCTGCTGCTTGCGGCCATCGGCCTGAGCGTGGCCATCGACCGCAGCCGCCGGCCGGCCTGATCGCGCGGCGGCCCCGCGTAAAACCCGGCATGGCCCTGTGGCCGATGGCTGCAAAATCGAAGGCTGCGCAAACTCCGGGCCCGGTGCCTGCAGGCGGACCCGGACACCCACCAACCAGCGAAGATCTTTTTTCCAATGACAGTCAACTACACCCGGATCGGCGTCGTCGGCGCCGGCGCCATGGGCCGAGGCATCGCACAGATCGCGGCCCAGGCAGGCAGCGAAGTACTGCTGCTCGACAGTTTTGCAGGTGCCGCCGAACGCGGACGCGAAGCCCTCGCGGCCCAATGGAACAAGCTGCACGAGAAGGGCAAGATCGACGCCGCGGCGCGCGATGCGCAGATCGCCCGCGTGAGGGCGGTCGACTCGGTCGGGGCGCTGGCCCAGTGCGACCTGGTGATCGAGGCAGTTGTCGAAGACCTCGAGGTCAAGCGCAAGCTGTTCCGCGAGCTCGAAGCAGTCGTCGCGCCCACGGCCACGCTCGCCACCAACACCTCGTCGCTATCGGTCACGGCCATTGCGGCCGGGCTCGCGCATCCGCAGCGCGTGGCGGGCTTTCACTTCTTCAACCCGGTGCCGCTGATGAAGGTGGTCGAGGTGGTTGCCGGCTTCAAGACTTCGGCCGAGGTCTGCAAGCAGCTCGCAGGCTATGCGGTGCAGATGGGCCACAGCGCCGTGCAGGCGCAGGACACGCCGGGCTTCATCGTCAATCACGCGGGCCGCGGCTATGGCACGGAAGCACTGCGCATCGTCGGCGAAGGCGTGGCCGATTTCGCCACCATCGACCGCATCCTGAAGGAGCAGGCCGGCTTTCGCCTGGGCCCCTTCGAGCTGATGGACCTGACCGCGCTCGATGTGTCGCATCCGGTGATGGAGTCGATCTACCACCAGTACTACGAGGAGCCGCGCTTCCGGCCCAGCGTGATCACTGCCCAGCGGCTTGCGGCCGGCGTGCTCGGGCGCAAGACCAATGAAGGCTTCTACCGCTACAACGACGGCGTGATGCAGCAGACCGCCGAGCCGGCTGCGCCGGTGGTGGCGGCGATGCCCTCGGTCTGGGTTTCGCCCCGCGCCGCGCGCCGGGCCGAGCTGCTGCGGCTGGTGAACGCGCTGGGCGCGCAGATCGACAGCGGCGCCACGGCGGCGCCCACGTCGCTGATCCTGGTGGCGCCGCTGGGCTTCGATGTGACCACGGTAGCCGCGGTGGAACGGCTGGACGCCACGCGCACCATGGGCATCGACATGCTGATCGACGATGCCGCCACCAAACGCCGCGTGCTCGCCACCAACCCCGCCACCCGGCGCGACATCCGCGATGCGGCGCATGCGCTCTTCGCGCGCGATGCAAAGGCCGTGAGCGTGATCCGCGACAGCGGCGGCTTCGTGACGCAGCGCGTGATCGGCACCATCGTGAACATTGCCGCCGACATGTGCCAGCAGCGCGTCTGCTCGCCAGCCGACCTGGAAACCGCTGTCCAGTTGGGCCTGGGCTATCCGCGCGGCCCGCTGGCCATGGGCAACCTGTACGGCCCGACCAACATGCTCGAGGTGCTGTTCAACCTGCAGACCGTCTACGGCGATCCGCGCTATCGCCCGAGCCCCTGGCTGCGCCGCCGCGGCGCGATCGGCCTGAGCCTGCTGCACGAAGAAGAATAAGCAGACCAACACCAACGAAAGCATCACAGCGATGACCGCCGAACTGAAGAGCACCAGCGAGGGACGCACCATGGTGCTGACGATCGCCAACCCGACCCAGCGCAATGCACTGGGCCCCGAGATCTACGCCGCGGGCATCGAGGCGCTCAACGGCGCCGAGAGCAGCGACGAGATCCGCAGCGTCGTCATCGTGGGCGAAGGCGCATGGTTCTGCGCCGGCGGCTCGCTGCAGCGGCTGTCCGACAACCGGCAGCGCGCCCCTTCGGTACAGGCCGAAAGCATCGAGGGCCTGCACAACTGGATCGACTCGATCCGCGCCTTCCCAAAGCCCATCATCGCGGCGGTCGAAGGCGCGGCCGCAGGCGCCGGCTTCTCGCTGGCACTGGCCTGCGATTTCGTGGTGGCCGCGCGCGACGCGGTCTTTGCGGCGTCGTACAGCAACGTGGCGCTTTCGCCCGACGGCGGCCTGAGCTGGCAGCTGGCGCGTGCATTGCCGCGCCAGCTGGCCAGCGAGTGGCTGATGTGCGGCGAGCGCATCGGCGCGCCGCGGCTGCATGCGCTCGGGCTGGTCAATGAACTGAGCGAACACGGCCAGGCGCTTGCAGGCGCCCTGGCGCTGGCGGCCCGGCTCAACGAGCGCGCGCCCAATTCGCTGGCCAGCATCAAGGAACTGCTCAGCGAAGCGCCCGGCGCCACATTCGCATCGCAGCTCTCGCAGGAGCGCGACCATTTCGTGCGCAACCTGCACCACCCGAATGCCGGCATCGGCATTGCCGCGTTCATCGAGAAGAAACCACCGCGCTACGAGTAGCGGCACGCCGTCGCTCCTGCGACACCCTCCAGTTTTTCAGTCGCCGACAGGACAGACCAATGGACGACCCCATTCTTACCATCGAAGAACGTGAAGCGATCAACAGTGGTCGCTGGTTTTCTTCTCTTTCTCCATCGCTACGGCACGACATTCTCCGATGCGCCTTTGTCAAACGCTTCAAGGACGGCGACCTGATCGCTGCCCGCGGCGACCCTCCCGACCACTGGATCGCCTGCGCCAAGGGCGCGGTGCGCGTCAGTTCGACGGCCGTCTCGGGCAAGCAGGTGACGCTGACCTACGTGGAGCCGGGCATCTGGTTCGGCGACGTGGCGATGTTCGACGGGGATCGGCGCACGCACGATGCCTATGCGCATGGGGACACCACCATCCTGTGCGTGGCGCGGGCCGACTTCCAGAAGATCCTGGCCGCGCACGTGGAGCTGTACGAAGCGTTGATGCGGCTGCAGGCGCGCCGCATCCGCACGCTGTTCGGGCTGGTGGAAGACCTCAACACCCTGCCCCTGCGTGCACGCCTGGCCAAGCAGCTCATCCACCTGGTGCGCAGCTACGGCGTGCCCAACCTGGAAGACGGCAGCCAGATGCGCATTGGCCTGCAGCTCGCGCAGGAAGAACTCGCCCAGTTGCTCGGCGCCTCGCGCCAGCGCGTCAACCAGGAACTCAAGACCATGGAACGCGAGGGCACCATCCGCATCGAGCCGGGCGGCCTGGTCGTATTGGACCGCGCGGCATTGATGCGGGTCTCGGAAGCAGATCATTGACATGAGCCAGGACTTCTCCAACTTCATCGGCACCCGTGCGGTCTCGCAGCAGCATGCCTTCGACGTCGAGGCGCTCGCAGCCTGGCTGGCGAAGAACCTCGACGGCTTCAAGGGCCCGCTGACGGTCGAGATGTTCAAGGGCGGGCAATCGAACCCGACCTACAAGCTCGTCACGCCCACGCAGAGCTACGTGATGCGTGCCAAGCCGGGCCCGGTTGCCAAGCTGCTGCCCTCGGCCCATGCCGTGGAGCGCGAATTCAAGGTCATGAGCGGCCTGGCCGGCACCGACGTGCCCGTGCCGCGCATGCACTGCCTGTGCGAGGACGAAGCCGTGATCGGCCGCGCCTTCTATGTGATGGAGTTCATGCAGGGCCGCGTGCTGTGGGACCAGGCGCTGCCCGGCATGGACAACGCCGAGCGCACGGCCATCTACGACGAGATGAACCGCGTCATCGCGGCGCTGCACACCGTGAAGTTCGCCGAGCGCGGCCTCGCGGACTACGGCAAGCCCGGCAACTACTTCGAGCGCCAGATCGGCCGCTGGAGCAAGCAATACGTGGCGTCCATCACGCAGCCCATCCCCGAGATGGACAAGCTCATGGAATGGCTGCCGGCCCACATGCCGCAAAGCGCGCGCGACGAGAAGATGGTGTCCATCGTGCATGGCGACTTCCGGCTCGACAACCTCATGTTCCACGCCACCGAGCCGCGCGCGATTGCCGTGCTCGACTGGGAGCTCTCGACGCTCGGCCATCCGCTGGCCGACTTCAGCTACCACTGCATGTCGTGGCACATCTCGGGCGCATCGTTCCGCGGCATCGGCGGGCTGGACCACAGGAGCCTGGGCATTCCGACCGAAAGCGAATACATCCGCAAGTACTGCGAACGCACCGGACTCACCACGCCCGAGGCGCTGGCGCCCGACTGGAATTTCTACCAGGCCTACAACCTGTTCCGCATGGCCGCGATCCTGCAAGGCATTGCCAAGCGGGTCGAGGCAGGCACCGCATCGAGCGAGCAAGCCGTGGCCTCGGGCCGCGGCGCGCGCCCCATGGCCGAAATGGCCTGGCAGTTTGCCCAAAAGGCATAACCGCCCCCACACCCCACCAGGAGACAGACGATGGACTTCGAATACTCGGCAAAAACCAAGGAGCTCCAGAAGCGCGTGAGCGCATTCATGGACGCGCACATCTATCCGGCCGAAGCCGAGTATTCAGCCGAGCTGGCCGCCAACACGGCCGCGGGCAAGCGCTGGACCGCGCTCAAGACCGTCGAGAAGCTCAAGGAAAAGGCCAAGGCCCAGGGCCTGTGGAACCTGTTCCTGCCGGTCGACAGCGCGGCCGCCTCGGGCTACGAAGGCGCCGGCCTCACCAACCAGGAATACGCGCCGCTGGCCGAGATCATGGGCCGCGTGCCATGGGCCTCGGAAGCCTTCAACTGCTCGGCGCCGGACACCGGCAACATGGAGACCATTGCCCGCTACGGCTCCGAAGCCATCAAGGCGCGCTGGCTCAAGCCGCTGCTCGAAGGCCAGATCCGCTCGGCCTTCGCCATGACCGAGCCCGACGTTGCATCGAGCGATGCCACCAACATCTCGACCCGCATCGAGCGCCAGGGCGACGAGTACGTGATCAATGGCCGCAAGTGGTGGATCTCGGGCGCCGCCGATCCGCGCTGCGCCGTCTTCATCACCATGGGCAAGAGCGACCCCGATGCGCCGCGGCATTCGCAGCAGAGCATGATCATCGTGCCGGCCGATGCCAAGGGCATCCGCATCGTGCGCCCGCTCAATGTGATGGGCTACGACGACGCGCCGCACGGCCACGTCGAGATGTATTTCGAGAACGTGCGCGTGCCAGCCGACAACATGCTGCTCGGCGAAGGCCGCGGCTTCGAGATCGCCCAGGGCCGCCTCGGCCCCGGACGCATCCACCATTGCATGCGCCTGATCGGCCTGGCCGAGCGCGCGCTCGAGCTGATGTGCAGGCGCGCCTCCTCGCGCGTGGCCTTCGGCAAGACCGTCGCCTCACAGACCGTCACGCAGGAACGCATCGCCGAAGCGCGCTGCAAGATCGACATGGCGCGCCTGCTCACGCTCAAGGCCGCATGGCTGATGGACGTGGCCGGCAACAAGGTCGCAAAGAACGAGATCGCGATGATCAAGGTGGTGGCGCCGAGCATGGCCTGCCAGGTGATCGACTGGGCCATGCAGGCGCATGGCGGCGGCGGCATGTGCGACGACTTTCCGCTGGCCTATGCCTACGCTGGCGCCCGCACGCTGCGCTTTGCGGACGGCCCGGACGAAGTGCACCGCAACGCGATCGCCAAGTGGGAACTGGGCAAGTACTCGCCGAACAAGGTCGATGCGGATATGCCCGTCACGCGTTTCTGATCTGTCTTGCCCCCTCTCCCCTCGGGGAGAGGGTTAGGGTGAGGGCCGACGGCGATCAATGCGCCTCGGCCCTTTTTACTTCAGAGGAGCTTCTTCTGCAGAAACACGGCGCGCCCGAACGCCGGGTCGAGCTGATAGCCGGCGAACCCCTCGCGCTCGTAGCTGCGCAGCGCCGGCGCATTGCCCGACAGCACTTCGAGCGTGAGCTTGCAGGCGCCACGCGCGCGGGCCTCCTGCTCCACCCGCGCAAGCATGCGCTGCGCGATGCGCCGGCCGCGATGGCTGTGCAGCACGACCACGTCGTGCACATTGACCAGCGGCTTGCAGGCAAAGGTCGAGAACCCTTCGATGCAGTTGACCAGGCCCACAGGCGTTTGCCCGTCGTACGCGAGCACGCTGAAGGCTTGCGGCCGCGCGGCCAGCGCCGCAGGCAGCCCGGCCAGTACGCCCGCTTCGAGCGGCGTGCCGCCGCCCGCGGGATCGCGTGCGTAGGCGTCGAGCAGGTCGACCAGGGCGGCTGCGTGGGCGGCGTTGCCGTAATCCGCCAGGACAACCTCGACCATCGTCACCGCGCGGGTTCCAGGGTTGCGGCAAGCCGCTGCGCGCAAGACTGCGCCTGCTTCGCATCGCGGGCCTCGACCATCACGCGCACCAGCGGTTCGGTGCCGCTCGCGCGGATCAGCACGCGGCCGCTGTCGCCGAGCTCGGTTTCGATGCGCCGCGTCTCGCCGGCCAGCGCATCGTTGTTCGCCCAGTCCTGTCCCGGCGTCAGGCGGACATTGATCAGCACCTGCGGAAACAGCGTGATCTCCGCGAGCAGCTGCGCCACCGTCTTGCCGCTGCGCACGCAGGCCTGCAGTACCTGCAGCGCGCTCACGATGCCGTCCCCGGTGGTGTGGCGGTCGAGCGCCAGCAGGTGGCCCGAGCCCTCGCCGCCCAGGAGCCAGCCGCGTTTTTCGAGTTCCTCGAGCACATAGCGGTCGCCCACCTTGGCACGCACGAGTTCGATGCCCTGCCCGCGCAGCGCCACCTCGATCGCCTTGTTGGTCATGAGCGTGCCGACCACACCCGCCGGCTTGTCGCCGCGCGCGATGCGTTCGGCCACCATGAGATAGAGCAGTTCGTCGCCATTGAACAGCCGCCCGCTGGAATCGACCAGTTGCAGGCGGTCGGCGTCGCCGTCGAGCGCGATGCCGTAGTCGGCCTTCTGCGCGGTGACGGCCTCGACCAGCGCGGCCGGATGGGTCGCGCCGAAGCCCTTGTTGATGTTGAGGCCATCGGGTGCACAGCCGATGCTGTTGACCTCAGCGCCCAGTTCGTGGAACACGTTCGGCGCCACCTGGTAGGCCGCGCCATGCGCCGCATCGACCACGAGCTTCATGCCGCGCAGCGTCAGGTCGTTGGCGAAGGTGCTCTTGCAGAACTCGATATAGCGGCCCGGCGCATCGTTGAGACGGCGTGCCTTGCCGAGATTGGCGGAGTCGACCCACACGGGGGCCTCCTCGAGCGCGGCCTCCACCGCAAGCTCCCATGCATCGTCGAGCTTGGTTCCCTGCGCGCTGAAGAACTTGATGCCGTTGTCCGGATAGGCGTTGTGGCTGGCGCTGATCACCACGCCCAGGCTCGCGCGCTGGGCGCGGGTCAGGTAGGCGACGCCGGGTGTGGGCAGCGGCCCCAGCAGCACCACGTCGACCCCGGCGGAGTTGAAACCCGACTCCAATGCGGATTCGAGCATGTAGCCCGAGATGCGCGTGTCCTTGCCGATCAGTACCGTGGGGCGCGCCTCGCTCTTCTTGAGCACGCGGCCCACGGCATGTGCGAGGCGCAGCACGAAATCGGGTGTGATGGGCGACTGGCCGACCGTGCCGCGGATGCCGTCGGTGCCAAAGTATTTGCGGGTCATGGATTCGTTCTTGTTGTCAGGTTTTGTTATGGATGCGTCTCTTCGGCCTTCATGGCGCGCCACACTGCGACGGCCGCCACAGTGTCGCGCACGTCGTGCACCCGCACGATGGCCGCCCCCCGATCCACGGCGAGCACCGCCGCCGTCACGCTGGGCACCAGGCGCTCGGCGGCCGCTGGAATGCCGCTGACCGTGCCGATCGATGACTTGCGCGACCAGCCCAGCAGCAGCGGATAGCCGGCCTCGAGCAGTTCGCGCTGGCGCGCCAGCAGCGCAAAATTCTGCGCCACGGTCTTGCCGAATCCGATGCCCGGGTCCAGCGTGATCCGCGACGGATCGACCTTCAGCGCCTGCAACCGGGCCACCTGCCCGGCCCAGAACGACAGCACCTGGGGCACCACGTCGCCCTGCATGGGCGACGCCTGCATGGTCTGTGGATCCCGATGCATGTGCATCAGGCAGACGCCGCACGAAGGATGCGCCGCCACCGCCTCGCGCGCGCCGGGCTGCCGCAGCGCCCAGACGTCGTTGACGATGTCGGCGCCCAGTTCGAGCACCGCGCGCATGACTTCCGGTTTGTACGTGTCGATGGACAGCGGCACGTTGAACTTGACGGCTTCCCGGACCACCGGCAGCACGCGCGCCAGTTCGGCATCGAGCGGCACGGCCGGGCTGCCGGGGCGGGTCGATTCGCCGCCGATGTCGAGGATGTCGGCGCCCTCCTTCAGCAACTGCTCGCAATGCCGCAGCGCGGCCTCGGTGGAGGCATGCGCCCCGCCGTCGGAGAAGGAATCGGGGGTGACGTTGACGATGCCCATCACGCGCGGCTGCGCGAGATCGATTGCAAAACGGCCGGCCTGCCAGATCGCTGCGGGAGCCATCGTCATGCGGCACCTTCATCGAAAACGGGGCCCACGGCCCCGTTAGTGTTGAACACCGGATTCACTTCAGGCAACTGTGGGTGCCGGATCCGGATTGACTGCCGGCGTGCCGCCGCTGCCACCACTGCCCGACGGCGGAATGCGCGGCGTCCAGTCCTTGGGCGGGCGCGGTGCGCGGCCGGCCATGATGTCGTCGAGCTGCTCGGTGTCGATGGTTTCCCATTCGAGCAAGGCCTTGGCCATGGCGTGCATCTTGTCGCTGTTTTCCTCGATGAGGCGGCGCGCCAGGGCGTACTGCTCGTCGATGATGCGGCGCACTTCGGCATCGACCTTTTCCATGGTCTGCTCGCTCATGTTGGTGGTCTTGGTGACCGAGCGGCCGAGGAACACTTCGCCTTCGTTCTCGGCGTAGACCATCGGGCCCAGCGCGTCGGTCATGCCGTAGCGCGTGACCATGTCGCGGGCGATGGAGGTCGCGCGCTCGAAGTCGTTGCTGGCGCCGGTGGTCATCTGGTGCATGAACACTTCTTCGGCGATGCGGCCACCGAACAGCATGCTGATCTGGTTCAGCATGTACTCGCGGTCATAGCTGTAGCGGTCCTGCGCAGGCAGGCTCATGGTCACGCCCAGGGCGCGGCCGCGCGGGATGATGGTGACCTTGTGGACCGGGTCGCACTTGGGCAGCAGCTTGCCGATGAGCGCGTGGCCGGACTCGTGGTAGGCCGTGTTGCGGCGCTCTTCCTCGGGCATGACCATGCTCTTGCGCTCGGGGCCCATGAAGATCTTGTCCTTGGCCTTCTCGAAGTCCTGCATCTCGACCACGCGCGCATTGCGGCGTGCGGCCATCAGGGCGGCTTCGTTGCAGAGGTTGGCCAGGTCGGCGCCGGACATGCCGGGCGTGCCGCGCGCGATGACGCTCGGATTCACGTCCTGGCCGAGCGGCACCTTGCGCATGTGAACGCCCAGGATCTGCTCGCGGCCGCGAATGTCGGGCAGCGTCACATACACCTGGCGGTCGAAGCGGCCGGGGCGCAGCAGCGCGGCGTCCAGGATGTCGGGTCGGTTGGTGGCTGCCACCACGATCACGCCCAGATTGGTTTCGAAGCCGTCCATCTCGACCAGCATCTGGTTCAGGGTCTGTTCGCGCTCGTCGTTGCCACCACCCAGGCCGGCGCCGCGCTGGCGGCCCACCGCATCGATTTCGTCGATGAAGATGATGCAGGGCGCGTTCTTCTTGGCGTTCTCGAACATGTCGCGCACGCGGGCCGCGCCCACGCCGACGAACATTTCGACGAAGTCCGAACCCGAGATCGAGAAGAACGGCACCTTGGCTTCGCCGGCGATCGACTTGGCCAGCAAGGTCTTGCCGGTACCCGGAGGGCCGACCAGCAGCAGGCCGCGCGGAATGCGGCCGCCGAGCTTCTGGAAGCGCTGCGGGTCCTTCAGGAAATCGACCACCTCGCGGACTTCTTCCTTGGCCTCGTCGCAGCCCGCGACGTCGGCGAAAGTAACCGTGTTGTTGTTCTCGTCCATCATGCGGGCCTTGCTCTTGCCGAAGCTGAACGCCCCGCCCTTGCCGCCGCCCTGCATCTGCCGCATGAAATAGATCCAGACGCCGATCAGGAGCAGCATCGGCCCCCAGCTCACCAGCAGCGTCATGAGGAGCGAGCCCTCTTCGCGCGGCTTGACGTCGAACTTGACGTTGTGGTCGATCAGGTCGCCCACCAGGCCGCGGTCGAGCACGGTGGCGGTCGTGCGGATCTTGCGATCCTCATTGGTGACGGCCACGATCTCTCCGCCGCCGGCACCTTCAGGAATGACGGCGCTCTTGATCTGGTTGTTTCGGACCTGATCCAGGAACTCCGAATAACTCACCGTCCCCGAGCCGACGCCGCCGCGGGTGTCGAACTGCTTGAACACAGTGAACAACACCATGGCAATGACGAGCCATACGGCAACTTTGGAAAACCACTGATTGTTCAAACGAAGCTCCAGTCGAAAGCGCGTGACAAGATTGTGAAAAAGAACGCGCTATGGATACGCAATTGCGCCCCATTTTAGGCTTTTCAAGCTGCGAAAAGCGGGCATTTCCCTAAAGCAGCCATAGCCGGACAAGGGTTTGCGCCCCATGAGCACGCTTTGCGGGCCCCCGCGTCAAGGTATCAAAGCGTTTCCTGAACCTTCAGACCCATGCCGACAAGGAAGGTTTCCGACGATTTGTCGCGCGACGCCTTGGGTTTGAAGGGCTTCACGGTGCGGAAGTTCGCCTTGAACAGCTTCACCAGCTCGTCATAGCCGCTGCCATGGAAGAGCTTGGCCACCAGGGCCCCCTCGGGCTTCAGGTGGTGCTGGGCAAAGTCGATGGCAAGCTCGATCAGGTGCGCCACGCGGGCCGCATCGGCCGAATGGATGCCCGACAGGTTGGGTGCCATGTCGGAAACCACCAGGTCGGCCTTCCGGCCGGCCAGTACGCCCAGCACCTGTTCCAGCAGCTGTGCCTCGCGGAAATCCCCCTGCAGGAAGGTCACGCCCTCGATCGGCTCCATCGGCAGGATGTCCAGCGCGATGATGGTGCCGTTCAGCTCGCCGGCCGCTGCGCCCTCGGGCGACATGCGCCGCCGCAGATACTGGCTCCAGGCCCCCGGCGTGGAACCCAGGTCGACCACCAGCTGGCCCGGCCTGACCAGGCCGAGCGATTCGTCGATTTCCTTGAGTTTGTAGGCGGCGCGTGCGCGGTATCCCTCGCGCGTGGCCAGTTTCACGTACGGGTCGTTGATGTGGTCGTGCAGCCACGCCTTGTTGACTTTTTTGCTTTTGGCTTTGGTGCTCATGGAGGTCTTTGTAACGCGTCGATAATACGGGGATGCCCGCCATTCAACTTACCCCTGCCGAGCGCAAGGTGCACCGCGCCGAAGCTCACCACCTGGATCCGATCGTCATGGTCGGTGGAGACGGGCTCACCCCTGCCGTGAAGAAGGAAGCCGACGCGGCGCTCAAGGCCCATGGCCTGATCAAGATCCGCGTCTTCTCCGACGACCGCCTGGCCCGCGATGCCATGCTGCGAGAGCTCGCCGACGAGCTCGGCGCCGCCCCCATCCAGCACATCGGCAAGCTGCTGGTGCTGTGGCGCCCCAAGCCCGAGAAAGAGCGCGTGGTCGATGAAGACCGCATGCCCGGCCCGCGCGACATCAAGGTGCTGAAGTACAGCAAGCGCGGCGGCCAGCGGCCCGAAATCAAGACCCTGCGCGTGCTCGGCAACCAGCGGCTCACCCCCGGCGGCACCATCAAGCGCGCCAAGGCGAAACGGCCGCTCTCGGCCAAGAAACGCAACCAGGCAGACTGAACTTGGCGCCAGCGCAAGGCGCACAGCGCCACATTCTCTGCATGAAGTGGGGCACGAAATACGGCCCCGAATACGTCAACCGCCTCTACGCGATGGTGCGCCGCAATCTCAGCGGCGACTTCAAGTTCGTGTGCCTGACGGACGACGGCACCGGCATCCGCCCCGAAGTGATGTGCCTTCCGATCCCGCCGCTCAACCTGCAGCTGGCGCCCGGCCAACGCGACGGCGCGTGGAAGAAGCTCACCACCTTCGAGAAGGACTTGCACGGCCTGCGCGGCACCGCCCTGTTCCTGGATGTGGACGTGGTCGTTGTCGGCAGCCTCGACGCCTTCTTCGAGCAGCCCGGCGAATTCCTGATCATTCACGACTACGCGCGCCCCTGGCGGCGCGAGCGGATCACCGGGAATTCATCGGTCTACCGCTTCGAACTCGGCGCCCATGCCGATGTGCTGGCGTATTTCCGCGCCAACATGGACAAGGTCCAGGCCGAGTACCGCAACGAGCAGGCCTATCTGTCCGACGTGCTGCACAAGCAGGGCAGGCTCTCCTACTGGCCCGAGGCCTGGTGCCCGAGCTTCAAGTACCACGGCATCCCGATGTGGCCGACCAACTATTGGGAAGAGCCTTTCGTGCCCGAGGGCGCGCGCATCATGGTGTTCCATGGCGAATGCAATCCGCCCGACGCACTGGCGGGCCGCCGCAACCGGGCTTTCCGCTACATCCGGCCTGCGAACTGGATCGCCAGGTTCTGGAAGGAATGAATGGGATGGCGGCAGGGACGGACGGCATAGACCGCCCTGCCGCGGTCGACGTTCAGGCCGCAGCAGGCGTCCGGCCGCCCATGCGCCACAGCAGCGCACCGGCACAGAGCCACTGAACCACGTACATACCGCTTCCCACGGCGTGCCACAGCTTGAGGTTGTCGCGCGCGAGAATGCGCGGCGCCACGGCATATTGCTGCAGCAGCGCCAGCAGCAGCGCACCCAGGATGAGGAAGATGGCGCCCATCGAGGCGCTGTCGATGCGCTGGTCCATCTTCGTCCTGAAGTGAACCAAAAGGAGCAGGCCGCAGCCAACGGCGATCCAGCTCTGCGCCTCGAACAGCTGGCCCGCAAAATTTCCGGCCACCGCGGGATTGCCGAGCCTCGCGAAGAGCATCGGCACGACCAGGAAGCCGATCGTCGTGAGGCTGCCCCACCAGAAGGCGGCCAGCAGCAGCGCGAGGCGGTCTTTCATCCTGCCGTCAGATGTAGCGCACGGCCACGATCTCGTAGCGCTTGAGGCCGCCCGGTGCCTGCACCTCGGCGGTGTCGCCCTCTTCCTTGCCGATGAGCGCGCGCGCAATCGGGCTGGAGATGTTGATCAGGCCCAGCTTCAGGTCGGCTTCGTCCTCGCCGACGATCTGGTATTTGACGGCCTCGCCCGATTCTTCTTCCTCGAGCTCCACCGTGGAGCCGAACACCACCTTGCCGCCGGCGTCGAGCTCGGCCGGGTCGATGATCTGGGCGGCCGAAAGCTTGCCCTCGACTTCCTGGATGCGGCCCTCGATGAAGCCCTGGCGGTCCTTGGCGACTTCGTATTCGGCGTTCTCGCTCAGGTCGCCCTGCGCGCGGGCTTCGGAGATCGCATTGATGACCCAGGGGCGGTCCACGGTCTTGAGCTGATGCAGCTCGGCGCGCAGCTTCTCGGCACCGCGCTTGGTAATTGGAATGGTGGCCATGTTTGGTTCTCCATAAAGCGAAACCGCCGAACGCTGCCGTTCGGCGGTCGATTGGGGGACAGGATCAGACGAGTGTGCGCCCGGTCAGCCGGCTCAGGATGGCGAGCGGGCTCGAATCCGGATTGTATTGCTTCGACGCGGGCAGATGAAGGGTCTGCTCGAGCATGTACTGGCCCGCCATGACGGCGTGCGAGGTCTGGTCGGAAAAGCACACCCACACCGACCCCGGCGGGAACTCGGCCTTCTCCTGCGGCGAGTTTTCCTGGTAGGCCATGTCCGACTTCATGCCGTCGTGCAGCTGAAGCATCAGGTGGTCGTACTCGCTGCGAAACGACTTGGTCACATGCAGCGCCTGCAGCAGCTTGGCCTGCCAGCGCACATAAGGCTTGGCACGTGGCAGGAAGCGCCTGGCGATATCCTCGAAAGGCTCGCCTACCCGCCACACGCGCGGTGCGCCTTCGGGATTGACGTTGGTGAAGACGCGCAGGATGCGCTCGCCGTAATTGGGCCGCGACGGGAAGGCGTCGACATGCAGTCGCCGGTCGTCGGCGCGCCACGACTGCACGCGCGTTTCGACCTTTGCCGGCCTGTAGCTGGTCGGCGCCAGGCGCAGGGCCGGCGTGTAGTGCGGCAACAGGCCGTGGATCAGCTGCTGCGCCCGCGCGCGAAAGCGCCCCACCATCGCGGCGGCGGCGCGCTGCACCGCCTCGTCGCCGGCCACGCCCTTGAGCTTGCCGTTGGCATCGAGGCTGATATTGCGCACATCGGGCGACAACAGGCTGGGCGTCAGCAGGCTGCGCTCTTCGGGCAGCAGCTCGAAATCCAGGCGCGGGAAGTACAGCACCTTGCCCGCTTCCAGCTGCGCGATCCACGCCTCGTTGGGCGTGGCCGCGCTCCAGTCCGCAAGGCCCAGTTCGACGAGCTGCGTTTCCATGGCCACGCTCAGGCGGCTGCCAGCTGCGCGTGCATCTCCTGCACCGAGATCACGCCGAGCTCGTCCATGAAGCCCATGCCCTCGACCGCGGCTTCAGCGCCGAAGATCGTGGTGAAGGTGGTCACGCGCGCCAGCAATGCCGACGTACGGATCTGGCGCGAGTCGTTGATCGCGTTGCGGCGCTCTTCCACCGTGTTGATGACCAGCGCGATCTCGTTGTTCTTGATCATGTCCACGATGTGCGGACGGCCCTCGGTCACCTTGTTCACCATCGCGCATTCGATGCCCGCGGCGCCGATGGCGGCGGCCGTGCCCTTGGTCGCGATGATCTCGAAGCCCAGCTTGACCAGGCCGCGCGCCACTTCCACGGCGCGCGCCTTGTCGTTGTTCTTCACCGAGATGAAGACCTTGCCCGACTTCGGCAGGTGCGTGCCGGCACCGAGCTGCGACTTCACGAAGGCCTCTCCGAAGGTCTTGCCCACGCCCATGACTTCGCCGGTCGACTTCATCTCGGGGCCGAGGATGGTGTCCACGCCCGGGAACTTGACGAACGGGAACACGGCTTCCTTCACGCTGAAGTACGGCGGCGTGACTTCCTTGGTCACGCCCTGCGACTTGAGCGACTGGCCGGCCATGCAGCGCGCCGCCACCTTGGCGAGCTGGATGCCGGTGGCCTTGCTCACGTAGGGCACGGTGCGGGAAGCCCGCGGATTCACTTCGAGCACGTAGATGACATCCTTGCCGTCCTTCTGCTGAATGGCGAACTGCACGTTCATCAGGCCGACCACGTTGAGCGCGGCGGCCATGGCGGCGCTCTGGCGCTTCAGCTCAGCAATGGTCTCGGCGCTCAGGCTGTAAGGCGGCAGCGAGCAGGCGGAGTCACCCGAGTGCACGCCGGCCTGCTCGATATGCTCCATCACGCCGCCGATCAGGGTCTGGCCCTCGGCGTCGCGCAGGCAGTCGACGTCGCATTCGACGGCGTCGTTCAGGAAGCGGTCGAGCAGCACCGGCGAGTCGTTGCTGACCTTCACGGCCTCGCGCATGTAGCGCTCGAGGTCGCGCTGCTCGTGCACGATCTCCATCGCGCGGCCGCCGAGCACGTAGCTCGGGCGTACCACCAGCGGGTAGCCCAGCGCCGCGGCCTTTTCGAGCGCCTCGGGCTCGGTGCGCGCGGTGGCATTCGGCGGCTGCAGCAGCTTGAGCTCGTGCAGCAGCTTCTGGAAGCGCTCGCGGTCTTCGGCCGCGTCGATCATGTCGGGCGAGGTGCCGATGATCGGCACGCCGTTGGCCTCGAGGTCGAGCGCGAGCTTGAGCGGCGTCTGGCCGCCGTACTGCACGATCACGCCGAGCGGCTTTTCCTTGTCGACGATCTCCAGCACGTCTTCAAGCGTCAGCGGTTCGAAGTACAGGCGGTCGGAGGTGTCGTAGTCGGTCGACACGGTCTCGGGGTTGCAGTTGACCATGATGGTCTCGTAGCCGTCCTCGCGCATCGCGAGCGCGGCATGCACGCAGCAATAGTCGAACTCGATGCCCTGGCCGATGCGGTTGGGGCCGCCGCCGAGCACCATGATCTTCTTCTTGTCGGTGGGATCGGCTTCGCACTCGTCCTCGTAGGTCGAGTACATGTAGGCCGTGTTGGTCGCGAACTCGGCCGCGCAGGTGTCCACGCGCTTGTAGACCGGGCGCACGCCCAGCGCGCGGCGCTTTTCGCGCACCGCCGTATCGGTGGTCTTGAGCTGCTTGGCGAGGCGGCGGTCGGAGAAGCCCTTCTTCTTGAGCGCGAGCAGCGTGTCGCGGTCGATGTCGGCCAGCGACTTGGTTTCGAGCTCGAGTTCGATCTTCACGATCTCCTCGATCTGCACCAGGAACCACGGGTCGATCTTGGTCAGCGCGAACACTTCATCGACGCTCAGGCCCATCGCGAAGGCATCGCCCACGTACCAGATGCGCTCGGGGCCGGGCTCGCCCAGTTCTTTCTCGAGCACTTCGCGGTCCTGCGTCTTCTCGTTGAGGCCGTCCACGCCCACTTCGAGGCCGCGCAGCGCCTTCTGGAACGACTCCTGGAAGGTGCGGCCCATGGCCATCACCTCGCCCACCGACTTCATCTGCGTGGTGAGGCGCGAGTCGGCCTGCGGGAATTTCTCGAAGGCGAAACGCGGGATCTTGGTGACCACGTAGTCGATCGACGGTTCGAACGACGCGGGCGTGGCACCGCCGGTGATCTCGTTGCGCAGCTCGTCGAGCGTGTAGCCCACGGCCAGCTTGGCCGCGACCTTGGCGATCGGGAAGCCCGTGGCCTTGGAGGCCAGCGCCGACGAACGCGACACGCGCGGGTTCATCTCGATCACGACCATGCGGCCGTCCTTCGGGTTGATCGAGAACTGCACGTTCGAGCCGCCGGTATCGACGCCGATCTCGCGCAGCACGGCCAGCGAGGCATTGCGCAGGATCTGGTATTCCTTGTCGGACAGCGTCTGCGCGGGGGCCACGGTGATCGAGTCACCGGTGTGCACGCCCATCGGGTCGAGGTTTTCGATCGAGCAGACGATGATGCAGTTGTCGGCCTTGTCGCGCACGACTTCCATCTCGTACTCCTTCCAGCCGAGCAGCGATTCTTCGATCAGCAGCTCGTTGGTGGGCGAGGCTTCGATGCCGCGCTTGCAGATGGTCTCGAACTCTTCCGGGTTGTAGGCAATGCCGCCGCCGGTGCCGCCGAGCGTGAAGCTGGGGCGGATCACCGTCGGGAAGCCGACCGACTTCTGCACGGCCCAGGCCTCGTCCATCGAGTGGGCGATGCCGGAGCGCGCCGAGCCCAGGCCGATCTTGGTCATCGCGTCCTTGAACTTCAGGCGGTCCTCGGCCTTGTCGATGGCTTCGGGCGTGGCGCCGATCAGCTCGACCGGCTTGTTGGTGGCCGCGCCGGTGTACTTGTCGAGCACGCCGTTGCGCCAGAGGTCGAGCGCGCAGTTGAGCGCGGTCTGGCCGCCCATGGTCGGCAGGATCGCGTCGGGGCGCTCCTTGGCGATGATCTTCTCGACCGTCTGCCAGGTGATCGGCTCGATATAGGTGACGTCGGCCGTGGCCGGGTCGGTCATGATCGTGGCGGGGTTGCTGTTGATCAGGATGACCTTGTAGCCCTCCTCGCGCAGTGCCTTGCAAGCCTGCACGCCGGAGTAGTCGAACTCGCAGGCCTGGCCGATGATGATCGGGCCGGCGCCGATGATGAGAATGGATTGGAGGTCTGAGCGCTTGGGCATCTTATTTGTCCTTGGTGAAACCGATGCCGCGGCCGCTGTAGGCGCCCGGCTTCGGCTCATCCATCAATTGATGGATCGCGTTGAATACATCGCGAAAGTTCTGGTCGTATCGCTGTTCCAGCGCATTCAGCTTGCGCTTGAGATCGGCATGCTCCGACAGCATGCTGCGCAGCTTGACGAAGGTCCGCATGATCTCGATGTTGACGGCCACGGCGCGTTCGCTGCGCAGCACGCTCGACAACATGGCCACGCCCTGCTCGGTGAAGGCCACGCTGCGGTAGCGCGCGCCGCCCGAGCCGGGCTTCTCGGGTTTTGAGATCACAAGCTGTGATCTCAAAGCCTCGAGGTCGTGGTTCTCGAGAGTGAAGGCGAAGTCCGCCGGAAAACGATCGAGGTTGCGGCGCATGGCCTGCAACAGCACCCGGGTCTCGACGCCGTAGAGCGCGGCAAGGTCCTGCGCCAGCATGACCTTCAGGCCGCGCAGCACATAGATCTTGCCCTCGGCATCGCGCAATGCTGCGAGCACCGAGACGTCGAGCACCGCGGGTGCATCAGCCACGTGCCTGCTCCATGAGCGCGGTGAAGCGGTCGAACAGGTAGCCGATGTCGTGCGGGCCGGGCGAGGCTTCGGGGTGGCCCTGGAAGCAGAACGCCGGCTTGTCGGTGCGCGCAAGGCCCTGCAGCGTGTTGTCGAACAGGCTGATGTGGGTCGCACGCAGGTTGGCGGGCAGCGACTTCTCGTCGACCGCGAAGCCGTGGTTCTGGCTGGTGATGCTCACGCGGCCGTCGTCCAGGTCCTTCACCGGATGGTTCGCGCCATGGTGGCCGAACTTCATCTTGAAGGTCTTCGCGCCCGAGGCCAGCGCCATGATCTGGTGGCCCAGGCAGATGCCGAAGGTGGGGATGCCGGTCTCGATCAGTTCCTTGACCGCGCTGATGGCGTAGTCGCAGGGCTCCGGGTCGCCCGGGCCGTTGGCCAGGAAGATGCCGTCGGGCTTGAGCTTGAGCACGTCGGCCGCGGGCGTCTGCGCCGGCACCACGGTGATGCGCGCACCGCGCTGGGCGATCATGCGCAGGATGTTCTTCTTGACGCCGTAGTCGAAGGCCACCACGTGGAACTTCGGCGTGATCTGCACGCCGTAGCCCGCACCCAGCTTCCATTCGGTTTCGGTCCATTCGTAGGTCTGCGTGACCGACACCACCTTGGCGAGGTCGAGCCCGGCCATGCTGGGCGCGGCCTTGGCGGCGGCGATGGCCTTGTCGACCAGCGCCTGCGTCACGGCCTCGCCCGCAGCCAGGCCCAGGATGCAGCCGTTCTGCGCGCCATGGGTGCGCAGGTGGCGCGTGAGCTTGCGGGTGTCGATGTTCGCGATGGCCACCGTCTTGCCGGCCACGAGGTATTCGCTCAGCGTGGCGGTCTTGCGGAAGTTGGAGGCGACGAGGGGCAGGTCCTTGATGATCAGGCCCGCGGCATGGATCTTGTCGGCTTCGATGTCTTCCCCGTTGACGCCGTAGTTGCCGATGTGCGGATACGTGAGCGTCACGATCTGCTGGCAGTAACTCGGGTCGGTGAGGATTTCCTGGTAACCGGTCATGGCGGTGTTGAACACCACCTCGCCGGTCGTGGAGCCGGCGGCTCCGATCGAATTGCCTTGAAAGACCGTGCCGTCTGCGAGCGCCAGGATGGCGGGCGGGAAACTTCCCTTGAGAGACAAAAGCACTGGGTTCTCCGGATGGTTACGGTCGCCCGGAGCCCCAGGCGCGTTGCCTGCGGACTGCTGCTTAAGGGGATTTTGGCGTTAAAGGCGGCCGGGCGACGCTATTGCGAGTAAGCCCCCGATTGTAGCCCGGCGGCATCGCCCTCTCGGGCCGCAGGGCCGGAAAACATTCGCGGCCCATGCCCATGCGGCATTCGAAGATCAGGAAGCCGCCTGGGCAAGCACCGCCGCGCCGCTCGCATGCAGGCAGATCGCCGCCGCGGCCGCCACGTTCAGCGACTCCTCGCCGCCCGGCTGCGCGATCCGGATGTGATGGCCGGCGCGGGCTTCCAGCGCCGGTGAAACGCCCTGCCCTTCGTGCCCCAGCAGCCATGCGCAAGGATGCGGCAGCCTCGCCTGGTGCAGCCAGTCGCCCCGGTGGGAGCTGGTGGCCACCAGCGGCACCTTCAGTTCGTCGAGCGCATCGGCTTCCACGCCTTCGATCAGCCGCAGCCCGAAATGCGCGCCCATGCCGGCGCGCAGCACCTTCGGCGCCCACAAGGCCGCCGTGCCCTTGAGCGCGATCACCTGCTTGAACCCGAAAGCGGCCGCGCTGCGCAGGATGGAGCCAGCGTTGCCGGCGTCCTGCAGGCGGTCGAGCACCACGCTGGGCGCCTCGGGAAGCAATTCCGGCCGCGCCGGCAGATCGAGCACGAATCCCATCGGAGCAGGCGACTCCAGGCCGCTGACAGCCCGCAGCAGATCGTCGTTGATCACTACCGTTTTGATAGCAGAACTCACCCATTCGGCAGGTGCCGACGGCCAGAAGGACTCCGAGAAAACGGCGACCGCAGGCCGGATGCCGCGCGCAAGCGCCGCCTGGCAGAGATGGTCGCCTTCGAGCCAGACACGGCCGAGCCTGCGGTAGGCGCCCGGGTCCTGGGCCAGCTTGCGCAGGTCCTTGAGCAGCGGGTTGTCCCGCGAACTGATGTGGTTCGCGCCGGTGGGGCTGGTCATGTTCGGCTCAGGGCGCGGCGCGCAGATCGAGGTGCACGGTGTCGGCCGTTGCGATTTCCACCGGAACCGACCGCGTGGCGTCGACCACCAGCGCCGCAGAACCGGCCGCGGTGCGCGCCAGCGCCGCAGCCACCGGACTGAACGACCTCCGGTGATGAACGCACGCGCCGTGGCGCTGCAGCGCCTCCAGGTGCTCCGGCGTGCCGTAGCCCTTGTGGCCGGCGAAGCCGTAGTGCGGAAATTCCAGGTGCAATTGCTCGCACAGCCGGTCGCGGTGGACCTTGGCCAGGATCGAGGCGGCGGAGATCGCCTTGACCCGCGCGTCGCCCTTGACGATGGCTTCGGCCAGCACGTCGAGCGTCGGCAGGCGATTGCCGTCGACCAGCACCTTGGCGGGCTTCAGGCGCAGGCCCTCGACTGCGCGGCGCATGGCGAGCATGGTGGCCTGCAGGATGTTGTGGGTGTCGATTTCCTCGACCGTGGCCTGCGCCACCGAGCAGCACAGCGCCTTGGCAAGAATCTGGTCGTGCAGGCGTTCGCGCTGCAGGGCCGTGAGCGTCTTGGAGTCGGCCAGGCCGCGGATCGGGCGCTGGTCGTCCAGGATGACGGCCGCCGCCACAACCGGGCCGGCCAGCGGCCCGCGGCCCGCTTCATCGACGCCCGCAACGAGGCCCGGCGCGTCCCACACGAGGGCCGCCTGCTCAGCCTTCAAGAACTTTCTGGATCGCATCGGCGCAAAGTGTGGGCGTATCGCGCTGCAGTTGCACGTGCAGCTCTGAAAATTTTTGTTGCAGCGCCCGCGTTTTCTCGGGCGCTTCGAGCCAGGCGAGCGTGGCGTCGGCCAGCGCCTGCGGCGTGGCGGCCTCCTGCAGCAGCTCGGGCACCACGAATTCGCGAGAAAGGATGTTGGGCAGGCCGACCCAGGGCTGGAGCTGCTTGCGCTGCATCAGGCGCCAGGAAAGCGCATTCATGTTGTACGCGATGACCATCGGCCGCTTGAACAATGCGGCCTCGAGCGTGGCGGTGCCGCTGGCGATCAGGGTGGCGTCGCAGGCGGCCAGCGCGGCATGCGATTGGCCGTCGAGCAGTTGTACCTGTCCGGCCGCGCCGCTGGCCTGCAGCAGCGCCTCGACCTCGACGCGCAGCCCCGGCAGGATCGGGGCGACGAACTGGAGCGCGGGCCGTGCCTGCAGCATCTGCGCCGCGGCGGCGAAGAACCGCGCAGCGAGGTAGCGCACCTCCGAACGACGGCTGCCCGGCAGCAGGGCCACGACCTGCGCATCCGGCGCGAGCCCGAGGGCCGCGCGGGCCCCGGCGCGGTCGGGCGCCATGGGGATCACGTTGGCCAGCGGATGGCCGACGTAGCTGCCCTGCACACCATGCTCGGCCAGCAGCGCCGGCTCGAACGGGAAGATGCACAGCACGTGGTCGGCCGCGGCCCGGATCTTTTCGATGCGGTCGGCACGCCAGGCCCAGATCGAGGGGCAGACGAAGTGCACGGTCTTCATGCCGCGGCTGCGCAGTCCGGCTTCGAGATCGAGGTTGAAATCGGGTGCGTCGACGCCGATGAAGAGTTCGGGCCATTCGCGCAGCAGCCGCGCCTTGAGCTGCCGGCGGATGCCGGCGATCTCGGCATAGTGGCGCAGCACCTCGATGTAGCCGCGCACCGCGAGCTTTTCCTGCGGCCACCAGCTCTGCAGCCCATGCGCGAGCATGCGGGGCCCACCGATGCCCATGGTCTGGAGCGATGGCCAACGCGCCTGCAGGCCGTCCAGAAGAAGGCCGGCCAGCAGGTCGCCGGAAGCTTCTCCCGCGACCAGCGCGAAGCGTCGCTGTTCGTCCTTGCCCATGACGCTGCCTGTGTTACGTCAACGCGCGATGCCGCGTGTCGACGTGGCCAGAAACTGCTCCATCAGCGCCACGTCTGCGGCCGCTTCCGGCGTTTCGGCGGCCAGTGCGGCGATGCCGGCGCGCGCCTCTTCGAGCGTCTTGCCCTGCCGGTACAGCAGGCGGTGCATCTGCTTGACCACGGCCAGGCGAGGCGCCGAAAAATCGCGGCGGCGCAGGCCCACCACGTTGAAGCCGCGCACCGCCAGCGGATTGCCGTCGACCAGCATGAAGGGGGGCACGTCCTGCGACACGGCGCTGGCAAAGCCGACCATGGCATGGGCGCCGACCGAGACGAACTGGTGGATGCCGGTCAGGCCGCCGATCGTGACCCAGTCGGCCAGATGCACGTGGCCGGCCAGCGTGGTGTTGTTGGCCAGCGTGGTGTGGTCATCGACACAGCAGTCGTGCGCGATGTGCGTGTACGCCATGATCCAGTTGTCGTTCCCCACCCGCGTGACGCCGCCCGCGCCCGGCACGCCGAGGTTGAAGGTGCAGAACTCGCGAATGACGTTGCGGTCGCCGATGACCAGCTCGGTCGGCTCGCCCGCGTATTTCTTGTCCTGCGGCACTGCGCCGAGCGAGGAAAACTGGAAGATCCGGTTGTCGCGGCCGATGGTGGTGCGCCCTTCGATCACGCAATGCGCACCGATGGTCGTGCCGGCGCCGACCCGCACGTGCGGACCGATCACGGTGTAGGGCCCGACCGAAACGGAGGCGTCCAGCTGTGCCTTCGGGTCGACGAGCGCTGTGGGATGAACCTGCGTCATGCCTTGTCGTAACCGCCCAAGATCAGTTGATCTGGCGCATCGCGCACATCAGCGTGGCCTCGCAGGCCAGCTCGCTGCCCACCAGCGCGCGGCCCTTGAACTTGGAGATGCCGGCTTTCATGCGCTCGATCTCGACTTCGAGCGTGAGCTGGTCGCCGGGCTCCACGGGGCGCTTGAAGCGCGCGCCGTCGATGGCCGCGAAGTAGTAGACCGTGTTGTCGTCGGGCACGATGTCGAGCGAATGAAACGACAGCAGTGCAGCCGCCTGCGCCATGGCTTCGAGCATGAGCACGCCCGGCATCACCGGACGGTGCGGAAAGTGGCCGTTGAAGAACGGCTCGTTCATCGTCACGTTCTTGAGCGCCGTGATGCGCTTGCCCTTTTCCATGTCCAGCACGCGATCCACCAGCAGGAACGGGTAGCGGTGGGGCAGCAGCTTGAGGATTTGATGGATATCGAGCGTCGTCGTCGTCATGATTTTCTGTTCCTGCATCGTCTTCACTTTTTCTGAGGGGCCTTTTCGAGCGCCTTGAGTCGTTCGCGCAGGCTGTGCAACTGCTTGAGCGTTGCCGCGTTCTTTTCCCAGTTCGCATTGTCGTCGATGGGGAACATGCCGGTGTACTGGCCGGCCTTGCGGATCGAGCGGGTCACCACGGTTGCCGCGGACACGTGAACCCCGTCGGCCACCGTGAGATGGCCAAGCACGATTGCACCGCCGCCGAAGGTGCAGTGCGCACCGATGGTGGCGCTGCCCGCCACGCCGACGCAGCCAGCCATGGCGGTGTGCTTGCCGACACGCACGTTGTGGCCGATCTGGATCAGGTTGTCGAGCTTGACGCCGTCCTCGATGACGGTGTCGTCGAGTGCGCCGCGATCGATGCAGGTGTTGGCGCCGATCTCGACGTCGTTGCCGATGCGCACCGCGCCCAGCTGCTCGATCTTGACCCAGGCGCCCTCGTGCGGCGCCAGGCCGAAGCCGTCGGCGCCGATCACCACACCCGGATGCAGCAGGCAGCGCTCGCCGACCACGCAGTCTTCACTGATCGTCACGCGCGACTTGAGGACCGTGCCGGCGCCGATGCGCGCGCCCCGCTCCACCACGCACAATGCGCCGATGCGCGCCGTGGCGTCCACCAGGGCCTCGGGATGGATCACCGCGGAGGGATGGATGCGGTCGGCCTCGGGCCGCGCATGTTGCGCCTTCCACAGCTGCGTGAGGCGCGCGAAATAGAGGTAGGGGTCGGCCGCGACGATGAACGCCCCGCGCGCGGCCGCGGCCTCGCGCATGGCCGGTGCGACGATCACGCAGGCGGCCTTGGAGGCCGCCAGTTCCTGCTGGTATTTGGGATGGCTCAGGAAGCTGAGCGCATCGGGCTGTGCATTCTGCAGCGGCGCAAGCCGTTCGATGGACAGCGCCGGGTCCCCGTGAAGCTCGCCCCCCAGGGCGCTGACAATGGCTCCAAGCTGCAGTCCCACGCCGATTCGCGGCGTTACTTGCCGGCCGAAGGAGCAGCGGTCGAGGCGTTCAGGGCCTTGATCACCTTGTCAGTGATGTCGTGCTTGGGATTGATGTAGATCGCTTCCTGCAGGATGGCATCGTACTTTTCAGCCTCGGCCACCTGCTTCACGACGCGGTTGGCGCGTTCGTAGACCTGCTGGAGCTCTTCGTTCTTGCGCGCGTTCAGATCTTCCTGGAACTCGCGGCGGCGGCGCTGGAAATCGCGATCCTGGTCGACCAGCGCGCGCTGGCGTGCGGTGCGCTGGCTTTCGGACAGGGTGGGAGCTTCGCGCTCGAACCGTTCGGAGGCCGTCTTCAGTGCTTCGCCCTGCGTCGTGAGATCCTTTTCGCGCTTGAGGAATTCAGCCTCGAGCTTGGCTTGCGCAGCCTTGGCCGGCTGCGCCTCGCGCAGCACGCGATCCGGATTCACGAAGCCGATGCGAAAAGTTTCCTGCGCCTGAGCCGCAGGCGCCGCAGCCAGCGCGAAAACGGGGATCAACAACGCGCCCGCAGCGGCGCGGATCAAATGCTTCATTTAGAAAGACGTTCCGATCTGGAATTGCAAGCGCTGGATTCTATCCTTCGGGATCACGACGAAGCCGGTAGTCGGATCCAGCACTTCCTTTTGGGACTTGATGGGGAAGGCATAGGCGAGACGCAACGGACCCAGCGGCGAGATCCAGCTGATTCCGAGGCCGACGGAAGCGCGCAGCTTCTTCTGTGCCTTGTACTGCTCGTCGGTCAGGCCGGGGGCGCGAGAACCGAACACGTTGCCGACGTCGAAGAAGCTGTACAGGCGCAGCGTGCGGTCGTTGCCTGCACCGGGGAACGGCGTGCTGAGCTCTGCGTTGAAGATGGCCTTCTTGGTACCACCCAGTGCGGCGCCTTCGGTCTGGAAAACCAGCGGCACGTCGCGCGGGCCGAGCGAGTTCTGCTCGAAGCCGCGGATGGAGCCCAGGCCGCCGGCATAGAAGTTCTTGAAGATCGGGTAATCCTTGCCGCCAAGGGGCTTGGCATAGCCCAGATCGGCGTTGATCGCAAAGGTGTATTGCTTGTTGATTGCGAAGAACTGCTGGTACTGGTAGTTCGTCTTGAAGTACTTCATGTCGCCGCCGACGCCCAGCTCCAGGTTGGCGCGCTGCAGGCGCCCGGTGGTCGGAATCAGCGCGCTGTCGCGGCTGTCGCGGCCCCAGCCGATGGTCAGCGGAACACCCCACACGCTATCCCGGTTGCACTCGGTCACGAACAAGCCGCTCGCATCCTTCGAGCACTGGAAGTAGCGCAGGTACGACTGGGGCGTGAAGAGCCCCGAGAACGAGGTCGACGAGTTCGGATCGAAGGCATAGCGCTCGAGCCCGACACCGAAGAAGACCGTGTCGACTTCGCTGAACGGCACGCCGAAGCGGATCGAAGCACCCTGGTTGACCAGCTTGTAGTCGCCATCGAGGGTTGTCGAGTACGGGCGCGTGGTGGTGTGGTAGACGCTGATCGTGCGCGAGATGCCGTCCTTCGTGAAGTACGGATCGGTGGTGGTCAGCGACAGCGTGCGGTTGTACTTGCTGGTGTTGACCTGCACGCCCAGGAAGTTGCCCGAACCGAAGACATTCTCTTGCGAGATGCCGAAGGTGAGAGCCACCTTTTCCGCGCTCGAGTAGCCGGCGCCGAGCTGCAGGCTGCCGGTGGGCTTTTCCGCCACGTTGACGATCAGATCGACCTGATCGGGCGAACCCGGGATTTCCTGGGTTTCGACATTCACTTCGGTGAAGAAGCCCAGGCGGTCCACGCGGTCGCGCGAGAGCTTGATCTTGTCGCCGTCGTACCACGAGGCCTCGAACTGGCGGAACTCGCGCCGGATCACTTCGTCGCGCGTCTTGGCATTGCCGCCCACCGCCACGCGGCGCACGTAGACGCGGCGCGAGGGTTCGGCTTGCAGGGTCAGCGTCACGCGGTTGTTGACGCGGTCGATTTCCGGGCGTGCCTGCACGCGCGCGAACGCGTAGCCGAAGGTGCCGAAATAGTCGGTGAAGGCCTTGGTGGTTTCGGTGACCTGCTCACCGTTGTAGGGCTCGCCGGGCTTGATGGTCACGAGGGACTTGAACTCCTCGTCGCGGCCGAGATAATTGCCGTCGAGCTTGACGCCGGCCACCACGAACTTCTCGCCTTCGGTGATGTTGACGGTCACCGACAAGTCCTGCCGGTCCGGCGAGATGGCGACCTGGGTCGAATCGATGCGGAACTCCAGGTAGCCGCGCGTGATGTAGTACGAACGCAGCGTTTCCAGGTCGGCATTGAGCTTGGAGCGCGAGTACTGGTTGGACTTGGTGTACCAGCTCATGAAGCCGCCGCTGTCCTGGTCGAACAGGCTCAGGAGCGTCGATTCGCTGAAGGCCTTGTTGCCAACCACGCGCACTTCGCGAATGCGCGCGGACTCGCCCTCGGTCACGGTGAACGTGAGATTGACGCGGTTGCGCTCGATCGGCGTAACCGTGGTCACGACCTGTGCGTTGTAGAGGCTGCGGCTCACGTACTGGCGCTTGAGCTCCTGCTCCGCGCGGTCGGCCAGGGCCTTGTCGTACGGGCGGCCATCGGCCAGGCCCACTTCGCGCAGCGCCTTCTGGAGCGCGGCCTTGTCGAATTCCTTGGTGCCGACGAAATCGACGTCGGCAATGGTGGGACGCTCCTCGACGATCACCACCAGCACGTTGCCGTTGACGTCGATGCGCACGTCCTTGAACAAACCCAGGTCGAACAGCGCACGGATGGCGGCCGATCCGCGCTCGTCGCTGTAGGTATCGCCCACACGCAGCGGCAGCGATGCGAAGATCGTGCCGGGCTCGACGCGCTGCAAGCCCTCGACGCGAATGTCACGCACCGTGAAGGGCTCGACGGCCCATGCTGCCGTGGCCGCCAACGCGCTGGCCACCACCGCGGCAACGCTACGCAGGCGAAAGCGACTGAAGTTTGTGTTCATCTGTGAATTGGGCCGGCGCGGAAAGGGCCGGCAGAAAGTTAACCAAAGAGCCGCGTGACGTCGTTGAAGAGCGCAACCGACATCATGACCAGCAGCAAGGCGACACCGCCGCGCTGAAGCCGTTCCATCCAGGCGTCAGAGACGCTCTTGCCGGTCAGGCCCTCCCAAAGATAATACATCAGGTGTCCTCCATCGAGGACCGGCAGCGGCATGAGATTGAGCACGCCAAGGCTCACGCTGATCAATGCAAGGAATACCAGGTACTGGGTCAGCCCGAGGCTCGCGGACTTGCCTGCATAGTCGGCGATCGTGAGCGGCCCGCTCAGATTCTTGAGCGAGGCTTCGCCGATCACCATCTTGCCCATCATGCGGACGGTCAGCGCCGACACCTCCCAGGTGCGCACGATGCCGCGCCAGACGCCGTCGACGGGGCCTTGGCGCACCGTCACCATTTCAGGCGGCGCACCGACATAGGCGCCGATGCGGCCGACCTTCGCGGCGCCCTCCTCGCGCAGTTCGGGCCTGACCTCGAGTTCGATCGACTGGCTGCCGCGCTGCACCTGCCAGGTCTGCGGGCGCGGCTGGTCGCCGTCGATCGAGGTCCGGATCAGCTCGCGCAACTGCTGCCCATCGACGATGGGCACGTTACCGACGCTGCGGACCAGGTCGCCACTGCGAAGGCCCGCGCGCTCAGCCGCGCTGCCGGCCATCACCTGGCCGATCTCGGGCCGCGTCAGCGGTGCGAGGACGCCGATCTTGCGGAACATCTGCGGGTCGGCGTCCTTGGCCTCCATGAGGCTCAGCGGCAGCACGACCTGCCGACCGGGCCGGCCACCCTCGCCCGCCACTTCGAGCGTCAGGTCCCGGCCGTCGAGCGCGCCGCGCGTCATGCGCCAGCGAAGGTCCTCGAACGACTGCACGGGCTCCAGGTCGCCCTCGAAGCCGGCGCGCGTGATGTGCTCGCCGCCGCGCAGGCCCGCCGCCTCCGCCAGCGATGCCGCCACCGGACGCGCCAGCTTGGCAACGGGCTCCTCGACCCCGATCCAGTTGACGGCCGTGTAAAGCACCACGGCAAGCAGCAGATTGGCAATGGGTCCGGCAGCGACGATGGCCGCGCGGGAGCGCAACGGCTGCGTGTTGAAGGCGCGGTGCCGGTCTTCCGGTGCCACCGGTCCTTCGCGCTCATCGAGCATCTTGACGTAGCCGCCGAACGGAAACGCGCCGATGACGAACTCGGTTTCCTGCCCCGGATGCTGCCGCTTGGGCTGCCAGCGGAAGAGCGTCTTGCCGAAGCCCACCGAAAACCGCAGCACCTTGACGCCGCAGGCGACGGCAACGCGGTAATGGCCGTATTCATGCACGGCGATCAGGAGGCCGAGTGCAACCACGAAGGCGATGACGGTGAGCATCCGGATCCTCTGTTGGCGGGAGTGTCAGGCCGCGAAGCGCAGCGCCGCGGCATTGGCCGCCGCCCGGGCGCTGGCGTCGAGCGCCAGCAGGTCGGCCAGCGATGCGGGCTTGGAGGGGCTGACGGCCTCCAAAGTTTCCATGTTGACCGCATGAATGCGGTCGAAGCGCAGGCGCCGATCAAGAAAGGCCTCGACCGCGACTTCATTGGCAGCATTGAGCACCGCCGTGGTCCCCGGCGCCGCGCGCAGCGCATGCCAGGCCAGGCCCAGCCCGGGAAACAGCGCCGCATCGGGAGCATCGAAGCTCAGCGAGGCCATCTGTCGGAAATCCAGGCGCGCCGCGCCGCTCTCGATGCGCTCGGGCCAGGCGAGGCCGACGGCGATGGGCACCCGCATGTCGGGCGTTCCCAGTTGGGCAATGACCGATGCGTCGGTGAACTGGACCATCGAATGCACCACGCTCTGGGGATGGATGACCACCTCGATCTGCTCGGGCAGAACGCCGAACAGATGGCGCGCCTCGATCACCTCGAGCGCCTTGTTCATCATGGTGGCGGAATCGACCGATATCTTGCGGCCCATGACCCAGTTCGGATGCGCGCAGGCCTGCTCGGGCGTGACCGTGCCCAGCGTACCGGGCGCGCGCGTGCGGAACGGGCCGCCCGACGCCGTGAGAATGATCTTGTCGATACGGCGCGGCCAGGTCGACGGATCTTCGGGCAGCGACTGGAAGATGGCCGAATGCTCGCTGTCGATCGGCAGCAGTGTGGCGCCGCCCTCGCGCACGGTGCGCATGAACAGTTCGCCGCCAACCACCAGCGCCTCCTTGTTGGCCAGCAGGAGCCGCTTGCCGGCGCGCGCCGCGGCCAGGCAAGGCGCCAGGCCCGCAGCCCCCACGATGGCTGCCATGACGGCGTCAACACCGTCGTGGGATGCTACTTTTTCAATAGCATCGCCACCACTCAGAACGGTGGTCTTGAGATTGTTCTGTTCTATCTTTTCCGCCAGCAGCGCCGCATGCGGCGCGCTCGCCATGACCGCATAGCGCGGCGAAAACCGCGCGCACTGCGCCAGGAGCTCGTCGACCTTGGTCGATGCGGAAAGCGCGAAGACCTCGAAACGGTCCGGGTGCCGCGAAATGACATCGAGCGTGCTGACGCCGACCGAACCGGTCGAGCCCAGCACCGTGATGCGTTGTTTGGGTGTGTTCACAGGAAAGCCAGCATCATTGCAATGGGAAGTGCCGGCAAGAGGGCATCCACGCGGTCGAGCACGCCGCCATGGCCCGGCAGCAGGCTGCTGCTGTCCTTGGCGCCGGCACTGCGCTTGATCAGCGATTCGACCAGGTCGCCAACGACGCTGATGGCGGCGAGAAACAGCACCCCGACCAGCAGCAGCCACCAGCCGCGCTCGTACAGCCGGGTGTAGAGGCTGGCCACCGTTGCGCCGGCAGCCCTGTCGGCCCACACCCACGCCAAGGCCAGCACCACGACGCCCGCCATGCCGCCCCACACGCCTTCCCAGCTCTTGCCGGGGCTGATGGCGGGCGCGAGCTTGCTGCGCGTGAACTTGAGGCCGAAGGCGCGGCCCGCGAAATACGCGAAGACGTCCGCCACCCAGACCAGCACGAGAATCGACAGCAGAAAGTTGATGCCGACCATGCGTGCCTGCACGGCCGCGAGCCACGCCACCCAGAGCGCCAACAGCCCGCCGACCAGCCGCAGCCCGCGGGGAATGCGGGGCCAGCCCGGCACGGCCACCCGCAGCAGCGCGGCACCGCCGAGCACCCAGGCCGCGCTGGCCAGCAGCCACATGAGCAGCAGCGACCGATCGAGCAGCCCGAGCCACCAGGAGAGCGCGCACAGCGCCACGGTTTCCACGCCGAGGAAGACCGACAGCTGCTGGCCATAGCCGTTGAGGCGGCCCCACTCCCATGCCCCGGCACCGATCAGCACCAGCATCACGCAGGCGAAGGGAACGTGCGACGGGTAGAAAAGCGCCGGCAGCAGGATCGCCAACAGGACGATGGCCGTGAGGATGCGTTGTTTGAGCATGCGGCTGGGCGGCTGGAGAGGCAGGCCGTGAAGCCCTCAGGCCAGCTGGCGATCGGGTGCGGAGCCGCTGCCGGCCGTGACTTGCGCCGAGGTCTTGCCGAAGCGGCGCTCGCGCGCCTGAAATGCGGCAATTCCCGCATCCAGTTCGGCCTGGTCGAACTCGGGCCAAAGCTTGTCGCTGAAGAAAAGCTCCGCGTAGGCGCTCTGCCACAGCAGAAAGTTCGACAGGCGCTGCTCGCCGCCGGTGCGGATGAGAAGGTCGGGGTCGGGCACGTGCGCCAGGGCCATGGCGCGGTCGAGATTCGCTTCGGTGAGCGCCTCGCCCTGCTCGGCCAGCTTGGCTGCGGCGCGGGCAATGTCCCAGCGGCCGCCGTAGTTGAAGCAGACGTTCAGGATCAGCTTGGTGTTCTGCGCGGTGGCGGTCTCGGCGTCGACCAGGCCTTGCACCATTTTCTTGGAGAGCCCGGCGCGCTCGCCGACGAAATGCAGCTGCACGCCGTCGCGGCTCAGCCTGGGCACTTCGCGCGCGAGTGCACCCACCATGATTTCCATGAGGCCCGAGACTTCTTCGGGCGGACGGTTCCAGTTCTCCGACGAAAACGCGAAGACCGTGAGAATGCCCACGCCGCGATCGACACACGCCTTGACGCAGCGCCTGAGCGACTCGACGCCCTGCTTGTGTCCCGCCACGCGAGGCAGGAATCGCCGCGTGGCCCAGCGTCCGTTGCCATCCATGACGATGGCAATGTGGTGGGGGATCTGCAGCGAAGACGAGGCCATGCGCAGCCTCAAACGGCCATGATCTCCGCTTCCTTGGCCGCGACCAGGCGGTCGATTTCCGCGATGTGGCGGTCCGTGACCTTCTGGATCTCGGCTTCGGCGCGCTTCTGGTCGTCCTCGGAGGCGAGCTTTTCCTTGACCAGCTTCTTGACCGACTCATTCGCATCACGGCGCAGGTTGCGCGTGGCGATCTTGGCGCTTTCGCCCTCGTTGCGGACCAGCTTGGTCATTTCCTTGCGGCGCTCCTCGCTCATCGCGGGAAGCGGCACGCGGATCAGGTCGCCCATCGAGGCCGGGTTCAGGCCCAGGTCGCTTTCGCGGATGGCCTTCTCGATCTTGGCGCCCATGCCCTTTTCCCAGGGCTGGACGCTGATCGTGCGCGAGTCGAGCACCGACACGTTCGCCACCTGGCTCAGCGGAACCTGCGAGCCGTAGTACTCGACGTGGATCGAATCGAGCAGCGCGGAGTTGGCGCGGCCGGTGCGGATCTTGGTGAGGTTGTTCTGGAACGCAGCGAGCGACTGGTTCATCTTGGCGTCGGTCGCGCTGCGGATTTCTGCAATAGTGGGGGTCGTCATCTCAAATTACTCCTCAGGCATGCACCAGCGTGCCTTCGTCCTCGCCCATGACGACGCGCTTGAGCGCGCCGTTCTTGAAGATCGAGAACACCTTGATCGGCAGCTTCTGGTCGCGGCACAGCGCGAAGGCCGTGGCGTCCATGATGCCGAGATTCTGCGCGATCGCCTCGTCGAAAGTGAGCGACGAATAGCGCGTTGCATCGGGATGGGTCTTCGGATCGGCGGAATAGACGCCGTCGACCTTGGTGGCCTTGAGCACCAGCTCGGCACCGATCTCGGCACCGCGCAGTGCGGCGGCCGTGTCGGTGGTGAAGAACGGATTGCCGGTGCCCGCGGCAAACACCACGACCTTGCCCTCTTCGAGATACTGCAGCGCCTTGGGCCGCACGTAGGGCTCGACCACCTGCTCGATGGCAATGGCGGACATGACGCGCGCCACCAGCCCTTGCTTGTTCATGGCGTCGGCCAAGGCCAGCGAATTCATGACGGTGGCCAGCATGCCCATGTAGTCGGCCGTCGCGCGGTCCATGCCGACCGAGCCTCCCGCAACGCCGCGGAAGATGTTGCCGCCGCCGATCACGACGGCGACTTCCACGCCCATGTTCACCACCTCGGCCACCTCTTCGACCATGCGGACGATGGTGGCGCGGTTAATACCAAAGGCATCGTCTCCCATCAACGCCTCGCCCGACAGCTTCAACAAGATTCGCTTGTGGGCTGGGCGGGGATCAGACATGGGCAATTTCCTTACTTGGGTTGGCGGGGGCGAGTGTAGAACGAGGCGGTGAAAAAGCGGCGGCACACACGCGTGCACCGTCGCTTTGGGGCGTAACAGTTTTTACGCGGCGGCCTTGGCGGCAGCCACCTGGGCTGCAACTTCGGCAGCAAAGTCGTCGACCTTCTTTTCGATGCCTTCGCCGACCACGTACAGGGTGAAGCCCTTGATGCTGGTGTTGGCGGCCTTGAGCATCTGCTCGACGGTCTGCTTGTCGTTCTTCACGAACGGCTGGTTGTGCAGCGAGACTTCCTTGAGGTACTTCTGCACGCCGCCTTCGATGCGCTTGGCAACGATGTCGGCAGGCTGCGGCTTCTTGCCTTCGGCTTCGGCTGTCTTGCGGTCTTCCTCGGCCTTGCCGGCGGCCACGGCACGCTCTTTTTCGATCAGGTCGGCAGGCACGTCGGCGGCCGAGATGGCAACCGGCTTCATGGCGGCGATGTGCATCGCAACGTCCTTGGCCGAGGTATCGTCGCCTTCGAACTCGACCATCACACCGATGCGCGTGCCGTGCAGGTACGAAGCCAGCTTGCCGTTGCCGGCAAAGTGCTTGAATCGGCGGAAGCTCATGTTCTCGCCGATCTTGCCGATCAGGCCCTTGCGCACGTCCTCGAGCGTGGGGCCGAAGCCGTCCTGCTCGTAGGGCAGCGCGCCCAGCGCGGCGATATCGGCGGGGTTGTGCTTGGCGACCAGCATTGCGGCAGCGTTGGCCATGGCCAGGAAGCTGTCGTTCTTGGTGACGAAGTCGGTTTCGCAGTTGATCTCGATCATGCCGCCGGCAGCGCCGTCGACGAAGGCCGTGACCACGCCTTCGGCGGTGATGCGGCCCGATGCCTTGCCAGCCTTGTTGCCGAGCTTGATGCGCAGCAACTCTTCGGCCTTTTCCATGTTGCCATCGGCCTCGGTCAGGGCCTTCTTGCATTCCATCATCGGCGCGTCGGTCTTTGCACGCAGTTCGCCGACCATGCTTGCGGTGATTGCAGCCATTCTTCTATCTCCGTATATCCAAAATCAGGTTAAAAAAAAGGGGCAACAAAGCCCCTTCTTCAGGCGCGTGAGAGCACTCGATCAGGCCGAGGCACCCTCTTCGACTTCGACGAATTCGTCGCCGCTGCCTTCGGCGATGGCCTTGACCACGTCACCGGTGGCGCTGTTGCGGCCTTCGATGATCGCGTCGGCGATGCCGCGAGCGTAGAGCGTGACGGCCTTCGACGAGTCGTCATTGCCCGGAATCACGTAGTCGATGCCTTCAGGCGAGTGGTTGGAGTCGACCACGCCGATCAGCGGAATGCCCAGCTTCTTGGCTTCGGCCACGGCGATCTTGTGGAAGCCCACGTCGATCACGAAGATGGCGTCGGGCAGCGCGGTCATGTCCTGGATGCCGCCAATGTCCTTCTCGAGCTTCTCGATCTCGCGCGAGAACGTGAGCTGCTCTTTCTTGCTCAGGCTGTCGAGGCCGGCTTCCTGCTGGGCCTTCATGTCCTTCAGGCGCTTGATCGAGGTCTTGACCGTCTTGAAGTTGGTCAGCATGCCGCCGAGCCAGCGGGTGTCGACGAAAGGCACGCCGGCGCGGCGAGCTTCGGCAGCCACGATTTCACGGGCCTGGCGCTTGGTGCCGACCATCAGGATCGTGCCGCGGTTGGCGGTGAGCTGCTTGGCGTACTTCATCGCGTCCTGGAACATCGGGAGCGATTTTTCCAGGTTGATGATGTGAATCTTGTTGCGATGGCCGAAGATGTACGGAGCCATCTTGGGGTTCCAGAAGCGGGTTTGGTGACCAAAGTGGACACCGGCTTCCAGCATTTCGCGCATGGTGGTGGACATTGAAAATTACTCCAAAGGTTGGGTCTAAAATCCAGCCCGTTTTGTGCCTCCTTCGAACGGAGTCACAACACCTTGATTGGGCCGGTTTGCGGATGTGTTTGGCTGGGTGCGACGAAAGCCGTCACATGTTCAGCGAAACCCAAAGAGTATAGCACGGCCCTCTCTGTCCTTTCTCCTTGCCCTACCCCGGAACCGAGCCGTCCGCGCCCTCGCTGCCCACCCATGAACGACCTCCACGCCACCCGTCTGAATTTTCTGGCAGGTGGCACCGATGCATGCACCGAAATGGAGCGCGCCATCGGCATCGCCCAGTCCCCGGCCTGCAGCCACGCCTTCACCCGCACGCTGTTCGACGAAGCCCGCCGGCAGGTCGCCGGCTCAGCGCCGCAGAGCCGGCTCGCCGGACTCGCGTTCACCGCCAAGGACCTGTTCGACATCCAGGGACAGCCGACTCCGGCGGGCTCCGTGGTGCTTTCGCATGCGCCGGCCGCCAAGGCCGATGCCGTCGCCGTGGCGCGGCTGCGCGCCGCGGGCGGCGTGCTGACGGGCCGCACCAACATGACGGAATTCGCCTTTTCCGGCGTGGGAATCAACCCGCACCACGGCACGCCGGCCAATGCGGGCGATGCGGCCACGCCGCGCATCCCGGGAGGCTCGTCCTCCGGCGCCGCTGTCTCGGTCGCCACCGGGGCGGCCTTCATCGGTCTGGGCTCCGACACGGGCGGCTCGATCCGCATTCCCGCGGCGCTGAACGGCATCGTGGGCTTCAAGAGCACCGCCCGGCTGGTGCCGACCGAAGGCGCCCTGCCGCTGTCGACCACGCTCGACACCGTCTGTGCCATGACGCGCTCGGTGCGCGATGCCATCACGGCGCACGAGATTCTTGCGGCGCGCCGCGTGACCGCCGGTACGGCCTCCCTGGGGGCGTACCGGCTTGCCGTCGTGAGGAACGTGTTCTTCGATGGCATCGAGCCTGCGGTGGCGCGGGCTTTCGAAAATGCGTTGCAAACACTGCGCGATGCCGGCGCCCGGATCGAGGAGATCGAGCTGCCGGAGCTCGCGGAACTGCAGGCCATCAACGCCACCGGCGGTTTCTCGGCGGCTGAGTCTTACGCCTGGCACCGGCTGCTGCTCGAGCGCAGCGGCGCCGGCTACGACCCCCGTGTGGCCCAGCGCATCCTCAGGGGCGCCGCCATGAAGGCGCACGAATACATCGATCTCGTGCATGCCCGCCATGGCTGGATCTCCCGCGTCGAGACGGCGCTGTCGCTCTTCGACGCGGTGCTGTCGCCCACCGTGCCGATCACCGCGCCCGCCATTGCGAGCGTTGCGCCGGGTGCCGAGCGCGACGACGAATTCTTCCGCATCAATGCACTGCTGCTGCGCAACCCCTCGATCATCAACATGCTCGACGGCTGCGCCATCTCGCTGCCCTGCCACGCCGCCGGCGAACTGCCGGTGGGCCTGATGCTGTGGCACGCCGCGCTGCACGACGACGCCGTTCTGGCGGTCGCGCTGCAAGCAGAAAAAGCGCTCAAAAAACAATAGCCTCGCGCACCGATCGACGGGCGCCGGCCATCTCTTCTTACTCAAAAATTCAATGAAAATCGCGATCGTGGGCGCCGGCATCATCGGCGTCACAACCGCCTGGGAACTGGTTTCGGACGGCCATGAAGTTTCCGTGTTCGAGCGCCGCGGCGCCGCCGCCGAGGAATCCAGTTTTGCGAATGCGGGGGTGGTCGCGCCGGGCTATGTCACGCCCTGGGCGGCGCCGGGCATGCGCGCCAAGGTGCTGCGCTCGCTGCTGTCTCCGCACGGCGCCATCAAGCTGCGCTGGCCGCTGAGTTCGCGCGACCTCGGCTGGATGTCGCGCTGGCAGAAGGCCTGCAAGCTCGAAACCTACCTGGCCAACCGCGCCCGCATGCAGCGCCTGGCGTTCTACAGCCGCACCCGGCTGCACGAAGTGACCGAAGCGCGCGAACTGAGCTACGAACGCAGCGACGGCTACCTCGTGCTGCTTCGCTCCAAACGCGAGAAAAAACTGGTCCAGCCGGGCCTCGAGGTGCTGCGCGCGGCGGGCAGTGTCTTCAGGGAAGTGGACGCCGACGAGGCCCGCCGCATCGAGCCCGCGCTCAATGCCGACACGGCGCTCGCGGGTGCGATCCACCTGCCCGAGGACGAAGTGGCCAACTGCCGCCAGTTCGCGCTGCTTCTCAAGTGGGAGGCCGAGGCGCTCGGCGCCCAGTTCCATTTCAATTGCGACATCGCGCCGATGAGCCGCGCGGAACCCACGTCGATCTCGCTCGCAAGCGGCTCGCCGCCGCTGCGCTTCGATGCGGTGGTGGTGTGCGCCGGTCTTGCCTCGGCCTCGCTGCTGCGGCCGCTCGGGCTGCGGATTCCACTGGCGCCGGTGTACGGCCATTCGATCAGCGCGCCGATCCGCGAATCGCTCAACGCGCCGCGCAGCGCCGTGATGGACGAACGCTACAAGGTCGCGATCTCGCGCCTGGGCCAGCGCGTGCGCGTGGCCGGCAGCGCCGAGATCGGCGGCTCCCTGAGCACCATGAATCCCTCCGCGGTGCAAACGCTCTACAAGGTGCTGCATGACTGGTTTCCGGGCGCTGCAACGCTGCAGTCGGGTGTGCAGCAATGGAAGGGCGCTCGCCCGATGCTGCCCGACGGCCCGCCGGTGCTCGGCGCCAGCGGCGTGCCGGGCGTCTGGCTCAACCTGGGCCACGGTTCCAGCGGATGGGCGCTGTCATGCGGCAGCGCACGCGTGGTGGCCGACCTGATCGGCGGACGCGACGCGGGCGTCGACCTCGAAGGCCTGGGCATCGAGCGGCTCGGCCAGTAGGCGGGGCAGCAGCTGCGTGCGCGCCAGGCGGGGCAGAATCGGCCCATGCAACGCATCACGCCCGCCACCGCTTGCGGCCTGTTCGACATCGCGGCAACGCGTCGCATCGAACAGGCAGCAGCCGCCGCCCTGCCCCCCCATACGCTGATGCAGCGCGCGGGCCTGGCCGTGGCGCGGCTCGCGATGGCGCTTGCGCCGCATGCGCGGACGATCTGGATCGCCTGCGGACCGGGCAACAACGGCGGCGACGGATTCGAAGCTGCTGCGCAGCTGCGGCACCGCGGCTTCCTGCCGATCGTGACCTTCGCGGGCCATGAAAACCGGCTGCCGCCGGACGCCAGCGCCTCGCTTCAACGGGCCCGGGATGCCGGCGTGATCTTCGCGCCGGAGCCGCCTGCGAGTTGCGAGCTGGCGATCGACGCGCTGCTCGGCATCGGATCGAGCCGGCCGCCCGAAAAGCTCATGGCCGATTGGCTGCGGCGGATGCATGCGATGGCCGCACCGGTGCTCAGCGTCGACGTGCCATCGGGGCTGAATGCAGATACCGGCGATTCAAGCGCCACACCTCATCCGGGTGCTCTTTCGCCCAGGTTCTGCCTGACCTTCCTGACCCTCAAGCCCGGCCTGTTCACGGCGCAAGGCCGCGACGCGGCGGGCACGGTCTGGTTCGACGACCTGGGCTGCAGTGGCACCGGCGAGGCACCGGCCGCGCGCCTGGCGGGTGCACCGGCCGATGCCCCGCGCAGCCACGCCTCGCACAAGGGCAGCTATGGCGATGTCGCGGTGATCGGCGGCGCGTCCGGCATGGCGGGCGCCGCGCTGCTGGCCGGATCCGCCGCGCTGCATGCGGGCGCGGGCCGCGTGTTCGTCGGCCTGCTCGACGCGAGCGCGGCCCCGGTCGACCTGGCGCAACCTGAACTGATGATGCGAGACGCCAGGTCGCTCGATCTCTCGGGCATGACGGCGGTCTGCGGATGCGGCGGCGGCGCGGACATCCGTGCGGTGCTACCCCGTGTGCTGGCGACGGCAGCAGCACTGGTGCTCGACGCCGATGCATTGAACGCCATCGCGGTCGACGGCGCGCTGCAAACCCAGCTGGCGTCGCGCGCCCGGCGCGGAAGGCCGACGGTGATCACTCCGCATCCGCTCGAAGCAGCACGCCTGCTGAACTGCACGGCCACCGACATCCAGGCCAACAGGCTCGTTGCAGCCCGCCAGCTCGCGTCGCGCTACGGCGTGGTCGCAGTGCTCAAGGGTTCGGGAACAGTGATCGCCGAGGGCGACAGCACGCCACCGGTACTCAACCTGACCGGCAACGCCAGGCTCGCAACCGCTGGCACCGGCGACGTGCTGGCAGGAATGATCGGCGCCGCACTGGCGGCGCAGCGGCCGCCGTTCGAAGCAGCGCGCGAAGCCGTCTGGCGCCACGGCCACATCGCCGACACCTGGCCGGCCGGCGCGCCGCCGCTGACGGCCGGCGCTCTAGCCCGGCAGGCGCACTGCTGACGAGCTTCCCGCCTAGCCGCGTCCGACGAAGGGCATCTTCGTCGCCATGACCGTGTGGAACAGCACGTTGGCCTCCAGCGGCAGGTTCGCCATGTAGAGCACCGACTGGCCCACGATCTTCACGTCCATCAGCGGCTCGATCGCGAGCTCGCCGTTGGCTTGCGGCACGCCCTTGGCCATGCGTGCGGCCAGTTCCGTCATGGCGTTGCCCACGTCGATCTGGCCGACCGCGATGTCGTACTTGCGCCCATCGAGCGACGCGGTCTTGGTGAGGCCCTCGACTGCGTGCTTGGTCGCGGTGTACGCCGCAGAATTGGGCCGCGGCGCGGTGGCCGAGATGGAGCCGTTGTTGATGATGCGGCCGCCGCGCGGCGTCTGCGCCTTCATCGTGCGGAACGCCTGCTGGATGCAGAAGAACATGCCGCTCAGGTTGATGTCGACCACGCCGCGCCACTGCTCGGGCGTCCAGTCCTCGAACGGACCCGGCGGGTTGCCCACGCCGGCGTTGTTGAATAGCAGGTCGACGCGGCCGAAGCGCTCCACCGCGGCAGCGAACAGCGCCTGCACCGATTCGGCATTGGCCACGTCGGTGGGCACGGCGAAGGCGCGCGCGCCGGCGCCAGACTCTTCCGCCACCTGTTCCAGCGGCTCGAGGCGGCGCCCCGCCAGGGTCACGCTCCAGCCATCGGCCAGCAGCGCCAGCGCCGCGGCGCGGCCGATGCCGGTGCCGGCGCCCGTGACGATCGCGATGCGGCCCTTGTTGTTTTCCACGCTCATGCTCGGTGTCTCCTTCTCGGTTTGTCTGTATGGATGGGATGCAATGCTGCGTTGCGCATCATGCGCGCCGCGGCTTGCGGCCCTTCATCTTGTTGGCGGCCTTCTTGACGGCCGACTTGAAAGCCTGCATCGCCGACTGCGGGCCCGCCGCGGCAACGCTCGCGCTGCGCTCGACGCGCTGCTCGGACACGGCTTCGGCCTTGTGGCGCGAGCTGCGCTTGGCCGATGCCTTGACCGGCACACCGGCCGAGGCTGCGCCCTTGTCCTTCATGGCGCGCGTGGTGAGGTCTTCGCCTTCGCGCACGAGGCGGAAATCGATCTTGCGCCCATCCAGGTCGACGCGGCTCACCTGCACACGCACGCGGGTCCCGATGGCGTAGCGAATGCCGGTGCGCTCGCCGCGCAGCTCCTGGCGCATCTCGTCGAACTTGAAGTATTCGCCGCCGAGTTCGGTGATGTGCACCAGCCCCTCGACGTACATCGCATCGAGCGTCACGAAGATGCCGAAGGTCGTGGCCGCCGTGACGACGCCGCCGTATTCCTCCCCCAGGTGCTCGCGCATGTACTTGCACTTGAGCCAGGCTTCGACGTCGCGGCTGGCTTCGTCGGCACGGCGCTCGTTGGCGCTGCAATGCAGGCCGGCCGCTTCCCAGGCCAGCACTTCCTTGGTCGGCGCGACGGTGGCTTTCTGCGGCTTGGTGGTCGGCGCCTTCACGCGCGAGGCCAGCCGCTTGGCGAGCTTGGCATGCGCCTCGCCCGGCGTCGGCAGCATCGGCAGCTGATAGCGCGTCTTGCCGAGGATGGCCTTGATCACGCGGTGCACCAGCAGGTCGGGGTAGCGCCGGATCGGGCTCGTGAAGTGCGTGTAGGCCTCGTACGCCAGGCCGAAATGGCCGCTGTTGATGGGCGTGTAGATCGCCTGCTGCATCGAGCGAAGCAGCATGGTGTGGATCTGCTGCGCGTCGGGGCGCTCCTTGGTGGCTTCGGCAATCGCCTGGAACTCGCCGGGCCGCGGATCGTCGGTGATGCTCAAGCCCACGCCCATGGCCTTCAGGTAGCCGCGCAGGATTTCCTTCTTCTCGGGCGTCGGGCCTTCGTGCACGCGGAACAGGCCCGGGTGCTTGCCTTCGGCGATGAAGTCGGCGCTGCACACGTTGGCCGCGAGCATGGCCTCTTCGATGAGGCGGTGCGCCTCGTTGCGCGTGCGGGGCACGATCTTCTCGATGCGGCCGGCGTCGTCGCAGATGATCTGCGTCTCGGTGGTTTCGAAGTCGACCGCGCCGCGCTTGCCGCGCTGCTTGAGCAGCGCCTTGTATACGTCGGCCAGGTTCAGCAGATCCTTGACGCGGTCCTTGCGCTTGGCAGCTTCAGGGCCGCGCGTGTTGCCAAGAATGGCCGCCACTTCGGTGTACGTGAAGCGCGCATGGCTGAACATCACGGCCGGATAGAACTGGTAGGCGTAGATTTCGCCATCGGCGGCCACGAGCATGTCGCACACCATGCACAGACGTTCGACCTCGGGGTTGAGCGAGCACAGGCCGTTCGACAGCTTCTCGGGAAGCATCGGAATCACGCGGCGCGGAAAGTAGACGCTGGTGGCGCGGTCGTAGGCATCGATGTCGATGGCCGAACCGGTCTGCACATAGGCGCTGACGTCGGCAATGGCCACCAGCAGGCGCCAGCCCTTGCCGCGGCCGACCTTGGCGGGCTCGCAGTACACGGCGTCGTCGAAGTCGCGCGCGTCCTCGCCGTCGATGGTGACCAGCGGAACGTCGGTCAGGTCGATGCGTCCCTTCTTGTCGGCGGGGCGGACCTTCTCGGGCAGCGCCTTGGCTTCGGCCAGGCAGGCCTCGGAAAACTCGTGCGGCACGCCGTACTTGCGCACCGCGATCTCGATCTCCATGCCGGGGTCGTCGATCTCGCCCAGCACTTCCTTCACCCGCCCGACCGGCTGGCCGAACAGCGCCGGCGGCTCGGTGAGCTGCACCACGACCACCTGCCCCACCTTGGCGGGGCCGGTGGCCCCCTTGGGAATCAGGACATCCTGTCCATAGCGCTTGTCTTCGGGCGCAACAAGCCAGACGCCGCCTTCATGCAGCAGGCGGCCGATGATCGGCTGCTCGGGGCGCTCGACGATTTCGACCACCCGCCCCTCGGGACGTCCGCGCCGATCCTGCCGCACCACGCGCGCCTTGACGCGGTCCTTGTGCAGCACCGCACGCATCTCGTTCGGGGGCAGATAGATGTCGGCTTCACCGTCGTCGCGCTGCACGAAACCGTGTCCGTCGCGATGTCCTTGAACAGTTCCTTCAAATTCATCCAGCAGACCGCTGGAAGTGCCATTATTTTTGATATGATTCTCTCTTTCCTGAAATTCAAAACATAACTGCTTCGGCAGCTATGTGGGCCCAGATGGCGGAATTGGTAGACGCACTAGTTTCAGGTACTAGCGAGTAACATCGTGGAGGTTCGAGTCCTCTTCTGGGCACCACCCCTACCAAGCTGAAACCCCTGTGAATCATCGATTTACAGGGGTTTTTTCTTTTCCCTGGGAACATGATCGAGGGATGTTCTCCCTCACGGATGCCGATCGCGGCCAGGCTTGGCCGCACCGACGGTTGTGTGCCGCGTTCGCGCACAGCTTCGTGATCCTGAGACGGAACATTCGGCGAAGCGCTTGTCGGCGGCACGGATCTGAAAAAGTGGAACGGGCTTCGTCTCATGAAATGATGCAGCAACCCGCTCCTGGGGAAGCGGCTTTCCACCATTCTGACGCAGTACATCGACGAATGATCGCGCAGAGTCTCGAGAAGCAGAGCAACCGAATCAATAACACCGTGTTGGCAGTAGAGGTGAACCGCAAAACCCAACCTGATGAGCGCGGCATTCGACTCGCTGCTGGGGATCACAGGCGGATCTGCGGGGTTGCGACGGCTTTGAAGCCGAGGTGCACCTTACCACGCGAAGCAATGCACCGGTTCGACAGCGTGTGAGCATGGCCATTTTCCAACGCATCAGGCAATGGGCGTCGCGGATCAAGCGCGATGCCGTCACCCTGTGGTTTGCCTACCGCCATCCAGGCACTCCCTGGTTCGCCAAGCTTCTCGCGGCATTCGTCGTCGCCTATGCGCTGAGCCCGATCGACCTCATCCCGGATTTCATTCCTGTTCTCGGCTACCTCGACGACGCCTTGCTGCTGCCCGGCCTGATCTGGCTGAACATCCGGCTCATTCCGGCCGATGTGCTCGAGGAATGCCGCGAGCGCGCCGACCTGTGGATGAAGGAACAAGGCGCGAAGCCGCGAAGCATTGCCGGTGCGGTGCTCATCCTGGCGGTCTGGATCGGCCTGGGTGCCGCGCTCTGGGGTTGGTTCGGCACGCAAAATTGATCTCTGGTCCGGCGGCGGCGTCCCTGTCCACGTGGATTTTACTGTATATTTATACAGTCTTTTCACAAAGGATAACCGCCATGTCGACATCCGAACCCACCACCTCCCCTGCTCGCAACCATGCGCTGGCCGAAGCACTGGCATGGATTTCAAAGTTCGCGCATGCATGGAAGGCCATCGAGCCGGCGCCTCATTCGCTAAGCATCGATGGATTCATCATCTGGGGCCCCGTGCTCTACGAAAAGCATCGCAACGACGATCCCGTGGAACTCGCGGCGCAACTGTACGGCAAGTCGGGCGAGTACTTCAGGTACCTGTACCCGGGCCGTCCGCCCAAGAGCAGCGATGCGCCCCCGACTTTCGCTCCAAAGGTGTAGCAAAAGTCACACTTTCACATCAAAAGCGATTCGAAAAGTAACTCGAATGCGTACACAAGGTTACGTTTGATTTGAAAATGTCAAATTTAGCGGAGACCCATTGTGATCACAGCATTTACCTTGTTAGTCGGCATGTTCCTCGGGGCATTGTTCATGAGCCTCCTGGTCGTTTCTCGCTCGGATGACTGAGAAGAACTGCCGGGCCCTTGCAGCCCTGTCCATGCCCATCGAAAAGCCCGCATCCAGCGGGCTTTTCCTTTCTTGAACTACGTCAGCAGGTTGGACTTGGGCCTGCGATTGCTCTCGATCGAATAGATCGCCGGCTTGTCCTGCTCGGTCTTCGTGCCTGCTGCCTCGCCACTGGGAGCCGGAAGCGGATAGACCTCGCCGGAAAGGCGCTTCACGCGCTCCGCATACATCTTGGCCAGGGCCGCGTGATGCTCCGCCGCAGCCTGGTGCTCGAGTCGCGCCATCTGGGCTTCCTGAAGCAACGTGGCAGCCCTTTTGAGATGAAGGCTGGATCCGGGTTGAAAGAGCTGGAAGAACATGGGACCTCCTGGAGAACATAAGCCGCCACGTTCAAACGCCAGACTGCTTGCGTCTGTAGGCGTATAACTTTTTCGCCTGTCGCTCAGCCCGTGGTTCGCAAGTCGGCGATCGCCGCCCTGCTCCCTCGCGCTCGCCGGGATGGCAACGGTTCAGATCGGCAGCGCGATCAGGTCGTGACCCTCGGCACCCACGATGCGGGCCCGCGTGAATTCACCCACCTTGAGCGTCTTGCTGATCTTCTCGGGCGGCAGCAGGCGCACGGTGCCGTCGATCTCGGGGGCGTCGGCGTAGGTGCGCCCCACGCCGCCCTTGCGGCCCATGCCGGGCGCCGAGTCGACCAGCACCTGCATGGTCGCACCGACGCGCTGGCGCAGCTTGGCGATCGACACCGCTTCGGCCACTTCCATGAAACGGGCGCGGCGCGCTTCGCGTTCCGCCGGCGGCAGCATGCCGGGAATGTCGTTGGCGGTGGCACCTGCTACGGGGCTGTAGGCAAAGCATCCAGCCCGGTCGATCTGTGCCTCGCGGATGAAGTCGAGCAGATGCTCGAACTCCTGCTCGGTTTCGCCGGGGAAGCCTGCGATGAAGGTGCTGCGGATCACCAGCTCGGGGCAGACCTCGCGCCACCGCGCCAGGCGCTCCAGATTCTTCTCGCCACTGGCCGGACGCTTCATGCGCTTGAGCACATCGGGGTGGCTGTGCTGCAGCGGCACGTCGAGGTAAGGCAGCACCTGGCCACTGGCCATGAGCGGAATGATTTCATCCACGCTCGGATACGGATACACATAGTGCAGCCGGACCCAGGCGCCATAGGGCTCGGCGATCTCGCCCAGCGTGCGCACCAGTTCGAGCATGCGCGTCTTGACCGGCTTGCCGTCCCAGAAGCCGGTGCGGTACTTGACGTCCACGCCATAGGCCGAGGTGTCCTGGCTGATCACCAGCAGTTCCTTGACGCCGCCTTCGAACAGAGCCTTGGCCTCGCCGAGCACATCGCCAACCGGTCGTGACACCAGGTCGCCGCGCATCGAGGGAATGATGCAGAAGGTGCAGCGGTGATTGCAGCCTTCGCTGATCTTCAGGTAGGCATAGTGCCGCGGCGTGAGCTTGAGGCCCGCGATGCCGAAGGTATTGGGAACCAGGTCGACGAAGGGATCGTGCGGCTTTGGCAGGTTGGCGTGAACCGCGTCCATCACTTCCTGCGTGGCGTGCGGCCCGGTCACGGCCAGAACGCTCGGGTGCATTTGCCGCACCAGGTTGCCGCCCTGGTCGCCGGTCTTGGCGCCCAGGCAGCCCGTGACGATCACGCGGCCGTTTTCCGCCAGTGCCTCGCCGATGGTGTCCAGGCTTTCCTTCACGGCGTCGTCGATGAAGCCGCAGGTATTGACGATCACCAGGTCGGCGCCCTCGAAGGTCTTGGCGGTCTGGTAGCCCTCGGCGCTCAGCTGGGTCAGGATCAGTTCGGAATCGGTCAGGGCCTTGGGACAGCCCAGGCTCACAAAGCCGACCTTGGGGGCGGCCGGCGTGGCCATGCGTTCGGGGGAGGCAACTTCGCTCATATATGCCTCTATTGTCCCAGCTATCTGCCGGGGGCGGGATTTCAGGGGCGTTTGATGCCGAATGCGCCCAGGACCTGCTCGGTATTTTTCTGCATCTGCTCCTGCATCTGCAGGAACACGTTCTTGGATTGCTCGACGTAGTTGCCCATGAGCCCCTGGAGCATGGGTGACTGCATGGTCATGAAGCGCGACCACATCTCGGGCGTGAGGCCCTCGGCCTTTTCCGCGAGCTGGGCCTGCACCTCGGTCATGGCCTGGATGTTCTTTTCGAGATAGGGGCCCATGTAGCCCTGCATCGCCTGCCCGTAGAAGCGGATGATGTTGGCCAGCACCTGCTCGGTGAACATGGGCGCACCGCCCGCCTCTTCCTCGAGGATGATCTGCAGCAGGATGCTGCGCGTGAGGTCGTCGCCGGTCTTGGCATCGCGCACCACGAACTGGGCATTCTGTATGACCAGCTGCTTCACCTCGGTGAGCGTGATGTACGTGGATGTCTCGGTGTCGTAGAGCCTTCGGTTGGGGTACTTCTTGATTACACGTTGCACCGGCTTGACCCCGGACTTCTTGCTCTGCACTGCGGACTCCTTCACATGGATGCCCATGTCATCCGATGATTCTAGGTAGCGGTTTTGCTGCATCGCGACAAGGTTTACCCTGACCGTGCCTGCGCCGCTTCAACCGAGCGTTGTCGCGTACTCGGCGCCGCAGGCGCTGCAGTTGGCGGTCTCGGGGCGTTCTTCGGTGGCTTCCCTGAAACGCAGCGGACTCTTGTGGCCGTAGACCACCCAGCAGCGCGGACAGTGCTCCTGGCCGGCGGTCGGCAAGTAGGCGCGCGAGCGCTGCTCGGCGCGCTCCTGCGTGACGGGCGTGCCCTGCCGGATGGCGCGGGCTATTTCGCGTGCTGCCATGGTGTCGGCACGGCCGCTTGCGTGGTCGTTGATGCCATAGACCGCGCGCGCAAATTCGATGGGAGCCTGCCGGAGCAATGCGGCCAGGCGCATGTCGGCATGAGCCCGATCAACCAGCGTTGATCGCGTGTTCATCAGATCGCTTGTCAAGAAATTTGGAAAAGGTTTGCAGAGCGGCCAAGGTAGCACAACAACATGGCCATGGTCTTTGTCTGCTTCACCGCAAGGACGATTGAAACACCGGGGAACCCGGTGAAAGCTCTGTTCGACAGACCCGGTGGTTGGCCGGAAGTCGAAACAGAAATTGGTAGGCGCGATTGGACTCGAACCAACGACCCCCACCATGTCAAGGTGGTGCTCTAACCAGCTGAGCTACGCGCCTAAGGATGTGTCCGAGAAGCAGCTATTGTAGCAGGAGAAAACGCGCTTTTCAGCGCCGACGTGCAGATCGCACACCGGCAACCGCCGTCACCACGCCAAGTACCTGCGTGAGCCGCGCCGCATCGGAGATTTCCACGGTGAAAGTCATCCATGCCGTGCCCTTGACCGATTGGGTCTGCACGCCGATCACGTTCATCTTCTCGCGTGCGAACACGTCGGAGATATCGCGCAGCAGGCCCTGGCGGTCGGCCGCTTCGACGGCCACGTCGACTGCATAGACCGGCGCTTCGCCGCCCTTCGCGGCGCCCCATTCGACATCGATCACGCGCTCGCCATCGCGCGAGGCCATCATTCGGAAATTGCTGCAGTCGACGCGGTGCACGCTCACGCCGTGGCCGCGCGTCACGAAGCCGCGGATGGCGTCGGGCGGCGCGGGCTTGCAGCACTTGGCAAGCTGGGTCATCAACGAGGACACGCCCACCACCAGCACGCCGCCCTTGCCGGACTTCTCGCTCGCGCGCGGCTTCTTGATCTGCACGCCGTCGTCGGGGTTGGGCGCGGGCTCGGGCGGACGCAGCAGCACCTCGATGTTGCGCAGCGAGAACTCGTCCTTGCCGACCACTTCGAACAAATGGTCCGCCGACTTGAAGCCCAACTGCGAAGCCAGGTCCTCGAGCCGCGTGGAGGTCTTGCCTTCGCGCTGCAGCAGTTTTTCGACTGCCTCGCGCCCGCGCGCCACGGTTTCGTGTGTGATTTGCGCGTTGAACCATGCACGCACCTTGGCACGCGCGCGGTGGCTTGCAAGGTAGCCGAGCTCGGCATTGAGCCAGTCGCGCGAAGGACCGCCCTCCTTGGCCGCGATGATCTCGACCGTCTGGCCGTTGGACAGCGGCGTGTTGAGCGGCACCATGGCCCCGTCGACGCGCGCTCCGCGGCAGCGGTGGCCCAGCGTGGTGTGCACGGTGTAGGCAAAGTCGACCGGCGTTGCGCCCTGCGGCAGTTCGACGATGGCCGCGTCGGGCGTGAGCACATAGATGCGGTCGTCGAAGAGCCCCTGGCCTTGCGAACCGCCCGAAAGGTCGCGCTCCCATGCCAGCAGTTGCCGCAGCACGGCGATCTTCGCGTCGTATTCGCCGCTCGCCCACACGCCCGCATAGCCCTTGTGTCCGGCTTCCTTGTAGGCCCAGTGCGCCGCCACGCCGTGCTCGGCATGGTCGTGCATTTCCTCCGTGCGGATCTGGATCTCGATCGGCTTGCCGGGCTTGCCGTCGACCATCTCGCGCACCACGGTGTGCAGCGACTGGTAGCCGTTGGGCTTGGGCCGCGCGATGTAGTCGTCGAACTCTTCGTCGATCGGCAGGAAATGCGAGTGCACCCAGGCCAGCGCCGCGTAGCAGTCCTTCACGTCGGGCACCACCACGCGCAGCGCGAGGATGTCGAACACCTGCGCGAAGTCGAGCGACTTGCCGCGCATTTTCTTGACGATGCTGTAGATGTTCTTCGGCCGGCCCTGCACCGTGGCGCGCACGCCTTCGGCCTGCAGCTCGCTTTCGAGCTGCGAGCGCAACTGCTCGACATGGCCTTCGCGCTCGACGCGCTTCTCATCGAGCAGGCGCGCGATCAGCTTGTAGGTCTCGGGCTCCAGGAAGCGGAACGAAAGGTCCTCGATCTCCCACTTCACCTGCCAGATGCCGAGCCGGTTGGCGAGCGGCGCGAACACCTGCAGCGACTCGCGCGCCACGCTTTCGGGCGCCGGCTGCTTGCTGGCGGCGGCATGCCGCAGGGTCTGCAGCCGCGATGCGAGGCGCAGCATGACCACGCGCAGGTCGCGCGAGAACGCGAGCAGCATCTTGCGCACGTTCTCGGTCTGCGCGCCCGCCGCGCCCTCGGCCAGGTGATGGCCTTGCGAAGCCGAGCGGGCCTGCTCCTGCACGCGCACGAGCTTGGTGGTTTCGACTGCCAGCGCCGCGAAGTTGTCGCCGAACACCTTGGCGATGACCTCCTGCGGGCGGTTGAGATGCTGGCAGGCGTAGACCAGGTAGCTCGCGGCCTGCATGGCCTCGGAGCCGCCCATCTTCGCGACGATGGCCGCGACGGCGTCGGCATGCGCCAGCGTGTTCTCGCCGGTGTCGAGCTTTTCGTCGGCGATCAGCGGCTCTGCGAAAGCGCGCGCACGGGCGAGCATGTTCTCCATGACCGGCGTGCGGTCGGCCGTGGCGGCGGACAAGGGATAGTCCACCACCGCCGTATCGGAGGCGTGCGCCGTTTGAAGACTCGAAGACTCGCGCTTCACGTTGGCCTCAATCGAACAGGAAGTTGGTGATGGCGCCTACCTGCCCGGGGTCGACGAAGGTGGGCGCATGGCCCACGCCCTCGAACTCGATCAGCGCCGCGTGGGGGCCGCGCTGCGTCATGGCGAGGGCCGTTTCGCGCGAGAGCAGGTCCGACTGGGCGCCGCGCGTCACGAGCGTGCGCGCATCGATGGCGTCATAAAGGCTCCACATCACCGCCCCGCCCTGGGCCGCAGCCTCGGGCGTGATGGCGCGCAGCGCAACGGCAATGGCCGGGTCGTAGTGAAGCAGCCAGGGGCCGGCCGAATCGCCACGGGATTCACCGGCCTCCACCTTGGCGGTGCCATCGGCCGTGCGCTGCGACGCAGGCACCACCATGTGCTGCGACAGCGAGAGCCACTGGGCGGGCGTATGCGGACCGAAGCTGGTCGAGATCGCCCACATGGCGTCGGCCGCCGACTGCAGGCTTTCGTAGCGGCCGCCCTGCCCCACGTAGGCGCCGATGCGTTGAAGCGCCGCCGCCTCGATCGTCGGGCCGACGTCGTTCACGATGAAGCGGCGTATCGGCCGGGCCAGCGGCAATTGCTTGTGCCCCGCCAGAACGAAGCCGATCAGCCCGCCCATGCTGGTGCCCAGGTAGTCGAGCGTGTCGATCGGTTGTTCGCGGTGCAGCTGCGCAACGAGCGCCAGCATGTCGGCCGCATAGATCGGCACCTGGTAGAGGGCCGGGTCGCGCAGCCAGTCGCTTCGGCCGCGCCCCGCCACGTCGGGACAGACCACGCGCACGTCGCCGGCGGCGCGTGCCACGAGGGCCTGTGCAAGCACGTCGAAGTCGCGTCCCTGCCGCGTGAGGCCGTGCACGCAGACCACCACGCGCGCGCTGCGCGCGTCGCCCCATTGCCAGTAGGCCATGCGGTGACCGCCCTGGGCGTCATCGCACGCCACGTAATGAAGCGTCGGTTCTGTCATGAAAACGAAGTCGTCCTGGTGCGGATAATGGTCTCGTCGCATCCTAATTCATCCGGAGATTGATCTTCATGCTCAAAGGCAAAACCGCGCTTGTCACGGGGTCCACCAGCGGCATTGGCCTTGCCATTGCCAAGGCGCTCGCACAACAGGGCGCACACATCGTGCTCAACGGCTTCGGCGACGCCGAAACTCCCAAGGCCCAGATCGAGGCGCTCGGCGTGCGCGCCGAGTATCACGGCGCCGACATGAGCCAGCCCGGCCAGATCGAGGACATGATGAAGTTCGCCGCGTCCAGGTTCGGCCGCGTCGACATCCTCGTCAACAACGCCGGCATCCAGCACGTGGCAAAGGTCGAGGACTTTCCGCCTGAACGCTGGGACGCCATCATCGCCATCAATCTCACCAGCGCGTTCCACACGACCCGGCTCGCCGTTCCGGCGATGCGCGAGGCCAACTGGGGCCGCATCATCAACGTGGCATCGGCCCACGGGCTGGTGGCGTCGGCGCAGAAGTCGGCCTACGTGGCGGCCAAGCACGGCATCGTGGGCTTCACCAAGTCGGTGGCGCTCGAAACCGCGACCACCGGCATCACGAGCAATGCGATCTGCCCGGGCTGGGTGCTGACGCAGCTGGTGCAAAAGCAGATCGACGACCGCGCGGCACGGGAAGGCATCTCGGCCACGCAGGCGCAGAACGAATTGCTGGGGGAAAAGCAGCCTTCGCTGCAGTTCACCACGGTCGAGCAGCTCGGCGGCCTTGCGGTGTTCCTGTGCTCGCCCGCCGCCGACCAGGTGCGCGGCGTCGCCTGGCAGATGGACGGCGGCTGGACCGCTCAATAGCAGAAGAAGCTATTTGAGCTGCACCGATCCCGAGACGTTCACGACCACGCTGGTCTTCCCGGCTTCCACCGGCACCGGCGCATCGGCCGCATAAGACTTGGCAGCCGCCGCCATGACGCGCGGCCGGATCGGGCCGTTGTCGTTCGCATTCACCGACACTTCGCGCAGCGTGTAGCCGCCGAAGCCGAAGCCCTTGGCCAGTTCGGTGGCCTTCTGCTTGAAGTTTTCGATGGCGATGGTCTGGGCCTCGGTCTCGCTTTTGGCGCGCTGCTCGCGGCTCAATGCGAAGCCCACGTTGCCGACGTTCAGCGTGGTGATGCGGCCCGCGGTCTGCGTGATGCGCGGGAAGTCTCGGCCCTCGAGCACCATTTCCGCAGTGCCCTGCCAGCCGTTGATCTTGCCTTCGCGGGTGTAGCGCGGCGACAGGCTGAAATTGCCGGTGCGCACGTCGAGCTGGCCGGGCTGGGCGTTTTTCTTCGCCTCGGCCAGGGCCGCGTCCACCGCGGCCTTGAGCTGCGACTGGACCGTGGCGGCATCGGCTGCGTCGCGCGTGGTGGTGAGCGTCATGCTGAGCATGTCCTGCTGCACTTCCACCGTGCCTGAGGCCGTGAGCTGCAGCACGTTCTGCGGCGGCGGGACCATGTTCTGGGCCATGGCGGTGCTTGCGGCGCCTGCCGCAGCCAGCGCGACGCAAGCCGCGATCAAACTGATTTTTTTCAAGACGAGCTAACTCCCCTGGGTTGGTATTAAGAGAACGCGCAGCACTCGCCGCTTCAGCGGCGCTGGCTGCGGGGCAAGGTCAGGGCGCGCGCGGCCGACATCGGCTCCGGCACCATTCGCTCGGCCGGTTGCGATTCTGCCGAATTCAGCACGTTGGGTGTGCCAGGCGGCGTCCATTGCCTTCGCACCTGCTGGCGCAGTTCGAAGAGTTCGGCCGCCGTGAGGCGCCTGCCGGCCACGGCCTCTTCCCGCCGGATTTCGTCGCGCTGCGCGGCACGGTGGGCCGCTACCGCCTCACGTACCTCGTTGCGCCGCGAATCACCCACCCTGAGAAACTCGCCAGCGTTTGCCAAGGCAGGGCCGCAGCTGCAGGCAACAAGGATCGGCAGGACGGGAAGAAGGGTTCTCATTGAACAAAAGTCGTAGCGCTGGCTGGACTTTGCCACTGCCAGGCGAACGTCGGATGACTAGACAGCTAGCGACCGCAAGTTTTGTAACTTAGTGTCAAACCATAAGTAAAACCGGCTCAACGGGGGCTCAACGCCTTCAGAATCGGCGCTGTTACAAATTCAACGTTGTAGAAATGACTCAAGTTCCCGCCCGCACTGACAAGATCGTGATCGTCGACGACGACGCCCGCATCCGCGACCTGCTTCGCCGCTACCTGACCCAGGAAGGTTTCGAAGTGATCGTGGCCGAGGACGGCAAGGCGCTCAACCGCATCCTGTTGCGCGACACGGTCGACCTGATCGTGCTCGACTTGATGATGCCCGGCGAAGACGGCCTGTCGGTCTGCCGCCGCCTGCGTGCCGCCAACGACCGCACGCCGATCATCATGCTCACCGCCAAGGGTGAGGACGTCGACCGCATCGTCGGCCTCGAGGTCGGCGCGGACGACTACCTGGGCAAGCCGTTCAACCCCCGCGAGCTGCTGGCGCGCGTGCACGCGGTGCTGCGCCGCCGTCCGCCGCTCGAAGCGCCCGGCGCCCCTTCCACCGAGAACGAGACGGTGACCTTCGGGCCCTTTGCCTTCGACCTGGGTTCGCGCACGCTCAAGAAGGACGGCGAGGAACTCTCCCTGACCACCGGCGAATTCGCGATGCTGAAGGCGCTGGTGCGCCATCCGCGCCAGCCGCTGTCGCGCGAGAAGCTCGCCCAGCTGGCCCGCGGCCGCGAGTTCGAGCCCTTCGACCGCAGCCTCGACGTGCAGATCTCGCGCCTGCGCAAGCTGGTCGAGGCCGATGCCGCGGCGCCCCGCTACATCCAGACCGTGTGGGGCGTGGGCTACGTGTTCGTGCCGGACGGCACGGCCTGAACGACACCCTGAGGTGGCCATCGGCCTGCAATCCGCCAGACCCAGCCCAGCCCAGGAGGACGGCGCACAGGTCACCATGCCAAGCCCCCTGGAGGGCAGCGGCCAGCGTGACCGGCGACCGGGCCTGAAGCTCGGCTTCAGCCTTTTCTGGCGCACATTCTTCCTGCTCGCACTGCTGCTGATTGGCTGTACGGTCGCCTGGCTGCAGACCTTCCGCTCGCTCGAATACGAGCCGCGCGCCATCCAGACGGCGCACCAGATCGCCTCGCTCGTGAACCTCACCCGCGCGGCGCTGGTGTATTCGGATGCGATCACGCGGGTGTCGCTGATCAAGACGCTGGCCGACCAGGAGGGCGTTCGCATCCTGCCGCGCGAACCCAACGACCGCTTCCAGCCCTACACCAGCGGCGCGCTCGACCAGCGCGTGACCGAGGAGCTGATCGACCAGCTCGGCGAAGGCACCACGGTGGCCAGCCGCGTCAACGACGAGCCCGGCCTGTGGATCGGCTTCACCATCGAGAGCGATACCTACTGGCTGCTGCTCGACCCGACCCGCTTCAGTCGCGTGGGCGGACGCACCTGGCTGGTCTGGCTCAGCACCGCCATGGCCCTGTCCCTGGCCGGCGCGGCGCTGATCACGCGGCTCATCAACCTGCCGCTCAAGCAGCTGTCGCGCGCCACCATGCAGGTGCGCGAAGGCGAATACGAGGCGCACCGGCTCGACGAGAGCGCCCGCACCAACGAGATCCGCGCGGTCAACATCGGCTTCAACCGCATGGCCGACCAGCTCGCCAAGATCGAGCAGGACCGCGCCATCATGCTGGCCGGCATCTCGCACGACCTGCGCACGCCGCTCGCGCGGCTGCGGCTCGAAACCGAGATGAGCGTGTCCGACGAGGACGCCCGCGACCACATGGCGGCCGACATCGCCCAGCTGGACGCCATCATCGACAAGTTCCTGGACTACGCGCGCCCCGACCATGTCGACCCCAAGCCCGTGCTGCTGCGCGACGTGGTCGACGCCTGCACCTATGCCGTGCAGGACTACGAAGAGATGAATATCCGGGTCGACGTGCCGCCCGACCTGCGCGTGCTGGGCGACGAGGTCGAGCTCACGCGCGTGATCTCCAACCTGGTGGAGAACGCGCGGCGCTACGGCAAGACGCCCTCCACCGGCATTGCCGACGTGGTGATCCAGGCGCAGTCGAACAACGACGCGGTGCTGATCAAGGTGCGCGACCACGGCGCGGGCGTCGAGCCCGCCCTGCTCTCGCAGCTGACCAAGCCCTTCTTCCGCGGCGACGTGGCGCGCACGTCCGCGGCCGGTGCCGGGCTCGGCCTGTCGATCGTGGCAAAGAACATCGAGCGCATGGGCGGCACCTTTGCGCTCACCAGCACGCCCGGACGCGGCCTGGCGGCGCACATCCGCATGCCGCGCGCCATGCCCGAGCCGAGGCCGGCGGAAGCCCAAGGCCGGCGGGCCTGAGTCAGCCCTGGCGGTGCAGCAGCACCACCGCGCGGGCTTCCATCGCGCGGCCTTCGCCGACCGGGCCGAGCTTTTCGGCCGTCTTGGCCTTCACGTTGACCTGATCGGGCGCCAGCCCCAGCACCTGGGCGATGCGCCGGCACATGGCCGGGATGTGCGGTGCCAGCTTGGGCGCCTGCGCAATCACCGTGCTGTCGACATTGCCGATCTCCCAGCCCGCGGCGCGCACGCGGCGTGCCGCTTCGCCGAGCAGCACCGCCGAATCGGCGCCGCGAAACTGCGCGTCGGTGTCGGGAAAATGCCGGCCGATGTCGCCCAGGCCGGCCGCGCCGAACAATGCATCGGTGATGGCATGCAGCAGCACGTCGGCATCCGAATGCCCCAGCAAGCCGGTCGTGTGCGGAACCTCCACGCCGCCGAGGATGAGCTTGCGCCCTGCCACCAGCTGATGAACGTCCCAGCCCTCGCCCACGCGGATGTTGAACGCGGCCGTCATGCGATGGCCTTTCGGCGGCCGAGCAGCACCGCCTCGGCCAGCGCGAAGTCCTCGGGAAAGGTGACCTTGAAGTTCTGTGCGCTGCCCGGCACCAGCAGGGGCGACAGGCCGATGGCCTCGATGGCGCCGGCCTCGTCGGTCACCGCGTCGCCCGCCCGCTCCAGCGCATCGAGCAGCATGCCGATGCGGAACATCTGCGGCGTCTGGGCCAGCCACTTGTCGGCCCGCGAAAGGGTCTGGGTGACGCGGCTGTCGGCCGAGGACGCCTTCAGCGTGTCGGCCAGCCGCTGCGCCAGCAGCCCGCCGACGGCGTCGTGCTCGCAGGCCGCGATCAGCGCCTCGATCTGGCTCGACGTGACCAGGCAACGCGCCGCGTCGTGCACCAGCACCCAGTCATGCGCCCCGGCGCCCTTCTGCCGCAGCGCCGCGAGACCATTGCGCACCGTGGCTGCGCGCGTGACGCCCCCCACGCGCAGCAGGAATTCGCTGTCCGCCGGAAAGCGCGGCAGCGCCGTCTGCACCTCGCGGTCGTCCGGCGACACCACCACCGCCAGGCCGGCAAAGCGGCCTGCCAGCGCGCGGAACGCAGCCACCGTGTGGGCCACCATCGACGATCCCGCCAACCGCTGGTATTGCTTGGGCTGAACGCCACCTGCACGGTGGCCGAAACCGGCACAAGGAATCAGCACGAAAAGTCGGGAAGAAGACATGGGGTGCGGCGCGGGCCAGCGGCCGGCAAGCGGATAAAGGGCCGCCATTCTAGAATCGACCGTCTCACACCCCTCGCCAGCGGCGCGGGGTGTTCTGCATTTTCAAAGCGTTCCATGGACCTCCCCCACCTCACGGCGGGCAAGCGATTCACGCTGCCGCGTCCTCCTTTGTCGGCCGATGCCCTGCTGCTGGCGCAGCTGGGCATGCGCGAGAAGGCCGCGGGCCGCGCCACCGCGATGTTCACGGCCGACGCCAACGACGCGCAGCGGCTGATCGACGAAATCGCCTTCTTCGCGCCCGAGCTGCGCTGCGCCCTCTTCCCCGACTGGGAAACGCTGCCCTACGACAGCTTCTCGCCGCACCAGGACCTGATCAGCGAGCGCCTGGCCACGCTCTGGCGCATCAGCCAGAAAGAGGCCGACGTGGTGCTGGTGCCCGCCACCACCGCGCTCTACAGGCTCGCGCCGCCGGCCTTCCTGGCCGGCTACACCTTCCACTTCAAGGCCAAGCAGAAGCTTGAGGAATCCAAGCTCAAGGCCCAGCTCACGCTGGCCGGCTACAGCCACGTGACGCAGGTGGTGAGCCCGGGCGAATACGCGGTGCGCGGCGGCCTGATCGACCTCTTTCCGATGGGCTCGATGGTGCCGTTTCGCGTCGACCTGTTCGACGACGAGATCGACTCGATCCGCACCTTCGACCCCGACACCCAGCGCAGCCTTTATCCGGTGCCGGAAGTGCGGCTGCTGCCGGGCCGCGAGTTCCCGATGGACGACGACGCCCGTGCACGCTTTCGCAGCCGCTGGCGCGAACTGCTCGAAGGCGACCCGACCAAGAGCCGCATCTACAAGGACATGGGCAACGGCGTGGCCACCGCCGGCATCGAGTACTACCTGCCGCTGTTCTTCGACGAGACGGCCACGGTGTTCGACTACCTGGGTGCGGACGCCACCGTGGTGCTGCACGGCGACCTCGAGCCCGCGTTCCAGCATTTCTGGCAGGACGCCAGCGAGCGCTACCGCCTGGTGCGCGGCGACCCCGAACGCCCGGCGCTGCCGCCCGAGGCGCTGTTCCTGAGCGCCGAGCAGTTCTACCAGCGCGCCAAGCCGCATGCGCAGCTCGCCATTCGCGGAAACACCGGCGGCGGCGACATTGCCACCGACACGCCTTACGCCGAGTTCGACAGACTGCCGCCCTTTGCCGTGGTGCGCGGCGCTGAAGATCCATTGGTCGGCCTCAAGGCCCACATCAAGGCCACGCCCCACCGCGTGCTGCTGATCGCCGAAAGCGAGGGCCGGCGCGAGAGCCTGCTCGACTTCCTGCGCGCCAGCGGCGTGAGTCCGCCGGCCTTCGATTCGCTGGCCGAGTTCGAGGCTTCCACCGACGAGAAGATCGGCATCGCCACCGCCGCGCTGGCATCGGGCTTCGCGTGGCGCGAGCAGGGCATCGACTTCGTCACCGAGACCGAGCTCTTCGCCACCGCGCCCACCACGCGCCGGCGCAACAAGAAGCAGGAACAGGTCAGCGACGTCGAGGCGCTGATCAAGGACCTGTCCGAGCTCAACGTCGGCGACCCGGTGGTCCACACTGCGCACGGCATCGGACGCTACCGCGGCCTGATCCACATGGACCTGGGCCAGGGCACCGACGCCGAAGGCAAGCCGCTGCTGCAGGAAATGCTGCACCTGGAATACGCCGACAAGGCCACGCTCTACGTGCCCGTCTCGCAGCTGCACCAGATCAGCCGCTACACCGGCGTCAGCGCCGACGAGGCGCCGCTGCACAAGCTGGGCTCCGGCCAGTGGGAAAAGGCCAAGCGCAAGGCCGCCGAGCAGGTGCGCGACTCGGCCGCCGAGCTGCTCAACATCTACGCCCGCCGCGCCGCACGCCAGGGCCATGCCTTCCGCTATTCGGCTGCCGACTACGAGGTGTTCGCCAACGACTTCGGCTTCCAGGAAACCGCCGACCAGAAGGCCGCGATCCACGCCGTGGTGCAGGACATGATCTCGCCGCAGCCGATGGACCGCCTGGTCTGCGGCGACGTGGGCTTCGGCAAGACCGAGGTGGCGCTGCGCGCCGCCTTCATCGCGATCACCGGCGGCAAGCAGGTGGCCTTCCTCGCACCCACCACGCTCCTGGCCGAGCAGCACTACCAGACGCTGGTCGACCGCTTCGCCAAGTGGCCGGTCAAGGTGGCCGAGATGAGCCGCTTCCGCTCGGCCAAGGAGATCACCACGGCGGCCAAGGGCCTGGCCGAAGGCACGGTCGACATCGTGGTCGGCACGCACAAGCTGCTTTCGCAATCGGTCAAGTTCAAGAACCTGGGCCTGCTCATCATCGACGAGGAGCATCGCTTCGGCGTGCGCCACAAGGAGGCGATGAAGGCCATGCGCGCCGAGGTCGACGTGCTCACGCTCACCGCCACGCCGATTCCGCGCACGCTGGGCATGGCGCTCGAAGGCCTGCGCGACCTCAGCGTGATCGCGACCGCGCCGCAGCGGCGCCTCGCCATCAAGACCTTCGTGCGAAACGAGGGCACTGGCGTGATCCGCGAAGCCGTGCTGCGCGAACTGAAGCGCGGCGGGCAGGTCTACTTCCTGCACAACGAGGTCGAGACCATCGAGAACCGGCGACAGAAGCTCGAGGAGATATTGCCCGAGGCCCGCATCGCCGTGGCCCACGGCCAGATGCCCGAGCGCGAACTCGAGCGCGTGATGCGCGACTTCGTGGCGCAGCGCTACAACCTCCTGCTGTGCTCGACCATCATCGAGACCGGCATCGACGTGCCGACCGCCAACACCATCGTGATGAGCCGCGCAGACAAGTTCGGCCTGGCGCAGTTGCACCAGCTGCGCGGGCGCGTCGGCCGCTCGCACCACCAAGCCTATGCCTACCTGATGGTGCCGGACACCGAAGGCCTGACCAAGCAGGCGGCGCAGCGGCTCGACGCCATCCAGCAGATGGAAGAACTGGGCTCGGGCTTCTATCTTGCGATGCACGACCTGGAAATCCGCGGCACGGGCGAAGTGCTGGGCGAAAACCAGAGCGGCAACATGATGGAGATCGGCTTCCAGCTCTACAACGAGATGCTGAGCGAGGCCGTTCGCGCGCTCAAGGCCGGGCAGGAGCCCGACCTGCTCGCGCCGCTGTCGGTCACCACCGAGATCAACCTGCACGCGCCCGCCCTCCTGCCCGACGACTACTGCGGCGACGTGCACCTGCGCCTGTCGTTCTACAAGAAGCTGGCTACGGCAAAGACGCCCGAGCAGATCGACACCTTGCTCGAAGAAATCGTCGACCGCTTCGGCAAGCTGCCGCCGCAGGCGCAGACGCTGATCGACACGCACCGGCTGCGCGTGCTGGCACGGCCCTATGGCGTGGTGAAGGTGGATGCGGCGCCGGGCATCATCCACATCACGTTCAAGAAGGATCCGCCGGTGGACTCGATGGCCATCATCCACCTGATCCAGAAGAACAAGCACATCAAGCTCGCGGGCAACGAGAAGCTGCGCATCGAGCGCGAGCTGAAAGAGCCCAAGGAGCGTGCGCAAATGGTGCGCGACGTGCTGCGCAGCCTCGGACAACCGATCGTCAAGGAACCCGCCCCCGCATGAGCGCAATCACAGAAATCTCCCCCGGCCTCGTCATCCAGCGCATGAAGCCGCCGCTGAATCTGGCTGATTTCAAGCTGATCGCGTTCGACATGGACTCGACGCTGATCAACATCGAATGCATCGACGAGATCGCCGATGCCGTCGGCAAGAAGGCCGAGGTGGCCGCGATCACCGAAGCCACGATGCGCGGCGAGATCAAGGACTTCAAGGAAAGCCTGCGGCGACGCGTGGCGCTGCTCAAGGGCGTGCCGGTCGAGGCGCTGCAGCAGGTCTACGACGAGCGGCTGAAGCTCAATCCGGGCGCGGCGGAACTGGTGGCAGCCTGCAAGGCGGCCGGCCTCAAGGTGCTGCTGGTGTCGGGCGGCTTCACCTTCTTTGCGAACCGCGTGAAGGACCGCCTGGGCATCGACTTCGCGCGCTCCAACCTGCTCGACGAGGCCGACGGCAAGCTCACCGGTCAGGTGGTGCAGCAAAGCTGGGGCGACATCTGCGACGGCGCCGAGAAGCGCCGCACGCTGCTCGAGGTTGCATCCCTGCTGGGCATTTCTCCGCAGGAAGCCATTGCCGTGGGCGATGGTGCGAACGACCTGCCGATGATGGGGGAAGCCGGCCTTTCGGTGGCCTATCACGCCAAGCCGAAGGTGCGCGAGCAGGCCATGGTGGCGATCAACGAGGGCGGGCTTGAACGGCTGTTGGAGCTTCTGGAGTGAATGTCGTTGTTGTGCGTGCAATGCTTGTTCAGGACGCGCTCCCGCCGACGGCGGGCGTTATGCGGAGCAGTCGTTGATCAGCGGTACACCAGCGGCGAGCCCTGTGCACGCGCCCGCGAAAAACGTCCGAACCAGCACGCACATCACAAACACAAGCACCCGCAACAAGCAGCTTGATGGAGACATGACATGACCGACACCACCGCCCCGCTCTACCGCGCCGACGCGCTCAAGGACTACGCCAGCGCCCTGCTGCAGAAGGCCGGGCTCGCCGCGCCGATGGCCGACAGCGTCGGCCGCACCCTGGTCGAAGGCGACCTGCTCGGGCACGACACGCACGGCCTCGCGCTGCTGGCCGGCTATGTGAAGGAACTCGAATCGGGCGGCATGACACCGGGCGGCGCGCCCGAAGTGCTGTCGGACCGCCCCGCCGCCGTGCTCTGGGACGGCAAGCGCCTGCCCGGCCCCTGGCTCATGGACCAGGGCATGGACCTGCTGATTCCGCGCGCCCGCGAACTCGGCACCGCCTCGCTCGTGATCCGCCGCAGCCACCACATCGCCTGCCTCGCCGTCTACATGCTGCGCGCGCTCGAGGAAGACATGCTGATGCTGCTCGCCTGCTCCGACCCCAACACCGCCAGCGTCGCGCCCTTTGGCGGCACGCAGGCGGTATTCACGCCGAATCCGCTGGCCATGGGTTTTCCGCTCTCGCAAGGCGGCGTGATGGTCGACATCTCGGCTTCCATCACCACCAACGGCATGAGCAACCGCAAGCGCGCCGCGGGCGAAACCTTTGCGGAGGAATGGCTGATCGACGCCGCCGGCAAGCCGTCGAACAACCCGCAGGTGCTGTTCGACCAGCCGCCCGGCACGCTACTGCCCGTGGGCGGACTGAGCCATGGGCACAAGGGCTACGGCATGGCACTGCTGGTCGAGACGCTGACGGCCGGCCTCGCGGGCCATGGCCGGGCCGATCCGCCCGAGGGCTGGGGCGCGACGGTGCACGTCACACTGCACGATCTGCATGCCTTCGGCGGCAAGGAGGCTTTCCTGCACCAGATGGACCACGTGGCGGCGCAGTGCCGCAACAACCGGCCGATCGATGCCGCCAGGCCTGTGCGGCTGCCAGGCGAAGGCGGCTTGAAGCGCCGCGACGCGCAGTCGAAGGACGGGGTGCGGCTGCACCCGTCGATTGCGCGCTCGCTGCAGGATGCGGAGCAGCGCCACGGCCTGCGGCTCGCGCAGGCGCTGCTCTGAGCTGCTCTGAGATGGCGGGCTAGATTTCTTCGGGCGGCTCTTCTTGCGCCGGCTCCCCGGCCGCGCGCGGCTTGCGCTTGCCAGGCTTGGCCAGGATCTCGACGTAGAACTGCTTGCCGGCATCCTTGACGATGCCGTCGATCAGGCCTGTGATGGCCGACAGGTGCACGACTTCGGCGGCTTCTGCCGAGGCGCCGAACCTGCAATCGAAGTCCCAGAAGTCGCTGCCCTCGGGCAACTCGCGGCGCCGCTCGCGCTTGATGTACTTGCGGATCTCGTGCTTGATGGCTTCGAGGAGGCGGTCGGGGTGCTTGCCCTCGACCTGAAGCTGAAAGGTTTTTCTCATGGTCGATCCTAACTCGCTGTCTGTGTACAGTCGGCGGTTCAAACGAAAGCAGGTGAAGACATGGCGCGCGCAAACGACTGGGCAAGCAAGGTGATGGCATTGGTCAACGGCGGCAACGCATCGGCGGCCATCGCGCAGATCAAGGTCGCACCCTCGGTCAAGGACCTGAAGGCGCTGCAGACCATCATGACGCTATCGAAAATGAAAGGCCGCTATCCGAACGTGGATGCGGCCATTGCGGACAACCTGGCGCTGCTGGCGGCGCCGCGCCTGCACCGCTCGCCCTGAAACGAAGGCCTACAGGGCCTGGCCCAGGCGCTTCACGCCCTCTTCGATCTTGGCCACGTCGGCCGTCGCAAAGCTCAGCCGCAGCGTCGCGACATCGGGCTTCTCCGCGAAGAACGGTGCCCCGGGCACGAAGGCCACGAGCTTCTCGATGGCGCGCTTGGCCAACTCGTTGGCATCGGCCAGCTTGCCGTTGGCGCCCGTGAGGCGGGCCCAGAAGAACAGGCCGCCCTGCGGCTGCGTGAAGCTCACCGCATCGCCCAGCTCGCGCTTGAGCGCCGCACCCATGGCCTGCGCGCGCTGCCCGTAGACCTCGCGCACGTGCGCGAGCGTGGCCGGCATGCGGCCGCTCTTGAGGTACTGCGCGGCGGTGGCCTGCGAGAAGGTGCTGGTGTGCGCATCGCTGAACTGCTTGCACATCGTCGCCTTGGCGAGCAGCTCGGCCGGCGCGATCATCCAGCCGATGCGCAGGCCCGGGCTCAGCACCTTGCTGAGGCTGCCGCAGTGCGCGAGCAGCTCGCGGCTGCCTGGCACGTCCTTGCTCAGCGCCAGGATCGAAGGCGGCGGCGCTTCGCCGAAGTAGAGGTCGCCGTAGGGGTCGTCCTCGACGATCAGCGTCTGGTACTTCACGGCCAGTTCGAGCACCTTCTTGCGGCGCTCCAGGCTCAGCATGGCGCCGCTCGGGTTGCCAAAGGTGGGAATCAGGTAGACGAACTTGGGCTTGTGCTCGGCGATGAGTTTCTCGAGCTCGTCGGTCTTCACGCCGTTGGCATCGATGGGCGCGCTGATGAGCTGCGCGCCGTAGAGGCGGAAGCACTGGATGGTGGCCAGGAAGGTCGGGCCTTCGACGATCACCTTGTCGCCGGGCGAGATCATGGTCTTGCCCAGCAGGTCGAGCGCCTGCTGGCTGCCGGTGGTGACGATCAGGCCGCTGGGGTCGACATCGACGCCCTTGGTCTTCATGAAGGAACTGAGCTGGCTGCGCAGCGGCTCGTAGCCTTCGGTGGCGCCGTATTGCAGCGCGCCGCCGGGTTCCTCGGCCAGCGCCTTCTGGCTCGCCTCCTTCAGGCCCTCCACGTCGAACATGGCGCTGTCGGGGAAGCCGCCCGCAAAGCTGATGATGCCGGGCTTGCCGAGCAGCTTGAAGAGTTCGCGGATGGCGGAGGTTTCGACGTTGTCGAGGCGGGAAGCGAATTGCATGGGAAGTCTCACTTTCTGGGTCGCTATTGTGGCGAAAGCGCGGCGGCGTGCCGCACGGTGGGCTTTTGGCCGCCGGCGATATATTGGGCGCCTTGCCCGGAACCCCATGAAAAAAGACAACATCCCCCTCTTCTTCGCCACTTTGCAGGCGGCCAACCCCACCCCCGAAACCGAACTCGAATACGCCACGCCCTTCGAGCTGCTGGCCGCCGTGCTGCTCTCGGCGCAGGCGACCGACGTGGGCGTGAACAAGGCCACGCGCAAGCTGTTTCCGGTGGCGAACACGCCGCAGGCGATGCTCCGGCTGGGCGTGGAGGGCCTGGAGGACTACATCAAGACCATCGGGCTCTACCGCAGCAAGGCCAGACACCTGATCGAGACCTGCCGCATCCTGGTGGAGAAGCATGGCGGAGAAGTGCCTCGTACGCGCGCCGAGCTCGAGGCGCTGCCGGGCGTCGGCCGCAAGACCGCCAACGTGGTGCTCAACGTGGCGTTCGGCGAAGCAACGATCGCCGTGGACACCCACATCTTCCGCGTCAGCAACCGCACCGGGCTTGCGCCGGGCAAGACGCCGCTCGAAGTGGAGCTCAAGCTGGAGAAACGCGTTCCGTTCGAATTCCGGCTGCATGCGCACCACTGGCTCATCCTGCATGGGCGCTACATCTGCGTGGCGCGCACGCCGAAGTGCTGGGAATGCGCGGTGGCACCCTATTGCGACTACAAACCGAAGACGCCGCGGCCCAGGTCGGCCTGAAACCGGCCTGTACCCGGCCTGTTCTCCGGCTACAGCTCGAACGCTTCGACCTGCCGGCCATCGATGTCGGTGAAGCCGTATTCGCGCGCCAGGTCGGCCACGCGGTGCACGCCGCCGCTTTTCTCGAGCACCCGCGCATCGCCCGCCAGCGCGGCCACCGCGCGGCCGAGATAGCGCGGCGACTCGGTCCGCGCCAGCGCCGGGCGCTCGTGCCAATGCGCCTCGTCGGTCTTGTGGCCGGCCAGCACGAACTCGGTGCGCATCCAGCCCGGCGACACGGCCAGCGAAGCAACGCCGTGCGGGCGAAGCTCCTGCGCCATGCCAAAGGCCAGCCGGGCCATGGCCGATTTGGCCAGGTCGTAGAACAGGTTCCCGCGCAGGTAGTTGCCGCGGTCCCAGAAGGTGGTGGTCACGATCAGCCCGCTCTTTTGCGCCACCATCAGCGGCGCGGCGAAGCGGCTGGCGAGCAGGTGGTTGCGCACGCCGCGGTCGAACATCGAGTCCCAGTTGGCAAGCGGATGCTCCCAGAACGGCGCTTCGAACACGCCGTTGAACGTCTCGTGGCCGCCCCAGGCGTTGTTCACGAGCAGATCCACACGGCCTTGCTCGCGCTGCACCTGCGCAAAGAGCTGCTTCACCTCGTCTTCCTGCGCGTGGTCGCAGCGCACCGGAATGCCTCGTCCGCCCATGCGTGTGACCTCGTTGGCCGTTTCGTCGACGCTGCCCGGCAGAACATCGAGTTCCGAGAGGGCGAGCAGCTGGCCATAGGTGTTTGCCGGCCGCTCGCGCGTGCTTCGACCGGTGACGTACACGGTGGCGCCCGCGGCGCCCAGTTCCACCGCAATGCCGCGGCCGGCGCCGCGGCTGGCGCCGGTGACCACGGCCACGCGGCCCTTCAACTGTCGCTCCCTGCTTTCGGATGGCATCGTCCTGTCCTTTCGTTGCGAGTGAGAAGCGACAGTAAGGCCGCGTCAATCCGCCGTCTTGGAAGAACCCGAAATCGCGCGGCCCAGAAACTCCGTCGGCGTGAGGCCGCAAAGCGCCTGGAACTCGTTGATGAGGTGCGATTGGTCATAGAAGCCCCCGTCCAGCGCGAGGTCCGCCCAGGCGGGTTCGCGCTGCAGGCGCAAGGCGCGCACGCAGGCATGCAGCCGAGCAAGCCGACTCCAGGCCCGCGGCGACAGCCCCACCTGCTGCCGAAAGACCTGCTGCAGCCGCCGCTCGCCAAGGCCGACGGCAGCCGCCACCTCGCGCAGCGGACGCCGGCCGCCCGACATGGCGATGAGTTGCGCCGCGCGCATTGCCGCCGCGTGGACGGCGCCGTCGCCATCGGCCAGCCGGCGCTGCAGGGCCGCGCACAGCACCGACACGCGCGCCGCGTCGTCCGGCTGCAGCGCGATGCGCTCGAGCAGTTCGGCGCCACGGCCGCGCCACAGTTCATCCAGGTGCACGGCAGTGCCTGCGATCTCGCTGGCTGGCCTTCCCAGCAGCGCCGCGGCCGCGCCGGGACGCAGGGTCACCGACAGCCCTTCCATCTTCCGGCGCAGGCGCACGAGGGCCGGCGCCGCCGACGCGCCGATGGCCTCGACCGCATGCCCGGCGCTCTCGCCCGCCGAGGGCGCATCGCCCAGGTTGAAGACCAGCCGCACCGCCCCATCGGGCAGCACGCGCTCCAGGACCTCGCGGCCCTCGGGCAGCGTTTCCCTGTAGAGAAGAATGTGCGCAACGTGCATCCGCAGCAGCCCGGTGACCGGAAAAGCGCGCAGCGTACCCGCGGGCATGCCGGCCTCCGGCCCGTGCAAGGGATCGTCGTCGAGGCGTACGTACAGGCGCTCGTTCGTGGACGGTTTCGGCATGGCGGTGACGGACGGTGACGTGCGGCAGCGGGTGCCACCGCGCATCAGCCGCATTCGATCAGCTGGCACGCCCCATAGTCAATGGGCACCGACGGCCACTGCGCGGCATCGTCGACGCGCCGCACGCCGCAATTCAGCAGTTCCACCGCCCGCATCACGCCTGCGTGCGTGACCCACACCGCGTCCTGCCCCGACGCGCGCCATTCATCGAAGGCCATGCCGATGCGCTGCATGAAGCGGGCCGTGCTTTCGCCATGCCCACCCGGGCACCCTTCGGCGAAATTGCAGGTCCACGCCTCGAATTCGGCACGCGCAATCGACGACCAGGGCCGGCCTTCCCAGGCGCCGAAATCCATCTCGGCAAGGCGCGGATCGGCGCGCGTGGCAAGGTCCGGGCGCAGCCTGCCGATGGCTTGCGCGAGTTCGGCGCAGCGCTTCAGGGGCGAGTGCGCCAGCGCAAGGTCCGCGGGCAGGCGCGAAGCCACCGCATGCGCCACCGCCAGCGTCGCCTCGGCCGGCACGCCCACATCCGCGCTGCCGTAGCAAAGGCCCGGCGCGGCCTCGGTCTGCGCATGGCGCACCAGCCACAGCTTCATGCCCGCCACGCCAGCGCGAGGTAGATCGCGAGCTCGCACAGCTGTTGCGTCGCGCCGAGCCCGTCGCCGGTGAATCCCTGCAGCCGGCGCCGGAACATGCGCGCCATGAGCAACGCCGCCAGGGCGCATGCCACAGCCACAGCCATCGTTCGTGCGGGGCCCTGCGTCGCCAGCATCAGCAGGGCAGCGGGCACCGACCAGAGCACGCCGACCAGCAAGGCACCGCCGCCGATCGCATCGGCCAGGGGCTTGGCCTTGCTTGCGCCGCTGTCGCCCACATACGGCAGCCAGCGGATCAGGAACAGCGGCGCCAGGCGCGACAGCACATGCGCGCCCACGATGGCACCGGCCACCGCCTGCGCGCCCTGCCCCGCCATCGACGCGAGCAGTGCGGCCTTGAGGCCGAGCGCCAGCACCAGCGCAATGGCGCCGAAGGCACCGATGCGCGAGTCCTTCATGATCTCGAGCGCGCGGCTGCGGTCGGCCGATCCGCCCAGGCCGTCGGCCACGTCGGCCAGTCCGTCTTCATGAAAGGCACCGGTCAGCAGCACCGTTGCCGCCATGCTCAGCAGCGCCGCGGCCAGCGCGCCGGCCACGCCGGGCAAGCCTTGCAGCGCGAGCACGAAAACGGCCGCGCCCACGCCACCCACGAGCCATCCCACACCGGGAAAATGCGCCGCGCTCGCACGCAGCATCTGCGGGCTGAAGCCGATCCATTCGGCGAGCCGGCCGGTCACCGGCACGCGCGTGAAGAACTGCAGCGCCAGCAGGTAGTGGCGGACACCGTTCATGGGTTCAACTGTCCTTGCGCGACACGCCGGCGGCTTCGAAGCTGGCCATCTCGCGCAGGATGCGGCAGGCCGATTCGAGCAGCGGCCAGGCCAGCGCGCCGCCCGAGCCCTCGCCAAGGCGCAGGTCCAGGTTCAGCAAGGGCTCGAGCCCCAGGTGCTTCAGCAACAGCGCATGCCCGGGCTCCGCCGAACTGTGCGCGGCCACGCAGCGCTGCGCCACATGCGGCTGCAGCGCCTGCGCGACGAGCACCGCGGCGCTCGCGATGAAGCCATCGACCACGATCACGCGCCGCTCCTGCGCCGCCTGCAGTACCGCGCCGACCAAGGTGGCGATTTCGAAGCCGCCGAACGCAGCAAGTGCATCGAGCGGCTCGTTCGCAGCCGCATGCAGCACCAGCACCTCGCGCAGCACCTCCCGCTTGCGCGCAAGCCCCGCGGAGTCGAGGCCGGTGCCGGCGCCGGTGCAGCCGTCGATGTCCAGCCCCGCAAGGCGCGCAAGCAGCAGCGCCGCGGCCGAGCTGTTGCCGATGCCCATTTCGCCGAGCAGCAAGGCATTGCCCGGCAGCGCGCGCACCACCTCGCGTCCGTTGGCGATGGCTTGCGCGCACTGCGCCGGCGTCATGGCGGGGCCGGCCGACGCATCGGCAGTGCCGGCGGCGATCCGGCGCGAGACCAGCCCCGGGCGTGCCTGGAAATCGCGCCGCACGCCGCAGTCGACCACCGTGAGCGCCAGCCCATGCTGGCACGCCAGCACGCTGACGGCCGCGCCGCCGGCCAGGAAGTTCTCCACCATCTGCCAGGTCACGTCGCTCGGGAAGGCCGAGACGCCGCGCGCCGCCAGGCCATGGTCGGCCGCGCACACCAGCATCTGCGGCGCTTCGAGCACCGGCGTTTCGCTGCCCAGGACGAGGCCGATCCGCAGCGCCAGCGCCTCGATGCGGCCGAGCGCGCCGAGCGGCTTGGTCTTGTTGTCGAGCGCCGCCTGCAGGCGCGCCGCAAGGGCGCCGTCGTGGATGTCGGAGATGGAAGGAATGGTCTGGTTGTTGTCGGTCATGCGATCAGGCCCTGCAGTACGCCGGCCTCGAAGTGGTTGTCTATGAAATCGGCCAGGCCGTCGAAGGTGGCGTCGAGCGTGGGTGCCGCGGCGCCGAAGAGTGCCTGCAGTGCGGCCGCGTCCTCGAACAGGCCGTGCAGGTAGAGGCCCAGCACGTTGCCGCGCGCGTTCTGCCAGGCCAGGCCCTCGGGCATCACGGCACGGCCGTCCTGCGCCATCTGCGGGTGGATGGCAGTCTGGCCGTGATGGATTTCGTAGCCCGCCACCGGCACGTTCGAGAGCGAAGCCCATGCGCCGCCCAGCTGGCCGAAGACTGCCGCCCGGTGGCGCACGGTCTTTTCGCGCTCGAACACCGTCACCAGCGGCAGCAGGCCCAGGCCGGGCGCATTGCCGTCGATGCCGTGCGGATCGACCAGCGCCTCGCCCAGCATCTGCAGGCCGCCGCAGACACCCAGCACGGCACCGCCGCCGGCCGCGTGTGCGGCAATGGCGCAGTCCAGGCCCTGTGCGCGCAGCCATGCGAGGTCGCCGCTGGTGTGCTTGGAGCCGGGCAGCACGATCCAGTCGGCGCCGGCCAGCTCCGCCGGCGTGCGCGCCCAGGCCAGGCGGACGCCCGGCACGTTCTTGAGCGGCTGGAACTCGTCGAGGTTGCTGATGCGCGGGTAGGCCACGATGGCCACGGTGCGCGTGACCGTCCCGCTGGCATGGCCTCGGTCATCGAACACGCCGTCTTCTTCGGGCAGGCCGTGCTCCCGCCACATCGGCAGCGTCGCGACGGTGGCGATGCCGGTCAGCGCCTGCAATTGCTGCGGCGCCGGCGCCAGCAGCGAGGCGTCGCCGCGGAACTTGTTGAGCACGAAGCCGCGCAGCAGCGCGCGGTCGCTCTCGGGCATCAACGCCCAGGTGCCGTACAGATGCGCGAAGGCGCCCCCGCGGTCGATGTCGGTCACCAGCAGGCAGCGCGCATCCGCATGGCGGGCCACGCGCAGGTTGACGATGTCGCTGGCCATCAGGTTGATCTCGGCCGGCGAGCCGGCGCCTTCGATCACCACCACGTCGTTTTCGGCGCGCAACGCGTCGAGCGCCTCTGCAATCCGCGGCCAGACGCGCTCGCTGCGCCCGCGCCAGGGCATGGCCGTGAGCTCCGCGCTCACCTGCCCCATCAGCACCACCTGGCTGTGGGTGTCGCGCTCGGGCTTGAGCAGCAGCGGGTTCATGCGCACGTCGGGCACGGCGCGCGCGGCCAGTGCCTGGAAATACTGCGCGCTGCCGATTTCGCCGCCACCGACCACGCGGGCGTTGTTGCTCATGTTCTGCGCCTTGAAGGGCGCCACCTTGAGGCCCTGGCGCGCGTACCAGCGGCACAGCGCGGCGGTCAGCCAGCTCTTGCCGGCGCCACTGGTCGTGCCGAGAACCATCACGCATCGGGTTGTCATGCGGCTATTGTCCGTTGTCGCCGCAGCCCTCTTGCGGCAGGCGCGAAGAGGCAAAGAAAAAGGGGCTTGCGCCCCTTTGGTGTTTCTCTCAGCGTGCCGCGGTTTTTACCGCCGCTGTTCCACCGGGCTGCGCCTGCGCCGTGGCAGCCGGCACCTCCCAGCCGCCGCCAATGGCGCGGATCAGCCCCACGGCCGCCTGGTACTGCGCCGACTTCACCTGCAGCGCCTGGCGCCGGTTGCGCAGTTCGCTGCGGCGGGCGTCCAGCAGGTCGAGCTGGCTGATGTAGCCGTTGCGGTAGCGCGTGTCCGACAGGCTGGTCGCGCGCTGCGCCGAAGTGACGGCCTGCGCCTGCACGGTCGACTGCTCCTGCAGGATGCGGATGGCGGACAGCTGGTCTTCGACCTCCTGGAACGCCACCAGCACCTGGTTGCGGTAGTTCGCGAGCGCGCCATCGAGCTGGGCATTGGCGCCCTGCACGCCGGCTTCGCGGCGGCCGCCGTCGAAGATCGGCAGCGAGAGCAGCGCACCCACGCCCCACGAGCGGGCCGACCACTTGAACAGGTCGCCGATCTCGGGCGATGCGTAGCCGGCCGCGCCGGTCAGCGAGATGTCCGGGAACCAGGCGGCCTGCGCCACGCCGACGCGGGCCTGGGCCGCGAGCACCGCGTTCTGCGCGGCCGAGACGTCGGGGCGGCGCGTGAGCACCGTGGCCGGCACGCCGGGCGGCACGGACGGCAGCGCGGTGGCCCAATCGTCGGTGCGCAGGCCGAAGCTCGAGGCCGAATCGCCTACCAGCACCGCCAGCGCATGCTCGACCTGGGCGCGCTGCCGGTCGAGCGCGAGCGCGTCCGACTCGGTGGACGACACCTCGGTCTGCACGCGCGCCACGTCGAGCTCGGCGATGTCGCCGGCCTGCTGCCGGCGCTGCGAGAGGCGCAGCGTGTCGCGGTAGGCCTCGACCTGTTCGCGCACCAGCGCGCGCTCGGCGTCGAGCGCGCGCAGCTGCAGGTAGGTCTGGGCCACCTCGGCCTGCACCGCGAGGCGCGTGCTCTGCAGCAGGGCCTCGCGGCTCTGCGCGTCGAGCTTGGCCGCATTGCTCGCGCCCGAGAGGCGGCCGAACAGGTCGACCTCGTACGAGAAGGTGGCGCCGATGTTGGTCATCGTGCCCGGCCTCGTGCTTGCCGAGGCCTTGTCGAGCCCGGCGCCGCGGTTGGCGCCCGCGCCCAGGCCGATCTGCGGCATGCGGTCGGCATTGGCACTGCGCGCCAGCGCGCGGGCCTCGGCCAGCCGCGCCGCCGCGGCCTGGATGTTGTTGTTGTTGACGTCGGCCTTCTCGACCAGCGCATTGAGCACCGGGTCATTGAACGCCAGCCACCAGGCGCCGCGCGCCTGCGCCTCGGAGGGCACGGCACGCGTCCAGCCCGCGGGCGGCACGGCGCCCTGCTCCTTGAACTGGGCGGTGGTCTGGATCTCGGGCACGCCGGAGGGCACGCTTGCGCAGCCGGCCAGCGCCAGGGCCGCGACCAGCGGCAGCAAAGCGGTGCGGGCCCAGGGTTGAAATGCGAATTTCATGATGAAACTTTCTTCTTGATCGACCATGCAATCAGTCGTGCGAAGGACGCGGCGAGGCCGGCACCGGGTGCAGCCCGCCGCCGCCCGAACCACCGTGCGACGAGGGTGCCGGTGCGGCCGGATGGCCCGCCGAGACAAACTCCTCGCCATGCGGCACTTCGCCATGCAGCTTGAGCGCGCGGTTGCCCGCCAGGCGGCGCAGCAGCACGTAGAACACCGGCGTGAGGAACAGGCCGAAGGCCGTCACGCCGATCATCCCGGCGAACACCGCCACGCCCATGGCCTTGCGCATCTCCGAACCCGCGCCGGTCGAGAGCACGAGGGGCAGCACACCCATCACGAAGGCCAGCGAGGTCATCAGGATCGGGCGCAGGCGCAGCCGGCTGGCTTCGATCGCGGCCTGGATCGGCGTGCGTCCGGCAAACTCGAGCTCGCGCGCAAACTCCACGATCAGGATCGCGTTCTTCGCGCTCAGTCCCACCAGCACGATCAAGCCGATCTGCGTGAAGACGTTGTTGTCACCCCCCGATATCCATACGCCGGTCATCGCGGCCAGGATGCCCATGGGCACGATCAGGATGATGGCGATCGGCAGCGTCAGGCTCTCGTACTGCGCGGCCAGCACCAGGAACACCAGCAGGATGGCCAGCGGGAACACCAGGAAGGCGGAGTTGCCGGCCAGGATTTCCTGGTAAGTCAGCTCGGTCCACTCGAAGCTCACGCCCTTGGGCAGCGTCTCGGCCGCGATCTTGGTGATCGCGTCCTGCGCCTGGCCCGACGAATAGCCGGGGGCCGGGCCGCCGTTGATGTCGGCCGCCAGGTAGCCGTTGTAGCGCATGGCGCGTTCCGGCCCGAAGGTCGAATTGACCTTCATCAGCGCGGACAGCGGCACCATCTCGCCCGTGGTGGAGCGCACCTTCAGCATGCCCACGTCTTCGGCGCGGGCGCGGTACGGCGCATCGGCCTGCACGCGCACGCTGTAGGTGCGGCCGAACTTGTTGAAGTCGTTCGCATACAGGCTGCCGAGGTAGATCTGCATGGTGTCGAAGATGTCCGTCACGGGCACGCCGAGCTGGCGCGCCTTGGTGCGGTCGATGTCGGCATACAGCTGCGGCACGTTGACCTGCCAGCTCGTGAACATGCCCGTGAGCTCAGGCGCGGCATAGGCCTTGGCCATGAAGGCCTTCACCGCCGCGTCCATCTGGTCGTAGCCGACCGAGGCGCGGTCTTCGATCTGCAGCTTGAAGCCGCCCGTGGTGCCCAGGCCCGCCACCGGCGGCGGCGGGAACATCACGATGAACGCGTCCTGGATGCTGGCGAAGGCGCCGTTGAGCTGCCCGGCCACCGCGCCGCCGCTCTGGTCGGCGCGCTTGCGCTGGTCGAAGGGCTTGAGCGTGGCAAACACGATGCCCGAGTTCGAGCTGTTGGTGAAGCCGTTGATCGACAGGCCCGGGAAGGCGATGGCGTCTTCCACGTTCGGGTTCTTCTTCATGATCTCGCCCATGCGCTGGATCACTTCGTCGGTGCGGTCCAGCGTGGCGCCGTCGGGCAGCTGGGCAAAGCCGATCAGGTATTGCTTGTCCTGCGCCGGCACGAAGCCGCTGGGCACGGCCTTGAACAGGCCGAAGGTCACGCCGATCAGCGCGAGGTAGATCGCCAGCATCAGCGTCTTGCGCGAGATCACGCTCTTGACGCCGCCGCTGTAGGCTTCCGAGCCACGGCTGAAGAGCTTGTTGAAGCCGCGGAACAGCCAGCCGAAGGCCTTGTCCATGCCGCGCGTCAGCGCATCCTTGGGCTCGTCATGGCCGCGCAGCAGCAGGGCGGCGAGCGCGGGCGACAGCGTGAGCGAGTTGATCGCCGAGATCACCGTCGAGATCGCGATGGTCACCGCGAACTGCTTGTAGAACTGGCCCGTGAGACCGCTGATGAAAGCCAGCGGAACGAACACGGCCACCAGCACCAGCGCGATCGCGATGATGGGCCCGGACACTTCGCGCATCGCGCGGTAGGTCGCTTCACGCGGCGTGAGCCCCGCCTCGATGTTGCGCTCGACGTTCTCCACCACCACGATGGCGTCGTCCACCACGATGCCGATCGCCAGCACCAGCCCGAACAGGCTCAGCGCGTTGATCGAGAACCCGAGGACGTGCAGCACCGCGAAGGTGCCGATCACCGACACCGGCACGGCCAAAAGCGGAATGATCGACGCGCGCCAGGTCTGCAGGAACAGGATCACGACCAGCACCACCAGCAGGATGGCTTCGAGCAGCGTGTGGATCACCGATTCGATCGATGCGCGCACGAACTGCGTCGGGTCGTAGGCGATGCGGTATTCCAGGCCTTCGGGCATGTTCTTGTTGAGCTCGGCCATCGTCTTGCGCACGTTGGACGAGATGTCGAGCGCGTTGGAGCCCGGCGCCTGGAACACACCCATGCCGACGGCCGGGTCGTTGTTGAGCAGCGAACGCAGCGAGTAGTCGGCAGCACCCATCTCGAGGCGGCCGATGTCGCGCAGGCGCGTCACGGCGCCGTCGGTGCCGCTCTTGACGATGATGTCGCCGAACTCTTCCTCGCTCTGCAGGCGCCCTTGCGCATTGATCGACAGCTGCATGTCCACGCCCGCGAGGCCCGGCGATGCGCCGACCACGCCGGCCGCGGCCTGCACGTTCTGGCCGCGGATCGCAGCCACCACGTCGCTCGCCGAGAGGCCGCGCTGCGCGACCTTCTGCGGGTCGAGCCAGACGCGCATCGAGTAGTCGCCGCCGCCGAAGATCTGGACCTGGCCCACGCCTTCGATGCGCGCGAGCGGGTCCTTGACGTTCAGCACCGCGTAGTTGCGCAGGTAGTTGATGTCGTAGCGGTTGTTCGGCGAGACGAGGTGGACCACCATCGTCAGGTCGGGCGCGCTCTTGACGGTCGTGATGCCGAGGCGGCGCACTTCCTCCGGCAGGCGCGGCTCGGCTTGCGAGACGCGGTTCTGCACCAGCTGCTGGGCCTTGTCGGGATCGGTGCCGAGGCGGAAGGTGACGGTGAGCGTCATCACGCCATCGGTGGTGGCCTGGCTGCCCATGTAGAGCATGCCTTCGACGCCGTTGATCTGCTCTTCGAGCGGCGTGGCCACGGTTTCGGCGATCACCTTCGGGTTGGCGCCCGGGTACTGGGCGCGCACCACCACCGAGGGTGGCGCGACTTCGGGGTACTCCGAGATCGGCAGCCCGCGCAGCGCGATCAGGCCGGCTATCAGGATCAATAGCGACAGCACGCCGGCAAAGATCGGCCGGTCGATGAAGAATTTAGAGAGATTCATGTTGTTTCTCCGGCGAGCGCAAGAGCGCTCCCCTCCGAGTTCAGGACTTCGCGGCTTCCGCGACGCGTTCCGGTTGTTGTTGCTTGGTGTCGGCCTTGGCGTCCATCGTCACGCTCTGCGGCACCACCAGCGCACCGGGGCGGATGTGCTGCAGGCCATTGACCACCACGCGGTCGCCGGCCTTCAGGCCCTTGCTCACGACGCGCAGCCCGTTGATCGATGCGCCGAGCGTGACTTCGCGGTAGACCGCCTTGTTGTCCTCGCCCACCACCATCACGAACTTCTTGTTCTGGTCGGTGCCGATGGCGCGCTCGCTCACCAGCAATGCGGAGTCGTTGCGTGCCTGGCCCATGCGGATGCGGGCGAACTGGCCGGGAATGAGGCTGCCGTCCTTGTTGTCGAAGGAGGCCCGCACACGCACGGTGCCGCTGCGCGCATCGACCTGGTTGTCGATCAGCTGCAGCTTGCCGGTGAAGGGCGTGCCCTCGAGGCCGGCGGTGCCCATCTGCACGGGAATGCTTTCGATCTGGCCGCGGGCGCTGGCGCCGCTCGGCAGGTCCTTCAGGGCCCGCGTGATCACCTGCTCGTCGGCATCGAAGCTCGCATAGATCGGGCTCACCGACACCAGCGTGGTCAGCACCGGCGCGCCGGGGCCGGCGGCCACCAGGTTGCCCATCGTCACTTCGAGCTTGCCGATGCGGCCCGCCACCGGCGCCCGCACCTGGGTGTAGCCCAGGTTCAGCCGCGCCGACTGCAGCGACGCCTGCGCGGCGCGCAGGTTGGCTTCGGCTTCACGGGCGGCGTTCACGCGCTCGTCGTATTCGCGCTGGGCGATGGCCTGCTGGTCCCACAGGCGCTTGGCGCGCTCCTGCTCGCTGCGGCTGAAGGCCTGGCGCGCCTGGGCCGAGGCCACCTGCGCTTCGGCGCGCTCCACTTCGGCCGCGTACGGCGCGGGGTCGATGGTGATCAGCAGGTCGCCCTGCTTCACCAGCGCGCCTTCGCGGAAGTGCACCGACTGCACGGCGCCCGCCACGCGGGAGCGCACGTCGACGCGCTGCACCGCCTCGAGCCGGCCCGAGAACTCGTCCCAGGCATTGATCTCGCTCGAAGCCACGGTGGCCACCGACACCGGCGTGCCCTGCTGCGCCGCGGCTGGTGCCGTGGCCTCCGCCTTGAAGCTGTGCATGCCGAGCACCGCGGCGGCCACCGCCAGCAGTGCGGTGAGGCCGGTCACTGCGGGCCACAGGCCCTTGCGGGCGGCGGAAGAAAGGTTTTGCTTGTTGTTCGACATGATGGTTCGTCCTTCTCGATGACTACTTGGGATGCAACAGGCCATCCCGGCGCTTTTGGCGCCAGGAGGCGGATTTCGAAAATGACCGGGGTTACCGGTGGGCCGAGGGGCGGCGTCGCGTCGTCAGCAGAGGGCTGCCGCGACCGGCCCGCCTAGCTGGGCCTGGGTGCTACCGGGGGCGGCGTGGTGGCACTGAAAAATTCGCGGAAATGCTGCTGCACGCTGGCTTCGCAGGTCTTGCAGCCCGAGGGCTCGGGGTCGTACAGCGCCTTGGGCCAGTTGGCGGCACCGGGCAGCACGCTGCTGGTGACGTCGATGCCGGCCGCGCGCAGGCGCCCGGCAAAAGTCATCGCCTCGTCGCGCATGGCATCGTCGGGGCCCACCAGCACCAGGGCCGGCGCCAGGGACGACAGCCGCAGCGATCCGCTCGGCACGGCATACGGGTGCATCGCGTTCGACGGGCAGCTCAGGTACTTTTCCCAGCCCGTGGCCCAGCGGCATTCGGCCGAGTCGTTGGTGGCCTTGCGCAGCGATGCCGTGCCCGCGCACGGGTCGAGCATGGGCGACAGCAGGATCTGCCCGGCCAGCGGCGGATGCGCCCGGTCGCGGGCGATCAGCGCCACCCCGGCGGCCAGGTTGCCGCCGGCCTCTTCGCCGGCCAGGTACACCTGGGCACCCTTGCCGCCGAGCTTCACGCGCTGCTTGTAGAGCCATTCGAGCGCGGCATAGCCCACTTCGATGGGCTCGGGGAACGGCGACTCGGGCGCCAGCGGATAGTCCACCGACACCACCACCGCGCCAGCGCCGGCCAGCAGCCGGGCCACGTTACGGCCGTTGTCCAGGTTGCCGCAGATGAAGGTGCCGCCATGGAAGTGCAGCACCAGCGGCACCGTCTCGCCGCGCGGGCGCTGCCCATAGACCCGGGCCCCCACGGGCTCACGGCCGGGCAGCTCGATCGACAGATCGGCTTCCACGCCTTGCGCCGCGGCGAGAGCAGCGGCTTCGGCAGAGCGGGACGATGGGCGCGGTGACATGGAGGCAACCTCAGGAGGATTGGCGATAGTCGAAATATAAGGCGGCCAGTGTGGCGTTAAACAGGCAAGCTGCCCCTACTCTGTTTCCAAACAGCTAACAATCCAGGAAACGCCGGGGGATTGTCACCTTGTGTGAGAATCCGCGTCCTCTCGGCAATGGCCGGGCTCCCAGGAACAGTCATCAATGGATCAAATCCAGGCAATGCGGATCTTTGTCCGCGTGGTGGAAGCGGGCACGTTCACCCGGGCCGCGGACTCGCTCGCCCTGCCCAAGGGAACGGTCACCAAGCAGATCCAGGCGCTGGAATCGCGCCTGCGGGTGAAGCTGCTCAACCGCACCACGCGGCGCGTCACGGTCACGCCGGACGGCGCCGCCTACTACGAGCGCGCGGCGCGCCTGCTGAACGACTTCGACGACATCGAGGCCAGCATGACCAACGCGCAGGCCAACCCCACGGGGCGGCTGCGCATCGACGTCGGCACCTCGGTGGCGCGGCAGATCATCCTGCCCGCGCTGGCCACCTTCTGCGACCGCTACCCCGAGATCCAGCTCGACCTGGGCGTGAGCGACCGCACGGTCGACCTCATCAGCGACAACGTCGACTGCGTGATCCGCGCCGGCGAACTGAGCGACCAGTCGCTGGTGGCCCGGCGCATCGGCACGCTGCACTTCGTGACCGTGGCGTCGCCCGCCTACGTCAAGCGCTACGGCATTCCGCAGCATCCGAACGACATCGAGAAGCGGCACCACGTGGTGAGCTATTTTTCGGGCAGCACGCGGCGTACCTATCCGCACGAGTTCAGGAAGGGCGACGAATACATCGAGCTCAACGGCCCCTACCGCGTATCGGTCAACGAGAGCAACGCCCACATGGCGGCGGTGCTCGGCGGCTTCGGCATTTCGCAGTGCATCACCTTCATGGCCGAGCCGCTGCTCGCAAGCGGCGAGCTGATCGAGGTGCTGCCCGACTGGCAGCGCGAGCCGCTGCCGATCCACGTGGTCTATCCGCCCAACCGCCACCTGAGCGCGAAGGTGCGGGCCTTCGTGGACTGGGCGGCCGAGCTGTTCGCGAAGAACCCGCGGCTGCAGCGGCGCTGAACGCGCCGGCCGCCGCTCAGGCGGCCGCGGCGAACACCGGCTCGCAGCGCACCTCGGTCTTCACCGAGTTGGCGATGAAGCACTCTTCGTGCGCGCGGTGGTGCATGTGCTCGATCTGCTCGCGCGTGGGCAGGTTCTCGCCGGAGAAACTGACCTCGGGACGCAGCGTGACCACGGTCATCGCGAGCCGGCCTTCGGCGTTCTTTTCCATGACGCCGCTCGCCGCGTCGAAATAGCGGTCGACGATGAACTTGCGCTTCACCGCCATGGTGAGGAACCACAGCATGTGGCAGCTCGAGAGCGATGCGACAAAGGCTTCTTCGGGATCGACCGCCGCCGCATCGGAAAACGGCAGCGGCACCACGTGCGGCGACGAGGAGCCCGGCACTTCCGCGCCGCCATCGAAGCGCAGCGAATGCCTTCTGCTGTAGCTGTTGCCCAGGAAGTCCTGGTCGCCTCGCTGCCAGAAGATCTCTGCGGTGTACCGGGCCATGCCTGCTCTCCAGCGCCAAATGGGAAGGCGCCATTCTGCGTCAGAAGAAGCCGGCGAGCCTGATCAGCAGCGGCACCAGCAGCGCGGTGGCGATGCCGTTCAGCCCCAGCGCCAGCGCGGAGAAGGCGCCCGCCGTTTCGTTCACCTGGATGGCCCGCGCTGTGCCGATGCCGTGCGCCGCCATGCCCACGGCAAAGCCGCGCACCGCGGGCTCCTTGATGCGCAGCAGGTTCAGGAGACCCGTGGCCATGATGGCGCCCGAGATGCCCGCCACGGCGGCCGCCACCGCGGCCAGCGACGGCAGCCCGCCGATCTTCTCGGCCACGCCCATCGCGATCGGCATGGTGGCCGACTTGGGCGCGAGCGACATCAGCAGCTCGCGCGATCCACCCAGCGCCCAGGCAATGCCGATGGCCGACACGATCGCCGCCGCCGAGCCCACCAGCAGCGCCACGCCGATCGGCAGCCACAGGCGCCGCAGCCGCCCGAGCTGGCCGTAGAGCGGCACGGCCAGCGCCACGGTGGCCGGCCCGATCAGGAAGTGCACGAACTTGGCGCCTTCGAAATACGTGTCGTAGGGCGTGCGCGTGACGAGCAGCACGCCCACGATGACGACCACCGAGACCAGCACCGGATTGACCGCCGGATTGGCGCCGCTGCGCCGGTGCAGCCACAGCGCGCCCAGGTAGGCGAGCAGCGTGAGCGACAGCCACAAGAGCGGCGACTGCGCAAGAAAAACCCAGATCTCGGACAGCTTGGCGGGCGGGGTCATTCGGCATCCTTGCCGGTGATGCGGATCATCCAGCGCAAGGTGAGCGCGGTCACGGCCATGGTGAAGGCCGCGCCCACGATACCGGCCGCAAGGAACGGAAGCCATTCGCGCCCGACCCGTTCGAAGTGCAGCATGACGCCGGTCACCGCGGGAACGAACAGCAGCATGAGGTTGCGCAGCAGATGGCCCGAGGTCTCGCTCAAAGCGTCAGGCACGCCGCCGCGCACGAGCAGCACGATGAACAGCAGCAGCATGCCGATCAGCGGACCGGGAATCGGCAGGCCCAGCCACTGCACGAGCAGCTCGCCGGCCAGCTGGCAAAGAAAGAGCGTGGTGATGGCGTAGAGCATGCGGATGTCCTGGCTTTCAAGGTTCGGCCGAAGCCGCCGCGCGCGTCCAGGCCTCTTTCAGCGCCTGCTGGCTCTGCGGCGGCAGCACGCCGAGCCGCACATGGCCCGGCAGGCCGAATGATGCACAGTCTCGCAGCTTGATGCCTTCGGCGCGCAGCCGGGCGGCCCGCTGCGGATAAGGCGCGTCGGTGCGCGCGCAGAAGAAGTTGGCGTCGCTCGGCAGGCACTGCCATCCCATCGATTCGCAAAGGGCGCGCTGCTGCGCCTTCCATTCGCGCAGGGTGCGCAGGCTTCGGGCGAGCCAGGCTTGGGCGGCGTCGCCGATCCAGGTCTCGAGCAGCGCCACGCCGTGCGCGCCCACCGGCCACGAGGGGGCCAGCCGCTCGAGGCGCTGCTTCAGCGGCGCGGCGGCCTCGCCTTCGGGTGCGATGGCATAGGCGGCGCGGATGCCCGTCAGGCCCATCGCCTTGTTGGGCGTCCACAGCTGCCAGACGCGGTTGCGCTGCGCCGCGTCGAGCGATGCCGCACCTTCGAGACGCAGCGCTTCGTAGGCCAGGTCGAGCACGCAGGTGCCGCCGGCCTTGGCGTGCGGCGCGAGATCGGCCTCGGCCTGGCCCCGCGGGCTCGAAGGCTCGCAGCACCAGCGCAGCGCCGCTTCACCGTGCAGCGCCGGCGGCCGCAGCACCTGCAGGCCCCAGGCCGACGCCGCACGCTCGTAGTCGCCATAGCTGTGCGCCGGCAGCAAGACCTGCCGGCCGCCACTCTGCGCGAAGGCCGCGCTGATGCGGTGGATGAATTCGCTCGCGCTCGCCGCGATCACGATGCGTTCGGCGGCCACGCCGTGAAAGTTTGCCAATGCGCGGCGCAGCGCCGTGTAGCCCGGGTCGGGGTAATGCGCCGCGTCGGCTGCACGCAGTGCGGCAAGCACCGCCGGGCATGAGCCCGTGGCATTGCCGTTGGTCGAGAAATCGTGCCAGGCGGTGCCGGTGGCGTCGGGGCCGCCGTGCAGCAGTTCGGTGGATGTCGTGTGTTCCGGTGTCATGCCCAGTAGGTTGCCGCGAAGATGGCCAATGATGCACAAGCGGCCGTGGCCAGCACCGCCCTGCCGCCCCACTGTGCGGCCTGCCGCGTATCGGCCGCATCGGCGGGCCGCCCTTCGGCATTCAAGGCATAGACACCGGGCTTGGCAAGCCGCACGCCGAGCAGCAGCGCCATCGCCGCCATCGGCCAGCCGCTGTTGGGGGACGGCGTGCGCCGCGCCTCGCGTGCCACGTCCCGCGGCCACCGCCATGCCGCGAGCGCAAGCAACAGCACCGTGAGCCGCGCCGGCAGCCACGAGAGCAGGTCGTCGGCGCGCGCGGCCCATTTGCCGAACCAGCTCCAGTCGCGGCCATTGCGCTCGCCGCGATAGCCCCACATTGCATCGGCCGTGTTGGCGAAGCGATAGACCGCCGCGCCCGGCAGCCCCAGCAGCACGAACCAGAACAGCGGCGCCACGAGCGAATCGTTGAGGTTCTCGGCCAGCGACTCGATCGCGCTTTCGCGCACTTCGCGTTCGCCGAGCGCGGAAACATCCCGGCTCACCAGCCGGGCAAGCTGCGCGCGGCCCGCTTCCAGCGACACGGCCAGCGCCGCCTCCACGGCAAGCACCTCGGCGCGCAGCATGCGCCATGCGAAGAGCGGCTTCAGCGCAAGGCCCAGCACCAGGGCTTCTGCCCAGCCGGGCAGCCATTGCGCGGCGCTTGCCTGCAACGCCAGCGCCGGCGCACCGACCAGCATCGCGCCCACGCCCCAGGCCAGCGCCCCGGCCAGGAACAGCGGCAGGTCGCGCGGCTTTGCATCGGCCGCCCGCGGCGCCATGCGGGAGCCGATCCAGCCGAGATACCGCCCCATCCACACCACGGGATGCCAGCGCGCGGCGGGTTCGCCCAGCCAGCGGTCGATGGCCAGGGCGAGCCACAGCGCGGCGATGGGGGGCACCCGCTCAGTCCTCGATGCCGCGCTGCGCCGGAATGCCGGCCTTGAATGCGTGCTTGACCATGGCCATGTCGGTCACGGTGTCGGCCAGTTCGACGATCTCGGGCGGGCAGCGCCGGCCCGTGAGCACCACGTGCACGTGCCCGGGCCGCGTGCGCAGCGTTTCGAGCACGCCTTCGAGCGGCAGCCAGCCGTAGATCAGCGGATAGGTGATCTCGTCGAGCACCACCAGGAAGAACTCGCCCGAAAGAATGGCCGCCCTGGCTTTTTCCCAGCCGTCGCGCGCGAGCTGCCCCGAGCGTTCGAGGTCCTGGCTCTTCCAGCTGAAGCCGTCGCCCAGGCCCTCGATCGGAATGCCGATCTGCTCGAACATGCGGTGCTCGCCAAAGCGCGCCGAAGGCACCTTCATGAACTGGTAGATCTTCACCGCCTTGCCGCGGCCGTGCGCGCGCAGCGCCAGACCGAAGGCCGCGGTGCTCTTGCCCTTGCCGTCGCCGGTGTTGACGATGACGATGCCCCGGCGTTCGCCTTCGGCCTTGTCGTACGGCTTCTCGCTGGGGGGAGTTTCGATTTGCATGAGGCGGGCTCCGTGTTGATGTGGGTCAGTTCGGCAGCGCGATCCACTGGTCGGCCACGCGGTGCACGCGGATGCGGCGGTCGAACACCTGTTCGAGTGCGGCATGGGTGGCAGGGTCGCTGCTGCCGCCGTGGTGCACCACGCGGCCGTGGTTCATCACCACCAGCTCGTCGGCGGCCAGCGCCATCGGCAGTTCGTGCAGCACGCTGACCACGGTGCGGCCCTCGGCCACCAGGGCGCGCGTGGTCTGCATCCAGTCGGCCTGGTGCGGCGGGTCCAGGTTGGCAAGCGGCTCGTCCATCAGCAGCAGCTCGGCCTCGACCGCGAGCGCGCGCGCCAGCAGCACGCGCTGGCGCTCGCCGCCCGAGAGCTGGCCGAGCGGCCGTTCGCGCCACTCCCACGCTTGGGTGCTGCGCAGTGCGCGCTCCACCGCCGCGCGGTCGGCAGTGCTCGGCGCTGCAAGCCAGCGCTGGTGCGGCAGGCGGCCGAGCATGGCGATGTCGTAGACCATCAGGTCGTCGGCGCTGCCCTCGCCCGCCGCGCCGCTCTGGCCCAGCCACGAAAGGCGCTGCGCGCGAATGCGGCCCGGCACCTTGGCCGACGGCTCGCCGAAAAGAAAGACTTCGCCGCGGTGCGCGAGCAGGCCCGCCAGCGCCTTGAGCAGGGTCGACTTGCCCGCCCCGTTCGGCCCGACCACGCTGGTCCAGCGCGCGGCGCCGAGCTTCAGGTCGATGCCGTGCAGCACCTCGGTGTTGCCGAGCATGGCGCCCAGGCCGCGGGCTTCGAGTGCGGCGATCCGGCTCATGCCACTCCGCCCCGCGCGCTGCGCCTGTGCATCAGCCACAGCAGGTAGCTGCCGCCGAGCACGGCCGTGAGCACGCCCACGGGCAGTTCCTGCGGCGCGATGAGCCAGCGCGCCAGCAGGTCGGCGGCCATCAGCAGCAGGCCGCCCATTGCAGCCGACAGCACGATCAGCCCGGCGTGCGTGGTCTTGACCACGGAGCGCACCAGGTGCGGCGCGGCCAGGCCCACGAAGGCGATCAGGCCGGTCTGCGCCACGGCCGCGCCGGTGGCCAGTGCGAGCACCACCACCAGCGTGGCGCGCATGGCGCCCAGCGGCAGGCCCAGGCTGCGGGCCGTCGCTTCGCCGAGCGCCAGGCCGTCGAGCACCGGCGCGAGCGCCCAGCCCAGCAGCAGGCACACTGCACCGACCGCCGCCATCACCGCGCATGCGCTCCAGCCGACCAGGCCGGTGCTGCCCAGGATGAAGCCCTGGATGGCCTGCAGGATGTCGGCCGAGGCGATGGTGATCAGGTCCTTGGCGGCACCGAGCACCACGCCGACGATCACGCCCGCGAGCAGCAGCCGCAGTGTCTGCTGCACGCCGCGCGCGAGCACCAGCGTGAGCATCACCGCGAGCACCGCGCCCACGAAGGCCGCGCCCGTGAGCCCCAGGCGCATCGCCCATTGCATGCTGGCGGCCGAGCCGCCGAACAGCAGCAGCGCCACCGCCACGCCGAGCGAGGCCCCCGAGGCGCTGCCCAGCAGATAAGGGTCGGCCAGCGGATTGCGGAACAGCCCCTGCGCCACCGAGCCCGCCAGCCCGAGCAGCGCGCCCGCGAGCCAGGCGCCCAGCGTGCGCGGCAGCCGGATGTCCCAGACGATGCGCAGCGCCACCGGATCGCTCCACGCCGCCAGCAGGCTTTCGAAGCCGGTGCTGCCGATGCCCAGGCCGAGTACCGCCAGTGTGCCGCCCAGCACCAGCAAGGCGATGCCGAAGAGCCAGACGCGGCGCTGATGGCGTGTATGCATGAGGTCGCCGCGGCTCAGCCGGCCTTCTCCGCGATGCAGCGCGCCATCAGCCGTGCGGCCTCGTCCATGCGCGGGCCGGGACGCACGAGCACGTCCGACTGCGCGGCGTCGAAGCGGCAGATGCGCCCTTCGCGCACCGCGCGGATGCCGCTCCAGCCCGGGCGCTGCTCCATGCCCGCCGCGCTGCGCACGCTGACCATGATGAGATCGGGATTGGCGCGCACCACGTATTCGGGGTTGAGCTTGGGAAAGGGCCCGAGCGAAGCCGGCACGATGTTCTTCATGCCCAGGCGCGTGAGCGTCTCGCCGATGAACGACGACTCGCCGGCCGCATAGGGCGCGCTGTTGACCTCGAAGTAGACGCGCTGGCCCCTGGCGCCGGCCGGCAGCGATTGCGCCGCGGCCGACACGCCGGCATCGATCGTGCGCCAGATGTTCGGCGCCTCGCGGGTGCCGAGCACCTGGTCGAGCTTGTCGAGCACGCGCCGCACGTCGGCATGGCTCTTGGGTTCGAGCACCAGCACCTTGAGGCCCAGCGCCTCGAGCCGCTGCGTCACGCGCGAGGACTTGGCGAGCAGCACCGCATCGGGCCGCAGCGCCACGATGGCTTCGACGTTCGGCTCGAGCCCCCCGCCCAGCTGCGGCAAGGCGCGCACCGCGCTCGGCGAGTTGGAATAGTTGTCGACGCCCACCAGCCGCGAACACGCACCGAGCGCGCAGACGCCTTCGGTCAGCGAAGGCAGCAACGTGACGATGCGCTGCGGCGGCTGCGGCAGGCTCACCGCCACGCCGCGCTCGTCGACCACGTCGAGGGCATGCGCGGCCAACGCGAAGAGGCCCAGGCCAAGGGCCGCGGAAAAGCATCGAATCCAGCGGGCTGTCATGTAGGCGCTTTCAGGGTCAGCGGCAAGCCGGCCGCCATCAGCGTGACGCGGTCGCAGGCGGCCGCCACGTCCTGGTTCATGCGGCCCAGCGCATCGACGAAGGCGCGCGTTTCGCGGCCGAGCGGAATCACGCCCAGGCCGATCTCGTTTCCGACCAGCACCACCGGCCCGCGCGCCTCGCGCAGCGCCATGAGCAGCATCGCGGCATGCGCAGCCGGCGTGCGCGTGACCGGCTGCGCGGTCTCGGAGCGCAGCGGCATCAGCAGGTTGGTGAGCCAGAGCGTGAGGCAGTCGACCACCACCAGCGTGTCGGGCGAACTCTGCGTGACGATGGCGCGCGCCAGCTCGACCGGTTCTTCCACGGTTCGCATGGCAGGCACGCGGCGGGCGCGGTCGGCCTGGTGGCGCACGATGCGCTCCTGCATCTCGTCGTCATGCGCCTGGGCGGTGGCAATCAGCACGGCGCGCCGCACGGCGGGCGCCTCGGCCAGCCAGTCGGCGGCGCGCTGCTCGGCGCGGCGCGACTTGCCGCTTTTCTGGCCGCCGAGGATGAATTCGTGTTCAACGGGCATGCGCATCGGCCTCCGGGGTTTCGCGTTCGAGCTCGATCGGCATCGCGCCGAACAGCCTGGCCGTGGCTTCGGGGCTGGACGCGAACCACGCATGAAAATAGCTCGCCCGCACCGGGCCGTGCACATAGAAGGCCTCTCCCGCGCGGTCGTCCGCGCCGGGCCTGCCGGTGAAGGCCGCCGGCACCAGCGGCGTTTCGCAGCTCGAGTAGTGAAAGGTGTGGCCGCGCAGGGTGTGGGCACCCAGCTTGAGCTGCTGCGGACCAAGGCCGGCGAGCCGCTTGTGCATCGCGACCCGGCCCGGCAGCAATCCCCAGAGCGCGTGCGACGCGCCATCGGCCGTTTCCAGCTGCTCGAACAGCGACATCATGCCGCCGCATTCGGCCCATACCGGCTTGCCCGCGGCGACATGCGCAACCAGCGCGATGCGCAGCGGACCGCAGGCGGACAGCGCCTTCGCATGCAGCTCGGGGTAGCCGCCGGGCAGCCAGATCGCATCGCATGCGGGCAGTGCGTCGCCGGCGAGCGGAGAGAAGAACACGACCCGCGCGCCGAGCGCCGCAAGCACGTCGAGATTGGCCGGATAGATGAAGGCAAAGGCCGCGTCGCGCGCAACCGCGATGGTGCGCCCCTGCAGCAGCGGATCGATGCGCGCCGGCGGCTCGGCCGGAGCGGCCTCGAAACGCAGCTGCGGCCATTCGGAAAGCGGCCGCTGGCCGATGGGCGTGGCGGCCATCGCGTCGGCAGCCGCGTCGAGCCGCGCTGTCGCATCGCCAAGTTCATGCGCGGCGACCAGCCCCAGGTGCCGCTCAGGCAATTCGAAACCGGGGCCGCGCGGCAGGCCGCCGAGCCATTGCGCCGGTTCGCGCAAGGCCTCTTTCAGCATCCCGGCATGCCGCTCGCCGGCCACGCGGTTGGCCAGCACGCCGGCCCAGGGCAGCGCGGGGCGGAAATTCTGCAGGCCATAGGCCAGCGCGCCGAAGGTGCCGGCCATGGCCTGCGCATCGATCACGGCCAGCACCGGAAGGCCGAAGCGCTCGGCCAGGTCCGCCGCGCTGGGGCTGCCGTCGAACAGGCCCATGACGCCTTCGACGATCAGCAGGTCGACCTCGGCCGCGGCCGCATGCAGCCGCCGCCGGCAGTCGGCCTCGCCGGTCATCCAGAGATCGAGCGAGTGCACCGGCGAGCCGCTGGCAAGCGCCAGCCAGTACGGGTCGAGAAAGTCGGGCCCGCACTTGAAGACCCGCACGCGCCGCCCCTGCCGTGCGTGCAGCCGCGCCAGCGCAGCCGCGACCGTGGTCTTGCCCTGCCCCGAGGCCGGCGCCGCCACCAGCACGGCGGCGCAGGAGCGTGCAGCGACCGGTTCGCCGTTGGCGCGGGACTGGCTTATTGCGGTGTCCACTTCAGGCCGATGTAAGCGTTGCGGCCGCCGGTGGCGTAGCCGCGTGCAAGCGTGTAGTCCTTGTCGCCCACATTGTCGACGCGGGCCACCAGGCCGATGTCCCGCGTGATCTGCGTGCTGGCCACCAGGTTCAGCACGGTATAGCCACTGAGCGTTCGCGTGTTGGCCGCGTCGTCGAAACGCTTGCTCGACGATTGCAGCTCGGCGCCCAGCGTCCAGCCTGCAATGCGCCAGTCGGCGCCGAGCGTGCCGTGGCGGCGCGCGCGGCGTGCCAGCAGGTGGTCGGTGTCCAGGTCGCGCGGGTCCTGGAAGTCGAGCGATGCGCGCAAGGTCACGTCACCGATGCGGTGGCCGCCCGACAGTGTCACGCCCTGGTAGCGGGCGCGGGCGGTGCTGGCATAGCAGCCGAAGTCGGAGCGGCAGTTGGTGGCCGAACCGTCGAACACGATCAGGTTCTCGACCCGGTTCTGGTAGACCACGATGCCCGCATGCGTGCCGCCATCGACGTACTGCAGGCCAAGCTCGACGTTGCGGCTCGACTCGGGCTTGAGGCTGGCCACGCCGTATTCGCTGAAGCGCTGGTACAGCGTGGGCGCACGGAAGGCGGTCCCGGCCGAGACGGTGGCCCGCAGCCTGGGCGTGATCGCGTAGCCGTAGGCGGCGCTGCCGGTGGTCTTGCCGCCGAATTCGCTGTCGTTGTCGTGGCGCACATGCAGCTGGAGCGAATGCGCGCCCTGCACGAAGCCGTAGCCGAGCGAGACCGCGTCCTGCGAGCGCTTGCTCGAGAACAGGCCGCTGCTGGTGGTGGGCGCATTCTCGAGCGCGTCTTCGCGGCGCTCGAGCGTGGCCGTCACCAGGTGCGGGCCGAAGCGGAACTCGTTCTGGAACAGGTAGCCGCGCAGATTCGTTTCGGTGCGGTAGAACGAAGGCTGGGTCTTGTAGACCGACTGCGAATCGGTGACCTGCACGCGCGTGCTGTAGATGTCGTTCCACTTGGCCGACCACGAGAGCCCGGCCGTGCGCAGCGTGTTGTTCGAGATGTCGTTCTTGAACTGGATCGGCGGCCGGGTCCTGAAGCTCACCGGCGGGTCATAGCCGGCTTCCATGTCGCTGTACAGCAGCGTGGCTTCCAGCCGCTGGTTCGGGGTGAGCTGGTAGCCCAGGCGCAGGTTGCCGGCATTGCTGCGGTAGCCGTCGCGGTCGGGACTGGTGAAGCCGTCCTTCGAGGGCGTGCGCTTGTCCATCGGCAGCACGTTGAAGCCCCGGCTTTCCTCGTGCGCCACGCCCAGCGAGTAGTCGAAGGCACCCGACTTCCCGCTCACGCCCGCCTCCGCCTTGCGCAGGCCGTGGCTGCCGAAGCCGATGCCCGCGTAGGGCGCCACGCCCTCCTCGCCGCGCTTCGTGAAGAGCTGGATCACGCCGCCCACGGCATCGGAGCCGTATACCGCGGCGGCCGGGCCGCGCAGCACTTCGATGCGGTCGATCTGCGAAAGGGGAATGCTTTCCCAGCCGGCACCGCCGGTCGATTGCGAATCGACGCGCACGCCGTCGATGTACACGGCCGTGAAGCGCGTCTCGGCGCCGCGGATGAACAGGCTGGTGGTGTTGCCCACGCTGCCATTGCGCGTGATCTCGATGCCCGGCAGGCGCGCCAGCACGTCGGCCACGCCGACAGCGCCGCTGCGCTCGATGGTCTGGCGGTCGACCACGGACACGTCGCCCACCAGGTCCGACAGTGGCTGCGGCGTGCGGTTGGCCGTGACGACGGTTTCGCCGAGCGCCGGCGCATCCTGCTGGGCATGCGCGACGGCCGGCAGTTGAAGCAGCGCCATGCCGCCGAAGGCGGAGGCCAGCGCGAGCGGCAGGCAGGCAAGGCGGCGGCGGCGCGCAGGCGAACGGCCGAGGGAAAGGAAACCACAGGAAGTCATGATTGGAGCGAACGAACGTCTATGCCCGTCGCCGGCTTCCCCGCCGGCGCTTGGGCGCAATGGCTGCCTTGCGCGCCGAATCGAAAATCGATCGCGCATGCGGCAGCCGCCTCGTTGGCCGGTATCCGGGCTGGCAGTGCGACCCCACCGCCTTCCCAGGTGCCTGTTTCAGGGCACCCAGTGGCTTGATGGATGAGGTTGACGCTTGCGGCGTCGACTGCTTGACCGTTGCGGGGGCAGCGCAGGCGGCTTCGGCCCTGTTCCGTTTCCGGGGGGCGTTCACTCCTGCTTCCCGTTGAACCGCGGCATGTGAACCACGCCGCAGGCACCAACGCGCAGGATTTTAGGGCCTGCGCCAACGCAGTAAGCCAAAAGTTGCGCCGCCTGCCGTCCGCCGGGGAAACTACAATCGCCAACCATGCCCGCCTCCAGCCCCATCGACCAGATCGCCGAGCGTGTGGAACGCCTGCTCGTGCGTCATGAAGAGGTGCAGCGCACCAATGCGCTGCTGCAGGAGCAGGTCGAAGCGCTCACTCGCGAGCGCGACGCGCTGAAGTCGCGGCTGGCCGCGGCCCGCACGCGCCTCGATGCGCTGCTCGAGCGGCTGCCGGCCGAACCACCTTCCCAAGATTCCCCCGCATGAAGCAGATTGAAGTTCAGATCATGGGCCAGAGCTATCTGCTCGGCTGCCCCGAAGGCGGCGAGGCGCAGCTGCGCGAAGCCGTCGAACGCGTGGACGCGGCCATGTGCAAGATCCGCGATGCGGGCAAGGTGAAGGCGCGCGACCGCATCGCGGTGCTCGCTTCGCTGAACCTGGCTTTCGACCTGGCGGCCCAGCAAGCGGCCGCTGCGGCCGCGCCGGCTCCCGTGGCCGCGGCCTCCTCGGCAGGCGGCGGCGACGCCGATGCCAAGGCCGCCCAACTCATTCAGAAACTCGATCAAGCCCTTGCGGGCGATGACCATTTACTCTGAGCGGAAGCACCCGGCCCGTGGGGGGCGTAAAATCCGAACTGTCTGCGGTGCGCGTCGGGCTTAATATTTCCTTGTTCCAATGCTCTCCGGAGCCGGGCTTGGTACATCGCTTGACGGGTGTGATCATCTCGCGTCAGATGAACCCGAAGTCTTGCTGCCCTCGCCCACCTGAACCCTGGTTCAGGATGCGGGTTCGGCGCCCACTTGCAGACACCTTTTTCCGTTCATACGGCCCCTGCATGCGCTGCACGGGGCCGTTGCTTTTTTTCAAGGCTCCGCTGCGTGACTTCCCTGCTCGACCCCCTCCTGATCGCCGAACTGGCCGCGCTTGGCCTGGGCACCGGTTTCCTGGCAGGCCTGCTGGGCATTGGCGGCGGGATGCTCATGGTGCCGTTCATCACGATCATCATGGGGCACCGCGGGGTGGCTTCCGATCTTGCCGTGAAGATGGCGATCGCCACCTCGATGGCCACGATCATCTTCACCTCGGTGTCCAGCGTGCGCGCGCATCACAAGCGCGGTGCGGTGCGCTGGGACATCGTGCGGCGCCTTGCGCCCGGCATCGTCATCGGCAGCCTGCTGGGCAGCCTGGGCGTGTTCGCGCTGCTCAAGGGCACGGTGCTCGCCATCGTCTTTGCGCTGTTCGTGGGCTTCTCCGCCACGCAGATGTTCCTCGACCGCAAGCCCAAGCCCACGCGCCAGATGCCGGGCACCGCGGGGCAGCTGTCGGCGGGCGGCGCCATCGGCTTCATCTCGGGCCTGGTCGGCGCGGGCGGCGGCTTTGTCAGCGTGCCGTTCATGACCTGGTGCAACATCTCCATCCACAACGCCGTAGCCACCAGCGCCGCGCTCGGCTTTCCGATTGCGGTGGCCAACGTGCTGGGCTACGTGGTGAGCGGACAGTCGGTGCAGGGCCTTCCGGCCGGCGCGTTCGGCTACATCTGGCTGCCCGCGCTCGCGGTCATCGCGGTGTGCAGCGTGCTCACCGCGCCGCTGGGTGCGAAGGCAGCGCACAACCTGCCGGTGAAGAAGCTCAAGCGCGTGTTCGCCAGCATCCTGTACCTGCTTGCGGCCTACATGCTCTGGAAGGGCCTGCAAGGCTGAGAGGATGCTGAAAGCCCCTCGGGTCTGGGGTGAGACCCGTTGCGACGCCCGGGCCCCGGCCGTATAACGGGTTCATGAAAATCCTCATCGCCGTCGACGGCAGCGCCTATACGCAAAAGGCGCTCAACTACCTGCTGGCCAACCGCTCCATGTTCGTGGAGGGCCATGAACTGGTCATCGTGCATGTCTCCACCGGCATCTCGGGCCACGTGGCGCGCCACCTCAGCAAGGAGGTGATCACCGACTACTACGCCGAGGAAAACGCCAAGGTGCTCGACCCCGTGGCAGCATTGCTGACGGAGAACGGCGTGAGCAACTTCACGATCGACAAGCGCCATGGCCATGCGGCCGAGGAAATCCTCAAGTCGGCGGCGGCGGCGCATGCGCAGTTGATCGTGCTCGGCACCCATGGCCACGGCATCCTGGGCCGCGCGCTGATGGGGTCGGTGGCTACCAAGGTGATCTCCGAGACCGACACCTCGGTGCTCCTCGTGCAGTAGACAGGCTGCAGGCTCTCTTTCCCTTCTTCTATTGCACGCGCTGCTGCCGCCACTCGCGCGGCGAGCAGCCGAAGCGTTCGCGGAATGCGCGGCTGAAATGCGCCGCATCGTTGAAGCCTCGGCCATAGGCAATCTCGGCCACCGGCCGGCCGGCCAGGCGCGGCTCGAGCAAATCGCGGCTGCAGGCTTCGAGCCGGCGCTCCCAGATGTATTGCGAGGGCGTGAGCGGCTCGCTCTTGAAGACGCGATGGATGTGGCTCGCCGAGACGCCCAGCTGCGCCGCGAGGCTTCCCACCGACAGCGAAGGGTCCGCCAATTGCTCGTCGATGCGCCGCTTCACGCGGGCCAGGTGGTAGGCCGTGAGACTGCTCAGGCCCGGTGAGCGCGCCGCGGGAAGCGTCTGCAGCCCGGCGACAAGAATGCTCTGCACGCCGTTGGCCACCGCCAGGGCCGACGCGGGCTGCAAGGTGTCGATGTCCTCGCGCAGCGTGCGGATCATGCCCAGCAGCAGGTGGCCCGCGCCCTCGCGCCCCGACACGGTGGTGGCCGTCAGCGCTTCGGTGTCGTGCAGCTCGCTGCGCAGGCGTTCGCCCGGCAGCTTGAGCACGATCTGCTCGAAGCTGTCGTCGAACAGCAGCTGGTAGGGCCGCGTGCTGTCGTACAGCGCAAAGTCGCCTGCCGCCAGCACGGCGTCGCGACCGTCCTGCCGCACCACGCCCTGGCCGCGCGCCTGGATGCTGACAAGAAAACAGTCGTCGCTCGAACGCGAGATGTGGCCTGGCGTGCGCATCACCTTCTGCGGCCCCGACCTGACCACCGACACGTCCAGGCTCGGCAGCGTGTGCTGGCGGATGCTGCCTTCGAAGTTGCCCGTATCGCCTTCGCGCACCGGGTCGCATCCGAGCTGAACGTAGACGTTGCAGATCATGTCGGTCCAGTAGGCGAGCCGCTGGTCGCGCGGGACGGCGTCGGTGCTGAGCAACGGGGTCATCGGGGTTCCTTCGGAAGTCGGCATGCAACGCTGGAACAAGAACGCCGCAAGTTCGGGTCAAGGCGTTTCGCGGCGGCGAATCTACGCTTGAAGCAACCCGCATGCCACCGCGCAAACCCGGTGCGAGGTGTGCGAAGTTGTTTCTTTCAACCCCTGCTTCCGGAGACCCGCCGCCATGCCCGCCACCGTTCACCCCAAGCTCCGCGTCGCCGCCGTGCAGGCAGCGCCCGTGTTCCTCGATCTCGACGGCACCATCGACAAGACCATCGACCTCATGGCCCAGGCGGCCGGCCAGGGCGTGAAGCTCATCGCCTTTCCGGAGACCTGGGTGCCCGGCTACCCCTGGTGGATCTGGCTCGACTCGCCGGCCTGGGGCATGCAGTTCGTGCAGCGCTACCACGACAACGCGCTGGTCGTGGGCTCGGCCGAATTCGACCGCATCCGGGAGGCCGCGCGCAAGCACAACATCTGGGTTTCGCTCGGCTACAGCGAAAAGGCCGCCGGCAGCCTCTACATAGCGCAGGCGCTGATCGACGACCAGGGCCAAGCGGTGCAGACGCGCCGCAAGCTCAAGCCCACGCATGTGGAGCGCACCGTGTTCGGCGAAGGCGACGGCTGCGACCTGGCTGTGGTCGAAACGCCCATCGGCAACATCGGATCGCTCTCGTGCTGGGAGCATCTTCAGCCGCTCAGCAAGTACGCGATGTATGCGCAGAACGAGCAGATCCACTGCGGCGCCTGGCCGAGCTTTTCGCTCTACCGCGGCGCGGCCTATGCGCTCGGCCCCGAGCTCAACAACGCCGCGAGCCAGGTGTACGCGGCCGAGGGCCAGTGCTTCGTGGTGGCGCCGTGCGCCACCGTCTCGCAGGCCATGAGCGAGCTGATGTGCACCGACGCCGGCAAGCAGCAGATGCTGCGCGTGGGCGGCGGCTTTGCGCGCATCTATGCGCCCGACGGTTCGCCGCTGGGCACGCCGCTGGCCGAAGACCAGGAGGGGCTGGTGATCGCCGACATCGACCTGGGAATGATCGCGCTCTCCAAGGCGGCCGCCGACCCGAGCGGCCACTACTCGCGGCCCGACGTCACGCAGCTGCTGTTGAACAAGACGCGCCGCGAACCCGTGGTGCTGCAGCGCGCCCCCGAGGTCGAGGGCGGCGCCTTCGAGGCCATCGTCGCCGCATCCGAGCCGGCAGCGGCGGCCGCGCGCCAGCAGCCGCTGGTGGCCTGAAGCATCGGAGGCACGCCATGGAATCCGCCATCGCCGAGCACCTGAAGTGCCCCCGCACGCGCCATCGCCGCGTGGAGGACAACTACGCGCCGCCCTATCCCGTCTGGTCGGCGCGCGCGCCGGCCGCGGTCAGGCAGGTCGTGATGGGCTGTTTCGGCGTGCAGTCGCGCGGCGCCGGGATGCAGGGCCGCGCATGCGCGGCGCTGATGAATATCGCAGCCGGCTTCGCACTGCCCGACGGGCCCGGCCACCACGACTTCGCGCACCACGTCGACGCCGCCGGCTACGACAACATGGTCGCCATCGCCTACTGGGACGACCCTGCCGCCCATGCGCGCTGGTGCGCGGCGCCCCAGGTCGATGCGTGGTGGCGCTCCGACGAGCGGCTGGCGGACGGCCTCGGCTATTTCCGCGAAATCGTTTCGCCGCGTGCCGAGCATTTCGAGACCATGTTCAACACACCCGACCGCCTCGAAGGCGTGGGCGTGGTGATGGGCGGCGTGAGCGGCGAACTGCAGGAGCACGGCTACTGGGGTTCGATGCGCGACCGCATTCCGCTGTCGCAGACCGACGCCATGGCGCCCTCGGGCACGCGCGCCGTCATTGCCGGCGCTCCGGCACCGGGGCAGCGCGTGCGCATCGCAGGCCACGAGAACATCGCGATGATCCGCTCCGGCCAGGAGTGGGCCGAAACCACCGGCCAGGAACGCACGCTCTATCTCGGCGAAATGGAACCCGTGCTGCGCGAAGGCATGGACTTCCTGCGCGACCAGGGCCTTCACATCGGCTGCTACAGCAACCGCTACATGCACCACCTCGATGCCAAGGGCGCGCCGCTGGAGAAATCGTTCGGCCTGAGCTTCTGGCGTTCGCTCGCCGACATGGAACGCTGGGCCGAATCGCATCCCACGCACGTTGCGATCTTCGGCAGCTTCATGCGCTACGTGCAGGCGCTGAACTTCCAGCTGCAGCTGCGCGTGTACCACGAGGTGTCGGTGCTGAAGGCCGACGAGCAGAACTACGAATACATCAACTGCCATGCGGGCAGCGGGCTCATGAACGGGCTGGGCGCAGCTTAGGGGGCCCTCGCTCCGGGGGATGCCGCAGGCGAGGATCGCAAGGCCCTATGCGAACAGCCCCTTGTGCTGCTCCCGCAGCAGCACCTTCTGCACCTTGCCCATGGTGTTGCGCGGCAGCTCGGGCACGACGAAGCAGCGCTTGGGAATCTTGAAGTTCGCTAGCTTCGACTTGAGCTCCGCCACGATGGCATCGGGATCGAGCGCTCCGCCCGCCTTGGCGATGACGATGGCCACGCCCACCTCGCCGAAGTCGGGATGCGGCACGCCGACCACCGCGCTTTCGGCCACGCCGGGCAGCTCGTTGATGTAGCCCTCGATCTCGGCGGGATAGACGTTGTAGCCGCCGCTGATGATCAGGTCCTTGCTGCGTCCGACGATGGTGACATAGCCGCGGCCGTCGATCTTGCCGACGTCGCCGGTCTTGAAGAAACCATCGGCGGTGAATTCTTCCTTCGTTTTCTCCGGCATGCGCCAGTAGCCCGCGAACACGTTCGGGCCGCTGACCTGGATGTTGCCGATCTCGTCGGTTGTGCAGTCGCGGCCGGCGTCGTCGCGCACGCGCAGCCGCACGCCCGGCAGCGCAAAGCCGACCGTGCCGCCGCGGCGCTCGCCCTGGGCGGGGCTGTACGGGTTGGAGGTGAGCATGATGGTCTCGCTCATGCCGTAGCGCTCCAGGATGGTGTGGCCGGTGCGCTCGCGCCATTCGTCGAAGGTCTCGATGAGCAGCGGTGCGGAACCGGCGATGAAGAGCCGCATGCTGCGCACCGCCTCGCGCGTGAGGCCGGGCTCGGCCAGCAAGCGCACATAGAGCGTGGGCACGCCCATGAACACGGTGGCCTCGGGCAGCTTCTCGACCACGCGCTTCGGGTCGAACCTGGAAAACCAGATCATCTTGCTGCCGTTGAGCAGCGCACCGTGGAGCGCAACGAAGAGGCCGTGCACATGGAAGATCGGCAGCGCGTGGATCAGCACGTCGCCCTCCGTCCAGCCCCAGTAGTCCTTGAGCACCTCGGCATTCGACAGCAGGTTGCCGTGAGTGAGCATGGCCCCCTTGCTGCGGCCGGTGGTGCCGCTGGTGTAGAGGATGGCGGCCAGGTCGCCTGCGCTCTTTCGCGCCGCTTCATGCCGGTCGCTGCATTGCGCGGCAAGCTCCAGCAGCGTGCCGGTGCGGTCGTCGTCCAGCGTGAACACATGCCGGGTGCCCGCCGCACTCGCGATCGGTCCGACCCACGCGGCATTTCGGCTGGTGCACACCACCACGGCCGGCTCGGCATTGCCGATGAAGTACTCGATCTCGGCGCTCTGGTAGGCCGTATTGAGCGGCAGGAACACGTAGCCGGCGCGCAGCGTGGCAAGGTAGAGAATCATCGCCTCGACCGATTTCTCGACCTGCACCGCGATGCGGGCGCCCTCCTCCAGCCCCAGCGCACCGAACAGGTTGGCCATCATCGCGCTGGCGCGGTCGAGGTCTTGCCACGAATAGAACAGGCCGTTGTCGGTTTCCACGGCAGTGCGGCCGAGGTCGGCGGGAAAGGCCGCGCGCAGGGCGGCAAACAGGTTGGAATTGGCTTTCGTCTTCATCGGGGCAGGTACTTCGGAAATTCGGTGTGCGCCGGGCATGCAAGCTTGCGGCCGCCCCATTACTCCAGCTTGGCGCCCGAGGCCTTCACCACCGTGGCCCAGCGCTTGATCTCGGAATTCACGAAACCGCCGTACGACGCCATGGCGAGGTTCGGGATCTCGGAGCCGTTCTGGGCCCAGATGGCCTTGAGCTCGTCGCTCTGAAGGGCCTTCTTCATTTCGTCGACGATGCGCGCCTGCAGGTCGGCCGGCGTGCCCTTGGGCGCCCACAGGCCGTACCAGGTGGTGACCGTGTAGTCCGGCAGGCCGACCTCGGCCGCGCAGGGCACGTCGGGGAACGCCGGGTTGCGCTTGCTGCCGGCCACCATCAGCGCCTTGATCCGGCCGCCCTTGATGTGCTGGGCCGAAGAGCCGAGGCCGTCGAACATCAGGTCGACATTGCCGGCGATCAGGTCGGACAGCGCCGGCCCCGCGCCGCGGTAGGGAATATGCGTGATGAAGGTGCCGGTCTGCAGCTTGAACAGCTCGCCCGCCAGGTGGTGCGAGGTGCCCGCGCCGGCCGAGCCGTAGTTGAGCTTGCCGGGGTTGCGCTTGGCGGCGGCGACGAACTCCTGCAGCGTATTGGCCGTGACGCGGCGCGGATTGACCACCACCACCTGCGGCACGTTGGCCAGCAGCATCAGCGGCACGAAGTCTTTCTCGAGGTCGTAGTCGAGCTTGGGGTAGATCGACGGCGCAATCGCGTGGTGCACCGCGCCCATGAAGAGCGTGTAGCCGTCGGGCTGGGCCTTGGCGGCGATGCTGGCGCCCACGGTGCCGCCCGCGCCGCCGCGGTTGTCGATGACCAGCGTCTGCCCGGTCACCTTGGCGAACTGGGCCGAGAGCGGGCGCGCGAAGGCATCGGTGCCGCCACCGGCCGGGAACGGCACGACCATGTTGACCGGCCGCGTCGGCCAATTACCTCCCTGCGCGCCTGCGCCGCCGCACAGAACGGCCGCCCCGGCTGCGGCCAGGCGCAGCACGTCGCGTCGCTGAAAACTCTGAGTCATCTGTCATCTCCTGTCGTTGTAGATTGCCGCACCATGCGGGCCGGCGCATCACGCGCCGGACTTCTTTGCAGAACTCAGCCTTTTTTGAAGAACAGGCTTTCCACATCCCCCGAAACCGCCACCTTGCCCTCGGCGATCCATGCCCGATGCTTGTCGAGGCGCTTGAGATCGTAGAGGTAGTTGACCATCAGGCCGTACGACTGCTTCAGCCCCTTGGGCGACGGATCGCCGGCCCAGTTGAGACGCTCCACGCGCGCGCCGTTGCCCAGGTGAAAACGCGCCACGGGATCGGCCGGCGTGCCGTCGACCAGCGTGTGGCCCAGGTATTCGGCCGCGGCCTGCAGCAGCCACTGGCGCAGCGGCGACTTGGCATCGAGCGTGGCCGGCGCCTCTACCGCGGCGAGCAGCCGCTCGGCGGTCGGCGGCAGCGAGCCGACGAGGCGGCCGAGTTCGGCCTCGCGCTTTTCGTCCAGGCGCGGCAGCAGCTCGGCGGCATTCCTGGCGAGCCAGTTGCGAAAGCCCGGGATCGGCGACAGCGTGGCAAAGGTCTTCAGGCGCGGCAGCTCTTCCTGCAGTGTCTCGACCACCCGCTTGATGAGCGAATCGCCAAAGCTCACGCCGCGCAGCCCGTTCTGCGTGTTGCTGATCGAATAGAAGATGGCCGTGGTGGCCTTGGCCGGCTGGATCGGCACGGCGGCCTCGTCGAGCAGCGGCGTGATGCCGTCGCTGATGCGGTCGACCAGCGCCACCTCGACGAAGATCAACGGCTCGTTGGGCAGCCGCGGATGGAAGAAGCCGTAGCAGCGGCGGTCGCTGTCGTCGAGCCGGTTCTTCACGTCGGTCCAGCTCTTGATGTCGTGCACGGCCTCGTAGCGGATCAGCTTCTCGATCAGCGACGCGGGCGAATGCCAGTCGATCCGTCGCAGTTCGAGGAACGCGACGTCGAACCAGGTGGAAAACAGATGCTCCAGTTCGGCATCGAGCGCGATGAGACGCTTGTCCGACTTGAGGAATGGCAGCAGTTCGGCGCGCAGGTCGACCAGGAAGCGCATGCCCTCGGGTTCGACCGCAAAACGCTGCAGGAGGCGCATGCGCGGCGACACCAGCGCGCGCCGCAGCCGCAGCTCGGCCTGGCCTTCGTCGGGCGTTCCCACGGCAGCCTGGTGCTGGTCGCGCGCGGACTTGAGCTTGTGCGGATCGGCCGCGAAATGCTCGCTCATGAGCGCCCAGTAGTCGCGCCGCTCCTCGGGCGTGGCGGCGGCATATTCGCGTGCGATGGCATGGGCCCGGCGCCCACCCTCGACCTCGCTCACGCGCGGATCGATCACGGCCTGCAGGGCCATGAGCACGCGGCGCAGGGCACGCGGCGACAAGGCTTCGTCGGCCTTGCGCAGCGTGGCCTGCAGCCGCTCGGCGGTCGAGCGCATGCTGGGTTTCGCGGCCGTCCTGGGTGCGCCGCGGGCCGCGCCCTCGGGTGCCACGGGCACCTTAGCAGCGGACTTTTCGCCGGACTTCTCGCCAGAGCGCAGTCGCGCCTGGAACCACTCGGTCGCACTCATCGACAAACTCCAATGCTGTGGGGTGCGGGGATGCCGTCTTCTTTCAGGCCGTTCACGACATCACCCTGGATTTCTGTTGTCGCGCCACCGCGCGCAGCGCCTCGCGCTGGCGCGTCAGGTGCGTGCGCATGGCCGCGTCCGCGCCCTCGCTGTCGCGCGCCTTGAGCGCGGCGAACACCGCCAAGTGCTCCGACAGGCTCTGCTCGAGCCGGCCCGGCGCATGCAGCTGCTGAAGCCGCGCCAGCTTGAGAATTTTGCGCAGATCGCCAATCACCTGCGCCAGCCACTTGTTATCGGCCAGCTGGATGATGGCCTCGTGGATCAGGTGGTTGGTGGCGTAGTAGTCGTTGATGCGCTTGGCCTTGGCGTGGCGCACCAGCCGTTCGTGCAGCACGTCGAGCTCGCTCAGCTCCGCATCGCTGGCGTTGCGTGCCGCCTCGTAGGCGCAGCGGCCTTCGAGCAGCGCGATGACGGGGAATATCTCGTCGAGATCGCGCTCCGTCACCTCGCGCACGAAGCAGCCGCGCCGCGGCTCGTGGCGCAGCAGGCCTTCGGCCGTGAGCACCTTGAGCGCCTCGCGCAAGGGAGTGCGCGAAATCGACAGCCGCTCGCACAGCGCGGCCTCGTCCAGGAAACTGCCCGGCGCCAGCGCGCCCGCGAAGATCTGCTCGCGCAGCGTGGCGGCGACTTCGTCGTGCAGGGAGTTGGGGACCAGGCGCATGGCGGCTGAAGGAAAAATCGGCTGGCGTAATTTTCTGTAATTACACGTAATTGTGAGGGGCTCTCGGAGGGGCCGCAAGGCCGCGCCCCCCCTGCTTACCCTGAGGACCCGACGCTCAGGCGCTCGCCGGCTGGCGGCGCTGCGCGGCCCAGATCCACAGGCCGATGCCGAAGATCACCATCGGCACGCTGAGCCACTGCCCCTGGCTCAGGTTCAGCGCGCGCAGGCCCAGGAAGTCGTCGGGCTCGCGGAAATACTCGGCGATGAAGCGCAGCACGCCGTAGCCGATCATGAACACCGCGGCCACCTGCCCTTGCTTGCGTTCCTTGCGGGCGTAGAGCCACATGATGGCAAACAGCAGAAGTCCCTCGAGCAGGAACTGGTACACCTGCGAGGGATGGCGCGGCAGCATCGAGCCGCTCTGCGGAAACACCATGCCCCAGGGCAGGTCGGGACTGCTGAAGCGGCCCCAGAGCTCGCCGTTGATGAAGTTGCCGACGCGGCCCGCCGCCAGGCCGGTGGGCACGCAGGGCGACACGAAGTCCATCACCTGCCAGAACGGCCGCGCGCGCGAACGTGCGAACCAGACCATCGCGCCGATCACGCCCAGCAGGCCGCCATGGAAGCTCATGCCGCCCTGCCAAACGTAGAGGATCTCGAGCGGATGCGAAAGATAGAACTCGGGCTTGTAGAACAGGCAATAGCCGAGCCGTCCGCCCACGATGACGCCCATCACGCCCAGGAAGAGGATGTCCTCGATGTCCTTGCGCTGCCAGGCGCCCTGCCCGACCAGCGAGCGGTACGGCTCGTGGCGCAGCCGGCGCGTGCCGAGAAAATAGAACAGCGCGAACGCAGCCAGGTAGGTCAGGCCGTACCAGTGGATGGCCACGGGCCCGAGCTGCAGGGCGACAGGATTGATCTGCGGATACATGAGCATCCGCGGATTGTGCCCGGCCCGAATGTCGCGGCCGGCGCGGGGACATTCAGGGCAATGTCAGCGCCCGAACCTCCACCACAGCAGTGCCGCCACGACCGCCGGCACGGCAAAGACCAGCAGGAAGATCGGCAGTTCTTCGGCCACCGAATAGCCGGCCTTGATCACGCCCACGGCCATGTTGATGCCGGCGCCGATGAACCATGCCGGGATGAACCACTTGGCCGCCGCGGCCAGCGCCAGCGACGAGCCGTCGCCGAAGAAGCGGCCGGCCAACAGAAACACCACCAGCAGCGCGAAGCCGCCGCCCGTCACCATCATCGTGTGCATCTTGCGTTGTCCTCCGGGCGCGATCCTGCCGGATCAGCGGGTGGTGTAGCCACCGTTGGCAAAGATCGTCTGGCCGGTGATCCACCAGCCTTCGGTGACCAGGAAGCGCACGATGGGCGCGATGTCCTCGATGTCGGTCAAGCCCTTCTTCGAGAACTTGCTGAGCGCCGCCGCGCTGCTGTGGTACTGGACGGCCTCCTTGCTTTCCTGGCCGTAGAAGAACGGCGTGTCCATCGGTCCGGGGCCGATCGCGTTGACCGAGATGCCGCGCTCGCCGAACTCCTTGGAGGCCGCGCGCGTGTAGTGCTCCACTGCCGCCTTCGAGGCCGGATAGATCGCGTAGAACGGCGTGTAGGCCGCCAGCAGCGAGCTCACCAGCGACACGATGCTGCCGCCGTCGGCCAGCGTGCGGCCGGCCTGCTGGATGAAGAAGAACGCGGCCTTGGCGTTGGCGTCGAAACTCTTGTCGTAGTCGGCTTCGGTGACATCGAGGATCGGCTTCTTGATCACCACGCCCGCGGTGTTGATGGCGATGTCGACCTGGCCGAAATGCTTCACGGCCTGGTCGAACAGCCTCGCGTTGTTCTCCACCACAGCAAGGTCGCCCTGCACCAGCAGCGTGGCGGCGCCCTTGGCCTCGAGCTCGGCGGCGGTCTTCTCGGCATCCTTGCGCGAGGCGTCGCTGTTGTAGTGGATGGCGATGCCGCGGGCGCCGCCGTCGACCAGTTGATGGCCGATGAGCGCGCCGAGGTTCTTGCCGCCGCCGGCGATGACGGCGACCTTGTTCTTGAGAGTGCGTGCGGACATGGAATGACCTCCTGCTGAAGAGCGTTGATGTGAATCGGGAAGCTTCAGTCTATTGATCGCCAGTTCCGGAATAAATCAACAATCCGGCGCTAGACTGTTCGTAAAACTACAAACAATTCGACTGGCACGGATGGACCGCATCGACCTCCTCAAGGTGTTCCTGCGCGTGGCCGAAACCGGCAGCTTCACGCGTGCGGCCGATCGGCTCGCACTGCCGCGCGCCACCATTTCCACGGCGGTGCAGCAGCTCGAGGCGAAGCTGGGCTCGCGCCTCCTGCACCGGACCACGCGGCGCGTCGGCCTCACGCCCGACGGCGAAGTGCTGCTGGAACGCGCCCGCACGCTCGTGGCCGATATGGAAGACATCGAGCAGCAGTTCCTGCCGTCGCGCAGCCACGTCAGTGGACGGCTCAAGGTCGACGTGCCGAGCCGCATTGCGCGGCGGCTCATTGCGCCGGCGCTGCCGGATTTCTTCGAGCGCTACCCGGCGATCGAGCTCGAACTCGGCTCCAGCGACCGTGCCGTGGACCTGGTGCTCGAAGGTGTCGATTGCGCGCTGCGCGTGGGCCCGTTGGCGAGCAGCAGCCTGGTGGCGCGGCCGCTCGGGCATTTCACGCTGATCAATTGCGCGAGCCCGGCCTACCTTTCGCGCCATGGCACGCCGCGCACGCCAGCGGACCTGCCCGAGCACATCGCGGTCAACTACGCCTCGCCGACCAGCGGCCGCGCAGCGCCCTGGGAGTGGCAGCGCGACGGCGAGACCGCGACGCTGCGCATGCGCAGCCAGGTGGCCGCGAACAACGCCGAGACCTACATCGCCTGCGCGCTCGCCGGGCTCGGGCTGATCCAGATCCCGGCCTACGACGTGCGCGAACACCTCGCGGCCGGCGAGCTGGCCGAGGTGCTGCCCGAGGCGCGCGCCCAGCCGCTGCCGGTGCACCTGGTCTATCCGCACCGGCGCAATCTCTCGCGCCGCATGCAGGCCTTTGCGGGCTGGCTCGAGGCGCTGCTCGCCGCCTCGCTCGATGCGCCCGCAGCACCGCGGCCGGCCGGCGCACGAACGCCGCGCAGGTAGGCGGCTCTACCCCGCCCGCGCCCGCCCCGTGCGCTCGCGCACGAACTCCACGAAGCGCGCGAGCGCCGGATGCGCGGCCTGCGCGGGCCACACGAGGCTGGTTTCGCAGGCCGGCAGCGCCACGCGGCGCCGGCCCGTGCCCTTGAACTCGTCGGCCTGCCGATAGACCACCCCGGCGCGCCGGAACTGCATCACGCTGTGCGGCACCCAGGCCACGCCGATGCCGCCGGAGACGAGGTTGACGATGGTCTGCATCTGGATCGCCTCCTGCGCCACCTGCGGCGTGCGCCCCGCCGCGTGATAGAGGTCGAAGACCGCATCGTGCAGCGACGGCACGATGCGGCGCGGAAAGATCACGAGCGGTTCGGCCAGCGCCTCGGCCAGCGGCACGGGGCGCGCACGCGCGAGCCGGTGCTGCGACGGCAGCGCCAGCACCAGCGCCTCTTCCTCCACCGGCAGGCGCGCCAGTCCGGGCGGCGCGGCGCCCGGCGAGTGCAGCATCAGGCCGGCGTCGATCTCGCCGCGCGCAAAGGCCTCGAGCTGCACGTCGCCCGTGGCTTCGACCAGTTCGAGCGCCACCTCGGGGCAGCGCACGCGGAATTCGCGCACCCAGGCCGGCAGCTGCTCGAAACCGACGGTCGAGACAAAGGCGATGCGCACGCGCCCCACCTGCCCCGCCGCCGCCGCGCGCGCCCGCGCCGGCAGCGCCTGGGCGCGCGCCAGCAGTTCGCGCACGTCGGGCAGCAGCGCCTCGCCGGCCGGCGTGAGCGCCACGCGCCGGCGTGTGCGGTCGAACAGCACGACGCCCAGCGCTTTCTCGAGCTGGGCAATGGCCTGCGTCACCGGCGGCTGGGTCATGTGCAGCCGCAGCGCGGCGCGGCCGAAGTGCAGCTCCTCGGCCACGGCCACGAACTGGCGCCAGGCGCGCAGGTCGATCAAGGCATCTTTCATACGCCAAGCATATCAATCGGCGCACAAAAATGGATTGGAATGAATCAATGAGAAGTCCGATACTTGGAATTCCCCTCGATCTCCCCACGACACAAGAGACACCATGGACACCAAGCCAATCCAGATCAACCGCCGCAGCGCCAACATCGTCGAAGGCAAGAGCCGCGCGCCCAACCGCTCGATGTTCTATGCCATGGGCTACGAAGAAGCCGACTTCAAGAAGCCGATGGTCGGCGTCGCCAATGGCCACAGCACCATCACGCCCTGCAACTCGGGCCTGCAGAAGCTGGCCGACGCGGCCATCGCGGGCATCGAGGAAGCCGGCGGCAATGCGCAGGTGTTCGGCACTCCCACCATCTCCGACGGCATGGCCATGGGCACCGAAGGCATGAAGTACTCGCTGGTAAGCCGCGAGGTCATCTCGGACTGCATCGAGACCTGCGTGGGCGGCCAGTGGATGGACGGCGTGCTGGTGGTCGGCGGCTGCGACAAGAACATGCCCGGCGGCCTCATGGGCATGCTGCGCGCCAACGTGCCGGCCATCTACGTCTACGGCGGCACCATCCTGCCGGGCCGCTACAAGGGGCAGGACCTCAACATCGTGAGCGTGTTCGAGGCCGTGGGCCAGAACGCCGCCGGCAACATGAGCGACGAGGACCTGCACGAGATCGAGAAGCGCGCCATTCCCGGCACGGGCTCCTGCGGCGGCATGTACACGGCCAACACCATGTCCAGCGCGTTCGAGGCGCTGGGCATCTCGCTGCCCTACTCGTCGACCATGGCCAATCCGCACGACGAAAAGGCCAACTCGGCCAAGGAGTCGGCCAAGGTGCTGATCGAGGCCATCAAGAAAGACATCAAGCCGCGCGACATCGTGACCAAGAAGGCCATCGAGAACGCGGTGGCCGTGATCATGGCCACGGGCGGCTCCACCAACGCGGTGCTGCACTTCCTGGCCATCGCGCATGCGGCCGGCGTGGACTGGTCCATCGACGACTTCGAGCGCATGCGCAAGAAGGTGCCGGTGCTGTGCGACCTGAAGCCCTCGGGCAAGTACCTCGCGGTCGACCTGCACCAGGCCGGCGGCATTCCGCAGGTCATGAAGGTGCTGCTGAATGCGGGCCTGCTGCACGGCGATTGCATCACCATCACCGGCCAGACCATCGCCGAAGTGCTGAAAGACGTGCCCGATGTGCCGCGCGCCGACCAGGACGTGATCCGCCCGATCGACAAGCCGATGTACGACGAAGGCCACCTGGCCATCCTCAAGGGCAACCTGTCGCCCGAAGGCGCGGTCGCCAAGATCACCGGCCTCAAGAACCCGGTCATCACCGGCCCGGCGCGCGTGTTCGACGACGAACAGTCGGCGCTCAAGGCCATCCTGGACGGCAAGATCAAGGCCGGCGACGTGATGGTGCTGCGCTACCTCGGCCCCAAGGGCGGCCCGGGCATGCCCGAGATGCTGGCCCCCACGGGTGCGCTGATCGGCGCGGGCCTCGGCGAAAGCGTGGGCCTGATCACCGACGGCCGCTTCTCGGGCGGCACCTGGGGCATGGTGGTCGGCCACGTCGCGCCGGAAGCGGCGGCGGGCGGCACCATTGCGTTCGTCAACGAAGGCGACTCGATCACCATCGATGCGCACAAGCTGGTGCTCGAACTCAATGTGCCCGAAGCCGAGCTGGCCAGGCGCCGCGAAGGCTGGAAGCCGCCGGCGCCGCGCTACACGCGCGGCGTGCAGGCCAAGTTCGCGTTCAATGCCTCCAGCGCCAGTTCGGGCGCAGTGCTCGACAAGTTCTGAAGCCGGTCAGAACATCATCCACGCGCCGTAGCCGAAGGCCAGGAAGCCGAGGCCCACGATCGCGAGGATGCTGCGGAACTCGAACTCCATCGCCGGCGGCAGGCTCTGCACGATGAAGTGCAGCAATGCGCCGGCGCCGATGGTCATGAAGCCTGCGCCGAGCGCCCTGCCCAGGCGTTCGTCCGGGTAGAGAAAGCAGACGGCAAAGCCGCCCACGAACACCAGGTTGGCCAGCACGGTGCCGCGCGTGCGCCATCGCTGCTGGGCAGGCGTGGCCGTGCGCTGCGGCGCCGCTGCACGGCCATGGGCCCGCCCCTCCTTGATCGCCATGCCGGTGAAGAACAGCCCGAACATCATCGGGAACAGCCCGAAGAGGCCCAGGCCCCACACGGCGCCCCACATGTTCTGGAAATCGGCCACCAGGGCCTGCGCAGGGTCGGCCACGCTGTAACGCACCTCGACCGGATCGCCCCACTCCTTGTCCGACAGCCCGCCGCCGAGCCCCTTGACGCGGCGCTTGCGGCCGTCAGCCGCGGTGTATTCGACGATGGGCGCGCGCGAGACCGTCGTGTGGCCGTTGCTGTCCTTGCTGCGCTCCTCCACGAATTCGACCAGGCTGCCCTGCACGCTGGCGGTGCCTGCGATCGACTGATAGCGATGCCAGCCGATGGTTGCGGCCGCATAGAGGCCGGCGCAGCCGATCAGCAGGGCTCCGACCCCCACGCCCCAGAAAAGATTCCTGAGCCATCCCGTCAGTCCGCCGATGGCCGGCCCGACAAGCAGCGAGAGCCCGAAGACGAGCATCGCATGGCGGGTCGCTTCCTCGTCCATGTCGCGGTGCCGCGAGGCATCCGGGCTGGAAGCCGCCGGTCAGCGCTTGGGGCGCTGGCCCTTGCTGCCCGGCAGGCCCATGTTGCTGCGCTGGCGGTCGATGCGCGCCTGCTTGCGCGCTTCCTCGCGCTCGACGACCTTGCGCTTGGTGTAGCCCGACCAGTCGGCCCATGCCCACCACGCCACGGCCATGGCAAAAGGCGACAGCACGATCCACCAGCTCCAGCCGGCCACCATGCCCACCTCGAAGTACTTGAGGCCTACGCCGAGCAGGCCCAACAGCAGAAAAAGCATCGCGAATCCCTCCGGGTTTTGTTGGCAACGCTTCCGGACGCCTGTGCACGGCGCTACCTACAATCGCGTTACATCGAATGTAACTCAGCCATTACGAATAAAGCCCCATGAAAAGACTCCTGTCATTCGCGGTTCTCGGCCTCGGCCTGGCGGCGCCCGCCTTTGCCGACCTGGCGCTGGCAACGTCGAAGAACTGCATGAGCTGCCACGCGGTGGACCGCAAGGTGCTCGGCCCCGCCTTCAAGGACGTGGCCGCCAAGTACAAGGGCAACGCCGGCGCCGTCGACATGCTGGCGACAAAGATCATCAAGGGCGGCTCGGGCGTGTGGGGGCCGTTGGCAATGCCGGCTAACAACCAGGTCAGCGAAGCCGACGCCAAGAAGCTGGCGGCCTGGGTGATGCTGGCGCGCTGACGAGCGCTCGTCAGATCCGCGGATCGATGTCCGTGGGCAGCGGCTTGCGCTCGATGCGGTCTTCGAGCTGGCCGATGTGCGCGGCCACGGTGTTGTCGGACTGCTCGGAGCGCTGGCGGATCACGCTCTCGAGCTGCCCCAGCCGCGTCAGCATGGCGGCATGCCGCTCGGCGTTCTGCGCCATGTGCTTGGTTTCCTGCGCTTCGAGGAAATTGCGCAGTTCGGTGAAGCGCGAGGCTTCGGCCTTGTCGGCCAGGTCGCGCTGCACCTGCATTTCCCTGTTGTGGCGCTTGGCGTCGAGCAGCACCGAACTGTGCAGGTACAGAACGTAGACCAGGAAGAATACGCCGAGGGCCACCGTCAGCCCCAGCATCATGAGGCCCAGCGGCGCGGACACGGTCATGAAGCCCAGCGACACCGGCACCGGGCCCGAAAGCGTGCCCCAGTTGAGCGCGGCGAGCGCCGCAATCAGCAGCAGGATGACGAACAGGAAAGCAGATCTCACGCCCATGGGGGCCTCCTTCGTAAAGATCGAACACAGTGAACCCGCCCATGCACGTCGAGGTGCATGGCAACTGTGCCGGTTTTACCTCAGGCCGCGGGCCGCAATGGCCCCTGCTTCCCATTAACGGCCATGTCCTACAGATCGAATCAGTTGGTCTGTGACAACTGTTCCAGAATTGCCGGATTTTCCAGCGTCGAGATGTCCTGCGTGATGGCCTCGCCCTTGGCGATGCTGCGCAAGAGGCGCCGCATGATCTTGCCGCTGCGCGTCTTGGGCAGGTTCTCGCCGAAGCGGATGTCCTTGGGCTTGGCGATCGGGCCGATCTCCTTGGCCACCCAATTCCTGAGTTCGTTGGCGATCTGCTTGGCCTCCTCGCCGCTGGGGCGC
>NZ_RXFQ01000079.1 GCF_003951285.1 Variovorax beijingensis | reverse complement strand
CTGGCCCTGCCCGAGTCCGGCAGCGGCCCCGGTCTGGTGATTGCGCAGGAGATCTTCGGCGTCAACCACACGATGCGCGAGGTGGCCGACTACTACGCCGAGGAAGGTTATGTCGTGCTCGTGCCCGACCTGTTCTGGCGCCAGCAGCCCGATGTGGAGCTCGGCTACAGCGAGGCCGACTGGCAGCGCGCCTTCGGCTTCTACCAGGGCTTCGACGAGGCCAAGGGCATGGAAGACATGCAGAGCGCCATCGATGCGCTGCGCGCCCTGCCCGAGGTGGGCGGCGGCAAGGTCGGCGTGCTCGGTTTCTGCCTGGGCGGCAAGCTGGCCTACCTGGCGGCCTGCCGCACCGATGCGGACGTGTCGGTGGGCTACTACGGCGTGGGCATCGAGGCCGCGCTGGGCGAGGCCGACAACATCGGGCGGCCGCTGACGCTGCACATCGCAGAGCTCGACAAGTTCTGCCCGCCCGAAGCGCGCGAACGCATCGTGCAGGCGCTCAAGGGCCGCCCCGGCGTGGCGCTGCACGTCTACCCCGGTGTCGACCATGCCTTTGCACGCGCCGGCGGCGAGCATTTCCACAAGCCCTCGGCGCTGATGGCCCACGAGCGCAGCATTGCCGCGCTCAAGGCCGCCATCGGCCCGCACCACGACCTCTCGGCGCTGTGGGACAAGCACTGCGAATACGAGTTCGGCACCCGCAATGTCGACGACACCATGTCCACCATGGTGGCCGAGCCGTATGTGAATCACATTCCGACCATGACCGGCGGCGTGGGCTACAAGGCGCTGCACGCCTTCTATACGAACCACTTCGTCAACAGCAATCCGCCCGACACCTCGCTCGTGCCGATCTCGCGCACGGTGGGCGCCACGCAGGTGGTCGACGAGATGCTCTTCAGCTTCACCCACACCACCGAAATCCCATGGATGCTGCCGGGGGTGGCGCCCACCGGCAAGCGCGTGGAAATCCCGCTGCTCGCGGTGGTCAAGTTCCGCGGCGACAAGCTCTACCACGAGCACATCTACTGGGACCAGGCCAGCGTGCTGGTGCAGGTGGGCCTGCTCGATCCGAAGCTGCTTCCCGTGGCGGGCGTGGAGACGGCGCGCAAGCTGCTCGACGAAACCCTGCCTTCGAACACGCTGATGC
>NZ_RXFQ01000078.1 GCF_003951285.1 Variovorax beijingensis | reverse complement strand
CTAGTGTCCTGTCCCGTTAATTCATAGGCATAAGAACTGCTTGGGATGAGGCATCCTTGGAGATGTCTCATGCCCAACGCATACACACGCACGACTACCATCAGCCTGACCGAAGGCGAGCGAGCAGAACTGGCCTCGATGGCCAGATCGCGTTCACTGCCGGCCGCATTGGCGTTGCGTGCGCGAATCGTGTTGGCCTGTGAAGGCGAAGACAAGGCCAGCACCGACGTTGCGCAAGCGCTGGGGATCAACCGAGCCACGGTGACGAAGTGGCGTGGCCGCTATGCACGCGATCGGCTGCCGGGGCTATATGACGAGCTTCGCCCTGGCCGTCCGCGAACGGTGGGCGACGAGCGGGTTGCCGAGTTGATCAACAAGACGTTGCACAGCAAGCCGGCTGACGGCTCGACACACTGGAGCACACGCACACTGGCGGGCGAAACGGGTATCAGCAAGAGCACTGTCGCGCGCTACCTGCAAGCCTTTCAGATCAAGCCGCATCGAGTAGAGAGCTTCAAGCTGTCCACCGATGCGCTGTTCATTGAGAAGCTGCGCGACGTGGTGGGGTTGTATCTGAATCCACCCGAGAACGCTCTGGTGCTGTGTGTGGACGAGAAGAGCCAGTGCCAGGCGCTGGAGCGCACGCAACCGATGCTGCCGATGGGGCTGGGCTACGTGGAGGGAGTCACTCATGACTACGTGCGTCATGGCACGACCACGCTTTTTGCGGCGCTGAACGTGCTCAATGGGGAAGTGCTTGCCAGTTGCAAGCCGCGCCACCGCCACCAAGAGTTCCTGTCCTTCCTGCGCGAGATCGATAAGGCCGTGCCGCAAGATCTGGACGTGCATTGCGTCGTGGACAACTACGCGAGCCACAAGCATCCGAAGGTGCGCGCGTGGCTGGCGCAGCGCCCACGCTGGCATATGCACTTTGTGCCGACCTATTCCAGTTGGCTCAATCAGGTCGAGCGCTTCTTCGGCATCATCACCGACAAGGCGATCCGGCGTGGCTCGTTCAAGAGCGTCAAGGAACTGACCGGCAAGATCGATAGCTTCGTCAGCCAATACAACGAAAACTGCAAGCCGTTCTCCTGGACCGCCACTGCCGATTCAATCCTTGAAAAACTCGCCCGACTCTGCGGGCGAATTACTGGGACAGGACACTAGCC
>NZ_RXFQ01000077.1 GCF_003951285.1 Variovorax beijingensis | reverse complement strand
CCGGGAAGAAGCATTGATCGACGCCATGGTGTCGACCACCTGCCCCACCACGCCGCCGCCCTTCACGGCTACCTCGGAGGCCGAGAGCGCGAGCTGGTTGGCCTGCCGCGCGTTGTCCGCGTTCTGCTTGACCGTGCCTGTGAGTTGCTCCATCGAGGCGGCCGTCTGCTCGAGCGAGCTGGCCTGCTCCTCGGTGCGCGCGGAGAGGTCCCGGTTGCCCGCCGCGATCTGCCCCGAGGCCGTCGCGATCGTGTCGGTGCCCTGGCGCACTTCGCCGACCACCTTGGCCAGGCTCTCGTTCATGTGCTTGAGCGCCTGCATGAGCTGGCCGGTCTCGTCGCGCGAGCCGGCCTCGATGACCGAGCCGAGGTCGCCGCTCGCCACGGTTTCGGCCACCTTCACCGCGCGGCCCAGCGGCCGCGTGACGCTGCGGGCGATCAGGAAGGCGCAGGCCGCACCGATCAGCAGCGTGAGCGCCGTCAGCACGATGCGCAGGTTGAAGCCTCGCTCGTTGGCCTCGTCGATCGCATGGCTCATGTCGTCGATCGCCTTGCGTTCGAGCGCCAGCAGTTCGAGCACGCGGCTCTCGTAGGCCTTGGCAGCCGGCTGGAAGGTGTTCTTGAAAACCGCCTCCGCTTCGCCCGGGGTGCCGCTGGCCTTGGCCTTCTGCACCGCATCCTTGGCGGCCTGGTACTTGGCCCGCAGTTCGACGATGGACTTGAAGGTCGACTTCTCGAGATCGGTCACCAGCAGGGCCTCGACCTTGGCCATGGTTTCTCCGCCCTTCTTGACGCTGTCGGAGATGACATCGGCAAAGGTGACGGGCAGTGTTTCGTCGGTGGTCCGGGCAATCATCGCGGTGCGCGCGATGGCCGAGTAGGTCAGCACGTACCAGTCGGAGATCAGCCGCTCCTTCGCGAGCGGGCTCTGCATCATCAGGCGCGTGGCCTCGGCATTGCTTCGGGCGTTCACCAGGGCGAACGCGGCGGAGACCAGGGTCAGCGCGAGAACCAGGCCGAAGCCGATGGCCAGGCGCGTTCCGATGCGCATGTTGGAAAGGAAGTTCATCGTTGAATACCGAATGGGAGTGAAGGAGGCGCGCGGCCTCAGATGGGCGCCACCTCGGGCGCGTGGTAATGGACAGGGCTGGTTTGACGCAACGCGGTCGCGGCCTGGCGCGGCGGGCCGTCCAGCT
>NZ_RXFQ01000076.1 GCF_003951285.1 Variovorax beijingensis | reverse complement strand
TACAGCTACAGCCACCACCTCGTGACCCGCTACACCGACCGCACCGGCCGCGGCATGAACCTCGAATACGACGGCACAAGCGCCGACGCCAAGGCCGTGCGCGAGTGGAGCGACGATGGCAGCTTCGCGCTCAAGCTGGAGTGGGACAAGAACATCCGCCTGACCTACGTGACCGATGCCCTCGGCCACGAGACCTGGTACTACTACGACATCCTGGGCTACACCTATCGGGTCATCCATCCCGACCAGCTGGAGGAATGGTTCTTCCGCGACAACGACAAGAACATCACCCGCCACATCCACACCGACGGCACCACCGACGACTACGTCTACGACGCCCACGGCAACCTCAAGACCCACACCCGCGCCGACGGCAGCAGCGTGCACTACGCCTACGACGCGCGCCACCGCATCACCGGCATCCTCGACGCCGAAGGCGGCGCCTGGAAGCGCGACTACGACGCGAGCGGCAACCTCACCGAAGAGATCGACCCGCTCGGCCACAAGACCGAATACGCCTACGACAACGCCGGGCGCCCCGTGCGCATCACCGACGCCAAGGGCGGCATCAAGACCCTGGCCTACACCCCCGACGGCCAACTGGCCAGCCACACCGACTGCTCCGGCAAGACCACCCAGTGGGCCTACGACGGCCGCGGCCGCCTGGCCAGGATCACCAACGCCCTGGGCCAGGCCACGCGCTTTCGCTACACCGAAGCCGGCGAAGCCGCGCAGGCCGCGATGCCGGGCCATGCCAACCACCCGGGCCAGCTCGAGGAGATCGTCCACCCCGACAACACCAGCGAGTACTTCGCCCATGACGCCGAAGGCCGCCTGCTCGCGCACACCGATGCGCTCGGCCGCCGCACCAGCTACGGCTACACCCGCGCCGGCCTCGTCGCCCAGCGCACCGACGCGGCCGGCCGCACCCTCAAGTACCACTGGGACCTGCTCGGGCGCCTGCGCGAACTGCACAACGAGAACGGCAGCCGCTACGACTTCCATTACGACCCGGTTGGCAAGCTGCTCGAAGAAACCGGCTTCGACCGCAAGAGCACCCAGTACCGCTACGACGAAGCCAGCGGCGTGCTGGCCGAGGTCATCGAAGCCGGCCACAGCACCCGGCTCGAATTCGACGCCCTGGGCCGCCTGAGCGAGCGCCAGGCCGGCGACCAGGCCGAGCGCTTCGCCTACGACCGC
>NZ_RXFQ01000075.1 GCF_003951285.1 Variovorax beijingensis | reverse complement strand
CGCCAGGATCGTCGGCCACGACGCCGGCCCGGTGCGCACACCGCTCACGGACCTCAAGCCCGCCGAGATGGAACAGCTCAAGGCGCTGATCGACGCGCTCGGCCCGCAGTAATCCTCGTTCGACCTATCCCAACGGAGACATCATGAAAAAGCTCTTGATTGCATTGGCCTGTTCGGTTTCGGTGGCCGCTTTCGCGCAAGGGACGAACTGGCCTGAAAAGCCGGTGACCATCGTCGTGCCTTTCCCGGCAGGCGGATCGACCGACATGGTGGCGCGCGCGATGGCATTGCAGATGCAGACCAAGCTCGGGCAGACCTTTCTCGTCGACAACAAGCCGGGCGCCACGGGAACGATCGGCGCCGGTTTCGTGAAGCGCGCGGCACCGGACGGCTACACCTTGCTGGTCTCTTCGCTCGGTGCCTTCGTCGTGACGCCGCATCTGCAAAAGACCGTGCCATACGACGCGACCAAGGACTTCGACTACATCAGCGTCCCGGTCCAGGCGCCGAATGTTTTGGTTGCCAGCCCCGGGCAGAAGGCGCGGACCGTGGCCGAGGTGATAGCCGAACTGAAGGCGAGCCCGGGCAAGGTGAGCTTCGCGAGTTCGGGCAATGGTTCGTCGGACCACCTGTCCGCCGAGGTCTTCTGGCAGCAGACCCAGACCGAGGGGCTCCACATTCCGTACAAGGGCGGTGCGCCTGCGATCAACGACCTGCTGGGCAACCAAGTGAACTTCTCGTTCCAGAACGTCAATGCCGTGCTCCAGCACATCAAGGCCGGCAAGCTCCACGCAATCGCCGTGACGGGCGACAAGCGCTCCCCGGTCCTGCCCAATGTGCCGACGCTGGCCGAGGCCGGTGTGAAGGGGGCCGAGGTCTATTCCTGGCAAGGTCTCGCGGCACCGAAGGGCTTGCCGCCGGCCGTCAAGGACAAGCTGGCCGAGGCCGCCGTCGCCGCCATCAACGACCCTGAGGTGAAGAAGCGGATGGTAGAGCAGGGCCTCGAGATCGTCGCCAGCACGCCGGCCGAGTTCACCGCCTTCCAGGCCCGGGAGTGGGCGCGCTGGAAAACGCTCATCGACACACGCAAGATCACCGCCGATTGACAGCCAAGGGTCCGCGCAGCGGACCTTTCTTCTTCACCGCTTCCGAGCACATGACGACATTTCCTTCTTCCTCCTCTCTTTTGTCCTCTGCCCCTGTCGTCACCGG
>NZ_RXFQ01000074.1 GCF_003951285.1 Variovorax beijingensis | reverse complement strand
GAAAAATGGCAAAAGGTAAATTCACCCGCACCAAGCCGCACGTGAACGTGGGCACGATCGGTCACGTTGACCACGGCAAGACCACGCTGACGGCGGCCATCGCCACGGTGCTGTCGGCCAAGTTCGGCGGCGAAGCCAAGGCCTACGACCAGATCGACGCGGCGCCCGAAGAAAAGGCCCGCGGCATCACCATCAACACCGCCCACGTCGAGTACGAGACGGCCAACCGCCACTACGCCCACGTTGACTGCCCCGGCCACGCCGACTACGTCAAGAACATGATCACCGGCGCTGCCCAGATGGACGGCGCCATCCTCGTGTGCTCGGCCGCCGACGGCCCCATGCCCCAGACCCGCGAGCACATCCTGCTGGCGCGCCAGGTGGGTGTGGGCTACATCATCGTGTTCCTGAACAAGTGCGACATGGTGGACGATGCCGAACTGCTCGAGCTGGTCGAAATGGAAGTGCGCGAGCTGCTGGACAAGTACGAGTTCCCCGGCGACGACACCCCCATCATCCACGGCTCGGCCAAGCTCGCCCTGGAAGGCGACAAGGGCAAGCTCGGTGAAGAAGCCATCATGAAGCTGGCCGAAGCCCTCGACAGCTACATCCCGACGCCCGAGCGCGCCGTGGACGGCACCTTCCTGATGCCCGTGGAAGACGTGTTCTCGATCTCCGGCCGTGGCACCGTGGTGACCGGCGCCGTCGAGCGCGGCGTGATCAAGGTCGGCGAGGAAATCGAGATCGTGGGCATCCGCCCGACCGTCAAGACCACCTGCACCGGTGTGGAAATGTTCCGCAAGCTGCTGGACCAGGGCCAGGCTGGCGACAACGTCGGCGTGCTGCTGCGCGGCACCAAGCGCGAAGAAGTCGAGCGCGGCCAGGTGCTGTGCAAGCCCGGCTCGATCAAGCCGCACACGCACTTCACCGCCGAGGTGTACGTGCTGTCCAAGGACGAAGGTGGCCGTCACACGCCGTTCTTCAACAACTACCGTCCGCAGTTCTACTTCCGCACGACGGACGTGACCGGCGCGATCGAGCTGCCCAAGGACAAGGAAATGGTCATGCCTGGCGACAACGTCAGCATCACCGTGAAGCTGATCAACCCGATCGCGATGGAAGAAGGCCTGCGCTTCGCCATCCGCGAAGGCGGCCGCACCGTGGGTTCGGGCGTCGTGGCAAAGATCCTCGACATCTAAGCCGCACGCAAAG
>NZ_RXFQ01000073.1 GCF_003951285.1 Variovorax beijingensis | reverse complement strand
TGAACGCTGCGCGAGGCTTCTCACCTCGGAGGCCACCACCGCGAAGCCACGGCCCTGTTCACCTGCACGCGCCGCTTCCACCGCCGCGTTCAGCGCCAGGATGTTGGTCTGGAACGCAATCCCGTCGATCACGCCGATGATGTCCACGATCTTCTTGGACGAGGCATTGATCGAGGCCATGGTGTCGACCACTTGGCCCACCACGCTGCCACCCTTGACCGCCACTTCGGAAGCAGACAAGGCCAGCTGGTTGGCTTGGCGTGCGTTGTCGGCGTTCTGCTTGACGGTGCTCGTGAGCTCTTCCATCGAGGCGGCGGTCTGCTCCAGCGAACTGGCCTGCTCCTCGGTGCGCGACGACAGGTCCTGGTTGCCCGCGGCAATCTCGCCCGAAGCCGTGGCGATGGCGTCGGTGCCCTGGCGCACGCCGCTCACCACGGTGGCCAGGCTCGCATTCATGTTCTTCAATGCCAGCATCAGCTGGCCCGTCTCGTCGCGGGACGACGATTCGATGCGGCTGGTGAGATCGCCGTCCGCCACCGTCTGCGCTACGCGCACGGCCTCGTTCAGCGGACGCGTGATGCTGCGCGTCAGGAGCCATGCCAGCACGCCTCCGAGCAGCAGCGCAAGCACGGCCAGCACGATCACGTTGGCGCGGCCTGCGCGATTGAGCCCGTGAACGGCCTCCGCGGCCTTGTCGATCCGCTCGGCCTGGTGCGTCAGCATGCCGCGGATGCTCGCGTCATAGACCTCGAGCATCGGCACCAGCTTGTCGTTGGTGAGCGCTGCCGCCTCGTCCTGCTTGCCTTCGGCCTTGAGCTTGAGGATGGTGTTGCGCAGGCCCACGTACTGGCTGCGCTTTTCCTTGATGTCGGCGCTGATCGCCTGCTCCTCGGACGAATCCAGCATGGCCTCGAGCTTGGCCTGCGTCTCGGAGATGCCCGCGCTGGTCTTGCTCATCTGCTTCTGCAGGTAGGCCTGTACTTCCGCATCGTTGCTCTTGACCAGCGCGAAGGTGCGCACGCTGTTGCTGCTGGTGTTGAGCAGCCAGTTCGCGGCCAGGCGCTCCTTCACGAGCGAGCGCTGCACCATCTCCTGCACCGCGTCGCCCACGCCCTGCAGACGGAAAACACCGATGCCCGCGATGCACGCCATGAGTGCCAGCACCAGCGCAAAACCGATGCCCAGGCGCGTGCCGATCTTGAGGTTCTTCATGTCGATTGCTCCGTGCGCGTCATGTCAGACGACCTTCTCGATG
>NZ_RXFQ01000072.1 GCF_003951285.1 Variovorax beijingensis | reverse complement strand
GACCTTGCCCCTGGAATCCGTACCCCATAGCCGAGTTCATGAGTTGGCTTGCCTGGGCTGATTGGCAATCCAGTCCTGCTCGAACTGCATCGGACTGACGTAGGCCAGCGTCGAGTGAAGTCGAGTGCGGTTGTACCAGAGCATCCACGCGACGGTTTCGTCCTTGGCTTCGCGCTTGGTTTGGAAGCGTTGTCCGTGCAGCCGCTCCACCTTCAATGACCCGAACAGAGTTTCGCTGCAGGCGTTGTCCCAGCAGTTTCCTTTGCGGCTCATCGAACTGGTGATGCCGTACTCTTTGAGCACTGCCCTGAAGTCGTGACTGGCGTATTGACTGCCCCTGTCGCTGTGGAAGATCAATCCGGCCTGCTTGCCCGGATGGCGCTTGAACCACGCCATGCGCAGTGCGTCGATCACGAGCTCGCGCGTCATGTCATCTCGCAGCGACCAACCCACCACCTGGCGGCTGAACAGATCGATGACCACCGCCAGGAACAACCAGCCTTCGTCTGTTGCGATGTAGGTGATGTCGCCCACCCAGACCCTGTCGGGCTCGCTCACGGTGAACTCGCGGTTCAGCAGGTTGGGCGAGATCGGCAGGTCGTGGCGGCTGTCGGTGGTGACCTTGAAGCGCCGCTTGCCCTTGGCGCGGATGCCGTGGCGTTGCATGAGCTTTTGAACCCGGTCCTTGCCCACGCGGATGCCGCGTGCGAGCAACTCCTTCCAGATGCGCGGCCAGCCATAGCCGCCACGTGTCTCGGTATGGATGGCCTTGATGTGCACCAGCAAGGCATCGTCGCTCAGATGACGACGCTGCGCGCCGTTGGCCTTGCGCACGAAGTGCTCGTGATATCCCGTCAAACTAATTCGCAGCACCCGGCATTGCACCGAGATCGGCCACACGCGTCGGTGGCGTTGGACAAAGGCGTACTTCACCGCTGCACTTTCGCGAAGTACGCCGTGGCTTTTTCCAAGATATCGCGCTCCATTTTCACGCGCGCCAGCTCGGCACGCAGCCGGCTGATCTCCATCTGTTCGGCACTCACCGCCTTGCTGTCAACGCCGGTGAGCGTACCCTGGCGCTGGGCCTTGACCCAGTTGAACAAGGTCTGCTCGACCACGCCCAAGGTGCGCGCTGCCGCCGCGATGCTCTGGCCGCTCTCGACCAGCCGCACCGCCTCCTGCTTGAATTCGAGCGTGTAGCGCGCTCTTGCCGTCTTCGTCATTTCGACTCTCCTTGCTTGTATTGAAACACTCAGCAAGGGATACGTTTTTCGGGGGCAAGGTCA
>NZ_RXFQ01000071.1 GCF_003951285.1 Variovorax beijingensis | reverse complement strand
TCAGCGCACCATGCAAGGTTTTTTGTTGTCGAAAGTCCACCCCGGGATCAGGTATTGCATGGCCTGCGCATCGTTGCGCGCGCCCAGGCCATGCTTCAGGTACAGCTGGTGCGCCTTCTCGACCTCGTCCATGTCGAGCTCCACGCCCAGGCCGCCGCGCGTGGGCACCTTCACGAAGCCGCCTTCGATCTGCAGCGGCGCCTTGGTCAGGCGCTGGCCGTCCTGCCAGATCCAGTGGGTGTCGATCGCGGTGACCTTGCCCGGGGCGGCCGCCGCCACGTGCGTGAACATGGCCAGCGACACGTCGAAGTGGTTGTTCGAATGCGAGCCCCAGGTCAGGCCCCAGGCCTGGCACAGCTGCGCCACGCGCACCGAGCCCTGCATCGTCCAGAAGTGCGGGTCGGCCAGCGGAATGTCGACCGACTGCAGCGAGAGGCTGTGCACCATCTCGCGCCAGTCGGTGGCGACCATGTTGGTGGCGGTCGGGAGACCCGTGGCGCGGCGGAACTCGGCCATCACCTCGCGGCCCGAGAACACGCCTTCGGCGCCGCACGGGTCTTCGGCATAGGCCATGACGCCGTGCAGGTCGCGGCACAGGCGGATCGCATCTTGCAGCAGCCAGCCGCCGTTCGGGTCGAGCGTGACGCGCGCCTTGGGAAAGCGCTCGTGCAGCGCGCGGATGGCCTCGACTTCTTCCTCGCCGCGCAGCACGCCGCCCTTGAGCTTGAAGTCGGTGAAGCCGTAGCGCGCGTGCGTGGCCTCGGCCAGGCGCACGATGGCTTCGGGCGTCATGGCCTCTTCATGGCGCAGGCGGAACCAGTCGTCGGCGGCGCCCGGATCGCTCTCGTAGGGCAGGTCGGTCTTCTTGCGGTCGCCCACGTAGAACAGGTAGCCGAGCATCTGCACGGCATCGCGCTGCTGGCCTTCGCCGAGCAGTGCGGCCACCGGCACTTCGAGATGCTGGCCCAGCAGGTCGAGCAGCGCCGCCTCGACGGCCGTGACCGCATGGATGGTCACGCGCAGGTCGAAGGTCTGCTGGCCGCGGCCGCCGCTGTCGCGGTTGGCGAAGGCGCTGCGCAGGCTGTTGAGCACCGCGTTGTGGCGGCCGATGGGCTGGCCCACGATGAGGCCGCGCGCATCTTCGAGGGTCTGGCGGATCTTCTCGCCGCCGGGCACTTCGCCCACGCCGGTGTGGCCCGCGCTGTCGGTCAGGATCAGCAGGTTGCGCGTGAAGAACGGGCCGTGCGCGCCGCTCAGGTTCATCAGCATGCTGTCGTGGCCCGCGACGGGGACCACGCGCATG
>NZ_RXFQ01000070.1 GCF_003951285.1 Variovorax beijingensis | reverse complement strand
AGCCTGGAGCGTCTGTGGCGCAGGTGGCCTTGGCCCATGGCCTCAACGCCAACCTCGTTCACAAATGGCGCCGCATGGTCGACGCGGGAGGCATCGCCTCGAATGCCAGCGACCAGCAAGCAGAGTTCGTCTCCCTCACGCTGGCTCCTGGTCCCGCTGTCGCAAGTGACATACACCTCGAGCTTCGCCGCGGGGCAATCGCGGTGAACGTGACTTGGCCAATGAGTGCTTCAGGTCAATGCGCCGCCTGGCTGCGCGAGATCCTCAAGTGATCCGGGTTGACGCACTGTGGCTTGCCGTCGAGCCGTTGGATATGCGCGCAGGCACCGAAGCGGCGCTGGCGCGTGTGGTTCGTGTCTTCGGTGCTGCGCGCCCGCATCACGCCTACCTGTTCGCCAACCGACGCGCGAACCGAATGAAGGTCCTGGTGCACGACGGGATTGGTATCTGGCTGTCGGCACGACGCCTGCACCAGGGCAAGTTCGTCTGGCCCAAGGACAGCGGCACCACCCTTAGCCTGACCCATCCCCAGTTCGATGCGCTGGTGCTCGGTCTGCCGTGGCAGCGGATCGGCGAAGCTGGGGTGATCTGCGTGCTGTAGTGCAATTGCCGAATGTGCTGATGCGTGTGCGCGCACACCGGGGCACCATCACCTTCCGTGATCGACACGGCCGACCTTGACCATCTGGACGCGCAGCAACTGCGTGAGATGGTCCTCTCCCTGAGGAGAGGGGCTGCAGCCGACAAGCTTGAGATCGCACGTCGCGACCACGAGATCGCGTTCAAGCAAGCGGCCATCGACAAACTCACGCACGAGATGGCCGTGCTCAAGCGGTTGAAGTTCGCCGCTAAGTCGGAAGCCTTCAATGCCGAGCAGAAGAGCCTGCTGGAAGAGACCATCGACGCCGACTTGGCGCCGATGGAGCGTGAGCTGGAGGAACTCGCGACCGTGCCGTCCGCGCAGCGCGAGAAGCAGCAACCCAAGCGCCAGCCACTGCCCGCGCACTTGCCGCGTCGGGAGATCCGCCACGAGCCCGAGAGCACCACCTGTGCATGCGGTTGCACCCTCCAGCGCATCGGCGAGGACGTGGCCGAGAAGCTCGACTACCACCCTGGCGTGTTCACGGTGGAGCGCCACGTGCGCGGCAAGTGGGTCTGCACGAAGTGCGAGACACTGGTGCAGGCCCCGGTCGCACCGCACATCATCGACAAGGGCATCCCGACGGCCAGGTTGCTCTCGCAGGTGCTGGTGGGCAAGTACCTGGACCACTTGCCGCTGTACAGGCAGGAAGCCATCTTCGGTCGCGCCGGCCTGGCCATCTC
>NZ_RXFQ01000007.1 GCF_003951285.1 Variovorax beijingensis | reverse complement strand
AATACGTCGGCTCAGATGTTCCCTATGTCTACACCATCGACATCCTCTCCACTTGGAGGCACGAGAGTGGAGAGTTCGAGCTGATCGGACACGATTGCAAGCCCGAAGAACAGGTCAAGAGCGCCCGCCCATCCAGTCGACTGCTCGCCAAGCTCGAGTTGATGCGATCGTATTGCAGGACAGTTCAATGCAAGTATGTTTTGACGCACCCGGAGCTTATCGGGCTCCACCTGCAGAAAAATTTGGGGGCGCTTGATCCTCGGCTGACGCAACAGCAGATCGAGGCTCTCAGGTCGAGCTCACTCTATCGGCACACCGTCGATCATTGCTTGCGCTGGGCGTATCAGATGCCTGCATCAAAAGCTGGCGAAGAGGTAGCAAAGGCCAACAAATATCCCCCCGCAGAAGTGTTTCGTGCACTGCGTGCCGCGATATGGTTTCAAGACCTCGATCACGACATCTCGGTGCCACTCGAGCTGTACCAGCCACTCATTCGTGGTGGCCTCGAGCTACGTTCGAATCTCTTCGAACGCTGGTGCAAGGAGCGGCAATGAGCGATATCTACGACTTGCCGTTTGCACCGCTTGCTTTGGTCGATGACGTTAAGGGATCAAGCTTCTTCGGTGGTCCTTGCCGAATCCTCGGTTTTAACAAGACAACAGACACCGTCTGGTACATCGAATGCCCTCGCAATCGCCGCCAAAAAGAGCATTCGAACAAGATGCGCAGCTACGTCAAGAAGCCTCAAAAGAAATCATTGAAGCTTTTGAGCAGCCTCTTTGAAGGATCTAATCGAACCGCAATAGTTCTCAGGGTCAAGGAGGAGATCGTGTCTGATACCGACCTCCTGGCACAGATGAAAAACCCCAAGGACCGAGCTCGAGTCGAGGCGTACATAGAGCATCGCGACAAGCGATACGACATCATCTCCCCCTTACTCAGGATCGATGGAAACGGAAGGATTCGAACCTTCGCCGAGATGATCAGCGATGAGTCGCTGCCGGAGAGAATTCGAATCAGAGCGGCGGAGACGGGATGCGCCACGTCGCAGGTGTACGCCCTACTCCATCGATTTTGGGCGGGTGGCAGCCGACGAAACGCGCTGATGCCCGGCTACCCCAGATGCGGCAATCCTGGGAAATCGAAACCGCAGAACAATGCACTGGGGCGGCACTCGCGGCTATACAAAGCGGGACTTACTCCCGTGAAAGGGTATCCGCTCGATCGATGCAAAGGAGCTGATGCCGAGGAAGACGAAGAAAGTGACAAACAGAAACTCGCATGGGGGTATCGCCTCGTCTGTCACGAGATTCCTCCCCATGACGCCTACCTGGTGACGATGGCTTCTCACTGGGCGACTCACGAGGTACGGCCGGATGGCAGCGTATACGCAAAGCTCTTCCCGATACATCTACGCCCTACATACGCACAATTCGAGCGCTGGGGAAAGAAGCTCAACAAGAACAAGTCAGTCGCGCAGATTTACATGGGCGACAAGAAATGGGAGGAGCAGAACGTCGCTCGTGGTGGATCCGTTCAGGACATGACATCGTCTGTTGGTCAGCTTGGAGTTTTTGATGGCACCTCCAACGACAACTATCTCTCTTCGATCGAATCACGCCTGAAGAAACTCCCACCCATGACGAGATCGGTCCTCAAAGAGAATCGAAGCACCGTCATATTCGGGTGGTTTTTAGGATGGGAGAGTCCATCCCCTGCGACGGGCCTTGAGACAATTCTTGTCGGAGCAAGCTCTAAGGTTCCGATTGCTGCACGCGTTGGAATCACCATAGAGGAAGACCAAATCCCAGCTCTCCTCTGCAGAAACTATCTGGTCGACAACGGAGAGTTGAAAGCAGAAAAGCCGACGGAAGCCGAGGTTCAGTTCGGCATTGATATCGAATACACCCCCACATACAGCGGCGCTCGCAAGGGGAATATCGAGTCCGATCATCACACCGTGCAACTGCAACTCGACCATCGCCTATCCGGCACGACGTTCGGCAAACAACGGGAACGTGGGAAGGATCATCCAGCAGTACACGCCCTCTTCAATTTTCGAGAGTATTTGCGCGAGCTGATTCTCTGGATCATCGACTACAACAACGAAGAAGTGATCGAGCTGGCACCTGTCGAGATGCTGCTGAAGAACCCGGAGATCACCCCCACTCGGTTGAACATATTCAAGTGGCTGAGAGCACATGGGCAAACGGCCGAGGTCCCGTACACGATCGAATCGCTCCGAGCCTTCATGTTTCCGGAAGTCGAAGCCGTCGTACGCAAGAACGGGGTCTATTTGGTCGCACTCGTCAATGGCCGAAAGAGACTGATCCCCAAGATGCGATTCAGCAGCCCTGAACTCTTGGCGAGCGGCCTCCTATCGGCCGTCAAGTCGAGCGGCAAGTCAATTCCTACAAATCTGCGAATGGCAGAGACAAACATGACGGAGGCATGGCTACCTACGCAAACCGGAATGCTTCACTTGAAGAACGCATCTCCTGACTCTTCACTCAAGCACATTCCTTTGATTGATTGGATTCAGTTTTTGGAAAAGCACGAGCTCTCGAATGACCTCAAACGCGGAGAAAAAGAGCAGGCCGCGGCGGAACGCGTCGTCAATCGGCTTTCGACCATCGATCACGCTCGCGAGGAGCAGAACGCTGAGATCAAAGCGTTGTCCCGCCCACCCACAAAAAAATCCTACTCGGCCAATCTGACGCGAAACATGAAGGAAGAGATGGAGTTTCTGCGTCGTCAAGATCAGCAGTCCAAGCAAAGCTCATCGCCCCCTTCAGATGCGGAGACAAACGACACAACCAAAGGCGAATCCGATCTGCCAGAACACTCAAACGCGGCGTCGGAAGCAATGGATGCCTTCAATCAGGAGGAGTTTTCCGCATGACGAATGCTACTGTCGACCTTCGGGCCCGGCCTGAACTGGCTTTCGGCCCCAACCCCTTCTTCGAGGCGATGAATCCACATGTCGAGTTCGACGCTTGGGGTCGAGTCCTTCGAAACTACCCTCTGGAACATCACGATTGGCGTCAGGTTCCTCTGCCTGCAAGAACCGCACTATTGAAATTCCGAAGCCTTCACTTTGCCCCGGTGCGAACTATGTTCGAACCGGCCGATGGCCTTCAGGAACTCATTCGACGTTCGTGCATGATGCTGAACCCTACCAAGGTGGAGAACCAAGTTCGGGTCAACAAGCTCCTCGTGAGTGAGACCATGCCCCAGATGCGCATCTACTCCTCGTTGGACGGCGCCGGGGGCATTTGGCAAGGGATGACTGGCACGATGAAATCCTTCACGGCCAAGCGCGTTCTCGAAGTCTGCGTGCCGAATCCTGTCGTGGAGTACGGGCCGTCACAGGTGTGCGGCTGGATCAAGCTGACACAGATCATGTATCTGTATGTCGACTTCCCTTCGAACGGCACTCGGGGAGGTCTGCTCAAGCGCATCCTCTATCAAGTTGATCAGCTCATTGGTACTGACTACTCGTCAGATAACGCCCGCTCGGTAAACATCGACTCACTGTTGGTCGCGGTCTGCAAGGTGCTCATCAGTCATCGGGTCTTGCTGCTCGTCATCGACGAGAACCAGGAAGCGAACTTCGAAGATAGCCAATGGAAGATCCAGTTTGTTCTCTTCTATCTCTCGCTGATGAACTTCGGAATCTCGATATTGCTCTTGGGAAACCCGTTGGCATTCGCCAATCTCGACGCCTACTCTCAGGTGCAGCGCCGGTTCGAGGTAGGCGGTCGACATGATTACCTTCCGGCGGCATCGCCCAAGACAGTCTGGTGGGCGAAGGATCTCACCCCCAGAATGCGTCAGTTCTCCCTCGTCGATGACTGCGATATCTTGCCGGAAGAGCACGACAAGATCGAGTTCGGGCACACAAGTGGTCTACCAGGGCTCGTTGGCCTCCTCCAAGATGCCAGTCAGCGGAACTGTCTTCGCCGCAAAGGGGCCAAGGCGATATTGACCCGGGAAGACTACGAGGCTGGGAGCCGCTCCCCCAACTTCACCCGGGCCAAGAAGCTCGCCCTTGCCATCCAAGACGGCGACGTATCTGAGTACATCGATATTCCTGCACTGCCGGAGGATGACAATGCGGGTGGGAAGGCCACAGCCAAAGAAGATCAGAAGCAGGAAACCTTCATCCCAAATGCGCACGGGATCGCTGCGATTAAGAGGCTTTTGCGGAACTACAAAGCTGAAGTCACTCGAGTAGGGAACAAGCTCACTGCAGACCTTGAAATCCTAAGGCAGTGTTCGCCAGATGACCTGCGCATGTTGGGCGTGACGCAGAAGATGTTGAATGAAGCGCGAAAAATCGAAGATCAATTCTCCCGCGACAAAGGAGCCAAGTCACGGGGTCAGAAAGCAGAAGAGAAATAGCAAGTCGCAGCTCATCGATATCCATGATGAATCTTCCGGCTATTGAGAACGACGAGACGCTCTACAGTCTGTGTGCTACAGCGCATTCGATGAGCGCATCTTCCAGTTCACAGAGGAGCTCTCTTTCGCTGATAGGGACTTTGCACGGAACTCTTCAGCACGATCTCCCTGCCTCCATTCAGTGGCTTGTGGAATGTCGATTGGCAGAAAAAGACACGGCATCGAAAGTGGCGCGCAGGCACAGCATTGCAGCCTACTACTTCCCATTTGTTTCCCCTAGCAGATTGCCACTGATCTCCGACCTCTGGCTTGCCGGGAAGACAACTCATGCGCGCAGGCTGATTCAAAGCTCCTCAAGAACATTGCCTGTGGCGCATCCACTCAAGTGGTGCGGAGCCTGTATAGAAGAAGACCTCAGAAAACTGGGCCGCTCGTACTGGCATGTCGCGCATCAGTTCCCGACGACCTGGCGATGCAGCCGGCATGATTTCTCACTTGCATACATTGAGGGTCGGCACAAGAGATGGCTATTGCCGCGATCATGTCTGTTGCAACGATCTGCTACCGTGCCTTCAGGGAATGCCGCAATGGCCTCAATCCTTTCAACCGTTGGCGAAACGGCATCCAAGCTTGAATCGGTGCAGATTACGAGCATTCGTCAAGCGACCCTGAATCGACTCCAGGCGATGGGCGTGATTCACAGCACACGACGCGTACACCATGACCGAGTCCTCGCGTGGTTTCGCTCGAATCCTCTGTCGACATTTCTCCGGCAAGCCCCTGCGGGTCTCGCGAGGTTCTCCGAAGGAGAATGGATAGCGCCAATGCTTTGGCGTCAGAAACGCAGCAATGCTGTTCGTTGGGTGCTTCTTTGGTCCGCGTTAGATTGGAGCACCTCCGCCGAAGCCGGAGCATTTTTTTGCGACGCGGCGTCCGCCTTGCCGATCGTTCGTGCAGGACAGATCGAACTCTTTGAAGAGGCCCTGCCCACCCCCAATACTCCATTCAAGGTTTCAAGTGTTCTCGAATCGGCCTCCTCCTATGAAGAGGCAATGCGCATTCTTCAAGTACCGCGAAATCAGATTGCGCGATGGCTGGAAGCTGATCCAGAGATGCGTGCACGTTGGCGGCAAAGACTTCAGAAAGAGCGCGTAGAAGGTGCTTTGCAACGCCTTATCGGCTCAGTCCTTCGGGATCCCTCTATCTCATCTGCCGCTTCTCTATCCTCCGCGGATCTCCGCCTTCTCAAGAGCCATGCGCCGCAGGAATACGAGGCAATCACCTCGCGCCTAGCTTCCTTTCGACCGCGGCAAGGGACGCTTCCGTTTATCAACTGAGCTCTTGAGTAACGCAGGCTGCCCCTGTTTCGGCTTGCCCCACCAGTCATCGTGCCTTCACTTCCCCCAGTTTTTTGACAAGCCATTTAGGGCTGTCTTGTCTCAAAAACAGAGTCGCCACGCGTCCGGCTGTCGTAACTTCTTTCGCTGTCAGTTGAGGATTAAGTTCGATCAATTGCGAGATGTACGTTTTGCAGCAGTTCCTTCTATCGACAGTGCTAGCGTATCGGCCCTTCAGGGGCGTATCCGGCCACACAAATGGCGATGCACCCGTGTACCACGAAGGCACAGCTTTGTTGACCGCCCGGCGACGGGATGGAATCATTGCGTCGAACCAAACCTTATCGTTTCTTTCCAGAAAATCCGATGAATTGGAATGGCCCAACAGCCTAATCTGCGTACGAGAAACCTGCGGATTCTCTCGCAACAGGTCAAGAATTACCGCCCGGTGTTTCTCACGCTTTTCTTCGAGCGTCTTGCCCCGCGTATGAATTCGGGCAGGCAGGATTGCTTGCAAATGTGGGCGATCATTTACGAACAGCCATTTATGCTCAGTCGGATGCGCCGCTCTGAATGCGTTTAGGTTGCAGCCAGGATTCAATCTCACAAATTCATCAAGAACTGCGCGATATCCCGGCTGCATGGACAATCGCAGTGCATGCTTTCTTGCTTCACGCTGGCTCGCCCTCCAATTGTGCAACCTCTCACTAACTTCAAAGCCAGGCGGGATCGAACCCTGAAATGCTACTAGCTGTTGATATGCCCCACCATAGTCTCTGCAGAGTCGCAAAGGACTTACACCGTTCAGCAGCAGCTTCACGAATCCAGCAGGGATGCCCTGTTCTACAGCCTTCAACTCAAGCGCGTCCGCATCTGTCAGATGCTGCTGAAACGATGCTTCCGATCGATCAATGAGCCCCATCCTCGTGAGTTGGTCGCCTACCAGAATTCGCGAGAGAAACTGACGTGGTAGAGAAAGCAAAGAGAGCTGGTGCACCACGGACCTCTTCGATATTGCATCAACGAGATGAGGCGCAACGTTTGGCTCCCGACCATAGAGATTTTCTAGTTGGCGGTGCACGTCGTTCGCCAACTTCTCGATGGAGTGCTTCGTTTGAAGATCTTTGACAAGCGCGAGCCAATTCTCAGGGCGCAAGTACTCTTGACTTCCTGAAAATATCTCTTCACACAGCTTGGTCAATGCCGCAGGGGACGATGCGCTTGAATGACGATTCGCATGATGAGCTTGTTGCGAACCACATGAGCGGCACACCTGTCCTGGAAGCCTGAAATGTGTGCCTCGATCAAGAACTTCACCACAGTGCGAACAAGAATGCACGAGCGTGACTTGATGAGCGGCGCATACCTCAACGAAAGGCAACTGATGGATGACTCGCCATATCGGAAAGCCGGAAGTCTTCGCATCTAGGCTTGCACACATCGGGCAGTACTTCATCCTCGATGATCTACTGGGACCGAGATACACGAGGCGCGGATAGACGACGGAGGTCTCACCGGTCATCGAATCCCCCGTCATCCTTTGCGTCCATCCAAACTCGACTGAAGCCGGAACCAACCGGGAATAGAAGCCCCATACAGAGTGATTCATCAGCACATCCTGATAGGACAGTGTTCCATCCCCAATGCAGTCTGTGGCATCCTGCAACCGACGTCCAAGGACGTTAGCGTGCTTGGGCGAGGCGGCCGATCTGTAAACCGTGTCACACGCGTTCTCGAACGACGTGCCCATGCTGCGCCCTACGAAAACAACCGTGCTGTAAAGCAATCCTCCTGGTGGTAGCACAGGCAGGTATGGGGGTCTTCTGAACTCTATTTCGTGATCGGCTTGAGCCAGTTTCCGATTTTGGCGATTTTTTTGAACTATTCCGGACACGGGCAAGGAGGAAGATTGCATAGCTCTCCGAGGGGAAACTGGAGCTTGCTTGTTGCGAACTCTATTAGTGCTTCCCAGGGTGAGGTCGTGGTGAATGGGGGTCAAGGACAAGGCCGCCGGAGTTGCAGGACGACGTCCATTTTGCCCCGGCCGGCCCACCCTGGCACAGCCCCTTACTTGCTGCGCATCTCGTCGCGCAGCCGCTTGATCTGGTCGTGGTTGCGCTTGGCGCCTTCGGCCTGCTGCTGGATCACGGCGCGCACGTCGGCCGGCAGATCGGCCTTCAGCGCCTTGCGGTAGCGCGCCACCGCGGCGTCTTCGCCGCGCTCGCACTCCTCGAGCATGGAGAGCGCGCTGTTGGCGCCCACCGAACCCTTCACATGCACCCAGCCGCGGTGCATGGCGCCGGTCACCGTGCCGCCCTTGTCGGGTGAGCCGCCGAAACGCTGGATGAGCTGGACCAGCTCTGCCGCGCCCTTGGCGCATTCGGCCGAGCGGCTCTGGAAGACCTGCTTGAGCTGCGGCGAGTCGACCTCCTCGGCACAGGCGCGGAAACCGTATTCGCCGTCGCGCGAGTTCTCGAGCAGATCGTTCAGCACCTCGACCACGTCCTCGGTGGTGGCGGTATCGGCGGTGTTCATGTGGTTGGCCATGTATGACTCCTTGGTCTGCCTCATCGATAGGGAGGCGGGTTGAAATTGCCAGCGAAGGCGATGCCGGAGGGCAGCCGCATTGCGCCGGTCCCAGGAGAAATGGTGTTCGAGTGAACGAGGACCGGTGTCGGCTTCGCCTGACGTCGGCTGTAAGCGTTCTTCGGGGCGTGCCCCGGCCCGCGAATCCCCGCAGGCTTGCGGCCGTCGCCGGAATGCTGTACTTGCCTACACGCGCAAGCCAGCAGCGCGTGAGAAATGAGGCTTGCAGCTTTTCGAAGGACCCACAGCCCCATGACTTCCACCACGCAGATCGAGGCCCGCATCGCAGGCGATGTGGCATTCCGCGCCGGCGACGGCCCGCAGCTGAAGATTCCGAAGGGGAACTGCCAGATCGTGATGGCCGACGACAGCGTCGTGCTCACCTGGACCGACCAGGGCCAGTCGCTGACCGCGGCCATTCCCAAGCTCGAATTCGACCGCTACATCCAGGACGGCGCGATCGTGCTGGGCCGGGGCTGACAGGCGGCCCCGCCCTTGCGCTCACTCCTCGCGCAGGCTGCTGGCGCGCGCGTCGAGGGCCCGCGCATACGAAGCGGCTTCTTCGACCGTCATGGAGCCTTCGAGCTCGGCCAGCTCGAGCCGTTCGAAGTCGTAGGCAATCCATTCGAACAAGTGGGACCTGGGCATATCGTCGAAGCTTTCGCTGTCGCTCCATGACTGCAGGCGCACGGGCGCGCTTTCCAGCAGCAGCCGCAGGTACAGCGCGCGCGCAATCTTGATTTCCGCGATCTGGTGTGGATCGTCGATCAGCAGGCGCAGCTGCGCGAGCACCTGCTCGCAGCGCTGCACCCGGCGATGCGACTCGCCGATCGCGGCTTCGCACGCTGCGGGACAGTCTGCCCTCGCCTGCCAGGCCTGGTGGAATTCGCGCGTGATCCGTGCGTAGGCAAGCTGCTGGAGCCCGTGGAGCGCGCAGTCAAATTGGCCGTGCATGGCGTTGCGCCGAACTCGCCTCAAGCGGGCTTGTTGCCGGCGTCCTCCGCTTCGTCGTCGCCGTCGGCCGAGCCCGCGTCCTCGGTGCGGTCCGGCAGGATGTCCGCACCGGGCACCGACGGCGGCGCGTCCGCCGATGCGCGTTCACCGGTACCCTCGGCATCGGTGCTGCTTTCATGCGCAATGGGAATGGCGCCTTCCGCGGCGTCTTCGGGAATGGCGCTGCGTTCGCGCGACGTGCGCACGTCGCTTCCGCTGTCGCTCGTGTCGCTGGGGCCCAGGCTGTCGACGTCCTTTCCCTTCGGTTCCTCCGGCGGGCGCTCGCCTCCCAGGATGCTGCTCGTGGCCATGGCTTCCTTCGGTGATGAACAAAAAAAGAATTGGATGGTTGCGAGTCGCCAGACTGGACATCCGCAGCACCGGCCGGCGTAGGAAATGGGCGCATCCGGGCAGCAGCCATTCGCGGAGATTTCGCGCCCGGCGCTGCGCGCGGCAAACGCCGGCGTCGCGGCGCGGGGACGGGAGCTTGGGCTTTACTCCTACGCGGCGGGCAACCGTGGCCGCTAGCCTGAACGGCTCGTTTCCCAACCACAACACAAGCAACCATTCCCATCCCATGAAGAATTTCCGCCATCTTCTCCTGATTGCCGGCGCCATGGCGCTCGGTGCCTGCTCCAACATGCCCGGCCCCACGCGCTCGGCCAGCCCCACCGCCTCCGCGGACAACCGGCCCGACCCCACGATCCTGCTCGTGCCCGTGCGCATCGAGGACCCTGCGCTGGCCTCGGGCTGCTGGGCCCAGTTCTATACCGGCCGCAACTTCCAGGGCGACATGCTGACGCTGGTGGGACCGGCCGAGGTCCAGAGCATGGACCGCGGCACCGCACGCCAGCTCAAGCGCGACATCGACAGCGTGAGCGTGGGCCCGCGCGCCACGCTGAAGGTGTACGAGCATGCGATGTTCAGGGACCGCACGGTCGACTTCCCGGCGAACAGCCGCGAAGGCGGGCTGATGCGCAAGCTCGGCTTCGGCGGCCGCATCGAGGCGATGAAGCTCGACTGCGCCTGAACACCGCCGTGGCCGCCGCGCTCAGCCGCCGCGCAGCGTGGCGTGCGGATGCAGCGGATGCGCGAGCGTGTCGGCAATGAGCCGCAGCGCCTGGTCGCACTGCTCGCGCGACATCGGGCCGCCCAGGCAGATGCGCACCGCCTCGGGCGGATCGCCGTCGGTGGAAAAGGCCGCGCTCGCCACCACGCCGACGTTCTGCGTGCGCAGGTAGGAGGCAAACTCCACCGGGCTCCAGCCCGGCGAGAGCGGCAGCCAGGCATGGAAGCCCTCGGGATGCGCCTGCAGTCCGCTGCCGCCGAGATGCCGCACGGCCAGCGCCTGCCGCGCCATCGATTCGCCGCGCACGGCCTGTAGCATGGCCTCGGCGGTGCCGTCCTCGACCCACAGGGTTGTCAATGCGTTGGTGATGGGCGAAGCCATCACGGTGGTCGCGCGCATCGCGCCGGCCAGGCGCTGCGACTGGACCACGGTGGGCGAGCAGACATAGGCGCTGCGCAGGCCTGCACCAAAGCACTTGGAGAATCCGCTCACGTAGTAGGTGAGCCCGGGCGCCAGCGTGGCGAGCGCGGCCGGCGTCTGGCGCGGCAGCATGCCGTAGGCGTCGTCCTCGATGATCGGCACGGCGTAGCGCAGCGCCACGTCGGCCAGCGCCTCGCGCCGCGCGCGCGACACGGTGCCCGCGGTCGGGTTCAGCAGCGTGGGGTTGCAATAGAGCGCCTTCGGCTTGAGCGTCCTGCAGGCGTGCTCGAAGGCATCGGCAATGGGGCCGTCGTCATCGAGCTGCAGCGCATGCAGCTGCACGCCCAGCTGCGCCGCGATGGCCTTCACGCCCGGATAGGTGAGCGACTCCACGCAGATCAGCTCGCCCGGCCGCGCGAGCTGCGAGAACAGCGCCGTGAGCACGCCGTGGATGCCCGGGCACACGAGGATGCGGTCGATCCCCGCATCGGGCACGAAGGGCCGCAGCCAGTGCATCGCGGCCTCGCGGTCGTGCGCGGTGCCGCCGAAGTCCTGGTAACGCAGCAGGTCGTGCAGGTTGGCCTCTGCGAGCGCGCGGCTCGCGCTGTCGTGCAGGCGCGCCATCAGGTGCGGGTCGTCGGGCTCGGGCGGCATGTTCATGGTCATCTCGGCGCCGCTGCCACCGCGCAGCCGCAGGCTCGGGCTGCCCGAGCGGATGAAGGTGCCGGTGCCGGCGCGCGAATCGATCAGGCCGCGCTTGCGCGCCTCGGCATAGCCGCGCGCCACGGTCGTGTAGTTGAGCTCCAGCTCGGCCGCGAGCTCGCGCAAGGTGGGCAGCCGGTCGCGCACTGCGAGGCGGCCGGTCTTGATGTCGTCGGCAATCAATTCGGCCAGCAGCAGGTAGGCCGGCTTGGCGGTGTTGCGCAGCTGCTTGCGCCAGTGGGCGGTGATCGTGGTCATCGGCGGAGTTGATTGCATCCATTGATTGCATCGGGCAACCGATCAGGCACGCAGGAATCGCGCCCGCTCCAGAGTTACCGGACGCCTCGATCAGGTGCGATCAACTCCGTTGATCGGGTGCATTGATCGCATGGCGGATGCGTCTTTCCGGTGCAGGCGAGGCCGTGCCGGCCGCCTCTGGAGATGACTTTTCGTGCGTTCTAAAAAAGTTTTCGGGCGCCCAGGCCGCATCCGGGCGAATTGATCGCGCATTGATCGCACGCGCCGCGCCGGGCGCTGGCACATCGCCTGCGAAGAGAAAGGCGCGCAGGACCTGCGTTCATCCCCCTTTCAACCGGAGTACCCCATGCCCAAAGTCACCCGCCCCCGCAACGAGAAAGGCGAGTTCCTCGTCGACTACGAAGAGAAGGTGTTCGAAGACGTCAAGGCCGAGCCCGGCGAGAAGGCGCTCGTCACCTTCCACACCGTGGCCTTCGAGGGCTCGATCGGCTTCGTGAACCTGCTGCAGGCCACGCGCCTCAGGCGCAAGGGCTACGAGACCTCGGTCCTGTTGTACGGCCCCGGCGTGACGCTGGGCGTGCAGCGCGGCTTTCCCACGCTGGGCGACGAGGCCTTTCCGGGCCACCAGAACTTCAACAAGCAGATCAGCAAGTTCATGGAAGAAGGCGGCAAGGTGTATGCCTGCCGCTTCGCGCTGCAGGCGCTGTACGGCCACGGCGAGGGAGCGCTGATCGAGGGCATCACGCCGATCAATCCGCTCGACGTGCTGGACCTCGTGCTGCTGCACAAGAAGGCCGGCGCCGTGATTCTCGACACCTGGACCCTGTAAGGCAGGACCCGAGCGATGGCTTCCCCACCCCGCATCGTGCGTGCCGCGGCGATCCAGATCGCGCCCGACTTCGACCGGCCCGACGGCACGCTCGAGCGGGTGTGCGGCGCCATCGACGAGGCCGCCGCCAAGGGCGCGCAGCTGGCGGTCTTTCCCGAGACCTTCGTGCCCTACTACCCCTACTTCAGCTTCGTGCTGCCGCCGGTGCTGCAGGGCGCGCCGCATCTGCGGCTGGCGGAACGCGCGGTGGTCGTGCCGGGTCCGGTCACCCAGGCCGTGGCCGAGCGCGCGCGGCATCACGGCATGGTGGTGGTGCTTGGCGTGAACGAGCGCGACCACGGCAGCCTCTACAACACGCAGCTGGTGTTCGATGCCGACGGCACGCTGGCGCTCAAGCGCCGCAAGATCACGCCCACGTACCACGAGCGCATGGTCTGGGGCCAGGGCGACGGCGCCGGCCTCAAGGTGGTCGACACGGCCGTCGGCCGCGTCGGCGCGCTCGCCTGCTGGGAGCACTACAACCCGCTCGCGCGCTACGCCCTGATGGCGCAGCACGAGGAGATTCACTGCGCGCAGTTCCCCGGCTCGCTGGTGGGCCCGATCTTCGCGGAGCAGATGGAAGTGACCATCCGCCACCACGCGCTCGAGTCGGGCTGCTTCGTGGTCAACGCCACCGGCTGGCTCAGCGACGAGCAGATCCGCAGCGTGACGCCTGATACCAACCTGCAGAAGGCGCTGCGCGGCGGCTGCCACACCGCCATCGTCTCGCCCGAGGGCAAGCACCTTGCGCCGCCGCTCACCGAAGGCGAAGGCATGGTGGTCGCGGACCTCGACATGGCGCTGATCGCCAAGCGCAAGCGAATGATGGATTCGGTCGGCCACTACGCGCGGCCCGAGCTGCTGTCGCTCGCCATCAACGACCGGCCGGTGCAGACCACCGTGCCGATGCATCTCACGCAACCCCTCGTTCAACGGAGCCCCGACCATGACCACCACAATGACCCCGCCGGACAGCCGGCAGCTGATGACCGAGCTCCAGTCCTTCGGGTTGCGGCTGGTTGATCCTTCGGCCGGCGTGGCGAGCCGGCGCGGCGGCGCAGGCCCTTCGGACCACAAGGCCGTGACGGTGGACGGCCACACGATCATGGTGCCGGTCCACACCTCGAGCGCCTGGCATTCGCCGTTCACGGCCGAGGCGCCCGATGCGGCGGGCATGAGCCGCGTGATGCGCGGCAGCATTCCCATCGCGAGCATCAGCTTTCCGAAGCAGCCGCGCTTCTATGCGATGCAGACCTTCGACGGCGTGCCCTATTCGCACATCGCCACGCTGCACGGCAGCGACGTGCTCGCCACCACGGTGCTGCAAAGCTGCATCCGCTACGAGAGCCGCAGGAAAAGCTGCAAGTTCTGCGCAATCGGCCAGTCGCTCGCGGCCGGCCGCACCGTCGCGCGCAAGACGCCCGAACAATTGGCCGAAGTGGCGCGCGCGGCCGTGCTGCTCGACGGCGTGAAGCACATGGTGATGACCACCGGCACGCCCAACGCCACGGACCGCGGCGCGGCCATCCTCTGCGAGAGCGCCTTCGCGATCAAGGCCGCGGTGGACATCCCGATCCAGGGCCAGTGCGAGCCGCCCGACGACGACCAGTGGTTCCACCGCATGAAGGCCGCGGGCATCGACACGCTGGGCATGCACCTCGAAGTGGTGACGCCCGAGGTGCGCGAACGCATCATGCCGGGCAAGGCCAGCGTCCCCGTCTCGCGCTACATGAGCGCCTTCGAGGCGGCGGTGGGCGTGTTCGGGCGCGGCCAGGTCAGCACCTACATCCTGGCCGGCCTCGGCGACACGCGCGAGGCCATCCTGGGCACCTGCGACCAGTTGCTCGCGCGCGGCGTGTACCCCTTCGTCGTGCCCTTCGTGCCGATCAGCGGCACGCCGCTCGAGGACCATCCCGCGCCGTCGCCGGAATTCATGAAGTCGCTGCTGGCGCCGCTGGCCGAGCGCGTGGTGGCCGCCGGCCTGCGCTCGGCCGACATCAAGGCCGGCTGCGGCAAGTGCGGCGCCTGCTCCTCGCTGTCGGTCTACGAAAAAGAAAGCGGAAGCTGAGCATGCTGTGCATCGACGACCTCAGCGGGCTCGACCCGCACTACGCGCCGGTCGAATACCTGGTGCGCGAAGCGGCGCAGCAGTGGGAGCGCGAAGAGGCCATGGCGCTGCGCCGCGCGGTGTTCTGCATCGAGCAGGGCATCTTCGCGCGCGATGACCGCGACGCGATCGACGGCCATGCGCAGCTGCTGGTCGCCATGTCGTGCAACGGCGGCATGCCCGAGCAGGTGGTGGGCACCGTGCGCATCCACCGCGGCGAGGCAGCGGGCGAATGGTGGGGCTCGCGGCTGGCCGTGCATCCCGCGTTCCGCAGCCAGGGCCATCTGGGCGCCACGCTGATACGGCTCGCGGTGTCGCGCGCCAACGCGCAAGGCTGCGATGAGTTCTTCGCGCAGGTGCAGATGCAGAACGTGCCGCTGTTCCAGAAGCTGGGCTGGCAGCTGCTCGAGGAGAGCGCCGTCCACGGCCGTCCGCATGCGCGCATGCAGGCGGGCCTCGCCTTCTATCCGCCTTGCCACGACCCGCTGAGCGGCTTCGTCACGCGCGCGAAGGTGCTGTCATGACGAGCGTCCGCGACATTGCCGAAGCCCTGCGCGCCACGCGCGGCTTCGCCCACAAGCGCGACATCAGCGACGTGGTGTCGGCCCTCGGCCGGTCGCTGCCCGGCGGCCATGCCGCGCTCGCGCAGGCCGTGCCCATCGGCGACGACTGCGCCGCCATTCCCGACGGCCATGGCGGCTACCTGCTGTTCGCGATCGAAGGCATGGTGGAAGACTTCATCGTGCGCATGCCGTGGTTTGCGGGCTACTGCGGCGTGATGGTCAACGTGAGCGACATCTATGCGATGGGCGGCCGCCCCACGGCCGTCGTCGATGCACTGTGGAGTACCGGCATGAACCCGGCCGACGAGGTGCTGCGCGGCATGGCCGAGGCCTCGGTGCGCTACGGCGTGCCGGTGGTGGGCGGCCACAGCAACAACCGCAGCGAACGGCCGCAGCTGGCGGTCGCGATCCTCGGCCATGCGCGGCGCCTGCTGACGAGCTTCGACGCCAAGCCCGGCGACCTGCTGGTGATGGCGGCCGACCTGCGCGGCGCCTACGAGGAGCCCTTTCCCTACTGGAACGCATCGACCACGGCGCCGGCCGCGCGGCTGCGCGCCGACCTCGAACTGCTGCCCTCCATCGCGGAAGACGGCCTCTGCCGCGCCGCCAAGGACATCAGCATGGCCGGCGCGGTGGGCACCGCGATGATGCTGCTCGAATGCTCCGGCGTCGGCGCGCGCATCGACCTCGATGCACTGCCCAGGCCCGGCGGCGTGCCGCTGCTGCGCTGGCTTTCTTCTTTTCCGAGCTACGGATTCGTGCTCAGCGTGCCGCCTTCGCAGGTCGCGCCGGTGCTCGGCCGCTTCGCCGCGCGCGACATCGCCTGCGCGGTGGTCGGAGAGGTCGATGCAGCGCGGCAGGTGCGGCTGCAGGCAGGCGGCAACGAGGCCCTGCTATGGGACTTCGGCCGCGATGCCTTCATCCAGCCACCACAGGAGGCGCTCGCATGCCCGTGATGCACTTCCAGGTGCGCTGGCCCGACGCCAGCGAAACGCGCTGCTATTCGCCCTCGTCCGTGGTGCAGGATTTCTTCGCGCCCGGCGAGCGCTATGCACTCGAAGACTTCCTGCAGCGCTCGCGCGAGGCATTGGGCATCGCCTCCGAACGCGTGCGCGCCAAGTACGGCTTCGCGTGCTCGCAGGCCATGGACCAGCTCGCCGAGATCGAGCGCATCGCCATCCGCTTCACCGGCACCGCCGATGCCCAAGTCACCGTCGTCGCCTTCGATTGACGCCCCTGCATCCAGAGAGAAAGAAAGAAGACCCCATGTCCTATCCTTTTGGCGGACGCAGCCACTACAGCGTCATCGTCGTCGGCGGCGGCCAGGCCGGCCTGTCGCTGAGCCACGGCCTGCAGCAGCGCGGCATCGACCACCTCGTGATCGAGAAGCGCAGCCTCGTGCACAGCTGGCGCACGCAGCGCTGGGATTCGTTCTGCCTGGTCACGCCCAACTGGCAGTGCCAACTGCCCGGCTGGGCCTACAGCGGCGACGATCCGCACGGCTTCATGGTGAAGGACCAGATCAACGAATGGCTGGCCGGCTTCGTCGCGCATGTGAAGGCGCCGGCCATCGAGGGCGTCACGGTCGAGCGCGTGACGCGCGTGCCGGGCGCAGGCGGGCGCGAACGCTTCGACGTGCAGACCGACACCGGCAGCTACACCGCCGACCAGGTGGTGGTGGCCTCCGGCGGCTACCACCGCCCGATCGTGCCGCGCCTGGCCGAGAAGCTGCCGCCCCACGTGGTGCAGTACCACTCGGCGCAGTACCGCAATCCGGCGCAGCTGCCCGAAGGCGCGGTGCTGGTGGTGGGCTGCGGCCAGTCGGGTTCGCAGATCGCCGAGGACCTGCACCTGGCCGGGCGCAAGGTGTACCTTGCCACCGGCGATGCGCCGCGCTGCGCGCGCTTCTACCGTGGCCGTGAAGTGGTCGACTGGCTCGCCGACATGAAGTACTACGACATGCCCGTGACCGAGCACCCGCTGCGCGAGGGCGTGCGCGACAACACCAACCACTACGTGACCGGACGCGACGGCGGCCGCGACATCGACCTGCGGCGCTTCGCGCTCGAAGGCATGGAGCTGTACGGACTGCTCACCGGCCTGGGCGGCGACGGCACGCTGGAGTTCCAGCCCAACCTGCGCGAACACCTGGACAGCGCCGACGCCACCTACAACCGCATCAACGCCTCGATCGACAAGTTCATTGCCTCCCGGGGCATCGAGGCGCCGCCGCCCTCGGTCTACACGCCGGTGTGGGAGCCGCCCGAGGAGCGCACGCGCCTGAACCTTGCCGGGGCAGGCATTGCGAGCGTGCTCTGGTGCATCGGTTTCTCGCCCGACTTCGAATGGGTGGATGCGCCGGTGTTCAACGGCCGCGGCGCGCCGGTGCACCAGCGCGGCGTGACGGGCGTGCCGGGGCTCTACTTCCTGGGGCTGCCGTGGCTGCACACCTGGGGATCGGGCCGCTTCTCGGGCGTGGCGCGCGACGCGGAGTTTCTTGCCGCGGCGATCGAGGAGAGAAAGAACGCGGCGGCGGCAGGCCGAGCCGATGCGCGGGAGGAAGAACCGGCCGGTGCCCAGCTGCGCGCCGCAGCCTAGGCCGCGGCCTGGCGCATCGCCCGGGTGCGCGGCTCAGACCTGCTGCGCCTCGGTCAGCGCCTGCGCGGCCACCACCGCCTCGGTGCGGTTGCGCACGTTGAGCGCGCGGAAGATGGCCGCCAGGTGGATCTTGACCGTGCCTTCGCTGATGCCCAGGCTGCGGCCGATGAGCTTGTTGGGCTTGCCCTGCGAGAGCAGCTGCAGCACCTCGACCTGGCGCTCGGTGAGCACGCTGCGCAGGTGCTCGAGCGTCTGGGACGAAGCGCCTGCGGAGCGGGCATCGCCGTTCTGCGTGGGCGCCACGCCGGCCACGATGCCGGGCGGCAGCGCCGTGAGCATCATGGGCGGCACGTACACGCCGCCGGCCAGCACCAGCCGCACGGCCGACAGCATGACCTCGGGCGAGTAGGCCTTGGGAATGAAGCCGAGCACGCCGCGCTCCAGCGCGCTGCGCATGATGGCCGGGTCTTCGTAGCCCGAGAGCACGATGACCGGCACGGCCGGATGGCGGCGGCGGATTTCGTCGATGTGCGCCTGGCCGTCGGCGCCGGGCATGTTGAGGTCGATCAGGGCCAGGTCGAGCTCGTCGGTGGCGCCGGCAAGCAATTCGTCGACGCTCATCGCCAGGACGAACTCGATGCCGGGCTCGAGCTCCGACAACTTGGCCTTGACCGCCTCGATGACGAGCCGGTGGTCGTCGGCGATCAGAATTTTCATGGCATGTCCCAGTGTCCCCGCGTGCATCATTGAACTCAGCGGATGCCGAAGATACCGGCGATTGCCCCGCACAGCAAGCCGGTTTGCCCGACGAACGGCATAGTCCCCAAGCGATATGGCGCCCGCCGCCCCGCGTTCGGAAGATGGAATCCTTACTCGAAGGAACCGGGGACATGGGGATGTGCCATCGCAGCAGACGCCGGTGCAAGGCATCCTCCGCAATGCAGGCGCGGTGAGCGGGCGCGGTCATCCATGGTCCGGCTGCTCGACTGTTTTTCCGCATTCGTCTCCTTCGGCCTCGCCCTCGACGCATCGATTGCCGCCGGCCGCGCCGCGCCGCCCTCGCACGATGCCGCGCAGCAACAGGCGCGCCGGCTGCTCGACGCGGCGCGCGCCAGCGCATCGGGCCAGCCTGCCGCGCAGGTCGAATCGGCGGTCTTTGCGATGGTCGCCTGGATCGACGAGATCCTGGCGCGCCACCCTGGAGCGGCCGCGGGCGCGGCGCCGCTGCAGGTGCAGCTGTTCAACTCGAACAATGCGCACAGCGAGTTCTTCCACCACCTCTCGGCGCTGGGCGCCGAGGACGATGAACTGCGCGAGGTCTACTGGCATGCGCTGGTGCACGGCTTCAAGGGCCAGTACTACTTCGAGAGCGACGACCGGGGCGAGCTCGGCAAGCTGAAGGAACTGCACGGCCGCCAGCTGCGGCTCAGGCCCCTGGCGCTCGGCAGCCTGGTGCAGGACCGCATCACGCCGCAGCCCTATGGCGTGGCGGATCCGCCGGGCCCGCACGACCTGCAGCGCCGCGACCGCACGCTGCTGCGCGCGGTCGGCGCGCTCGCGCTGCTGCTGCCGCTGCTCTATCTCCTGTGGTGGCAGTGGTTGGCGGGGCCGTACGCGGGGGCACCGGAACCGGCGCAGCGCATCGAGCAGCATCTTCAGAGCTATGCATGTGCCGATCTCTCGGCTTCCGCCGACAAGGGCGGCAAGCTGCATGTGAGCGGCTTCGTCTCGCTGCCAGCCGACGTCGAGCGGGTGGAGCGCGAGGTGGCCGGCCTGCTCGACGTCGGCGCGCCCACGTTCGATGTCAAGCTGCGCGTATGGCCCCACTGCGAGGTGTTCGCCATCCTGAAGCCTTACCAGCTGCGCAACCGCGAGAAGGCCCACGGACTGGGCGTGACGGCCGTGACGGCCCGCAACGGCCGGCTGCGCGAAGGAGACGACGTGCGCATGCAGGTGGCCGCGCCCAGGCACGACAGCTACCTGTGGGTGGACTACTACACCGCCGACGGTTCGGTCATGCACCTGAACACCGGCCAGGCGCCGGTGCGGCTGCGCGCCGGCGAGAAGCTGGAGCTGGGCCGCGACATCCCGGCGAGCTGGCTTGTGGCCCCGCCCTTCGGCACCGTGCTGGTCACGGTGCTCTCGTCCCCCACGCCGTTCGGCGGCGCCGCCGACCGGCCGCCGTTCGAACTCGCTTCGGCCTACCTGCTGCGGCTGCGCGAAGCGCTCGCGGCCAACAAGGGCAGCGAGCGGCTGCTTGCCGATTTCGAGTTCCTCGAAACCACTGCGCGTTGAGAACCGCAGCCCGCCCTCCGCCATGCCTGCCGCGCTGTCGTCCGCCCATTTCTTCTGGCTCCTGCTCGCGCTGTGCCTGGCCGGTTTTGCACTGCTGTACGCCGCGGTCCGCGACGCGGGCCGCAGTGCGCGCCGCCGCGCGCTGCGCCGGCGCATTGCCGCGCTCGGCCCGCCGGCGGCCGCAGCCGACGAAGCCGCGATCGAAGCCATGAGGGAAGCCATGTCGCACGCACGCCAACTCCTGCGCCAGCCACCGCGGCAGCAAGCCGCGCCGGTGCCCTGGTTTCTCTTTCTCGGCGATGCGGCGGCCAATCTGCCGGGGCTGCTGGCGGCGGCCCATGCCGAGCACCTGCCACCCGCAGGCAGCGAGCCTTTCGGCGAACCCTACTGGCGCTGGTGGCTCACCGGCTCGATGACGGCCATCGAGCTCCACCCGAGCGCCGTCAGCGACCTGGCCGCGGCGCCGCACGCGCGCGCGCTGTGGCTCCAGGCGCTCCTCGCACTGGCCGAACGGCGCGACCGCGTGCCGATCAACGGCGTGGTGGCCTGCGTGGCAGCGAGCGAACTGCTGCACCCGGCCAACCCAGGCGTGAAGCCGCTGGCCGCCAGGATGCGCCGGCTGCTCGACGAAGCCGCGGACACCCTGCGCCTGCAGCTGCCGGTCTACCTGGTCGTGACCGGCCTGGAGCAGCTGGCCGGCTATGCCACGCTGCGCGGCGCGCTGCCGCCCGAGGTGCTGGCGCAGGCCATCGGCCATCGCCTGGCCGAACCGGCCGCCCATGGCGAGACCGCGGCCGAACGGCTCGATGCATTGTTCGACCCGATGGCGCGGCAGCTGCATGCGCTGCGGATGGCGCTGCTGCGCGAACAGCCGGGCGCATCGGGCCGGCTCGCGATCCATGAATTCATCGAGGCGCTGCGTGCGCTGCAGCCCGCATTGCGCGAGGTGGCCGATGCCCTGTTCGAAAGCCATGGCCGCGGCTCGCGCGGCCCGCGGTGGCGCGGCCTCTACGTGACGGCCGCCACATCGGGCGCGGCCGGCGGTGCGTTCGTGCACGACCTGTTCGAGCGCTTCCTGCCCGCCGACCAGCCACTCGCGCGGCCCGGCCGCCCGCCGAACGCCAGCGCGGCGAGGGCATGAACGGCCCGCGCGCGGGGCTTATTTGCTGTCGATGCGGATCTGCCGGGCGCCGAAGGTCACGGTGAGTGTCTGCGGCTTGCCGGGCTCCACCGCGCGCACTTCGCGCCAGCGCGCACGGTCGAGGTCGCGGAACGCGGCCATCACGCCGATGGCCTTGGCATCGGCCGGCAGGGTGAGGTCGAGCTTCCTGCTTTCGCCCGGGCGCAGCAGCATCTCTTCGCGCTGCACCAGCTCGGCGCCGAGCGTGGCCTGGTCCTTTTCGAACAGCGAGAAGAAGTCGGCCCCTTCGAAGGGGCCGGGCGACTTCAGCGCATAGATGCGCACCGTGAGCGGTGATGCGCGGCCGCGCGCATCGGGGTTGGCATCGGCACCGGCCGAGAGCGTGATCGACACCGGCGTGACCACGGGCTTGCTTGCGCAGCCCGCGATCAGAGCGCCGGTCAATGCAAGCCCGCAGGCCAGTGCAAGACGCCGCGAAACCGCAGCAAAGGAGCGTCCATAGGACGAATGGTGTGTACCCAGCGTGCGCATGCTATTCCCTTCGTTGCATTGACCGGTTCGGACGCATCTTTGATTATCACCAGCCAACTCGAACAGGCAACATGCTGACCAACGAACTTGTCGAAGCCCTGCTCACGCCCATCGGCGAGGCCTCGCCATGCGGCGACGATCTGGAGTACGACGCGGCCTTTACCGCGCTCACCACCGCAGCGCAAGGCAAGCCCGAGCAGCAGTTCGGCGACACCGTCATCCCTGCGGTGGAGCCGGAGTGGCGCGAGGTGGCCGAGCAGTCCGACGCGATCCTGCGCCGCAGCAAGGACGTGCGCGCCGCCGTGCTGCTGCTGCGTGCTTCCACGCGGCTGCAGGGACTTGCCGGTTTCGTTGCCGGGCTCGAACTGCTCACCCGCCTGCTCGACAAGTTCTGGGACGGCATACATCCAAAGCTCGATGCCGAGGACGACAACGATCCCACCATGCGCCTGAATGCGCTCGCGCCGCTCGGCGACGAGACGATGGTCCTGCGCGACCTGTACGACGCGCAGGTGGGCGTGGCGCCCGGCGTGGGCGCCATCCGCGTGCGTGACATCGCGGTGGCCAACAATGCATTGAATGCAGTGGGCGGCGAAGCCACCTATTCGCCGGCACAGATCCAGGGCGGCCTCGAAGCGCTCCATGCCGAGCGGCCCGAGCTGATCCAGGCCGCCATCGGCGTGCCCGGCCTGGTCGAGAAGCTGCAGGCCCTGCTGGTGGAGCGCACCGGCCGCTCCGACGCGATCGATCTCTCCCCGGTGCGCACCATCGGCCGCATGCTGCAGAAAGCCTGCAGCGCCGCCATCGGTGCGCCCGAAGAAGCCGGCGCCACCGAAGAAACGCAAGGCGATGCCCCGCAGGCCGGCGGCGCGCCGCGGCCCGCTGCCGCGCGCGGCGAGATCCAGAGCCGGCAGGACGCACTGCAGATGCTGGACCGCGTGATCCGCTTTCTCGAACAGACCGAGCCCGGCAACCCCGCGCCGCTCCTGATCGAGCGCGCCAAGAAGCTCATCGGCGTGAGCTTCCTCGAAATCATGGCCAACCTCGCGCCCGGCGCGCTGGACACGATCGAGACCGTGACCGGCAAGCGCCCGTCCGAGTAGCCGTCCTTCCCCTTTTTTTCCTGTTGATCGAACCGCCCCATCTACCCCCGCAAGGAGCATCGCCATGGCCAAGAGCAGTCAGAAATTCATCGCCCGCAACCGGGCGCCACGCGTGCAGATCGAATACGACGTGGAACTCTACGGCGCCGAGAAGAAGATCCAGCTGCCCTTCGTGATGGGCGTGCTGGCCGACCTGTCGGGCAAGCCGGCCGATCCGCTCGCGCCCGTGGCCGACCGCAAGTTCCTCGAATTCGACGTCGACAACTTCGACTCGCGCATGAAGGCCATGAAGCCGCGCGCCGCCTTCGCGGTGGAGAACTCGCTGACCGGCGAAGGCGAGCTCAAGGTCGAGCTCACCTTCGAGAACATGGAAGATTTCTCGCCCGCCGCCGTGGCCAGGAAGGTCGGTGCGCTCGACAAGCTGCTCGAGGCGCGCACCCAGCTGTCGAACCTCGTGACCTACATGGACGGCAAGAACGGCGCCGAGGAACTGCTGGCCAAGGTGCTCGAAGACCCGGCCCTGCTGCAGTCGCTGGCGGCCACCGCCAAGCCCGACGACGAAGCGGCCAAGCCGGCCGCCTGATCCCCAACACCCGACACACCGGACCCCGAGGAGAACCACCATGGCCGAAGCACTCGAGCAGAGCGCACTCAAGGATGTCGCCTATGCGGGCAGCGATTTTTCGTCGCTCCTGCAAAAGGAATTCAAGCCGCGCAGCGACGAAGCCAAGAGCGCCGTCGAAGCCGCGGTGCTCACGCTCGCGCAGCAGGCGCTGAGCAACAGCACCGTCATCGGCAAGGACGTGACCAAGTCGATCCAGTCGATGATCGCCGCGATCGACGCCAAGCTGACCGACCAGGTCAACAAGATCATCCACCACCCCGACTACCAGAAGCTCGAGAGTGCGTGGCGCGGCCTGCACTACATGGTGAACAACACCGAGACCGACGAGCACCTGAAGATCCGGGTGATGGACATCTCGAAGACGGATCTCGCCAAGAGCCTGAAGAAGTTCAAGGGCGCGGCCTGGGACCAGAGCCCGATGTTCAAGAAGATCTACGAACAGGAATACGGCCAGTTCGGCGGCGAGCCCTTCGGCGCGCTGGTGGGCGACTACCACTTCGACCAGAGCCCGCCCGATGTGGAACTGCTCGGCGAGATGGCCAAGATCGCCGCCTCGGCGCATGCGCCCTTCATCACCGGCGCGAGCCCCAACCTGATGCAGATGGAATCGTGGCAGGAGCTCGCCAACCCGCGCGACCTGACCAAGATCTTTCTCACGCCCGAATACGCCGGCTGGCGGTCGCTGCGCGACTCCGACGACGCCAAGTACCTCGGCCTGTGCATGCCGCGCTTCCTGGCGCGCACGCCCTACGGCGCCAACACCAATCCGGTGGAGGAATTCGACTTCGAGGAAGACACCGCCGGCGCCGACCACAGCAAGTACGCCTGGGCCAACGCAGCCTATGCGATGGCCACCAACATCAACCGTTCCTACAAGCTCTACGGCTGGGGTTCGCGCATCCGCGGCATCGAGTCGGGCGGCGCGGTGGAGAACCTGCCGCTGCACACCTTCCCGAGCGATGACGGCGGGGTCGACCAGAAGTGCCCGACCGAGATCGCCATCAGCGACCGGCGCGAGGCGGAACTGTCGAAGGCCGGCCTGCTCTCGCTGATCCACCGCAAGAACTCCGACTTCGCGGCCTTCATCGGTGCGCAGTCGCTGCACAAGCCGGCCGAGTATGACGACCCGGACGCCACGGCCAACGCCAACCTGGCGGCCCGCCTGCCCTATCTCTTTGCCTGCAACCGCTTTGCGCACTACCTGAAGTGCATCGTGCGCGACAAGGTCGGCAGCTTCAAGGAGCGCGACGACATGCAGCGCTGGCTCAACAAATGGATCATGAACTACGTGGACGGCGACCCCGTCAACTCCTCCGAAGAGACCAAGGCCAGGAAGCCCCTGGCCGCGGCCGAGGTGGTGGTGGAAGAGGTCGAGGGCAACCCCGGCTACTACACCTCCAAGTTCTTCCTGCGTCCGCACTACCAGCTCGAAGGCCTCACGGTGTCGCTGCGGCTGGTGTCGAAGCTGCCCTCTGCCAAGGGCGGCAAGTAACGGGCGGCATATGCCGTCGGGGGGCCTTTGAAAACGGGGCCCATTGCTCGTTCTCTCCATAGCTCCCGGGCACCACCGCCGATCAGGCACCGCACGGAAGCCCTTTTTATCTCTGACTCGCACACAACTGAAAGGTAAGCATCATGGCTGCAGACATGTTTTTGAAGCTCGAGGGCGTCGACGGTGAATCCAAGGACGATTCGCACAAGAAGGAAATCGACGTCCTGTCCTGGAGCTGGGGCGCCAGCCAGTCCGGCACCGGCCACGTCGGCGGCGGCTCGGGCGCGGGCAAGGTGAGCGTGCAGGACCTCTCGGTCACCAAGTACGTGGACGCCTCCTCGCACCTGCTGCTGCTCGATTGCTGCAACGGCCAGCACATCAAGAAGGGCACGCTGGTGGTCCGCAAGGCCGGGGCCACGCCGCTCGAGTACGTCAAGCTCACGATGGAAGACATCCTCGTCAGCAACATCCACACCGGCGGCAGCGGCGGCGAAGACCGCCTGACCGAAACCGTCACGCTGAACTTCTCGAAGTTCAAGTACGAGTACACGCCGCAGAAGGCCGACGGTTCCGGCGATGGCACCAAGGAAACCGGCTGGGACATCGCCGCCAACAAGAAGGTCTGAGGCGCCTTGCGCCGCGGCCGCCCGGTGGACGGCGGCCGCCCCCTTGACCTTCCAGCCGGAGACATGCGATGGCAACACTCAACGCCAAGGTCCTTCAGTGGGCCAGCGCACAGGTCGGCAAGCAGATCGGCGCGGGCGAATGCTGGGACCTGGCCAACTCGGCCCTGGGCCAGGCCGGCGCCGGCACCTCGTCGGATTTCGGCCCGATGGGCGCCGACGACGACTACATCTGGGGCGACGAGGTCGCGCTCAAGGATGCGCTGCCCGGCGACATCCTCCAGTACCGCGACTACGAGATGACGACGACCACCACGACCGACGTCACCTTCTCCGACGACTCGGGCTGGGTCGACGCCCCCTCGGTGACGGTCGGCCACCCGCACCACACCTCGGTGCTTTCCAAGAACCCGGGCACCGGCGCCATCACGGTGCTGGAGCAGAACTACAAGGGCAACAAGGAAGCGGTGCGCTCCAGCACGATCCGCTGGAAGGGCAGCTCGACCTCGACCACCACCCGCAAGCTGATGAAGCGGCAGGACAACGGCAAGATGGAATCGGCCGTCGTGGTGGTCACGGTGGACGTCACCGTGACCGGCACGCTCAAGGCCTACCGGCCGAAAAAGCCCTGAGGGAGCCTGCCGGCGGACAGCCGGCAGCGCGCGTCTAGTCCGCCGGTTTCCCGTTCGCCTCGATGGCCGCCGGCATCGTCTCTTCCTCGACCGCCGGCATCAGGCGCGTGGCATCGTCGCCGTCATCGGGAATCACCCACAGCGTGAGCGCCGTGTAGTTGTCGTACCCCGGCTTGGCGTGCGCCTTGATCTGCGCATCGAGCTGCTCGGTCCACTGGCTGGGCGTGCGCGAAGCGTGCAGCGTGTCGACCAGGCACTCGTCGCCCAGCGGCTCCCACACGCCGTCGCTGCACAAGAGCAGCACGTCGCCGGGCATCAGGCGCATGCGGTCGGACACCGTGATGTCGGGCGCTTCCTCCACCGAGCCGAGCGCCGAGAGCAGCATGTTGCGCTGCGGATGCAGGCGCGCGCCCTCCTCGTCGAGCATGCCGCCGGCCACCATCTGCTGCACCAGGCTGTGGTCGGTGGTGCGCGCCACGATGGCGCCGCCGCGAAACAGGTAGGCACGGCTGTCGCCGCTGTGCACCCAGGCCAGCGCCTGGCTCTCCAGGTCGATGGCCGCGAAGACCACCGTGGAGCGCATGCCGGCAAGCTTGCCGCCTTCGGCCTGGCGCGCCACCACGTCGCGGTTGGCCTGCTCGACCAGCGTGCGCAAGGTGAATTCGTCCAGCCCCGGCGCCGCCGAGAAGCCGCCCAGCACGCTGCTGCGCGCCGTTGCCGCCGCCACATCGCCGCCGCCATGGCCGCCCGCGCCGTCGGCCACCAGGCAGGCGACGTAGCGCTCGTCGTGCCAGTGGCCATGGACGTCCTCGTTGTAGTTGCGGCCGCCCTGCCGGGACAGCGTGACGATTTCGATTTCCAAGCGGGGTGCCTCGCGTTTGCTGGTGCTGTTGTATTCGTGCCTGAGGGAAAAGTTCTTCAGGTGTCCGACTTGAGGCGCGCCATCTGCTCTTCGTAGGCCTCGAGGAAGGCCTTGCCGAAGAGGTTGTGGAAGTCGTCTTCCGCCTCGCTCGCGATGCCGCCGTAGAGCGCGACGAACTGGTCCCAGAGCTTGGCCTTGCGGTTGGCGCTGAAGAGCGCGTCGAGCGCCGACTTCGCGCTGATCTTCTTCTCGAGCTCTTCGGGCTCGAAGCGCGCAATGACATGGGCCAGCGCCGCACGCATGCCCACCATCACGCCGAACTGGTGCGCGCGCAGGTCGTTGAAGGCATCGCGCATCGCGGCCTCCGGCGGCATGAAGCCGCGTACGCCGGGCCCCAGCAGGTGGGCCAGCGCGACCTCGACGGTCGGCGAGAACTTGAGCGGGTTGTTGGCTTGCGCCGCGATCATCGTGACCTCGGCGCGCACCTCGCGCTTGAACTCCTGGCGCGTGAGCAAGAGCTGCAGCGTGCCCTCGGTGGCGCTGCGCAGGATCGAGCCGATGCGCTCCATGAGGCCGGGCGTGAGCATCTCGGGCGCCTGGTGCGTGCTGGCGAGGCCGCGCAGGAAGGCGGCGAGCAGTTCGTCGTCGGAAGCGGTGCGCGGGGCTGCGGCGGGCACCCGCTGGACGGGCGGCGGCGGTGGTGGTGGCGGCGGCAGTGGCTCGAACGGCCGGCTCGCAACCTCGGGGCCGCTGATGCGTATCGGCTGCCCCGTGATGTCGTCGAAGCGCGGCGGTGCTTCCGCCGGCGCGGCGGCCGGTGGCGGCGTGATCGCCTTCGGCGGCGTGAAGCCGAACTGGTCGATCGGCAGGTGGTCGGAGCGCGGTGTCGGCGTGGGCGGCGCCGCGCTCTGCAACGCGGCCAGCGGATCGGCGGAAGAAGCCGTGTTCGGCTGCAGCAGCGGGTCGGCCAGCGGCGACAGTGCGAGCGGATCGCCGCCGATGCCGCCGCCCCCGCCCATGCCGCCGAAGAGCTCGTCGATGCCGGCTGCCTTGCCGTGCGCGGGCGGCGCGCCGAGGTCGGAGAAATCGTCGAGCGCACCCAGGCCTGCGGCCGGCGCGGAGGAAGGCGTGGGCCCGAGCAGGTTGGCGAACGGATCGATCTGCGCAGCCTGCGCGTTGCGCGAGCCGCTTTCCATCGGGTCGGGGAAGAGCAGCGGATCCGCGCTTGCCGGCGCGGCGGCCCTGGCACCGGGCGCACGGCCCCCACCGGCCGCGGCTGGCGCAGGCGATCCGAGCCCCGCAAGCAGGTCGGCAAAGGGATCGTCGCCGGTGCTGGCCGCGGGGGCTGCGCCCAGCGGCGCCGACATCACGGTATTGGGAATGGCCAATGCCGGCGGCGCGGCCGCGCTCATGCGCACGCTGAGTTCGAAGCTGCCCACGACCAGCCGCGCGCCATCGGTGAGCGGAGCCTCCTTGCCCGAGCCCAGCGACACGCCGTTGCACTGCATCGGATTGCTGCCGCGGTCGATGACGAAGTACTGGCCGTCGCGGCACAGCACCTGGGCGTGCACCCGCGAGACCGTGCGGTCGGGATCGACGAGCACCAGCGTGTTGGTGTCGGCGCGTCCGATGGTGCCCCCGTTGGGCCCGAAATCGGCAGCGATGGGCTGCCCCGCCGGAGCGCCTTGCCGGGTGATGACAGCGATATGGATCATGAATCTGCCCCCGAGGCTCTATGCCCTTCTACGCCCGAACACAGCCCGCGCATGCACGGGCGAAAAAACTCAGAAGGAGTATTCATTCCGTGGAGCAGGTTGGCAATCTCGCCTTAAGAGGTATGCCATTGCAGCCAGGCGGCGACGGCGGTGAAGATGAGGGCGATGAGGAGCCAGGTGCGGGTGGCGGGGTCGGTGCGCCGTGGTGTGTTGCGCGCCCAGCGCAACGCGGCCGCGATCAGGAAGGCGATGGCCAACGCAGCAAGGATGTACCGAGCCTGCATGGCTACGCCTCCATCTGCGACAAGAGCCACTGCTGGCGCCAGGCCGGCGCTGCCGCGTTGAACAGCGGCCTGCCCGGCGCCATCAGGGACAGATGCTCGGCGGCGGCGATGCGCTGGCGCTGGAACCCCGTCTTGAGCACGGCGAGGCAGTGCCCCTGCGTGACTGGTTCGCCCACGAAGCAGCGGATGCCGTGCGGAAAGCGGTGGCCGTTGACTTGCCACCATGCATCGATCTTTTCGGCATCGGGCCAGGGAAGGCCTTCGTCCTCGTCCATGGCAACGTCTTCGTCGTCCGGGTCGTCGTTGGGGCCGGCCACGGGGTTCTCCGGGGGCTGCAGTTCGAGATCTTCGGCGGCAAGGTCCAGCCCGGTGATCGTGCTGAAGGATTCGCCCGCCAGCCTTGCGAGCTTCAGGTCGCCCATCTGCGCGATGAGCCAGGGCACGTAGTGCGGGTCGCCGGCGGCACCGATGCCGCGGATCAGGATGCGGACCGAGTCATCCTTCTGGGCGAGCGTCTGGAGCAGCGCATGGGCCTGTTCGGCGGGAAGAACCTTGAGCGCCAGCATCGCAGCTGCCGCCTGGCAAGGACCGCCCTCCCCCGTGAACGCAACGAGCATTCGGAGTGCGGCCTGCCGGTCGCCGAGCAGCAGCGCGGCGCGGGCCGATTCGAAGCGGCGCTGGGCGTCCTCGTGCATCAGCCCGCCCAGGCAGCCGGGCAGCAGATCGATGCGGCCCAGCTTGCCGGCAACGACGATGGCCTGCGCCGAGTGCTCTTCATCGGCCATGGCGGTTTCGAGCACGGTTTGCGGGTCGGCATGGTGCATGGCGCATGCGGCAAGGCCTATGTCCCGGCGAAAGGCGTGCGGCGAATCCAGCAATGCGCGGGTGATGCCGCGCAACGCGGGGGCCGGCACCCAGCCGAAGGCGGAGACCAAGCCCACCCGCGCCTCGGGCACGGCCTCGGCAAGCGACAGCAATCTTTCGAGCAATGCAGGGTCTCGGGCCTCAATCGCGCCGACTGTCGCCACGAATACGGGCCCGGAGCCCGGTGAATCCAACGCGGCCAGGCCGAGATGCCTTGCGTAGTCGCCCGCAACAGCCAACCCATCCAGACTCGCCGCCAGGCGATCGTCCAGGCGCCGCAATCGGTGCAGTTCCACTTGGGGCGCACGCACCTGCACCGACCGCGTCGAGCGCAATGCATCCGCGCTCTCGAGGTGCTGCTGCACCACCGTCGGTACAGGAGGTCGGGCGAATGCGGACATGGCCATGTGCGAGATCAGTGGTCGCTCAGACAATGCGCGTCCACGCCTTTCCGTCGAATTCCATGATGTCGGTTTCTCCGTTCGACCACATCACGTCTTCGCAGGCACTGAGCTGGTAGGTGGTTTTCGGCGTGTGCTTGCCGTAGGCCACCGGACGCAGGCGGTCTCCGTCGAGAACGAAAAGGCCATCGAGCGTCGAGACGTAGAGTTTTCCCGCAAACCATTCCAGGTCCCAGATGTCCTCAGCCGTGTCGCCATGATCGATCAGCGACCATCGATCGGTCTGGCCATGCAGCAGTGTTCCGCCGTGTCCGCCGATGTACACGGTGCCTTCCGCAGTGCAGACCACCGCGGTCAGGTTGCGGTTCGTCGGAACGTCCTGCCGGCGCCATGCCTTGCCGTCGAAATGCCAGACGCCGCCCTTGAAGCCGACCGCAAAAAGGTCGGATCCGCCGAAGCCATGGATGGCCTGGCCATCGAAGCTGCCGGGCAGGCCTTCGTCGATCCGGGTCCAGCGGTCCAGCACGTCCATCCGATAGACCATCCCGCGGATGCCGATCGCATGGGCAACGCCTCCGATCTCGCGCACCGAGCGCAGTCCGCGCGAACGCTTCTCCTTCGGCGGCGGTGCGCTGTTCTCGAAGAGATCCTGCGTCACGCGGTCGTCATCGGTGTCGGCGGTGTAGTACCCGGCTTCGGAGATGTCCACCGTGCCGTCTTCGGGATGGTCGATCAGGCAGACGCTGTGGGCGTCATAGTTGCAGTCGCCGCGGTCGATTTTTCCGTCGTCCCACAGGAACACGTAGGCATGCGGTTCTTCGCGGCGCTCCAGCCTCGGATCGCAGGCATAGATGAATCCGCAGCGCGGCGAGATCACCGCCGCCGTGCGGAAGATCAGATCCTTGAAGGGGGCCTTGCTCATGGTCGACTCCTGTGACGCGCGGCTTCAGCGGCGCTTGGGTTTCTTGGGTTTCATGCTGCGCGGCTTGCTGACTTCGCCGGCCGTCGTGGGGCGGATCTGGTCGGACTCCTCGATTCCCATGGCCTGGTGTCCGGCGCGGACCTGGGACTGGGTGCAGTCCTTGTCGCAGCCCGTCACCGCGGCAACGGCCTTGGCGCCGACATCCTCCGCTTCCCCCACGCTCCAGCGCGGCTCCCCGATGATCGACTTGCCTGTCTTGGAGACGTTCTTGGCGTCCAGCGACTTGTGGTTGACCGTCAGGTTGTTGGTCTCGGTATGGATCTCCCCATGTGCACCGGTCGAATGGCTGTTGCCCTTCGCGCACACGCAGGGCGCGCCGTTGTAGCTGTATTTTTTTCCGGCACCCAGCCGGATGCGCTTGCCCGACGAGTTGTTGAACTGCGAATCGGGAACGACATGGTGGGGCGTCGGCTTCTTGCCCTTGGAGTTGGGACAGCAGTTGTTGGGGCTCTTCTTGGTCATGACGCAGGCCATGGCGTCCCTGCATTTCTCGTTCTTCTTGCTGCACATGCTCTTCATGGCCGCCTTGCGGCTGCGCGCGGGCATCATCTTCCCGCCCTTGCCGTCGGGCTTGAGAAAGGGGCCCGCTGCGGCGGTGCAATGCGTCTTCAGCTTCTTGGCTACCGCGGCGCACGGATGATCGCTGCCGGCGGCGAATGCGGCCTCGTCGATGTAGGGCCAGGTGGGCGAGTTGCCGGGAAAGGATGCGTGGTTGTGGGTCGTGATGTCCAGGTTCCTCACGACGTTCTCGCCCTCCACTTTCACATCCATCGACCACGCGTTGAAGTAGACCTTGCCCATGTTCTTGCTGGTCACCACGCCTTTCTTGGGTGCGCAGCCCGCCTCGTCGCCCGAGCTTCTCTTGAAGTAGCTCTTGTTCTTGAGCATCACCTCCTGGCCGGAGATCTTCACGCTCGTGGAGCCACTCGTCGTATCGGACGCCATTCCGGTATTCGGATAGGGAATGGGAACGCCCGGCGGCGTTGCGGGTGTCTGCGGCGGCGTGAAGCACACGTCCGGGAAGGCGCAGATCGCCTTGCCCGCCGCCTGCTTGCAGGACACCTCCATGTTGTTGGCATAGACCTGGTTGCTCATTCGGGCACCGTGTATTGCAGGCAGAGCGCCACGCGCTGGCCGGCGTCGTTGGCCATGTGCGCAAGGATGTTCGGGCCGGGGGCGTAATGCTTCTCACAGGCCGCCAGCGCACTGGAGACGATGGCAATGCCGGATGCGGCGCCCACCTCTCCGGTGCATTCCGCCGGATGCCAGATGTCGAACGCCTCCTTGCGAACGCGCAGCGTGCGCGACAGCGCCAGCGCCGCCTCCTTGAAGTAGTACTGCTCTCCCGAAAGATCGGTGATGCGCAAATCCATCTGGTGCATCTGGCACCCCGCGTCGGCCAGCGCCGCCTTGACGGCCTGGGCAAGACCTTCGGCGCGCAGCGGCTCTTCGCTTTCGATGTGCGCAAGCTCGCGGCCAAGGCCGATGCCGGTGCACAGCAGTTCGCCGGCACGGCCTTCGGGCGCGCCCAGCAGCAAGGCGCCGGCAGCCTCGCCGGGCATGAAGCCATCGGTATTGCCGGCCGTGAGGAGGCGGTCCCCACGCTCGTAGTGGCCGAGCGTGGGCCAGGACAGCAGGCTGTCGCTGGCGGCCACCAGCACGCGTGTCGCACGCGGCCCGGCCATCAACGCACGTGCCTGTGCGAAGGCCACCGCGACGCCCACGCGGCCCTGCGCAACGATCATCGAATCGGCCGAGAAGCCGACACCCAGCAGTTCCTGGATGCGCTGGAAGAGTTCGTCGTCCACCCCCTCCATCCGCCCGGGTCTGTCCGCTTCCGCAACGCACAGGATCAGGGGTAATGCATCCCACTGTTCCCGCGGGACATCCGCCAACGCCTCTCCGATCGCCATCGCGGCCATCCGCGCCAACCTGGCAAGGCCGCGCCAAGGCTGCTCCAGCGGCACCTGGTGCGCCATGATCCACTCTCCATCGGCATCGATGAAGCGGGTCTCGCTCGGATTCGTCAGCCTGGCGCGGAACGCCGCACAACTCGCCGGCGCAGTCAGCCCGACCGGCGTGACCAGGCCCGATCGAAGAATGGCGAACGGTGGCGAACTCATGTCGCCTCTGCCTCTTCGGACGGCATCGGGATCATCACCACCGGAATCGGGAAGGCCATCTGCTCGCGCTGCTGCCACCACTCCGTGCCCTTCTTTCCGACCAGCACCTGCGCGATCTCGTGCAGGTTCTTCCGCAATGGCCTCGTCACTCGCCACGAGAGGCTGAAGCGCCGCGCGTCCGGCTCGATCGCCACGGTGTCGAGCACGGCGGTGTAGTCCTCGCGCTCGCCGCGCTTGGGGAACACATGCACCGGCGCAATGAGGTGCGGAAGGGTGAAGTGCGTGATGCCTTCCGGCGTGAGATTGCCCAACGCCACCTCGACCGGGCCTTGCTGGAAGAACTCCAGCGGCACCTGCTGGTCCGCCGGTGCGGCCTGGAAGTACTGGGGATCGAAGTCCGGCGGCAGGAACGGAAAGTGCTTCTCCAGCCATTCGTCGTCGTAGGTTCCGGCAAAGCACGCGCGTGTGGACCACCCGCGCCCCACCGGACCGAAAGCCATCGGTTGATAATTGCCGCTTGGATCACGCACGGCATGGCCGATCTGTTCGGTCCGTGGCAGGGGCGCTCCGTCGATCCAATCCATCCGGTTGTGCCTGTGGAATCCGCAGCCCACCGGGTTGGGCATGAAAGCCACGTGCTCCGAGGGATCTTCATGCCGCAGATCGACCCCGCCGAATGCGACGTCGTACGAAAGAGGCTGCCGCACGAAGGTTCCGGGCGGCGACGCGGTGACACCGAGCGGCGCCCAGACCCAATGCCGTGGCCCCACCACGTTGAAGCTCTTGCTCCAACCACCCACCCTGACGCCGACCTCGACCTCCGTGGAGGGCCTCCCCTCCGGCGCGTAGGCAGTGCCCGACAGCAGGATGTCGCAGCGCGGCTTGCACGGTGCGAAATCCACCTCCTGCAAAGGCGCCGAAAGCCCCGGCTCTCCGGTGAAGGTGTCGGCAGTCACGAGCGGCAACTGCTGCTCGTGCAGCTCGAAATGCCCGGCCGCCTCGCCGGGCTGCGGAATGCGGAAGGTGCCCTTGATCACAACCACCAGAGACTCGCGCCCGCTGGGCGCCAATCCGATATTGATTCCCGCGACCATGCGCGTGGCGTTGACCAGTTCCACGAGGTCTTCTCCCGTCTCAGTTCAGCTGCACCGATCCGCCCTTGATCCAGTTGACCCCGCTCGATCGGCTCGAGACGTAGCTGCCCTGGATCAGCACCTTGCCCGCGCTCGTGAGCGTGATGCTGGCCTTGCCACAGCGCAGCACCAGCTGATCGCACGCGCTCACGAGCACGCGCTCCCCGTCGGCCTCGATTTCCACTTGGCCTGGCACATGGGGCACAGGCCAACCCTGCGCGCCGCGCAGTACGCCCATGACGATGGGCCGCACCGGATCCCCCGCTTCGAACATCAGCACGACGCTCTTTCCGATGTGCGCACCGTGCAGGTCGATCACGCTGCGCGCCCGAACGGCCGCCGTGCCGATCTGGCCGGCGAAGGTGACGAGCGGCGTCTGCCCCTCATCGGCGATGGCGATCAATTCTCCCGTGACAACCGAGTTCCACGGCGCAATGGCTGCAGCCGCCTCCAGCTGTGCGTCGATCAGGTCCCTGCCGCTCATGGTCGATCTCCTTGCATGCAGTCAGTTCTGCAGAATCTTCGAGCCCTTCATCACGATATTGCCGCTTGCCTTCGCGTTGATCTTTCCGGAAGCGTCGATCGTGATGTCCTTGCCCTTGATGACGATGGTCCCGTCCTTCTTCATCGTGATGCTGGCGCTGCCTGTCTTGATGGAGATGGAGTCGCCCGCATCGATCACGAGGTTCTTCCCGACGGTGAGCGCGTCGTCCTTTCCCACGCTGGACGTGCGCCCTTCGCCCACGCTGCGCGACTCGTTCTTGCCCACGGTGGTGGAGAGATTCGCCCCCACATCCACCGACCGATCGGCCCCGATGCTGCTCGACTGGTTCGCCCCCACATTGATCGTCTGGCTCGCCCCCACCGTCACCGCCTGCATCGCCCCCACCGTGATCTCCTGCGCGGCCCCCACGGTGATGGTCTCGTTGATTCCCACCGAATGCGTGCGCTGCAGCGCCACGGTCGCCGTCTCGCTCGCGCCCACCGTGATCGATCGGTTCTGCCCGATGGAGATGGTCTCGTTCAGATCCACCGTCTCCGTGCGGTTCTGGTGGATCGTGATGGTCTCGTCCTTGTCCACCGTCTCGGTGCGCTGGCCGTGCACGGTGATGGTCTCGTTGTTGTCCACCGTCTCGGTGCGGTCGTGCTTGACGTGCGTGGTCTCGTCGTGGTCGATGGTCTTGGTGCGGTCGTGGCCCACCCAGTGGGTCTCGTCGTTCTCGACCTCGATGTCCTGGTTCTTCTCGGCGTGCAGGTACACCTGCTCCGAACCCTTCTTGTCCTCGAAGCGGAACTCGTTGCAGTTCGAGGCGCTGCCCTTGGGGGTGGAGCGCGTGCGAAAGCCGCTCTGCGTGTGCGAGCCAAACGGGATCGGCTGGTCGTCGTTGTAGACGCGGCCCACGATGATCGGCCGGTCGGGGTCGCCGTTCAGGAAGTCGACGATCACCTCCTGACCGATGCGCGGAATGAAGTACCCGCCCCAGCCCTTGCCCGCCCACGGCTGCGACACGCGCACCCAGCAGGTCGACTTCTCGTCGCTCTTGTCGTAGCGGTCCCAGTGGAAGTGCACCTTCACGCGGCCGAAGTCGTCGGCGTGGATCTCCTCTCCGGCCGGCCCCACGACGATGGCCGACTGCGGCCCGGGCATGACGACCCGCGGCGTGAGGCGCGGCGGGCGGAACGGCACCTCGACCGGAATCGCGGTGATCAGGAAGGCGCTGGTGCCCTGCAGGTCGGTGCGCAGCGCGGGCGCGTCGGCGATCAGCGCCTCGAGTGCGGGCCGCGCCTGGGCGTTCACGGCGTCGTCGTCGAGCGCCTCGCGCAACGCCTGTTCGATGGGCATCCTCGGCGTGGCATGGGGAATGCTCTCGTAGCCGGGGTGGCTTGCCGCAAAGATGCAGGCGGCAATCACGTAGTCGCCATCGCGCGTGCCGTCGGGGTCGCCCTCGAAGGTGAAGCTGCGCCCCGCCGCCACGTCGGGCCAGGTGGTGAGCGCCCAGTGGCGCTGGCGGCGCGCGACGATCTCCTCGCCGCGCAGCTTGCCCTTGTCATCCGCATCCCCGCCCGTGAAATAGCCGCCGGCAAACTCGAAGGCCTCGAACTCGGCCAGCTCGTGCTTGTCGGGCTGACCGCCCGCGGCCTCGAGCTTCTTCTTGATGGCCTTGAAGTCGCTGTCGCACGAGGCGTAGGTGCCGGTGTCGAACTGGCGCGCGCTCACCCAGCGCGAGATCTCGTTGTGGCGCGCCTCGGTGGTGTCGGTGGCCATGTGGCGCAGCGTGCCCTCCACGGGCAGCTTGTCGTGCGCGATGTCGCTCGCGTCCGACAGGTGCATGGTGCCGGGCGCGTCGTGCGAATCGAACCAGTAGTAGATGCCTTCGTCCTCAAGCAACCGCGACAGGAACTGGTAGTCGCTTTCCTGGTGCTGCACGCAATAGCGCCGGGGATTGTGGGCGCCGATCACGTTGCTTGTCCTGGTCTTCTTGAAGCGCTTGATCGGGCTGTCCTCGAACACCGCGTCGAGCACTTCGAGCACCTTCTTGTCCTGCAGGATGCGCGAGTTGATGCGCTTGGTGAGCAGCCAGAACCAGGAGCGCAGGCCGATGCGGTATTCGAAGTGGCGTCCCACGTGGCCGGTGCGTTCGAAGCGCACGGCGTGGCCCTGGCAGTGGCGCTCGTGCATGCCGCCGTCCTTGTCCTGGAACTGGATGACCACGTCGAAGGCGCGGCCGAGGATGTCCTTGGCATCGAGCGCATGGTTCTTCGACAGCACGGTGAGTTCGTAGCTCGACGCGCGCGCGAGCGCCTCGTGGCCCACGATGCGCCAGAACATCAGCTCGCCGTTGGCGGGCGAATCGCTTTCGATACGGAACTCGTGATCGGACATGGCTTGGAACTCATGCAGGCATTCGTACTGCGGAGTGTGTGGACGATCGTTCCAGGCCGTTCCGTCAGGCCGCCAACATCAGGATCTTGACTTGGCTGGGCACCAGCCGGCACCCCGGCGCGTTGGTGCTGTTTTGCAGCGACACGCTGGTCATGCGCGTGGCCGGCATGCCCTTCAGCAGCACGGTGAAGGCGCCGGTCAGATGCCGGCTCGGCCCCATCACCATGCCCGACGCTACGCCGGTCGCGAGCCCGGCGTTGTCGCCGTTCGTCATCGGTATCGTGGTGCCCATGTTGTGCGCGGGCGCGCCCATGAACAGGATGGTCGGCACATTGGGCACGGCCATCGGCCCCATCGCGATGTTGGGATAGGGGATCGGCACTGGCCCCGCGGGGCTCGGCGTGAGGCAGACGTCAGGAAAGGCCGTGTCGGTGCCCATGAGCTGGCAGTTGGCGAACATAAGTGGCTCCTGAAAGTTCGGCGCTAGCCCAGGTGGATCTGCTCGCCGTCGAGCTTGGCAAGGTTGGCCGCATTCGCAACCAGGTTCTCCGCCTGCAGCTGCATCAACTGGTCGGCACGGTAGTCGATCTGCCGGCTGCGCACCTGGTCGATGCCTTCGACCGTGCGCAGGCTCCAGCGCGAGAACTGCACGAAACGTTCGGCAAACGACTCGAGCAGGTCGCTCACAATCTTGATGCGGCCGAAGGACCATGTCGCCTCACGTCCGACGCCGGTGACCGAGCCGACGCACAAGGCCGCGGAATCGGCCTGCAGCGCCAGTTGCCCGCCCTGCAGGTTCAACGCCTCTGCGCGCAGCGTCAACGCGCCATCCGTCACTTCGATGCTGCTGCCCGCAGGCAGCCGGATGCGCTGCGCGCCGGCCTGCGCGTGCGCTAGCACCGCCGTCACATAGAGGCCCTCGGCCAAGTCGCCGCACAACCATACCTTGTCTCCCACCGCAGGAGCGACCAGGCAGCTGGCGGCTCTGGCGGCAATGCGCTCGCCATTGGCGGTGTCGACCGTCAGCAAACCGCTCGCCGAGACGGCGCGCACCGTACCGCTGCCGTGGAGCGGCGTCGCGCAGAGCTGCATCAACGTGTCTTCTCGAATACTCATGGTCTCACTCCATCAGGAAAGGGGAACCGGCGCCCATCGTTCAGAGGCCAGCACGAGGGGATCGCTCTCGAGCGAGCGCGCCCGATCGGTATAGACGGCGTCCTCGTCGTTCACGGCATGCAGGTTGCAACGGAACATCGATGCGCCGCGCAGGTCGGCTTGGCGCAGGTCGGCATGCGAGAAATCCGCATAGGTCAGATCGCAGCCGTCCAGCCGTGCGCCTGGCAGAACCGCCCTGACCCAGTTGCTCTGATAGAGATTGGCCGAGGTGAAGCTGCTGTCCGCCGCCTGTGCGGCGATGAACAAGGCCTGGGCGAGGTCCGCATGGTCCAGGCGCGCGCCGACGAGCCCCGCTTCCATGAAGATCGCGTTCCTTGCATTGGCGTGGTCGAATCTGGCGCCGGCGAGCTGCGCCTTCTGAAAGTTCGCCTGCACGACCTGCGCATGCGAGAAGTCGCAACCGCTCAGATCGGCTTCCATGAACTGGCATGAGATGAATCGCTGGCCAGCGAATGAATGGCCGGACAGATCGGACTTGAGGAAGACGACGGTCGAGAAGGCCGTGTCCTTGAAAATGGCCTGCCGCAGATCGCACGCCATCAGCACGCAGCGATCCAGCGAAGCGCCACTCAGGTCCAGGATGCCCGTCTTGCAATCGACCACAGTGACCTGCGCGAGCCGCGATTCGACGAACAGGAGCCGGTTCAGTTCGGACTTCACGAAGCTCACGAAATCCAGGCGGCTGCGGCCCATCGCGAGTCCGTCGATGCGGCACTGGAAGAAGGCCACGCTCTTCATGTCGACGTCGACCATCACGACCCGGTTGAACGTGCATTCGGCGAACGAAGTGGAAGTCATCCGGCTGCGCTCCAGCGAGGTACGCTCGAAGCTGCAGCGGATGAAGACGCTCTCGTCGAGGTCGGCGGCAACCAACTGGCCGTCGTGAAAAGTACAGGTGTCGAACACCGCGCCGGACAGGTCCTGCCCGGAGAAATCCATGCCCGACAGGTCCTGGCCCATGATGGGTTCTGCGCGCTGCACGCACGCCAGAACCTGTGCCTTGTCCATCTTCATGCCTGCTCCGCAGTGCGCGCGTGGCGGGGGTAGGTCCGCATCCGCGCGGTGATCGCTTCGCCGAACTCTGCGCCGGCGCCGATGCGCACGCGCGCGAAGTCACTCTGGAAGAGATTGGCTCGGCGGTAGTCGGTGCCGTCCAAATGCGCATGTTGAAAGACGGCATCCACCAGGTTGGCTCCGCCCAGATTGGCATGGTTCAGCCGCGCTCGCACGAAACGTGTCTGCCGAGCGTCCGCACCCCGGAAGTCCGCATTCGACAGGTCGCTTTCGCTGAAATCCGAACCCTGCAGGCGTGCACCCCGGAACACTGTGCCGGAAGCCTCAACCCCGCGAAAGTTCATTGCCGCCAGATGCGCCTGCGAGAAATCGGCGCCTGTGAGCACGCAGCCTTTCACGAAGCAGCCGGACTCGATGCGCAGGCCCTTGAACGACGCGCGCTGCGCCGCCACCGTGACGAATGCGCACTTGCCGATCGTTGCGTTCGAGAAGTCGACACCCGAGAGGTCGCACTCGAGAAAGACGCACTGGCCGAAGCGCGCGCCGGCGAAGCTGCACTGTCGCAGATCGCGCTGACGGAAAAGCAGAACGCTCGCTGCGTGGGCGCCGCTGAAGTCGAGCGCGCCGATGGCCGCCTCTTCGAGCATCACACCGTCGATCCTCGCGCGGCGCCAACTCGTTTCGTCGATCCGGGCGCGGCTGAAGACTACATCGCTCAGCTCGGCACCGGAGAAATCCGCCTTCTCGATCCGGCAGGCCCCCAGGTTCGCGCGCGACAGATTGGCGCCAGCCAGATCCGTGAGCAGAAGTGTCGAATGGGCCAGAACGGCATCGCTCAGATCGGCGCGGCCAAGCCGGGTGCCGGTAAGATTGGCTCGCTCCATCAAGGCGCCCCGGAAGTCCGCGCCCTCCAGTTCCATTCCGGACAGATCTGCCCCGGTGAGATCCCAGTCGCGGAACGTCCCGCCCTGCGCATGGTGTTCCAGCACCCGCCGGCGCAGGGCAAGCGCCGCATCCTTGTCCAGGGCATCTGCCGGTGGCTGGTAGTGCGCACTCATCCGATACCCCACCAGCTGGCTGCGCTCTCCGGCACGCCATGTGGCAACCTGCCCGGCATCGGCCAGCATCTCCTTGAGTTCGTCGACTGCGCCCGGCGTGCGCTCGCCCTGCGCGATGAGCTGCTTCATGTGCGCGAGCAGGCCGTCCACATAGGGACGCGGCGGTCCGCGCATGGCAAGGCCTTTCATCTCGGCTTCGATCGGGGAAAAGGCCATGCCGCTTTGCGCGAACTGCCGCTTCACCGCCGCCAGCGAGGCGGCCTTGCCAGCTTCGGCCTCGGTGCGCATTGCGGCTGCCTGCGCCAAGACTTCCTTGCGCACGCGCAGGAGGTCGTCGATCGTGCGGATCCGCGGAAGCGGCGGTGCTTCGATCGGTGGTGCGTGCAGCGCCGGGTCCAGGCCATGCGACTTCACCAGTTCGTGGGCCGCAACCCGCGCCTCGCGAGCCCCCCGTGCGCCGCGCTCCAGCATGCGCCCCGGCTTCGGTTCCACGTTGAACAGCGAGACGGCCAGGTCCGCCGGAAGCAGATCGTCCTCGCGCAGCGACTCGATGGCACCGTCTTCCATGTCCAGCCGCTTGTCGCGCACTGCGAGGTAGTGTTCGGCCTCGCGCGGCGCCGACAGGTACTCCAGCCCGGCCAGAAGATGAACGATATCTGCACCGTCGTCCTCGAATATCTCGTGCAGCCCCTGGAACACCAGAATCGCCTTCTCGGATTCCGGAAAAAACCAGAGCGTATTCAAACGGTTCTGCACTTCCTTGAACTTTTCCTTCCCGCCGACGCGGTGGGTGACGAAGTTGCGCGCCTTCAACCCGGGCAGGCGGCCTTCGATCAACGCGTGTTCGGGGTGCATGTTCCGCAGCGCGTAGGCCTCGTCGCCGCGAAAGGCATCGGGTTGCTGCTGGTCATGCGGCGCTGCATTGAAGAACTGCCAGTCGGTGTCGGAGGCAACGGCGGGATATTCGTTGCGCAACCACTCGTCGCCGTAGGTGCCACGCAAGCTGGCTCGCTGAGGCCACGCCTGGTCGAGCGGCCCGAATCCCGCGGGCAGCACCTGCTGCTGGCGCGAGGCGATCGGGTTGTCGGCGTATTCGATATTGGGCAGGAGGTGAAGGCGCGCGCCACCGGTCTCCACCGGCGCTGCCCCTTTGCCCAGCGGATTCGCAGCGAACGCCGGCCCGCCGAATGCTCCGCTCCAGCGCAGCGGCATGCGGGAGAACGCGGCAGCCGTGCTGGGTCGATCACCGTCCCAGCAGCGGTCGCCATGAACCAGCAGCGTCTTGCGCAATGCGCCGACCTGCGCCGCGACGATGCAGCTGCGTCCATCGGTTCCGTGCGGGAAGGCGCCCCCCACGACGAGGTATTCCGCCCGGGCCCGCACCATCGCATCGTCCAGGGGCATCTCGGCTTCGGGCTGGCTCGCCCAGAACTGCCACAGCGATTTCTCGGGCCAGACGCGCGGCACCGGCGAGAGATCGACCTGCAGCAGCGTCGAAATCCCCAACCAGCACTTGCCTCGGTACTCGAAGCACCTTGTCAGCAGCGACAGAGGCATCGGCTTGATGACTTTCATACGCGTGCGTCAAAGAAATATCTTGACTGCGGCAAGCGTCAAGGCGAGGCCGGGAAATGCGCCAATGAGTGCTTCTGCCTTCTTGAGTTCGCAATCCTTGTCGGCAAGATTGAACATGGCCTTGTCCAGCTTGATGCCTGTGGAGGCCAGGTTCACGCCGTTGAGCGCGAACTTCGCATTGTCGAGCGCCATGTTGGCCAGATTGGCCGTGATCTTGATGCCGTACCCTTCGAAGATCTTTCCGCCGAACTGCTCCAGCGACATGTCGATGATCTTCGTGCCGCCCGGCGCGACGACGGTGAAGCCGCCCGCCGCGGTGAATGTCATCGGGCCGGCGGACGTCACGTTCAGCGCGCCGCCGAGCGTCTGGGTGAAGTTGGCGCCGATGGTCTGCGTCAGGCTCGCAGCCACCGTCTCCGTGCGCGATGCGCCGACGACGACCGTCTCATTGCCACCCACCGTCAAGTCGCGATTCGCTCCGATGGTCACGCCCTCGTTGGCGCCCACCGATTCCGTGCGGTTGGCACCGATCGTGATCTTCTCGTTGCTGCCGACCGTTTCGGTCCGGTTGCTGCCGATATCGATCTTCTCGTCGACGCCTACTTTCTCGGTCCGGTTGTTCTTGACCTCGACGTTTTCGTCGTTGTCGATCGTCTTCTTTCGGTCATGCCCTACCCAATGCGTTTCATCGTTCTCAACCTCGATGTCTTGATTTTTTTCCGCATGCAGGTACACCTGCTCGGAGCCCTTCTTGTCGTCGAAGCGGAACTCGTTGAAATTGGCCACCCCGCCCTTGGGCGTGGAGCGCGTGCGAAAGCCGCTCTGCGTGTGCGAGTCAAAAGGAATGGGCTGCTCGTCGTTGTAGACCCGGCCCACGATCAGCGGACGGTCGGGGTCGCCGTTGAGAAAATCGACGATCACCTCCTGCCCGATGCGTGGAATGAAATAGCCGCCCCAGCCCTTGCCGGCCCAGGGCTGCGAAACGCGGACCCAACAGGTCGAGTTCTCGTCTCCGTCGTTGTAGCGGTCCCATTGAAAGCGCACCTTCACCCGCCCGAACTTGTCGGCGTGGATCTCCTCGCCCTCGGGACCCACCACGATCGCGATCTGCGGGCCGGGCATGGTCACGCGCGGCGTGAGGCGCGGCGCGCGGTACGGGCGGTCCACGGGAATCACAGTCAGCAGGAACGCACTGGTGCCCGGCAGCGCGGTGTGCAGTGCGGGCGTGCCGGCAATCAGCTCTTCGAGCACTTGCAGGGTGTCGGCGTTCACCGCATCGTCGCGCAGCACGTCGGACAGGGCGGTGTGGATCGGTTGCTCGACCGCGCTGGCCGCCACGCTCTCGTAGCCGGGATGACTGGCCATGAAAGTGCAGGCCGCAATGATGTAGTCGCCGTCGCGCGCGCCGTCGGGATCACCCTTGAACTTGAAGCTGCGGCCCGCGGCCACGTCGGGCCAGTTGGTCAGGGCCCAATGACGGTCGCGGCGCGCGTTGAGTTCATCGCCGCGCAGCTTGGCGCGGTTCTCGGCGTCGTCACCGGTGAAGTAGCCGCCGGGGAATTCGAACATCTCGAGGCCGGCCAGTTCGTGGCCGCCAGGCACGTCGATCACCGCGCCCAGCTTTTTCTTGATGGCCTTGAAGTCGCTGTCGCGGGAGTCGTGCTTGCCGGTGTCGAACTGGCGCGCACTCACCCAACGCGAGATCTCGTTGTAGCGCGCCTCGCTCGCATCGCTGCCTGCATGGCGCAGGGTATCGGTCACGGCCAGCTTCTCGTGCGCCATGTCGCTCGCATCCGACAGGTGCATGGTGCCGGGCGCATCATGCGCGTCGAACCAGTAGTAGATGCCTTCGTCTTCCAGCAGCCGCGACAGGAACTGGTAGTCGGTTTCCTGGTGCTGCACGCAGTAGCGCCGCGGGCTGTGCGTGCCGATGACGTTGTCGGCCTTGGTCTTCTTGAAGCGCTTGATCGGGCTGTCCTCGAACACCGCGTCGAGCACTTCGAGCACCTTCTTGTCCTGCAGGATGCGGGAGTTGGTGCGCTTGGTGAGCAGCCAGAACCACGAGCGCAGCGTGATGCGGTATTCAAAATGCCGGCCCACGTGCCCCGCGCGCACAAAACGCACCGCATGACCCTGGCAGTGCCGCTCGTGCTTGCCGCCGTCCTTGTCCTGGAATTCGATGACCACATCGAATCCCCGCCCGAGGATGTCCTTGGCGTCTAGCGCCCTGTTCTTCGACAGCACCGTGAGCTCGTAGGCCGAGGGGCGCGCAAGCGCCTCATGGCCGACGATGCGCCAGAACATCAGCTCCTTGTTGGCAGGTGAATCGCTCTCGATGCGGAACTCGTGATCGGCCATTTTCGGGGGTCTCTTGTTGAAGCCTCAATCAAAGGCGTAGGTGAAGTCGGCATCCTTCACGTCGAGCGCGACGCGGCGGATCTCGCCGCCCGACGCCAGCCGCTGCAGGTACTCGACCGAAATGGTGGGCAGCACGGTGTTGGTCAGGATCGCGTCGATCACGCGCCCGCCCGACTCCGGGTCCTGGCAGCGCGCAACCACCTGGTCGATGACCGCCTCGCTGTACTCGAAGGGCACGCCATGGTTGGTCTCCACGCGCTTCTTGATGCGGCCCAGCTGCAGCCGCACGATCTTCTTCATCATGTCGGGCGACAGCGGGTAGTAGGGAATGGTGACGATGCGGCCGAGCAGCGCCGGTGGGAACACCTTCATGAGCGGCGCCTTCAACGCGTCGGCCAGCGCGTTCGAATCGGGCAGCAGCTCGGGGTCGCGGCACATGCTCATCACCAGCTCGCTGCCGGCGTTGGTGGTCAGCAGGATGATCGTGTTCTTGAAGTCGATCATGCGGCCCTCGCCGTCTTCCATCCAGCCCTTGTCGAACACCTGGAAGAAGATCTCGTGCACGTCGGGGTGGGCCTTTTCCACTTCGTCGAGCAGCACCACGCTGTAGGGCCGGCGGCGCACCGCCTCGGTCAGGATGCCGCCCTCGCCGTAGCCCACGTAGCCGGGCGGCGCGCCCTTGAGCGTGGAGACGGTATGCGCCTCCTGGAACTCGCTCATGTTGATGGTGATGATGTTCTGCTCGCCGCCGTACAGGGCTTCCGCGAGCGCCAATGCGGTCTCGGTCTTGCCCACGCCCGAGGTGCCGCACAGCATGAACACGCCGATCGGCTTCTGCGGGTTGTCCAGGCGCGCACGCGAGGTCTGGATACGGCGCGCGATCATCTCCAGGCCGTGCTTCTGGCCGATGACGCGCTGGTTGAGCGTGTCGGCGAGCTTGAGCACCGCCTCCACTTCGTTCTTGACCATGCGGCCGACGGGAATGCCGGTCCAGTCGGCCACCACCGAGGCCACGGCCTGCTCGTCGACCGAGGGCAGGATCAGCGGCGACTCGCCCTGCACCGCGTGGATCTTCGCCTGCAGTTCGTGCAGTTCGGCCAGCAGCGCGGCGCGGTCTTCGCTCCCTTCCGCGCCGGGGGAGGGCTGGGGCGGGGGCACGTCGGCCTTCGCATCGCCCTCGGCGGAAGCAGTGTCCACCGGCTTGCTCCCCGCACGCAGTTTGCTGCGCAACTCCAGCAGCCGATCGACCAGCCCCTTCTCCTCCTGCCAGCGCGCATTGAGCGCCTCGAGCTGCACCTTCGATTCGGCCAGCAGCGCAGCCACCTGCGCCGCGCGCCTGGTCACGTCGATGCCGATGGCTTCCTCGCGGCCGATGATCTCCTGCTCGACCGTGAGCCCCTCGATGCGGCGCATGCAGTCTTCAACTTCGGGCGGCGTCGCGTGCTGACTCACAGCCACGCGCGCGCAGGCCGTGTCGAGCAGGCTCACGGCCTTGTCGGGCAATTGGCGCGCGGGAATGTAGCGGTGGCTCAGCTTGACGGCCGCCTCGATGGCCTCGTCGAGCAGCTGCACGCGGTGGTGCTTCTCGAGCACGCTGGCCACGCCGCGCAGCATCAAAATGGCCTTCACCTCGTCGGGCTCGGGCACCTGCACCACCTGGAAGCGCCGCGTGAGCGCCGGGTCTTTCTCGATGTACTTCTTGTACTCGGCCCAGGTGGTGGCGCCGATGGTGCGCAGGTTGCCGCGCGCGAGCGCCGGCTTCAGCAGGTTGGCCGCATCGCCGGTGCCGGCCGCGCCGCCCGCGCCCACCAGCGTGTGGATCTCGTCGATGAAAAGAATGATGGGCGTGGGCGATGCCTGCACCTCGTCGATCACCTGGCGCAGGCGCTGCTCGAACTCGCCCTTCATGCTCGCGCCGGCCTGCAGCAGGCCGATGTCGAGCGTGAGCAGCTTCACGTCCTTCAGCTGCGGCGGCACGTCGCCTCGCGCCAGGCGCTGCGCGAAGCCTTCGACCACTGCCGTCTTGCCCACGCCGGCCTCGCCCGTCAGCAGCGGATTGTTCTGGCGGCGGCGCATCAGGATGTCGACGATCTGGCGGATCTCCTCGTCGCGTCCGGTGATCGGGTCCATCTCGCCCTTCCTGGCCTTCTCGGTGAGGTCGACCGCGAACTTCTTGAGCGCATCGCCCTTGCCCATGGCGGCAGGCGCCATCGCGCCGGAATCTTCGCCCGGTGCGCCGCTGCCCATGCCGGTGCCGTCCTGCGCGCGCATCTGCGATTCGGGCGATGCGTCGCAGATCTTGGCGAAGTTGTCGGCCAGGTCCTCGACCTTGACCTTCTCGAACTGCCTGGACAGGCCGAACAGCGGGTTGCGCAGGCTCTGCGTCTTCAGCATGCCCACCAGGATGTAGCCGGTGCGCACCTGCGCCTCGCCGAACTGCAGCGTGGCATAGGTCCAGGCGCGTTCGATGGCGTTCTCGATGTGCGGGGAAAAGTCGCTGATGGCGGTGGCGCCGCGCGGCAGGCGGTCGAGCGCGGCGGTCATGTCCTTGGCGATGACCGAGACGTCGAGGCCGTAGTGCTGGATCACGCGGTGCAGGTCGGAGTCCTGCGCCTGCAGCAGCTGGGCGAACCAGTGCTCCAGTTCCACATACGGATTGCCCCGCATCTTGCAGAACACCGTGGCGCCTTCGATGGCCTTGTAGGCCAGCGAGTTGAGCTTGCCGAAAAGGGCGGTGCGACTGATTTCACTCATGGAAGACTCCGTATCTGTTGAAGACGATTCATGCCGGTAAATTTGAAGTTCGGCGATCCGTGTCCGGCGTCAATGCGCAGAAAGCCTTGCGCTGGCCAGCCACCCCTGCACGTCCTGCCCCGCTTCGCGGCGCGGAACGATCGGCTCGATGCGCACGGCACCGAAACCGGCGGCCGCAAGGCAGGCCTCCACATGCGCCGCCGCATGGCGGTAGCGGCCGCTGCCTTCGAGCCTGAAGTCGTCCTGCCCCCCGGGCATGGCCTCGACCGTGAACGCCACCCCGCCTGCCGGACGCAGCGCGCGCGCGGCCGCCGCCAGCACCTCGTGCAGGTCGCCGAAGTAGCACAGCGTGTCAGCCGATATCACCAGGTCGAAGCGGCCGGGCTGCGTGTACAGGTAGTGGGTGAGCTCGGCCTTGTGCAGCACGTCGTAGCCACCGCGCTGCTCCGCGCGCTGCAGCATGCCGACCGACAGGTCGCAGCCGGCCAGGTGCGCAGCCCAGGGCCGCAGCAGCGGGGCGCAGAGTCCGGTGCCGCAGCCGGCATCGACCACGGCCAGGCTCGCGGCCGGCGCGCCATGCATTTCCTGCACCGCCTGCGCCACCAGCTCGGGCGCGCGGTAGTGCAGCTTCTCCAGGCTGGCGTCGAAGCTTCCGGCGTAGCTGTCGAACACGGTCTCCACATAGCCGTCGCTGGCGCGCGCGGGCGCCTGCCCCTCGCAGGCGGCCAGCAGATGCGTGACCACGGGATTGCCTGGATCTTCGGCCAGCCACTCCCGGTACATGACAAGGGCCTGCTCATGCTCACCGAGCAGTTCCAGCGCGCGAATCACCTGCGAGCGGGCGCTCAGGTTGCGCGGCTGCAGCAGCACCGCACGGCTGTTGGCGATCACGCTCTCATGGATGCGCCCCTGCTCCATCAATGCGATCGACAGGTTGTACCAGGCCTCGCTGAATTCCGGCCGCAGTTCGATCGCCTGGCGGCTCACGCGCTCGGCAGCTTGCCAGTGGCCCTTGCGGCGCTCGAGCGATGCGATGTTGCTCATCGCGTCGGCGCCTTCGTCGCCTCCTTTCGCGAAGGAGACGCTGTTGCCGTAGGCGAGCATCGCGTCGTCGATGCGGCCGGTCTCGACCAGCAGGTTGCCAAGATTGTTCCAGGCACCGCTGTGCGCGGGTTGCAGCGTGAGCGACCGTCCGATCAACGCGATGCTCTCGTTGCTGCGGCCTTGCGCATGGCGCAGCAGGCCCTGGCAGTGCAGGGCGTCGGGGTCGGCCGGCGCGGCCTCCAGGACGCGGTCCAGCAATTCGCCCGCCGCGTCCAGCTTCTGCGCCTTGATCAGGGCCGCGGCTTGCGCCAGCGCGGCCGCGTGCGTCATCGTGTCCGTGTCCGTGTGCGTTGGCGTCGTCGTCATGCGGCGGCTCCCATGGTGGCCTGGTCGGTACGAGCGGTCATCGGGCGGTTGCCAATGCGCACGTCCGCCGCGTCCTTGGCGCGCGTGCGCTGGCCGAGCCACGAGATCCAGCCCAGGCGCGGCGCGTTGCCCTTGGCCTGGCCGAGGCGCGTGGCGGGCACCTCGGCCTTCTCGAGCGCCAGCTCGGCGTCCCATTCGAGTTCGTCGCCGAGCAGCTGCTGCATCCAGCGCTGCAGCACCGGCTGTGCATTGCCGATCGGCAGGAACATGCGGTACTGCTCGAGCGTGAGCGGACCGATGTGCAGGCGCACGCGGTGCTGCCGGTCCCACGCGCGCGTGCCGAGCATCGCGCCCATGCCCATCGAGCGCGAACTCTCGCCCTGCCCCAGCCGCGTGAGCTCGCCGGCGGGCAGGCTCATCCAGTGGCCGACCCAGCGCTCCAGCTTCACAGGCACGCCGAAGTAGCTGCACAGCACAGACTCCACGCTCTCGGCGTTGTGCACGCGGCGCGCGAGCCAGCCCGAAAAATGGAGGCGGGCATCGTCGTGCACCTCGTCGCGCTCGATGCGCCCCGGCGTGCCGATGCCCACGAACGCGCCGACCTGCAGGCGGAAGCGGTCCTCGCCCGGCCGGTCGAGCGCCACCGCCGGCCGCGCCTGCGCCCATGCGCGGTAGAAGTGCAGCGAGAAGCGATGCAGAAAGCTGTCGAGAAAGGCCAGCCAGGTCGGGTCGCCATGGTTCAGGCTGCGCTCGCGGATGAAGTCGCTCAGGTGCACCGGCAGCGGGCCGTTGGGCCCGACATAGCTGAAGAAATGCTGCCGCAGGCGCGGCGGCGAGTGGGCGCTGGCCGGTTCGAAGCGGCTGAAGCTGGCCGGCGCGAACGACAGCGACGGCTCCTGCCCCACGCGCACCGGCTCTGCGCTCGGCAGCAAGGCGCGGCCCCAGCGCGGCGTGGTCGCGGCCACCGACTCCAGCCGGCGCAGCACCGCGAAATAGTCGTAGGACCACGGCTCGACCGACCACCCGCGCAGCGCGGTGTCGACTCTCCCGGCTACAGAATCTGCCGGGTCCCGCACAGCGGCCTCCATCGCATGGTCTCGCCCTTGCCCGCCACGCGCAGCACGGTTTCGACGAAGTGGTTGACCTCCACGTGGCGCGCCAGAAAGCGCGCCATCACCGCGCCGAACAGGAACACGCTGTGCCCGTGGAATGCGTCCTTGTCGACTTCGAGCGTCACTTCGAGCCCGCGCCCGAAGGCGATCGGGCCCTTGAGCGGCAAGCGGCGCGCCACGGGCTTGGCTCTGACCGAGAGCAGCCCGCGCACCTGGCCCTGGCGCATCTCGTCGGCATGCGTGGCATAGAGCATCAGCGTCTCGCGCAATGCGGCAGCGCCTTGCTCCGGCGTGCTGTCGGAGATCGACAGGTAGTTGAGCGCCAGGTGATCGACCACCCGCCAGCCCAGCCCCTGGCTCACCACCGGCGACACCGGCCGCGAAGGACCGCGCACCATGCGCACCCGCTGCACGGGGAAGGAGTCGACGCAGTCGAAATCGTTGTCGCGGCCCAGCGGCATCAAAAGCGGCAGGTCGCGGTTGGTGCACAGCGCGGCCACCGCGAGCTGCCGCAGCGTGGCGGCGTACGGCGCCTGCTGCGGATCGACGATCTGCATGTAGACCTCGGAGCCGATGTGGCTGCTGCGATGGCCCTCGGTGCGCTGGCGCACCGACAGCATCCGCGGCTCGCGCGTGGTCGTGAAGTAGGCCGGGTGGCTGTGCCGCGTGCCATGGAAGGCCGAATAGAAAGGACGGAACACCTGTTCGGCCGCCGCTGCATCGGCGCCCGGTGCGCCGTGGCCGATGACCTCGGTGACGGTGTGCACCTCGAAGTCCTGCGGCCGCGTGCGGTCGGGCACCAGGTGGAACTGGCTCACGCCTTCGGTCAGCGGCACGCGGTCGAGCCGCTTGTTGAACAGGTTGACCACCGGCACGCAGTGCAGCTGCACGTTGTCGGCGCTCACCAGTTTTTCGAGCGCCGCATCGCCGCGCGAGAACAGCAGCACGAGCTCGACCTCGGCGACCAGCATGGCCGCGAGCACCGGTTGCAGCCCGGCGATGCGCAGGAACTGGAAGCGCTGTGGAAACGCGAAGTACTCCTGCAGCAGGCGAAAGCCCGAGAAGCCGGTGGCCGTGACCGGCAGCAGCGCTTCATCGTCCTCGAAGCCGACCGGCTGTATTGCCGTGGCTGGCAGGCTCTGCGCCGCGCCCTGCAGCGCGCCGGTGGGCGACAGCGGCCGCACCATCACGCCGATGGGCTGGCCCAGTGCGCACTCCTGCAGCTGCCATGCCACGTCTTCGGCGCCGCCCAGATGCAGCACCAGGTCGTCGAGCTGAATCTGGCTGAAGTTGAGCCCCGCCGTCGCATGCAGCGTGATGCGCAGGCCGCCGCGGATGGCGCGGGACTGGGGGTGCGTTGTGAGCGGCAGGTCGGGCGCGTAGGTGAAGTACTGGGCGCGCTGGATCTCGATCGGCCAGATGCGCAGCGCGCTCGAGGTGCGGAACTCGCAATGCGTGTTCTGCCCCACCGCCTGCCGCGCGCGCAGCCCGGCGCCGCGCGGCAGCTTGGGGCCGGTTGCGAGGTTGGCGTCGTCCAGGTCGGGCGAGAACGAGACGACCGCCATGGCCGGCGTGGGTGCGAGGAAATTCGGATAGACGATGTCGAGCAGGTGGCCCGTGAAACGCGGGTATTCGGCATCGAGCTTGAGGTTGACGCGCGCCGACAGGAAGGCCGTGGCCTCGATCAGCCGCTCGACGTACGGATCGGCGACCTCCTGGCCTTCGATGCCCAGGCGGTGCGCGATCTTCGGAAAGGCGCGCGCAAACTCCGAGGAGCTCTCGCGGAAATAGCGCAGTTCCTGTTCATACAGGTTCAGCAGCCGAGGGTCCATGTCGGACTCACCTTGGGTTTTGCGCCATGTCCACGATCTCGATGCGTCCTTCTTCCAGGTCTACACGGCTTCGCATCAGGAACTCGAGCGGCACGGGCTGCGCCCACAGCATGCCGCGGATCTGCAGGCCGATGCTGTTGTGCGAGTCGAGTGCCGAGCCTTCCATGACGAGTTCAACTTCGAGAGTGCGGGACAAAATGCGCGGCTCGAACTGCAGGATTGCGTTCTTCAAAGCCTGTTCCATGCTGACACGCTGCACCGACGAGGTGAACTGGCCAGACAGCATAGGCAATCCGTAGTTGATGACCGAGCGTGCGGCGTTCGGGTATTGCTTGTCGTCCATGGCAAGCCCGAAGCCGGTGGCGTTGAAGAGCCAGCTCAGGTCGCGCAGCACGGCCGAGCGCAGCGCCTGCCTGGTGAGCGTGCGCTTCTCATCGCTCTCGCGCTTTTCGGTGGGCGCGTCGTCGACCAGGCGGTCGAGCAGCGAGGGCTGCAGGCGCTCCTGGGCGGTGAGTTCGGCCACGTTCAGCCGCCTGCGTCGCCGGGGCTGCCCTGCGCTGCGGCAGAGGCGGCCGGCGTGAAGAGGATCTCGCGCACATCCATGAGCGCGTACTCGCCGGCGTCGCTGCCGAGCACGCGCTGGCCGCGGCCGGCCCAGACCTCGGGGCGCAGTTCGCGCCACTCGGTCTTGCGCGCGAGAAGCAGCTCGCCGTCCTCGCTCTGCTCGGTGCCTTCGTAGCGGGTGGGAATGAGCGCCAGTGTCTCGCCGCCGTTCTCGAACTGCAGGTGCGCGGGCATCCAGACGCAGTCGCGCAGGTCCTCGGGCGGCTCGATCTTGATGTGCGCAAGCCGGGCGTAGGGAATCCAGTAGTACTTGCCGTTGACGAAGGCTTCGAGCACGGGGCCCAGGCGCATGTCGGCATCGGCCAGCCATTCGAAGGGCACGCCGTCGATGGTGCCGGCGATGGCGGGCGCGCCGTCGAAGGCGCGCTGGCGAAGGTCCTCGGCCAGCTCGCTCTCGCCGCGGCCCTGGCGCAACAGCGATTCGATCAGCAGCGCCAGCCATTCGTCGGGCTGGCCGAAGATCATCGGCGTGCGCGTGCCGGCAAACACCTCGGCGCGCAGGCCTTCGCAGCGCACGGCGTCGCCATACACCTGCTTCATGGGAACGGCGAGCGCATCGAGCTCGGCCGCGACGGTGAGCTGGTTGAGCGCGCGTTCCCACTGGCCCAGCACGCACAGCAGCTGCGCCATGAAGACGCGGTGCCTGCTGTCGGCGGGCTTGGCGCGGACCTCGTCGCTCAGGGCCTTGAGCGCGGCGACGGGATCGGCGGACTTGAGGAGTTCGGCGGAGGTGGCCATGTCAGTTCCCCGCGAAGGTGCAGGTGCGAACTGCCCCCCGCGCGCCCGTCTGCTGCTGCGGCGCCGAACGGATCTCCAGCTTCGTGTAGTCGAAGAAGATCAGGTCGCAGGGCCGCTTGGGCGTGCCGCCGGTGACGATGGCGTGGCAGTTCACGCGCGCGCCTTCGAGCACGAATTCGAGGTGCGACTGCTGGTCCTTGGAGCTGTCGCCACCGGCCTTGAAGACCGAGATGGTCACCTTCAGGTCGCTGTCCTGGCTCTTCAGCAGGCTGGCGATGGAGGCCGTGGCCGCATCGCAGTCGCGGATCACGATGAAGGCGTGGTTGCGCAGCTTGCCCTTGCTGGAGCCGGGCGGAACGACCACGTCCGACTTGTACGAGTAGCCGCCGATGTCCATGCGCTGCTTGCCGTCTTCGTACGTGCGCTTGGACTCCCCTTCGATCGGCGAGCCCTTGCTCTCGATCATCATCGCGAAGTCGTTGCCCGATTCGCCCGACAGGTAGTCGAGCAGGCGCAGGGCCTCGTCGGGGTCCAGTTTTCCATCGTAGGTCCAGCTCATGTCGATCTCCTGAAAAAAATCCGGTCGTCTGTCGTTACCTGGCGGACAAGGCTTCGCCCGCCCAATGCACCATCGCGGCAAAGCTCTGCCGCTCGCTGTCCGGCTGCAGGGCGCCGCGCACCCGCACCTGGGCCACCCCATCGGCCGTGCCGGCGCCGAACAGGCGCGGCGCGCTGTAGGGCGTTGCCGGCGCGGCCAGCACCAGCAGCCGGCCGCCTTCGGCGTTGAACCAGGGCAGTTCGAAGCGCTTGACGGCGGGCGCGTCGCGCGTGCCGCGCTTGAAGCGGTTGGTCTCGCCCGGGTCCCCGGGGTAGACCTGGCGCGCGCCGCCCTGCGGGTCGATGCCGACGACGACAAGGTCCACCGAGCGTCCGGTGGCGTTGCGCACATGGAGCACGGCGCGCTCGCCGCCGCGCAGCGGCAGCAGCCCGGCGCCGGCTTGGCGGGCCGGACCGCTGCGCACCAGGCGATCGCCGTTCCACACTTCGAACACCGCGTCGAAGCCATCGAACTGGGCATCCCTGGCAATGGTGTAGAGCTGGTTGAGCCACTTGAGCCGGGCCAGCATTTCGAGATGCCGGCGGGCCGCTGCGGAATCGGCCGGCAAAGGCCTTGCGCCCGCGCCGAGCGTGGGCGAGAGCACGTCGAGCCGGGTGGCGCTCCAGTGCACGTCGGCGCCGTCCGCCTCGGCCACGGCGACGACCGAGGCGGGGTAGTCGAGACTCAGCCCGGGCGGCAGGCCCTGCTCCGCGCGCACGCGCAGCGCAACCGAAGCCGGTTCGCCGAGCGGCGTGATGTTCCAGAGCGCGGCGCCGGGCAGCTCGCGCAGCGCGGGCGGCACGGCCATGCGCGCCTTGTCGGTGTAGGCCTGCAACAGCAGGCCCTCGGCGCTGCGCACCGTGCCGTCTTCCATCGTGGCCAGCACGCGCAGCGGCTGCTGCGCCACCAGGCCGTCGAGCTGGCCGGCCTGCAGGACCAGCGCGTCGCCGGAGCGCTGCGCGCGCCAGACCGGCCGCGTCGAAACCGGCTGCGCACGGTTGGCGAAGATCGGCGCATCGAGATTGCCCTCGGCCACCGGCGATGGCAGTTCGCGCGTGGGAAAGCGCTGCGCGAGTTCGTCGATCACCGGCGGATAGGTCGCGAGCACGCCGTCGAACAGGTCGCGCCAGGTGGCGGGCCTGCGCGAGAGCGCCTCCACCACGGCCCAGGTCAGGAGGCCCTGCGGGCGCGCATTGCGGCTCTTGCGCGGCAGGCGCAGCTCGGGCGTGATCTGGTGGCTCTCGGAGGCGAAGAGCGCGACATAGCGCGCACGCGGCACCGGCTCGGCCGCGGCAGGCCGTGCCGTGGCAGTGCGCGCCGCCGGACCAGGCGCGCCGAGCAGCTGGCCGATGCGCAGGCCACGCCAGCGCACCTCGTCGTCGGCCGGCCCTTCGGCGATGAGCGGGCTCTCGGCCGTGCTGCTGCGGGTCATCGAGTTTGCCGAGCAGGTGTCGAAGACGGAGGCGACGAACACGTTGCGCGCCAGGAAGGCCTGGATCCAGGCATCGAAATCGGCATCGCGCAGGTCGCCCGTGAGTGCGCTGTCGCTGCCGAGCGTGCCGCGCACATCGCGTGCGAGAAAGTTTTCCGAAAGGCCGTCGGGCTCCTGGTAGCGCTTGCTGCTGTCGCGCAGGCGGGTGCCGTGGCCCGAGAAGTAGAGCAGCACGAAGTCGCCGCTTCTCGATTGCGCGAGCAGCCGGCCGAGCGCATCGTGGATGGCCTGCGATTCGGGCAGCACCGCGCCGCTCACGCCGTCGGCGAGCACGGTGATGTCGGACGCCGCAAAGCCCTGCTTCAGCAAGGCATCGCGCATCAGCATCACGTCGTTGCGCGGCGCCTGCAGCCAGAGCGATTGCGGCTGGTTGACGAGCTCGGAAACGCCGACGAGCAGGGCGCGCTGCGTCGCAAGGGCGAGATTGCCGGAGGCCAGCAGCGCCAGCGACAACAACAGCTGCAAGCCACGCGACCGGAGCCAGGCAGAGCGCCCGATGGATACGCCGCGTGCCCCCTCCCCTGCCCTCCCCCGGCGGGGGAGGGAACAAGACAGGCGCGCCGCGCACGTCATGGGCGCTCCGCGGCCGGTCCGGCCGACTCGACCAGGGGCGATGCCGCGAGCACCGCGAGGCCGCCGACCGGATCGGCTGCGCGCAGCCGCCAGACGCCGTTCGCGCCCGGCCCGCCCACCACCTCGGCCTGCACCGCCTGCAGGAGCCGGTCGGCCTCGTCGATACGCACGCCGTCCTTCCAGCGCACGACCAGGTTGGCCTGTGCTGCAGCGGGCGCGGCGGGCACGGCACGAAAGCGCACATCGTCCTGTTCCGCATCCCGGCTGCCGAGCAGGCCGGCGTTCTGCACCACCGCGAACAGCGCCAGCACCGCAAATGCGGGACGCAGCCATCCGCCGGAACCGAACCAGTGCCGGATGCTGCCCCACCAGCCGCCCTCGGGCCGCTCCTGCGGCCGGGCGCGCGGGGAAGCGGGTGCGGCGGCCGGCATCGTGCCGGGGGACTGCACCCGCGCCGGGCCCAGTTTCAGGCCGGCGGCGCGGTACAGCGCCTGGTAGTCGGCGCGCGGGTCCTGCGCACCGAGTGGCGTGCCGGACAGCACCGAGAACACGCCGCCCACGGTGCGCAGCGCGATGCGGCCGGGTTCGGGGGCGATGGACAGCGGCACCTGCGCGGCCCATTCGTCGTGCACTGCGCGGATCGCGGCGAGCCGGGTGGCCGAGACTTCGCCGAGCACGCGCGCGCACAGCTGCGGGCTGGGTTCGAGCGTGAGCATGTTCCAGGCCTGCACCAGGCCGAATGCCGGCTCGAAGGGCTCGTCGTCGGGCTCGAGCAGCACGTCGAAAGGCCCGGCCCAATCGGCCTCGCCCGCAGCCATCCAGCCCTGCCACAGGTTGCCGTGGATGCAGCGGTCGAGCAGCACGCCGAGCAGCCGCCCTTCGTGCACCACGCTCACGAGGCGGCCCGGCGCCCAGCGCGCACTGAAGGCGCGCTGGGCGACAGCCTCGCGGCGCCGGGCCAATTCGGTGAGCGGAAGCACGAGATCGAGCACCGCGCGCGGCGGCGCGGCCGCGGTGCCCTGGTGCGCGCCATGGGATGCGGCACCGGGCATCGCGACGGCCGCCACGGCGGCTTCCTGGCCGGGTGCGCCTGGCCTCGCAGGCGCGGCGCCCGCGGCCTGGAACGCGCTTCGGATCACGCTGAGCGGGGGCCAGAGTTCGGTGTTCATGGCGGTCTGTTCCTGAATGGCTATGTCTTCAGGCATAAGACGCTTCAGCACCGAGGATTTTGAAAACCTGCAGGATCGCCGCCATGTTTTCGGGCTCGATGGCGATGCCCAGGGTCTGCTGGATCCAGCCACCCAGGCGGGTCCTGGCGTAGTCGGCGGTGAGGCCCTCGCGCTTGTGCACCAGGCCCAGCCGTCCTGCGCGGTAGTGGTAGGAGGCGATGGCGTGGCGCGAGGCAATGCCCGAGAGGCCGCCCTCGGCCTCCTTGCCGAAACCCTCGCACAGCAGGATGCGCTCGGGCTCGGGCAGTTCGGCGATGAAGGCGCGCGCGGCCAGCTGCACCGCGCCGGCGCTCAGGCCGTGCTCCGCGAGGCAGCCCTCGAGGTCTTCGCCGGCGCCCAGCGCATCTTCGAGCTGCGCTTCGCTGACCTGCTCGCCGATCGAGAGCTTGCGCCGGAACGCGCTCGCGCGCGTGCAGTCGATCAGGTAGCGGCGGAAGTACGCGCACAGCGCAAAGGCGCTGGAGGGTGCGCTGTGGCCCGCGCGCTCGTCGGCCTCGTCGGGATCGGCGTCGAGCCGCAGCACCTTCACGTAGATGAACTGCGCCACCAGCTCCTGCCGGCCTTCGCCCAGCACCTGGAGCTCGGGCGGATTGCAGGCCACGAGCGCGTCGCCCACGATGCGGTACATGGTGCCCATGTCACCGGGGGACAGCGTCTGCCGGCGCCGCCAGAGGCGCACGAGCTCGGTGCTTTCCGCGGACGAAAGGGTTTCTTGCATGGGTCAGCGGCCGCCGCCGGGCCGCCCCAAGGCGGGCCGCGCCTCCCCCTCGGGGGGTGGAGTTACAGGAGCGCAGCGAGTGAAAAGCCGGGGGGCAGACATGACTTAGTCGTCCACGCACACGCCTTCGGTCGGCACCAGGCACTGCGGCAGGCCGGCGCCCACCGGGCCGCCGCGCGTGCGGATGGCCGAGGACACCGCCGCCGTGGCCACGGCCAGGCCGCGCGGCAGCAATATCCAGAGCTGGCCGCGCTCCTTCATGCGGCGCGCGTTGTTCGCGGCCTGCTGGCCGTTGCCGAAGAAATAGTCGGCCCGCACCGCGCCGCGGATCGCGCCGCCGGTGTCCTGCGCAATGGTCAGCCGCTGCATCGGCGCACCGGTGCCGGGCGCACGGGTCGACACGAACACCGGGTAGCCAAGCGGCGTGCTGCGCGGGTCCACCGCGATCGAGCGGCCCGCCGACAGCGGCACGCCGAACGCGCCCACCGGCCCGCCCGAAGGCGACGGCGACTCCTTGAAGAACACGTAGCTCGGGTCCTTGATGCCCGAGCCGATCACCGGTCCGGCGGTGCGCCGCCCCGGCACCAGTACCGCGCCGCTGGCCGTGGGCCGCGCGAGCGTGAAGCCGCGCGTGCGGATGGTGCCCGTCGCGGTGCCGCCGGCGTCGTCGTCTTCATCGTCGCCGTCGTCGAGTTCCAGTTCGATGGACGAGCCGCGCACCTTGACCGGACTGCGAGGCTTGCCGTTGGCCGCACGTGCCAGCGTGGGGCGGAAGGGCTGGCCGTTCTGCTCGGCATAGGCCACGCGGATGATGTCGCCGTTGGCCAGCTTGATGCGGCCCGAGCCTTGGATCTGCATTTCGTAGAGCGCGGTGGCGCTGCTCACGAAAGCCAGCACGCGGGCATTGGGCGCGCCCTTGGTTTCGATCTCTTCGCGGGTGTAGTACGGCAGCAGCTGCTTGCCTTCGATGCGCAGGCGGACCTTGCGGTCGAGCGTGTCGCGCGTGATGCCCGAGAGGTCGAGCGCATAGAGCCCCGGTGCGCCCATGTCGCGCGTGCTGAGGCCGGCCTGCACCACCACGTTGCGGCCTTCGACCCGCGCCGCCACCGTGCCGTTGCCGGCCGGCAGCTTGCGCGCATCGGCAAACAGCATGTCCTCGGGCTGGCCGTAGACCGGATAGATGAACGGCGCCGCGTACTGCCGGCTGCCCGGGATCTCGGGCTCGAAGTAGCCGGTGACCACGCCGTCGGGCTTGCGGTCGTCGTCGCGGATCTGGTAGGCCGAGAACTCCTGCTCGAAGAAGGCGCGGATCGCGGTGTTGTTCTTGCTGTCGACCCGGAGGGCGCGCGCGCACACGTCCTTCCACTCGGCGCCGCGGCCGGTGAGCACCTTGCAGCTGCCGAGGAAGGCCGGCCAGCTTTCGGAGAAGTCGTCGCGCGCCCATCCGGGCACGGCATCGAAGCTGACCGAGGTGTAGGTGGCCAGCTGGGTCGAGAAGGTGCGCGCCTGGCCGGCCGTGCTCGAGCCGGTGGCGGCCGGCCGCAGCGGTGGCGTGGTGGTTGTCGTTGCACCGGCCGCCGTGCCGGCAGCGGCGCTGCTGCCCGCGTCGGCGCCAGCGGTGGCGGTGGCGGCCGGCGGCGTGTTGACGCAACCCGCTGCAAGCACGGCGGCTGCCGTTGCGGCCACCCGGCGCAGGGCGGAAATGAAAATCGGCGACGGTGTTGTGTACATGAAAGCCTCCTTGTCCGGAAAGAACGGCCCATCGGGCCAACGCTCTGCAGACGATTACTTCTCGACGATTTTGAAATTCGCGACGCCGTAGACGTCGTTGCATGGGGTGTTGGGCGCGCAGACCGGCTTGCCCAACAAAGGCGACGGACCTGTGCCGCGGCTGGCTTCGAGCGCCGCCAGCACGGGCAGTGGAAATTGCGGAAACACACCGTCGTTCTGCATCCCCGAGTCGCCGAAGTCGCGCTCGTGCTCGCTCACGAGCACCGCGAACTGGTTGGTGCCGGCCGGGCCGCCCGCATCCATCGGCCAGGAGGCACGCGGCAGCGAGAGCGGGCTGCCGGCGGTGATCTTGTTGTACTTGTCGAGCAGGTTCGGGAACAGCAGGAACATCTCGCCGCCGCTGGACAGCAGGAACACGTAGACGAAACCTTCGCGCTTGCTGCGGACCTCGAAGGCGAGCCTGTCCTTGCCGATCGACACCTCGGCCTTCCTGGGCGCGGCCGTCACGTCGAAGCCCGGCGCCGCGCCCGCGGCCAGCGACTGCAGCGATTCGAGCGGCGTGCGGGGCGCCGGAGGAGGAGGAGGAGGCGGCGGCGGCGCCTGGACCACGCGCGGTTCGGGCGGCGGCGGTGCGACCACGGCGACCTGCTTGCTGCCGGTGTCCCCTTCCGCACCCGCGGTGGTGCGGCCCTGGTACCACCACCAGCCACCACCGGCGGCGACGGCCAGCACGGCCACCGAGGCGATCGCGGCCACGGCCCTGCCGCTGTTCTTTCCGCCGGCATCCGTGCCCGGAGCGGGTGCCGGTGCGGGTGATGCCTTGCCCCTGCCGATCGTCGTCGGCAAGTCGGCGTTGCTGGTGCCTCGCGCACCGGGGCCGCCGGGCGTGGTGCGCGGCGGCGGCGCGATGCTGTGGCCCACCTCCAGGTCGAGCGCGGCGCGGAACTCGGCCATCGACTGCGGCCGCGACTCCGGCCGCACGCCCAGGCCCGCGTCGATCGCCTGCAGCAGACGCAGGCTGTAGCGCTGGCGCAGGATGTCGTTGCCCGCGAGCGGCACGTAGCTGTCGGACAGGAGCCGCGCCACCGAGGGCGGCGGCGCGCGCCCGCAGACGGCCACGTGCATCACCGCCGCGAGCGCGTAGACGTCGGTCCACGCGCCCTGCGACATGTCGGGCATCTCGGCGTACTGCTCGATGGGCGCGTAGCCCGGCTTGAGGATGACGGTGATCGCCTGCGTCTTGTCGGTGATCACGCGGCGCGCGGCGCCGAAGTCGAGCACCACCGGCCGGCCGGAGCCTTCGAGCAGGATGATGTTGTCGGGCGCGATGTCGCGGTGGTAGCAGTTGGCGCCGTGCATCACCGCCAGCGCCTGCGTCACGCCGTCCATGATGCGGATCAGCCAGGCCTCGTCCACGCCCGCGGGAATGGAGACCAGCGCCTGTCGCAGCGTGTCGCCGCGGTAGAACGGCATCACCATGTAGGTGGTGCCGCGCTCCTGCCAGAAGCGGTAGACCTTCAGCAGCGAGGGATGGTCGAACTGCGCGAGCAGGCGGGCTTCGTTGATGAAGCTGCGCATGCCGAGATCGAAGGTTTCCCTGTGGCGCTCGGACAGCGGGACCACCGTGCCGTCCTGCTGCCTTGTCGACAGCGATGTGGGCAGGTATTCCTTGATCGCGACGACGCGTTCGAGCGTGTGGTCCCAGGCTTCGTAGACCACGCCGAAGCCGCCCTGGCCGACGACCCGCGTGATCTCGAATTCCGCGAGGCGGCTGCCTACGGGGAGGAGGCCGGCCTCGCTGGTTTCTGCAGCGGCGGCTGCAGGGGCGTTAGAGAGGCTTGTGGAGCCGGATGTGATGACGGTGGCCGAGGTGTCGTCGAGTTGCTGCGCGGGCCGAGACATGACGCGGGTGCGGTCGTCTTCTGGGGGCATGCTGGTGTTTGGAGCTTCGGTCATTGACTGGCTCCTTTTTTTGTTCTTGGGGTTGTTTGGGTTTCGGGGCCGGGATGTCCGCCCGGCGGCGGACTCACTTTCTTTTGCTTCGCCAAAAGAAAGTAAGCAAAGAAAAGGCGACCCCACTGTCTGCGACCCTTCGCTGCGCTACGGGCAACCTGCGGTGCTCGCGTTTCGCGGGGTCTCGCAGAACTCGCTTCGCTCAAACAGCTGCGAGCCCTGATCCGCGAAACGCTCCGCTCCTCGGCGCATACAGAGGGGCTTGGATACCGAACGGGCCTTTGCTTCGCTCGGCCACCAAGCCACCGCGGCGCTGCGCACCGCGGTGGTTGGCATTGGCTGTTGAGATTGGTATTGGGGCCGAGCGAAGCGAAGGCTGCCCGCTCCCACCCCTTCTGTATGCGCCGAGGAGCGCAGATGGAGGCGGGATCAGGGCCGCAGCTGTCTGAGCGCAACGCAGTGGAGCGAGTTCTGCGGCCCCCCGCCGGAGTCGAGCACCGCAGGTTGCCCGCAGCGAAGCGGAGGGACGCAGACAGTAGGGTCGCCTTTCTTTTGCCTACTTTTCTTTGGCGAAGCAAAGAAAAGTAGGTCGCCCGCCGGGGCGAGACCCGGCCTCCGACAACAAGAGGAAGCAGGAAATTCATTCCCCCTCCCCCAAAAACAAAGCTTCAAACTGCCCATCCAAGGGCAACCCGGCAACAAGCATCCGAGCCCCCTCCCCAGCGCCCGGATCGCCAAGCCACAGAGACTCCCCCACCCCCGGCAGGTCAAGCGACTCCACCGCCCCCTCGCGCACCTCGAAGTCACTGGTGGCAGCAAAGAGCCTCTGCAGCACCGCATCGAACCGCAGCGCATCCAGATCCCCCTCGAGCCCTTCGAGCGCAGCCCGCGTCCCCTGCGCCCACCACCGCAGCGCACCCTGCAGTGCATCGCCCTGCAGCGCCCCGCCCGCGGACCCATCGAGTTCCACCGCCAGCGTGAACGGAAAGTACCGCCCCACCCCATCGACCGACGGCATCAGCACGCCGATCCACGCGCCTTCCCCGGCCACCTGCGGCCCCAGCGCAAAGCACCACATCGGCGCTTCGAGGTAATGCGACGTCCAGTCCGCATGCCGATCGCGCAGCCGCGCCAGTCCGCGCTGCAGCCACGGGTCCCACACCGAGCGGAACGACTCGGGCAGACGCCGGTGCGCGAAGTCGCCCATGCCCGGCAGCTTGCCGAACCATCCGGGCAACGCAGCGGCTTCGCTCACAACCCCTCCGGACAGGAGAACTCGCGCAGCTCCTTCAAGCGGATCGGATGCTGCACGCTGTTCGTCGTCACCTCGAAGCGCGTCTTGCGCGCGCCGATCTGGAAGGTGATGAAGAACTTCTCGGGCGCATCGCCGGCTTCGAGCTGCCCGTCGTCGAGCGCACGGAACAGCGCCCACGGCCCATCGACCGCGGCGCCCGAACTGCCGGTGGCCGAAGGCGGACTCACCTGGATGCGCACCTGGTTGCTGCCCTTCGGCCCAGGCCACTGCACGGCCATGGGCACCACCGGGCCGTGCGCGTACTTCACGAGCTGGCCGTCGACGTCGAGGATGAATTGCGTGATGCCCGCATCCATCTCCACCGGCTTGAAGTCCAGCCGCATCGACGGGCCTCGGCCGCCTCCGCGGAAGAAGATGTCCTTGATGCGCGCGGCCCGCTCGAACTGCGCCAGTGCCTGCGTGGTGACGGCGCCGCGCTCGGCCACGGGCTTGTAACGCCAGGGCTTGGTGCTGGTGTCGACCAGCGCAGCCAGCCGCTTCTGGAAGAACTCATCCATCAGGCCGCCGGCGCCGAACATCTGGCCGAAGTCCTCGGGCAGCACGTCGCGCTTGCTGCTGCCCACGAAGGGATAGCGGCCCGCAATGGCGCGGTTGCAGAAGTCCGTCACGGGACGCAGGTCCTGGCTCAGGTTGCCGCGCTCGGCCACCTGGGCCTGCGCCGCGCCCGACTGGCTCAGGTTCTCGACCATCGTGCGCACCGGCTCGGGCAGGCGGCCCGCGTCGGACTTGAGCTTGCCGGCCACGTCGCCGGGCGGCGGCGAGGTGCGGCCCTTCACGGCCGTGTCGACGGCGTTGAGGTACACGTACACCTCGTTGAAGAGCTTGAGCGCATCGTCGATGGGCGCGGGCTGGTTCGGCCCGGCAGCGGTGACGAGGCGGCGCAGCGGCTCGAAGCGGTCGTCCACGATGCTCTCGATGCGCTTGCCGCTGGCCACGGGCTTGTTGGGGTCGCCGCCGAACAGGTCTTCCAGGCCCTTGCGGGTGCTGGCGACGGTGGCGGTGGCCTTGCTCACCACGTCCTTGGGCTGGTCGGCGGGAATGAGCGTGGTTTCCTTCACCACCGCGCGCAGGAAATTCGCAAGCGGCGAGCCCACGCCCGAGAGAATGCGCGCGGCCTCGATGTTCTTCTCGAGCCCGCTGGCGCGGATCAGCCGCACGTCGGCCAGCAGGGCCTCCCAGACCTTGACGTACTCCGCGAGGTAGAGCCGGCGCACGCGGTCGGTCAGCGCGCCGAGCGCCGCCACGTCGCGCATGCGGTCGGTGGCGCTGCGGTCCTGCCCGAGCACCCACGGATCTTCCTGCGCGAGCAGGCCGGTGAGCACCGTGACCTCGTTCTGGAAGCGCTTGTGGTAGCCGTCGTAGGTGAACATGCCCGGCACGCCTTCGGTCAGCGGCTTGCCGCTGATGCGCTCGAACACCAGCGGCGCCGAGGGGCCCGCGGCCGTGGCGATGCTGAAGCCCGGGATGTCCTTGGTGGCGCGCTGGCGCTTCAGGCGGCTGAACACGCGCTGCTCCAGCGGATAGCTCGCGAGCACGGCGCGCACGCTGCGCACCAGGTTCTCGTCCATCTTCAGCGGCGAACGCGGCGGGCCCTGCGCAATGAGCACGTCGAGCTGGTCCTCGAGTGCCTGGCGCTGGTCTTCCGGAATGCCGCGGTCCAGGCTGCGCGCCCAGTCGAGCGTGATCCAGGCCTTGAGCGCCTCGGCATCGAAATGCTCGGGCTGGTAGAGCATGAGGTAGCTCTTGAGCGCCTCGTAGGTGTATTCGAGGTTGTCCTTCTGCGCGGTGCGCAGCTGGTCCTCGATGCGCTTGGCGATCTGCGGCAGGAAGGCGTCGTTGAGCGCGCGCTGGTGCGTGAGCATGGCGGCGGCGTCGAGCTTGTCGCCCTGGTAGAGGCCGAGCGTCATCGACAGCGGCTCGTCGCCCTGGCGGTTGTCGGGCGTCTTCCAGATGTCGCGCAGGCCCTGCAGCACGGGCGCCACCTCCACCAGGTTCTGCACCCGCGAAGGCAGGGCCGCGAGCGTCTGGCGCGCGGGGTCGACGCGCGCCTCGACCGACTTCAGGTAGTTGACGTTCTGCAGCGTGCTGTAGCCCCAGCCCGCGAGCAGCGCGAGCGTGACCAGCGTCATGGCCGCCACGCCCGCCACGCGCAGCGCATGGCGCCGCCGTTCGAGCTTCACGTTGGCGCCGGCCAGGCGCTGCTCGGGGAACACCACCTCGCGCAGCAGCGCGGTGAGAAAGTAGCTGCGGCCGCTCGACTTCTGCGGCGCGAGCATCGCGCGCTCGATGCCGAAGCTGCGCGAAAGGCTGCCCATCACGCGGTCGATCGGGCTGCCTTCCTGCGTGCCGCTGGTGAAGTACACGCCGCGCACCCATGGCGGCTGTGCGAAGCGCGAGCCGGTGAAGACCTGGTCGAGCAGGTCCGACAGCATCGAGCCGATGGAGCCGAACTGCGCCGGAAAACCGAAGATCGCCGCGCGCCGCGTGCCGTCGGTCTCGCGCTGCATGCGTGCGATGAGCCCGTCGTTGACGCGGTTGTGCAGCAGCGCGAACTCGCGGTGGAAGGCGGTGGACAGCCCCTTCTCGTCGGCCTGCACGTTCTCGTCGGCCGGCAGCGTGAAGCCGAAGACCTGTGCGCGCTGTTCCTTGCCGAGGTCGTCGAAGTAGTCGGTGAAGCCATAGAGCAGGTCGCTCTTGGTGACGAGCACGTACACCGGCAGCCGCGTGGTGAGCTTCGCATCGAGCTCGAGCAGCCGCGCGCGAATGGAGGCGGCCAGCTGCGTGCGCTGCTCGGGGCCCTGGCTCAGCAGGTCGGCCACGCTCACCGTGAGGAACACGCCGTTGAGCGGCCGGCGCGGGCGCGCCTTCTTGAGCAGGCCGAGAAAGCCCTCCCATGCGCTCTTGTCTTCCGACTGGTGGCTGTCCTGCGTGGTGTAGCGCCCGGCGGTGTCGATGAGCACGGCCTCGTCGGTGAACCACCAGTCGCAGTTGCGCGTGCCGCCCACGCCGCGGATGGCGCCGGGGCCGAACTTCTCGGCCAGCGGGAACGAGAGGCCCGAGTTGACCAGCGCCGTGGTCTTGCCCGCGCCCGGCGCGCCGATGAACACATACCAAGGCAGGTCGTACAGGTAGCTGCCGCCGGAAATGGAAAGCCAGTCGCGCCACCCGGGCTTCTTGCCCGCGGCATGCAGGCGCATCTGCTTGAGCGTGGCCACGGCTTCGCTGAAGCGCGTGTCGAGGATCTTCTGCTCGCCGTTGACCGGGGCGTCGGTCTTGACGGTGGGCGCCTTCATGAGGCCGTCGGTCAGGTGCTGGCTCGCACGGCGCGCGCGCCACCGGCGGTAGATCGCGCGCAGCACCACGACGAGCACGATGGCGCCGATCAGCAGCGCGCGTGCGAGCTCGCTTTCGAGCGGCGCCCACGCGCCGATCTTCACCAGCGGGCCGATCCACCAGATCAGCAGCGCGACGATGACCAGCGCCAGCAGGGTCAGCAGCAGCGGGCTGAACAGGAAGCCGAAGAGTTTCTTGATCATTTCGTCACTCCCGCCGCGGCAGCCGCGCGGTCCGGCTCGGACAGCAGCACGATGTCGACGCGCCGGTTGCGCGCGCGGTTGGCCGGCGTGTCGTTGGCGGCCACGGGCTCGGCGTCGGCCTTGCCGTCGGCGCGCATGCGCGCCGGCTCGACCAGCGTGCTGAGCGCGCCCTTCACCGCATCGGCGCGCGCGGCCGACAGGTGCCAGTTGGAGGGATAGCGCAGCGAGCGGATCGGCTGGTTGTCGGAGTGGCCGGTGATCAGCACCTCGCCCCTCACCTCGGCCAGCGCCTGGCCGATGCGGCGCAGCACCGGCAGCGAGGCGGCCATCGGCTCGGCGCTGCCGGAGCCGAAGAAGGAATCGCCGCGCAGCCGCACCACGCTGCGGTCGGCCTCGTCGGTCACGGTGACCAGGCCCTGCTTGATCTCGGGCTCGAGAAAGCGCGCGAGCCGCGGCGACTTGGCCGGCGCGGCGGGCGGCGCGATCTGGATGTTGGGCACGCGCAGGCTCGACACCGCGGCATAGGTGGTGTCGGATCGGTAGTTGAGCGTGAGCCGCAGGCCGAACCAGGCCAGCGCCAGCAGCAAAGCGAAGCCGGCCGCGAACACCCACAGCGGCAGCGATTCGCGCAGCCGCACCGTGCCTGCGCCCTGCCCGCGCCAGTGCGGCGAAAGCTCGGCTTCGAGCGGCGGACGGTCCTTGGCGATCAGGTCGGCCAGGCGCTGGCGCACCGAGTCGAGCTGCGCGCGGCCGTTGTCGACCACGCGGTAGCGGCCTTCGAAGCCGAGCGCGAGCACGCTGTAGATCAGCTCCAGCAGCTGGCGGTGCGTGGGCACGTCCTGCGCGAGCTTGGCGAGCAGCTGGAACACCTTCTCGCCGCCCCAGGTCTCGTTGTGGAACTGCACCAGCAGGCTCTGCTTGTTCCAGCCGGCCTGCACGCCCCAGGGCGTGTTGGCCACGGCCTCGTCGAGCGCGGTGCACAGCACGTAGCGCGCGGCCAGCACCGATTCGTTGCTGGCGCCGGCGCGACGCGCGGCGGCGTCGAACTGGTTCACCGCGTCGGCAGTGGAGGCGCGCAGGGCCGGCACGTTGGGCGGCTGCACCAGGTTGCGCAGCTTTCCGATCAGCACCAGCAGCTTGCCCGCGGCCGACACCAGTGGATTGAGCAGCCCGATCTCGCCGACCTCGGCGGCCGGCGTCGGATCCGCCCCGCCGAAGAAGGGCGCGGGAGCCGGCGCGGGCGGCGTGCCGGCCGGCGTGCGCGGCTTGGGCTTGATGACCGTGCGCTCCGACTCGAAGGCGGCGAAGGGATCGGGTGTTGTCATGATGGTGTTCCGTTTCCGTCAGCCCGATGCGGCTAGGAACGAATGGCCCAGAACGCGAGGTCGAGGCCGGGGAAGTCGCCCGCGATGTGCATCGCGATGCCGCCAGATTGCTCCAGCTGGCGCCACAGGTCGCTGTTGCGCGTTTCGAGTTCGAAATAGTTGGCGCCGGTGTGGAAGGGAATCTGCCTTGGCGCCACCGGCATCGGCGTGAGCGTGACGCCCGGCAGCGCCAGGTTCACGAGGTCGCGGATGCGCTCGACCGGGCCGATCTTGACCTGCGTGGGGAAGCGCGCGCGCAGCGCCTCGCTCGGCATGTTGGCATTCACCGCGAGCACGAAGGTCGCCTTGCGCTGCAGCTCCACGTCGGTCACCACTGCCACGCGCACGCCGTGCTTGCGGTCGTGCAGGTCGATGCGGATGGCCGACTGCTCCAGCACCATCGAGAGGCTGCGCCGCAGGTCGTCCATCAGTGGGCGGAAGCTCAGCGCCAGGTCGTCATGGATGTAGGGGCCGAAGCGCGTGACGCGGCGCGAATCGCGAAAGCTCGCCAGGTCGCCGGCCAGCCCGAGCGCATGCTCGAAGAAATGCTGCGGGTGCAGCATGGCGCTCTTGGCCAGATGCGCGAAGACCGCCTCGTTGCGGTTGACGGTCTGCAGCAGCATGAAGTCGGCGATCTCGGCCACGCCGCCGGTGCCGCCCTGCGTCATGCGGCCGGCCAGCGCCTCGCCGCGCTGGCGCAGGAGGCCCAGCAGCTCGTCGAGCCAGGAACGGATCACCGCATGGCCTGCCACGTCCAGCAGCGGCGGCAGCATGGCGCGGTCGAGCTGCACCTGGTTGTCGACGCGGCGCTCCAGCACGCGCGCCACGCCCAGCGTGGTCCAGGCGTCGGTGGCTTCGCTGGCGCGCATCAGGCGCGTGTGGAGCTGGCCCAGCTGCAGCACGGCGGTGCGCTCGCCCGCGGTGTTGGAGTCGGGCACCTCGGACTCGAGCACGCGGTGGCGCACCAGCTCTTCATAGTCTTCGGCGTCGGCCTCGCGGGCGCCGGCGCGTCGCAGCGGCAGCGCCAGCACCACGGCCTCGTCGCGCATGGCGGGCGGAATGTCGATGGGCTCGGGCAGCGGATCGACCGCCGGCATGTCGAACACCGTGCCGTCGCCGAAGATGCCCACCGCGCGCACCAGCGCGAGCTTGCCCAGCGTGAGCGCGGCCTGATCGATCTCGATCTCCGCGAACCCCCAGGCATAGGGCGTGGTGGAACGCAGCAGCACATGCCTCGCATGGTCGGCATGACGCTCGCTTTGCTGCAGGTGCTGGGGCTGCAGCAGCATCCCCTCGCTCCAGACCACTTTTGTTCGCCAACTCATCCGCACTCCGTCAACGGCAAGGGCTGCCTGAAAGAAACACGAAGTTTCCGGCGCGCGCCGCGGCGGGCAAATCCGCCTAACGGCCTAGATGCGGGGTTTTGGAGCTACGGCGAAGGGAGTAGATGCGCCTTGCGGGGCGTCGGCTCAGCGCGCGGCCGCGCGCAAGGCCTCGACCTGTTCCCGGTAGTTCTTCTCGATGCGCTGCAGGCGCTTCTCGCGCGCGGCGTCGTTGACCCAGGCGGCGGCCATGGCGTTCTGCTTGCCGAGCTGGTATTCGAGCATGGCCTCGGGCAGCAGCGCGCTGTCGTCGGCGGCGGCATAGCCATGGGCCGCGCGCAGGGTCTTCAGCACCTCGCGCTCGGCATCGGCGCCGGGGCCCTTGCCCTGGCCGTAGCCCACCAGGAAGGCCTGCAGCCGGGCCTGGAACTCGGGCGGATAGCTGCGCCGCACCACCATCTGCGCGCCGGGCGGCGGCTCGGACTCCCACACGATGTGCAGCCGCGCGGCCTCCACCGGGAACTGCTCCCTGAAGCGCTCGAAGTCGGTGGTGTTGTTGGTGGCCACGTCGGCATCGCCGTTGGCCACGGCGAGCGCGGTGGCCTGGTGGGTGCCGACGATCTCGCCGCGAAAGCGCGTTTCCATCGCAATCTTGCGCGGCAGGAAAAGCTGGCTCTGCGGAATGAGGAAGCCGGTCACCGAGCGGCTGTCGCCGCGCGCCAGCCGCCAGCGCTCGGGCTCGGCGAGCACGGCCTCCAGCGTGCTGGGCATGCCGGCCTTGCGCGTCAGCAGCACGGCGCGGTGCGTCGGCATGCCGGGCCGGCGCGCGATCTGCGCCACCACCTTCATGCGCCGCTGCATCACGGCATCGAGCGCCATCTTGGCCGAGAGAAAGGCCATGTCGATCTCGTCGCGCTTGATGGCGCGGTCGAGTTCCTCGTACGACGCCACCGAGTAGGCGCTCACGGGCACGCCCATGGCCCGGCTCAGGTCGGCCAGAAGCGGCGTCCACAGGGCGCGCGATTCGACCGCGCCGCCCAGCGGCAGCACACCGAAGCGGATCGACTTGACCGGCGGCGACCCTGCCTTGTCCGCCGTGCCGGCACTGCCCTGCGCCAGGCAGGCGGCGGCAACGGCCAGCAGCGCGAGCGCCGCGGCAACCGAACGCAGGAGACGCAGCATGGCCACCCGCGTCAGGGAGACAGGTCGCGCAGCACGGCGGTCTGTTCCGCGTACCCGCTTTCGATGCGCGAGAGCCGTGCCTGCCGCGCCGCATCGTTGACCCACTGCGCGCTCATGGCATTCTGTTTGGCCAACTGGTAGGCCAGCTTGGCGGCGGGCTGCAGCGAGCTGTTGTCCGCCGCCACGAAGCCGGCCAGGTCGTGCAGCGACTTGAGCACCACGCGCTCGGCATCGCCCTTGGGCCCCTTCGCGCGGCCATAGCCGATCAGGAAGGCCTGCACGCGGCCGCGCAGCTCGGGCGGATATTCGCGCCGCACCACGATCTGCGCATGCGGAATGAGCTCCGACTCCCACAGCACCTGCAGCCGCTCGGCCTCGGCCGGAAAGCGCTGCTTGAAGCGCTCGAAGTCGGCGGTGTTGTTGGTGGCCACGTCGGCTTCGTTGTTGGCCACGGCCAGCGCGGTGGTCTGGTGGGTGCCGACGATCTCGCTCAGGAAGCGCGTTTCCATCGCGATGTGATTGGGCAGGAACAGCTGCAGCTGCGGCACGATGAAGCCCGACACCGACTGCCGCTCGCCGCGCGCGAGGCGCCAGCGCTCCGGCTCCGCGAGCAGGCCCTTCATGCTGTTGAACGGGGGCGCCTTGCGCGCCAGCAGCAGGGCCCGGTAGCCGGGCAGCCCGTCGTGCCGCACCACCTGGGCCACCACCTTCATGCGCCGCTGCGTGACGGCGTCCAGTGCCATCTTGCCGGACAGGAAGGCCATGTCGACCTCGTCGCGCCGGATGGCCTGGTCGAGCGCTTCGTACGAGTTGACCGACAGCACGCTCACCGGCCTGGCGATGGCGCGGCTCAATTCGGCCAGCAGCGGATCCCAGTCGCTGCGCGACTCGAAGGCACCGCCCAGCGGCAGGATGCCGAAGCGCACCGGCGCATCGGGCGGCGGCGCGGACTGGGCAAGGGACGCCAGCGGCAGGCCGGCAAACAGCGTCAGGATGGCGGTTGCGGCGCCGCGGCGCACCACGCACGCCATGATGGCGGCAGCGCGCCCGAAGCGCGGGCGGCGGGAGGCGCCAGAGGCGTCGGAAGCGCCGGAAGCCTTCCGGGCGCGGCATGGGGAGGCCTGCATTTTTGGAACACGAAGACATGGGGCCGCTGCGGACCAGCGGGTCTAACATGGACAACGCGACGCAATTAGATACCAAATAGAAGCTATTTTTGTGATGTTTTCCCATCTTTCGCTCGCGCGGCCACCCCTCTAAGCTCAACTTTCATGCGCCAAATTCCCCCATGAACTGGAACTTCCGCGTCCTCCGGGGGCTTGCGCGCCTCACCTTCGCCCAGCAGCTGATCCTGCTGGCCCTGGTGCCCGCCACCGCGGCCACGCTGGCCGCCATTGCCGTGCTGACGCGCCAGCACCTGGACAACCTGACCGAGCTGATGCGCGCCAACGCGCAGACGGTGGCGCTGCAGGTGGCCACGGCGGCGCAGACGCCGCTGGTGCGCATGGACCGCCGCATGCTGCAGCGCACCGCCCAGTCGGGCACCTACCAGCCGCACGTGCAGCAGGTGCAGATCTGGTCGGAAGACGGCGAGATCGTGGCCAATTCCGAGACGGTCGACCGCGTCCGCGGCGAGGGCCTGCAGGTGGTGGTGCCGATCGTCAGCGACGAGGGCCGGCACAACGGCAAGGTGATGGTGGAGATGAGCCTGGACGCGGTGCAGGACGCGCGCCGCTCGGTGTGGCTCAACGTGGTGCTGGTGCTGGCGATCAGCCTGGTGGGCGTGGGCCTGGCGGGCTGGTGGGCGGCGCGGCGCATCAGCGAGCCGATCCGCGCGCTCGGCAAGGCCGTGGACCGGCTGGGCGCGGGCGAGGATGCGAGCGTGTCGATCGAAGGCACCTCCGAGATCCGGCACCTGCAGCACGGCTTCAACCAGGCGGCGCGGGCGCTGGCCGAGAGCCATCGCCTGCTGCAAAGCCGCATCAGCGAGGCCACCGCCGAGCTCGCGCGCAAGAATCAGCAGCTCGAAGTGGCAAGCCAGGCCAAGACGCGCCTGCTGGCGGCGGCCAGCCACGACCTGCGCCAGCCGCTGCATGCGCTCACGCTCTTTTCGGACGGGCTGGCCAACGGCGAGACCGACCCGGCGCGCCTGCAGCGCATCGGCCACATCCGCGAGTGCGTCGACTCGCTCGACCGGCTGTTCTCCGAGCTGCTCAATCTCTCGCAGCTCGATGCCGGCGTGCTGCAGCCGCAGTGGGCCGACTTTCCGCTGGACCGGCTGTTCGACGAGATCAGCCGCAACTTCCGGCCGGTGGCCGAGCAGCAGGGCCTGCGGCTGGTCGCGCGCAAGACCGAGCTCTGGGTGCGCTGCGACTACGTGATGCTCTCGCGCATCCTCAACAACCTGGTGTCGAACTCGCTGCGCCACACCCTCGAGGGCGGCGTGCTGATCGGCGCGCGGCGGCGCGGCAAGGGGGTGCGCATCGACGTGGTCGACACCGGCGTGGGCATCGCGCCGCAGCACCAGGCGCGCGTGTTCGAGGAGTTCTACCAGGTGGAGGCCACGGGCCGCCAGGCACCGCGCGGCGCGCGCGGCATGGGCCTCGGGCTGGCCACGGTGCAGCGCCTGGCGGAGCTGCTCAACACGCGCGTCGACCTCACGTCCAGGCCGCACAAGGGCACCTGCGTGCGCGTGCTCGTGCGCTCGGCGCCGGCCGCGCTGCCGCAGCCGGCCGCAGCGCCCGCCGCCGGCGGTGCCGAGGACGAGGCGAGCCTCGCGAACCTGCGCATCCTGGTGATCGACGACGAGCGCACCATCCTCGAAGGCCTGACGGTGGTGCTCGCCAACTGGGGCGCCGAAGTGCTGGCCGCACAGACGCGCGCCGAAGCGCTGGCGCTGGCCGACGCCTGGGAGCAGCCGCCCGACGTGGTGGTGAGCGACCTGCTGCTGCAGGGGGGCGACAACGGCCTGGACGTGATCGCCGCGCTGGAGCGCCACCCGCGCGGCATCAGCCCGGGCACGGCGCGGCTGCTGGTCACGGGCGAGACCAAGCCGGACCGCTTGCGCGAAGTGGCGAGCGCCGGCATCGCGGTGCTCTACAAGCCGGTGTCGCCGCGCGTGCTGCGCCAGGCGATCCAGGCGCAGCGCGCCGCGGTGCTGTCGAGCGCCGACGCCTGACGAGGGTAGTGCGTCGGACATAGGCCAAGCGGCTGCCGTACTGTGATCTTCATCACAGCCGCGCGGGGCTGCGGGCTGCGACATAAGCCCTCTGCCTTATCGCGCGACGCAGGCGGCTTCCGTACATTGGGTGCTGCACTTGCTGCTGAAGCAGCCCATGTTTGTCGCCGTGAACCCTCTCATCTCGCTCCTCCGGAAACGGCGACGCCAAGGCGCCTGCGCCGTGCTGGCTCTTGCTTGCATGGTGCAGCCCGCCGCCAGTGCCTCGGCGGCCGAGCTCACGGTGCTGGTGGGCGACGAACTCCCGGCGCATGCCGAGTTCGTGCAGCATCTGCGCGCGAGCCAGGAGCCCGGCAGCCGCTTCGACCTGGTGCGGCTGGCGCCGGGCGGCGCCGATGCCGCGCAGGCGGTGGAAACGGCCCGCGCCGAACCCGAGTCCGAGCGCGGCGCCAATGCCGGCGTGCGCACGCGCAGCCTGCGCACCGCGCCGGCGAACGCCGCACTCACCCTCGCGGTGGGCGCGCCCGCCGCACGCGCGGCACTGGAGCGCCCGGGCCAGCAGCCGCTGGTGCTCGCGATGCTGAGCCGGCTCGACTACGAGAGCCTTCGCGCCAGCAGCCCGGCGCTCAAGCGCGGCGACCGGCGCGTGGGCGTGCTGCTGCGCGACCCGGCCATGGCGGACCAGCTCGCGCTGATCGGCGCGGTGCTGCCGCAGAAGCACCGCATCGGCGTGGTCGCCACGTTCGAATCCGAACCGCTGGTGCGCGAACTGCAGCGCGCCGCGCAGAACGGCAATCCGCCCTGGGACATCCAGGTGGAGTACGCGCCCGATGCCCGGTCGCTGGCCGGCGCGCTGCGCTCGGTGGTGCCGCGCAGCGATGCCCTGCTGGTGCTGCCCGACCTGATCGGCGACAACCAGGCCGCCACGCTCTCGGTGCTGCACGCCGGTGCGGGCGCGGGCCTGCCGGTGTTCGGCGCCAGCGAGGGACTGGTGCGTTCGGGCGGCCTGGCCGCGGCCGTCTCCACGCCGGCGCAGCTGGCCCGGCAGGCGCGCCTGCTCGGGCAGAAGCTCGCGAGCGGCGCCGGCGGCGGCAGTCCGCTGGTGGAATCGGCCGCGCCCGCGACCGTGCGGGTCAACGTCACCGTGGCGCGCGGACTCGGCCTGCGCCTGCCCGAGGAGCGGGAACTGACCGAGCGGCTCACGGTCGTCCGATGAGCGCGAAGCCGCTGTCCGAAGGCAGGCGCGCCGATGCATCGGTGCCGCTTCAGCCGCCCGCGCCGGTGCCCACGCCCACGCTGCTGGTGCGCGGCAACCTGCAGCGCGACCTGTTCCGGCTTGGCGTGGTGCCGTGCGCCGCGGTGGCGCTCGCGCTCACCGGCTGGTTCACCCACAGCCGGCTGCAGACGCTCGAGGCCGCCTTCGACGCCGAAGGGCAGGCGGTGGCGCGCCAGGTGGCGGCCATGTCCGACCTGAGCCTTTATGCCGGCGACCTGCCGGCGCTGCAGAACGTGGCCAATGCCGCGCTGCGCGGCGGCCAGGTGATGCGCGTGGAAATCAGCAACAGCGCCGGCGTCTACGTGACGGCCGGTCCCAAGGCCTCGTCGCTCGCGCAGCTGCGCATGTTCACCTCGCCGGTCACGCTGCGCGAGGCCTCGCGCGCCAGCGCCTTCGCGCCTGCGGGCTCCACCGCCGCCGGCGACACGCCCATCGGCCTGGTGCAGACCTTTCGCGACACCACGGCTTATGCGCGCGAGCGCAGCCGCTCGCTGATCGCGAGCATCGGCATCGCGCTGGTGGCACTGCTCGCGGCCTGGGCCTCGGTGCGCCACATGGCGCGCACGGTGGCGCGGCCGCTGCGGCGCGTCTCGCGCACCGTGGCCGCGCTCCAGGCCGGGCACTTCGAAGCGCGCTGCGACGTGGCCGAGGACGACAGCCGCGCGTCCACCGGCAGTTCCGGCCAGGGCCGCGCGCACGAGCTCACGGTGCTCGCGCACGACATCGACCGCCTGGCCGAGCGCCTGCAGCGCAACCGCCAGATCAGCGAGGAGCGCGTGCGCGAGGCCACCGCGGTGGCGCTGCAGCGCATGGCCGAGGCCGAGCAGGCGGCGCTCTCGCGCGCCCGCTTCCTGGCCGCGGCCAGCCACGACCTGCGCCAGCCGCTGCATGCCATGGGCCTGTTCATCGACGGCCTGCTGCCGGGCGCCAGCCCCGCGCAGCGCCCCGCCATGCTGCGGCTGCAGGAGAGCACCGAGTTCATGGGCGTGCTGCTCGACGACCTGCTGGAGATCTCGCGGCTCGATGCCCAGGTGCTGACGCCGGCGATCACCAAGGTGCCGCTCGCGGCGCTGTTCGACCAGCTCGATGCGCAACATGCTGCCACCGCCGCCGAAACCCACGTGCGCCTGCGCTGGAGCGACCGGGGCCTCGCGGTGCGCAGCGATGCGGCGCTGCTGCAGCGCATCGTCGGCAACCTGGTGACCAACGCGCTGCGCCATGCGCCGGCCGGCGGCACCGTGCTGGTGGCCGCGCGCCGCGCCCGCGGAAAGAACGGCGACAGCGTGCGCATCGAGGTGCGAGACAACGGCATCGGCATTGCGCCCATCCACCAGGGCCGCATCTTCGAGGAGTTCTACCAGGTGGCCAACACCGAGCGCGACCGCCGCCGCGGCTTCGGGCTGGGCCTGGCGATCTGCGCGCGCATCGCGGCGCTGCTGGGCACCCGCATCACGCTGCGCTCGGCGCTGCAGGCGGGCAGCACCTTCGCGCTCACCCTGCCCGCGGCCCATGCGGCCGACGCCACCGCGCCCGAGCCCGCGCCGCTGGCGCTGACGCCGCTGGCCGGGCTGCACTGCATGGTGGTCGACGACGACCCCGCCATCCTCGACGGCAGCCGCGCGCTGCTGGAGCAGTGGGGCTGCCAGGTCGAGTGCGTGGCCACCGGCGCCGAGGCCATCGCACGGCTGGGCACGGGCGATGTGCATTTCGACGCGGTGCTGTGCGACCTGCAGCTGGCCGGCGACGCCGACGGCATGGACGTGATCGACGCCGCCAGGCGCCTGCAGCCCGATGCGCTCGCGGTGCTGGTCTCGGGCGCCACCGGGCCCGAGGTGCTGCAGCGGCTGCGCCACGGCGGCGTGATGCTGCTGACCAAGCCGGTCGCGCCGGCCAAGCTGCGCGCGCTGCTCACCACGCGGCGCCATGCGCACGCGGCCTGAACTGCACGCCCCTCTTCCACCACGCATTCAGCACGCATCGACCCCGCCATGCTCGACACCGCCGCCCTCAAGGACATCCGCCCCTTCGTCGCCACGCCCAGCTACAGCGGCGCCATGGCCAGCCTCTACGTGCGCAGCCTGCTGGGCCTGGTCAATGCGGCGTGGACGCATGGCTTCGCCATGCAGACGCGCTTCCTCGACGGCGACAGCCTGCTCACGCGCGCGCGCAACCGGCTGGTGGCCGAGTTCATGGCCGATGCGCAATGGACGCACCTGTTCTGGATCGACGCCGACGTCGGCTTCACGCCCGATGCGGCGCTGCGCCTGCTGCTGTCCGGCCGCGACGTGGTGGCCGGCGTCTACCCGCACAAGCACGACGGCTGGCCGGCCCAGGGCCTGGCCCGGCCGCTGCCGGCGGGCGCCACGCAGGCCGATTTCGACGCGCTGCATGCGCGCTATCCGCTGAACCTGCGCCATACGCCGACGCAGGCCGATGCCGACGGTTTCGTCGAGGTGCTGGACGCGCCGACCGGCTTCATGCTGATCGCCCGCGGCGTGTTCGAACGCATGGCCGCGGCCATGCCCGAGCTGCGCTACACCCCCGAGGCCGGCGACCACGCCAATGCGCACCTGCCGCACTGGCGCTTCTTCGACACCCAGTTCGAGCCCGCCACCGGCCGCTACCTGAGCGAGGACTTCGCCTTCTGCCGGCGCTGGCAGCAACTGGGCGGCCACGTGTTCGTCGACCTGCAGTCGCGCCTGTCGCACCAGGGCCTGAAGACCTGGCACGGGGACCTGCCGCGCGCACTGGGCGCCGCAGGCGGCCACGGCCTCCCCCCATGAGCCGGCACGCGCCGGGCCCGTCATGCCCGCCGGACCGGCGGATCGAAGGTCCACCGCACCCGCAGCAGGCCCCAGAGCTCCTCCGGCGTCAGGCCGGCGCCGGCCGAGCGCAGCAGCTCGTCGTGCAGCCCCTCGGGCGGCGGCAGGCCGGCCTGTAGATAGGTGGCCCGCCAGTGCGATTCGTACAGCACGGTCCGCTGCCGGGTCCAGCGCACCCGCAGCCCATGGTGTTGCATGAGCCAGCACATCGCCCGGTCGCACACGGGAGTCAGCGAACGCGGCAGCTGCGACCAGGCGCCCCAGAGAAACCCGGCCGAGCGGGCCAGGCTGATGCAGTTGGTGTCCACGAAATCCGAGCCCGGCGCCTCGTCCGGCGGAACGATGCGCAGGTGCTCGTGGCCCGGCAGGAACATATGCCGGGAAGAGAAGACCGCATCGACCGGCCGGCCCCGCTCCCGGGCCTCGGCGTAGGCCTGCACCACCGAGGCGACGTGGCCGGGCAGGAACAGGTTGTCCACGTCCAGGAAGCACACCACGTCGGCACCATCGGCCAGCGCGCACAGCGCGCCGATGCCGCGCGGCGTGCAGCCGAAGTTGGCGTTGCCTGAGGGCAGCACGATGTGCCGCACCTGCGGCCATTCGGCCAGCAGCCCGGGCTGCGGGAGGCCGTCCGCCACCATGTAGTGCACCACCTGCGAATGGCCTTGCGCGCGCACGCTCTGCATGCAGCGGCGCAGCACGGCGGCCGGCTCGCGGTGGTAGGGGGTGACCACGGCCACACTCCGCGGCGCGTCGTTCACCTCAGCCTCCCCGGTCCGCGTGCAGGGGAATGATGCGCGCCACGCCAGCCGCGGGCCGCGCCGCGGGAAAGAGTGCGGCCGGGCGGCGCGACGCGCAGGTGCTGGTCTCCCGTCGCACGCTGTGGCTGATGCCGCAGAACTGGTTGCACCCGCGCATCGCCGCGCGGACGAACTCCGCCTCGCGCCAGAACAGGCGCAAGTCGCCGGGCTTGTCCAGCCGCATGCCCGGAAAGCTGCCCGAGAAGCACAGGCGCGCCACGCCGTAGTGGTCCACCATGATGTTGCGCTCGTAGGTGTTGCAGATGTGTTCCGGCGTGCGCGTGTGCGAGCCCCAGCCGCGCGCCGCGTCCGGGCAGGCGCGCAGCGTGGAGAAGTACATGTGGACCTGATGCAGCCAGAGCGGGTTCAGCCCCAGGCGGAAGCGCTGGTCGCAGCGGCGGATCACCTCGACCAGCCGGTCCGGGTCCACGTCGCGGTGGGCGGCGAAGAAGGGATCGACCAGCTCCATCTGGCCGAAGCTGGGCTGCAGGAAGTTCAGCTTCAGCTTGTCGGCGCCCAGCTCGTCCAGCACGAAGGCGTAGAAGTCCTCCAGCTCGAGGTAGTTCTCGTCGAAGACGAGGCCCATCACGTTGATCCCGGTGTCGCCGCCCGGCGCGCGCGCCGCCAGCAGCAGGCGCAGCGCGGCGACCGCCTTGCCGAAGGCGCCCTTCACGCCGCGCGTGCGGTCGTGCAGGGCCGGCCGATGGCTGTTGAGCGACACCGAGATGCCGTGCGGGCCCTCGCGGATCATGCGCTCGGCCGTGGCCTCGTCGCGCACGCGGGTGCCGTTGATGACCGACAGGCAGGTCAGGCCGAGTTCGCGGCAGGTGCGCGAGATGTGGAAGTAGTCCTCCAGGTCGAGCATGCTCTCGCCGCCGCAGATCACCACGCTGCCCAGGGGATTCATCCCGGCGAACTCCGCCAGCACCTCGTGCCGGCGCGCCGGGCCGAGGTAGCGCGCACGGTCGGCGTCGTCGAGCTTCCAGAAGTCGCAGTGCTCGCAACGCAGGTTGCAGCGCTTGTTCGTCTGGATGAACAGGAACAGGGGCGGCGGCAGTTCCACGGCCAGCTTCGCCCTCAGAAATCCGCGCAGCCGTTCTTGCGGTCCGTGGCCACGCAGCTGGTGAGGTTGGGCCGCGAACGCACGCGCGACCATTCGCGTGCCAGCAGGTCGCCGTCCTGCTGCGCACGTTCGCCTTCCAGCGGCCCGGTGGCAAAGCAGATCGGCGGCGCGCCGAGGTTGCGGTCGAAGGTGTAGGTGTTGGTGTTGGGCAGCTCGCGCACCAGGTCCGCGCCCGGAGAGTCGGGGCGGCGCAGGCTGGCCGTCACGGTCAGGGTCCCGGGCACCACGTCCACCGCATAGCCGGCCGCCGAGGTGAAGCTGCCGTTGATCGCATAGCGCCCCGCGGGGCTGAAGATGCCGGCCAGGCTCGTGGGCGTGCCCATGAAGCCGGCCGTCCCGTCGCCCAGGATCAGCCCGCCGATGGTGAAGCTGAAGGGCGGGTTGGCCATGCCGAAGGGCCGGCTGGCGTCGCCGATGACCACCGTGGCCCGCGGCTGCTGGGCGTAGATGAAGTGGTTGTCGCCCGGCGTGATGCTCACGGTGCACAGCCCCAGGTAGGCGCAGTGGAACAGGTTGGGCGTGGCGCCCGAGCCGGCGAGGCCTCCGCGCGACTCGCCCACCCAGGTGTCGGCCCAGATGCGCCAGGGCGCGCCGCTTACGCTGCCGCCGCCCGCATTCTGGAAGCGAGACGCTGCCACCAGGTCGGTGCCCGAGGTGCTGGTGACGGCGGTGTCCAGCGTGAGGTCGCCCGAGAGCGTGCGCACGAACACCGTGTCGGCCGCCATCGAGGTGGCCGACACCACCTGCGGCTGGTTGGTGCCGGCGTCGAAGCCGGTGACCGACAGCGCACCGATGCGCACGCCGTCCACGTCCTGGTAGCGGAACGCGCCGGCGGCGCTGCCGCCCAGCGTGTTCTCGCTCACGTTGTTGGCCGCCTGGTCCAGCAGCACGCTGCCGCGGCTGGAGCGCGCCAGCAGGTGCTGGGCGGTGATCGGTGCTTTCACCGTCTGCGTGATGTCGCCGGCCGAGAGCAGGCCCAGGCGGTCCGCCGTGACGGCGCCGTTCAGCACGATGCCGCCGGCGCCCTCGCCCTGGCCTTCGTTCTGCAGCGTGAGGGCGCCGCCGCTCGTCAGCGGGCCGGCCACGGTGATGGTGCCTTCGTGCGTGTTGCTGCCCACCACCACGCTCGGCGCATTCAAGCGCGACATCAGCGCATCCGACAGCGTGAACCCGCCCCCCGCCGCACCGCCGACGGTGATGCCGGTGGCCGTGGCGTCGAAGGCATTGAGCGCCGCGTCCATGCCGCCCGGCCGCAGGTTGATGGTGCCGGCGGCGCTCACCGGCACGTCGATCGCCAGGGCCGGCGCGCTGCCGTCGTTGCTGGCGCGCAGCACCAGGTTGCCGCTGCTTTGCACCTGCGGCGTCGCGCCGGGACCGCCGGTGAACGACGAGATGCCGGGCTGGATCGACACGCCGGGCGTGCCCTGGAGCGAGCTGCCGGTCAGCTCGATGCTGCCGCCGCCGGTGGTGGCCAGGCGCGCGCCGTCTTCCAGCCGCACGCCGCTGTCGGTGCTGTCGACCGCCGCGCTGGCAAACAGGCCCTGCAGCGCGATGTTGCCGCTGCCCGTGGTGATGCTGCTGCCGCCGGTGACCAGCACGCCGTGCGTCGCATTGGACGCGCTCGATCCGCGGTCGAAGTCCTGCACGCCCCGGATCAGCACATTGCCGCTGGTGGTCGAGATGGCGGTGGCAACCGGGGCGCCCGTGGTGCTCAGGGAGAGGTAGTCCAGCTGCACGGCGCTGCCGCTCTGGCCCGTGCCGCCGGTCCCGGTGATGGCCACGTCGCCGGTGGCGCTGTCGATGCGCGTTCCGTTGAGGCTCACGCCGCCGCCGGCGATGCTCACGCCGCCGCCGGCGCCCGCATCGGACTGGCCGACGCGCGTGTCGATCCGGGTGCCCTGGAACAGCACGAAACCCGAGGGCGTGCCGGTCTGCCCGTTCAGGATCGACACCGCCCCGCCGTTGGTGATGATCTGGTTGTTGAACCGGCTGGTCACCGAATCGTAGATCCCGCCGGCGCCATGCGCATGGATGGACACCGCGCCGCCGCCCGTATCGATGGTGCCGTCCACGTCGATGTTGATGTCGCTGGACGCGGGGCTGCCGCCGACGAAGCCGGCGTCCAGCGTCACGTTGCCGCCGCGCGTTTGCACGTCGCCGCTGAGTGCGACGAACTGGGTGGTGCTCGGCCCGTCCGTCAGCAGGCGCAGCTCGCCCCCGCCGGTGTCGATGCTGGCGGAATTGAAGACCACTTCCGCATAGCCCGTGCCCGTGGCGTGCGCCAGCACGCGGCCGCCGTTGGTGGAGATGACGGCCTGGTCGGCCCCCGTATTGCCGAAGTAGTGGACGTAGCCGTCGAGCGCCCCGGCCGAGCCGGCATTGAAGATCACGTCCATCGGCCCCGTGGTCGAACGGATGATCGGCGCCAGGTACGAACTGGAAAACACGCGGTCGCCGATCGAATGCGCCGCGTTCAGTTCGAACACCAGCGGTGCGCTGCCCACCGTGCGCTCGATCAGCATGCCGCTGCCGAAGAGGATGTCGCCCGCATCGGTGCCCCCGCTGCCGGTGGTGATGCTCACGCTGGTGCCGGTGTTCAGCGCGCTGTTGATGTCGCCGTCCTGGATGGTCGAGGTGGCCACCGGCTCGAAGGGATTGGTGGGCAGGCTGCCACCGCCTGCCGCGCCGTGGACGATGGTGACGTCATAGGGATCGACGATCCACCGCCCCGCCAGGCCGGCCGGCGCCGAGGCGTCGACGCGGATGCCGCTCACGTCGAACGAGCCGCCCGATGTCTCGATCGTGCCGCCGTCGCCGCCGGCGCTGCCGCCCCGGGCCTGCAGGTCGCCGAAGGCGCGCACCGAACGCTCGCCCACGAGGGTGATGCTGCCGCCGTTGCCGCTGCCCAGGGCGTTGGCCAGCAGCGTGAGGTTCGGGCCGACCGAGACCACGCCCGAGTTCTCGTTGCCGGCACCGGGCGCGGTCGTGCCGCGGATCTCGATGCTGCCGCCGCCCGCGCCGCTGGCGTCCGCCAGGCCGCTGGCGTCCGCCGTCGATTGCGCGAGGATGTTGCGTCCCGTCACGGCGATGCTGCCGCCCATGCCGGTGGCGCTGGCGGCATCGAGCAGCGTGCCTTCGAAGGCGCCGGCTGTCAGGCCGATATCGCCCGTGCCGGCCGCGATCCGGATGCTGCCGCCCGCGGCATGCAGCCCATCGGTCTGCTGGGACGACGAAAGCCGCACACCGAAGGGCGTCACCGTCGCGTCCAGGGGCGCGAAGCCCAGCGCCACGCCCTCGCTGTCGAAACCGAAGCCCGCGCTGCCGGCCGTGCCGGTGACCTCGATGCTGCGGCCTGCGCCGGCCTCGACCCGCGTGCCCTCGATCACCACGCCATTCGAGGCGCCCACGGTATAGCTGGAGCCGAACTCGACGGCTTGCGTGCGCAGATCGGCGGCCATGCCCGACAGGTTGCCGCCCTGGCCCGTGATGCGCACATCGCCGCCGGTGGTCAATTTCGCGCCGGTGATCTGCACGCCGGCGCCGCCCACGGGCTCGCCGACCGGGCCGCCGCTGGTCCAGTCGCGCACTGTGCCGGTCAGGGCGATGTCGCCGCTCGCGGAAGACAGGGCGACCGAATAGTCGTCGCCGTTCAGCCGCACGCCCGAGCCTCCCGCGGCGCCGCGGCCGGCCAGCGTGATGCCGCCGGCCTGCGTGCTCAGCGTGCTGTCGCCGTCGATGCGCACGCCGTCGGTGGCGCTGAGAAAGCCGCTGCCCACCTCGGCGGTGCCGCCTTCGCCGCGCAGCGAAATGCTCCCCGCGCCGAGCGTGCTCAAGGTGCTGCCGCCCAGCCAGACGCCGCTGCGGATATCGCCAGCGCCATCGGCGTCCGGGCCCTTGACCTGCCCGCCGATCGCTCGCCCGTTGTCGCTGTCGCCCTGCCCGAAGAAGCGGATGTTCCCGCCGTTGGCATCGATGCGCGCGCGGTCCAGCCGGATGGCCGCCGCAATGCCGTTGGCCTGGCCGGCCTCGGCGGCGGCCAGGCCCTGCGCGTCGGCATTGAATTCGACGTTCAGCGCGCCGCTGGTGGAGGCGATGGTTGTGCCCTCGGCCGCCCAGCGCATGTCGATGTTGCCCACCGAATTCACGCGCAGCGTGGCCGTGCCGCCGCCGTCCTTGACCACCTGGGCGCCGGGCTGGAAGACGACGGCGTCGTTGATCTGCGCCACCTTGCTGGACGAACGCGTGGTCAGCGTCACGTCGGTGCCCTGGCTGAGCGCCTTGCCGATCACACTGGCCGCGATGTTGCCGGAATCGGTGTCGGCCACGATCGACAGATTGCGGCCCGCCTCGGCCGTCCAGCTGCCGTTGGCGCCACCTTCAATGCCGCCGGCGGCGATCTGCGCGCCCGCCAGCACATTCAGGTTGCCGGCCGTGGTGCGGATGCTGCCGCCGGCCACGCCGGCCGCATTGCCGCGCGCATCCAGCGTGCCGCTCACCTCGAGGCCGACCCCGCTGTCGACCTGCGCGCCGATGGCCTCCAGCACGATCTCGCCGCCGCGCTCGACCAGCGAGCGCGCGCGCACCGTGCCGCTCTGGTTGACCACCTGCTGCACCAGCCCGGAGGCGCCCACCAGCACCACGCGCCCGCCATCGGCCGTGATGGAGCCGGTGTTCATCACCAGCGCCTTGGTGCTGGGATCGGTCGCCTGCACGCTGGCCACCGACGTGTTCATGAGCCCGCCTTCGACCGGCACCGTGAACTTCGTCAGCCCGTCGCCTTCGAAGTCCAGCGTCACCCGGGCGCCCGAAGCCAGGCCCGCCGAGCCGCGCGCCACGTTGATCTCGCCTTCGTTGCGCACCAGCGCGCCGATCAGCCCGGCCGTGCCGCCTTCGCCCACGCTGATGACCGCGCCGGGCTCGACCGTCACGCGGGCAATGCTGGTGGCATCGTTGATGCCGCCGCCGAACACCAGCTGGCCGCCCTTGCCCACCACGCTGGCGTCCTTGGCGATCTGGCTGTCGCTGATGTCCAGCGTGGAGGCCACCACCCCCCCGACGTTGACCCGGGCGGTACCGCCGAAGAGAACGCCCGAGGGGTTGACCACGAACACATGCCCGTTGGCCGACAGCGTGCCGTTGATGACCGACTGCTCGATCACGCCGCCGGTGCCCACCACGCGATTGAGCATCACGCTCGCGGCGCCCATCTGCTGGTTGATGCTGAGCGTCTTGCCGCCGTCCAGCGAAAACGCGTTCCAGTTGACGATGGCATTCATCGTGCTCTGGTTCAGCCCCTGCCTGGCGGCCGTGCCGCCGGGAGCGACGCTCACGTTGCCGAACACCACGTTGCCGCTCTGCGGAAAGCCCGTCGGCAGGTTGAGCTGCGCCCAGGCCGGCACCATGCCCATGCAGGCCAGCGACAGCACGAGCGGCCGGACGCGCCAGTGCCGCGGCAGGGCTTTCGCGGAAAGATCGTGGTTTCTCATGCTGCCCTCAGAAGGTCTTTTGCGCCTGCACGTACAGCCGCGGATTGCGCCCGCCGCCGTCGGTGCGCGCCGGGTCGGTGCCGGCACGCCAGGCCAGCGTGGCGTTGATGGTGAAGTTGCCGGGCCGCGTCCAGCTCAGGCCGATGCCCGCGCCGCGCAGGCTGCGCGAATTGGGGCCGGCGTCGAAGATCGTCGGGTTCTTCGTCGGGCGCCCGCGCGCCGCGTCGTAGAACACGAAGGGCGTGAACTCGGCGTCGAACGACCAGCGCCATTCCACGGTGCCGATCACGCCCTGGTCCACCAGCAATTCGCCCGAGGGGTAGGCGCGCACGGCACGCGCGCCGCCCAGCGAGAGTTTTTCCGAGGCGTCGAGGTTCTTGCTGGCCCACTGGCCGCCCAGCGCCAGGTACAGCGAGTGCCGGGGCAGCACCGCCTGCAGGCGCGAGAGCTGGACGGTGGCCTTGGTGAAGCCGCCTTCGGTGCGGTGGCCGCCCAGGCCCTGGTCGGTCAGCAGGCTGTCGGCATCGCGGATCGAGAGCCGGCCGTGGTAGAGATTGCCGGTGCTGGCCCAGTAGCCGCCGCCCAGCCAGTCGTCGCGGCGCTCCCAGGTCCAGCCCAGGCCGAAGCCGCGCACCCGCTTGCGCGCCGAGAAGTCGACCGCCGTGTACTCGTCGGTGAGCTTCTTGCTGTCGGCCGACAGGCGCAGGAAGAGGTTGTGCTGGCGCTGGCGGATCACCGGGTAGCTCAGCGAGATGTCGAACACGTCGGCCTTGCCCTGGGCGCCCAGCTCCGAAAACTCGCCGCCCAGCTCGTAGTTGACGCGCGCCAGCCCCAGGCCGGCGCGCAGGCCGCTGCTGCCGATGGGCGCCTCGTAGGCGATGCGGCCGAACTGCAGCGCATTGCCGTTGGAGACCATGGCGCGCACGTCCAGGTTGTCGCCGATGCCCAGCGGGCTCGCCCAGCGCATCGTGCCGCCGAGGCGGTAGCGGCCCGATTCCTTGGTGCCGTGGTTGTCGGCCTCGGCCGCGAAGGCCCAGCGCGGCGCCGCCGCCACTTCCACCGACAGGTCGGTGGTGCCCGGCTGCGTGCCTTCCTGCAGCGCCGACGAGACCTTGATGCCGGGCTGGTCCGACAGCAGCAGCATCGAGCGTTCGTAGGCCGGTGCGTTCACGGCCTCGCCGGGCTGCAATGGCGCAAGAAAGCCGCGCACGCGCGCCTCGCCGACGGGCGCGTCGGGTGCAACGATCACCTCGACCTTGCCGAGCCGGCCTTCGATGACGCTGATCTCGACGATGCCGTCGCGCACGGTCTGCACGGGCACCACGGCCTGCGCGAGGAAGTAGCCGCGCTCCTTGTAGCGCGCGGTGATGGCCTGCGCCAGGCTTTCGAGATCGCCGAGCGTGACGTCGCGCCCGATGTACGGTGCAGTGATGCCCTGCAGCTCTTCGTTGCTCAGGGCCTTGACGCCGTTGAGCCGCAGGTCGTTGAGCCGGAACTTGGCCGCGGGCGGCCGCGGCGGCGCGGGCAGGCTCTGCGGCGCGACGCCGCCGGTGGCCTGCGCGAGGGGGCGGTCGCAGCTGCCGCAGGGATCTTTTGTCGGCAGCAGTGCATGGACATCGGCTTCCGCCGCGTGGGTGCGCTGGGCGGCAACCAGCAGCGTTGCGCTCACCAGGGCGGTGACGGCAAGGGCGATCCGGGTGGAGCGTTGGGTTGCGCGCATCTCAATGCTCCGCCGAACAGACATGGCATTTCTTCTTTTCATGTCATCAGCTCCCCACCGTGAGACGCCAGTTGCCGATCAGGTTGAACGGCGCCCAGAAGAAAGGGTGGGACATCTTGGGGTCCTTCAGCACCGCCAGCTGCCCAGCCTGCATCGCCTTCTGGATGTCGCGGCCCTTGGCCAGCTCGCCGTAGAGCGTGCCCATGAGCACCGCGGTCGCGTCGTCCGACACCGGCCACAGCGACGCGATCAGGCTCGAGCTGCCGGCCGAGAGAAAGGAGCGCGTGAAGCCCAGCACCTCGTCGCCCTGCGCGATGCGCCCGAGCCCCGACTCGCAGGCCGACAGCGTGACCAGCGCCGTGCCGTCCATCGGCAGGCCGAGGATCTCGTGCGCCTCCAGGAAATTCTGCTTGCCGCCCTCGTTGGCCAGCAGGATGCGCGAGTACAGCGGATCGACCGCGTCGGCCTCGGCATGCGCCGCCACGTGCATCAGCGGCGAACGCGCGGCCACGTCGCGGAACTGCGTCTTGGTGGCCGCGGCGCCCATGTACACGGTGTTGCGCGGGAACAGCTGCGCGAGCTGCTTCACCTCCACCTCGGCGCCGGGCAGGTCGTACTTGTCCTCGATGCGCGGGTTGCCGAAGGCGGTGAGCGATGCGCCCACGCGCGGCGAGCGCTGCGCGAGCTGCACCGCGATGCTGATCGAAGGCGCCACCGCCACAGGATGCGTCTCGATCACGTAGCGCCCGTCGAGCCGCAGCGCCTGGAACGGCAGGTAGTGCAGCGGCCCGTGCGGCACCACGATCAGCCGCTGCCCCGGTGCCAGGGCCAGCGGCCCGAGCAGCGCGGCGCCGAGCTTGTCGGCATTGGTGATGGCCGCGCGGCGGCCGCGCACGATGGAGTTGCGGAACACCTCGACCAGTTCGGTGAGCTCCTCGCGGCGCACCGCCACCGTCTTGGCCTCGATGCCGGCCGGACCGACGACCCACACCAGCAGCCGGTCGGGCAGCGAATGGAACTGCACCACGCGCTCGTCGGGCGCGAGCGTGCCCTGCAGCGTGGCAAGGTCCACGGTGGTCGCGGCGCGCTCGTTGATCTTCGCGCGGCCGCGCACTGCATCGAGCAGCGCGCGCGAGCGGCTGCGCTCGCTCACTTCGAAGGCCTGGCGCGCATCGCCCGCATCGCTGTAGATCGCGACGCCGCGCTCGAACACCGACTGCAGGTCCGAGAACAGGCCCATCTTGAATTCTTCGCTGCGGAACCTGGCGCGCACCTGGTCGATGCCGCCCAGCGCGCGCGCCACGGCCTCGGCCGCGGCCTGCTTCTGGCCGAGCGCGAGTTCGCTGCGCGCCACGCCGTCCCAGGCCCAGAGGCGGTAGTACTCGGTGTCGGTGCCGACCTGCCGCTCGGTGAGCGCGCGGTAGAGGTCGCGCGCCTCGGCCGGCTTGTTCTCGGCCAGCAGCAGCCGCGCGCGGGTGCGCTCGAGCTGGGCCGTGAGCGGCGCGTCCCTGGGCGGCGCCATGCCCGCGAGCACTTCGCGCGCCCTGGCAGCGTCGCCCGATTCGATCAGCGCATTGACGAGCGAGGCCTGCACCAGCGGCGCATAGCGCGACGAACTGTTGGCCAGCGCCTCGTCATAGCTGATCACGGCGCCCGCGTAGTCGCCGCGGCGGGTGCGCACGTCGCCGATCACCTTCTGCACCGGGCCGACCACCAGCCTGGGGTCGCGCGCCGGATGCTTGAGCGCCTCGCGTGCGAATTCCTCGGCCTTCTCGAGCTGGCCCGAATAGCTGTAGACGATGGCCAGGTCGCGATTGGCCATGGCCAGCAGGTTCGGATCGCTCGTGGCATTGGCCAGGTGCAGCGCCTTGCTGGCGGCGCGCACGCTCTGGCGGAATTCGCCGGCCTCGGCCAGCGCCACCGCCTGGCTGCAGTACTGGTAGCCGGACAGCTTGACCGCGTCCTGCCCGTAGAGCACCGCGCCTTCGCTGGTCAATGCCAGCAAGGTGTCGGTGTCGGCGAGCCGGGCCTGCTCCGCCCGGCCGGCCGCGGCTTCGGCATTCGGCGCCTGTTGCTGCTGCGCCGATGCCGGGGACCCATGGCCCAGCAAAAGAATGGCTGCCAGACCCAGCGCACCCAGGGCCCCTGCACGACGTGCCGAGCGCTCCCATTCCGTTCTTCTCGAAAACCACGTCATTGGACCCCCGCGCGCGGCCCGTGTGCCCGCGGTTGCGGGGGTCGACGTCGCGGAAGTGCGCGCCGTTCAGGCCTCGTGGGGAAAGTCTAGGATCGGGCCCCTGCGGCGCCTATTCGCAAGAAGGTCTAGCGCGAATGGACTACATCAGGCTGGGATGGCATCGATGTTGGCGCGGTCCCAGTGGCGGTGCTTTGCAATGGCGGCAATGAAGGCCTGCGCGATCTGCGTCGCCTCGCTGGTGTCGCCGAGGTTGGTGACCGGCGTGGCCGCGACGATGACGCCGGCGGGTGCGTCCCGCTGCTGCGCGTTCGCGCCGATGCCGAGCGTGGAGAGCAGCTGCACGCCGTCGCCCACGCTGCAGATGGCCTTGCAGTGCTTGTACGCCTCGAGCACGAAGTGCACCGCATCGCCCATGCCCGCCAGCGCCGCAACGCCCTGGGCGCCGCCGGGGATCAGCACGGCATCGAACATGACCGACGGCCCGTTGGCGAAGGTCATGTCGACGTCGATCTGCCGCTTCGTTGCGCTGGCGATGGTGCCCAGGCGGGCGCCGACCACCTTGCATTTGCCGCCGGCCTGCTCGAGCGCATCGCGGATCGGCTTGAGCGAGGCGGAGTCGACGCCGTCGGCCGCGAGGATCGCGATCCTGCGCGTGCGGATCGAACCGTCGCCGGTGTCGGCCATGCTGAGCGCGGGCGACTCCTCGATGGGCAGGGTCATGCGGTGCTCCCGGAACCCTGCGCGGCCCGCGGCCGCCTTGGCATCCGGCGCGCCGATGCCCAGCGGCTCGGCCACCCGGCGCGCGAGCTTCTCGTCGACGTGCGCCAGGTTGTCGACCATGCGCTGGCGAATGGCCGGCACCTCGACCTTGGAGAGCTCGAAGCGGAAGGCCGCAATGATGTGCTCCTTCTCGGCCGCGCTCTGGCTGTTGAAGAACAGCCGCGCCTGCGTGAAGTGGTCGTCGAAGGTCGGGCTGCGCCGGCGCACCTTGGGCGACTCGAGCTCGTCGGGATGCGACTGGAAGCCGGCGCTGCCGCCGTCGACCCTGAACTCCTTGCCGTCGCCCAGCGAGTTGGGCTCATAGGCCACCTGGCCGCGCGCAATGGCCTGGCGGTGCATGCCGTCACGCTGGAAGTTGTGGAACGGGCACACGCTCTTGTTGATGGGCAGCTCGTGGAAGTTGGCACCGCCCAGGCGCGAGATCTGGGTGTCGGTGTAGGAGAACAGGCGCCCCTGCAGCAGCGGGTCGTTGCTGAAGTCGATGCCCGGCACCACGTGCCCCGGATGGAACGCCACCTGCTCGGTTTCCGCGAAGAAGTTCTCGGGGTTGCGGTTGAGCACGAGCCGGCCGATGCGCTGCACGGGCACCATCTCCTCGGGGATCAGCTTGGTGGGATCGAGCAGGTCGAAGCCGAGCGAATTGGCCTTGTCGGGCGGCACCAGCTGCACGCCGAGCTCCCACTCGGGAAAGTCGCCCTGGTCGATGGCTTCCCACAGGTCGCGGCGATGGAAGTCGGGGTCCTTGCCCGCGACCTTCTGCGCCTCGTCCCACGCCAGGCCGTGGATGCCGAGCTTGGGCTTCCAGTGGAATTTCACGAAGTGGCTCTCGCCGCGGATGTTCACGAAGCGGAAGGTGTGCACGCCGAAGCCTTCCATCATGCGCAGGCTGCGCGGAATGGCGCGGTCGCTCATCGCCCACATCAGCATGTGGGTGCTCTCGGGCATGAGCGAGACGAAATCCCAGAAGGTGTCGTGCGCGCTGGCGGCCTGCGGCATCTCGTGGTGCGGCTCGGGCTTCACGGCATGGATGAGGTCGGGGAACTTCATCGCGTCCTGGATGAAGAACACCGGGATGTTGTTGCCCACGAGGTCGTAGTTGCCCTCTCGCGTGTAGAACTTGACGGCAAAGCCGCGCACGTCGCGCACCGTGTCGGCCGAACCGCGCGAGCCGGCCACGGTGGAGAAGCGCACGAAAACGGGTGTCTTCGCGTCCGGGTCCTGCAGGAAATCGGCGCAGGTGAACTGCGACATCGACTTGTAGACCTGGAAATAGCCATGCGCCGCCGAGCCGCGCGCATGCACCGCGCGCTCGGGAATGCGCTCATGGTCGAAGTGCGTGATCTTCTCGCGCAGGATGAAATCTTCGAGCAGCGTGGGCCCGCGCACCCCGGCCTTGAGCGAATTGTGGTTGTCCGGAATCTGAAGACCCTGGTTGGTCGTCAGATTGGGCGCATGATCGGTTGCGAATCCATCGAGCTGCTGCTGCTTGGCGTTGCTGCCGTCCGTGGCCTTCGAGCGGCGTCCGGCGGCGGCCTTGTTCTGAGGCGTCATCGAGGGTCTTTCATGGGAGGGTCAGCTTCGTTGTCGAGAAAAAGGTCCAGCACGTTCACCAGCGCAATCAGGCAGATGAAGCCCGCCACGGCGGCCACCACCCAGAACAGGATTTCATCCCCCCAAGCACCGGTGAGTGAATCGAACAGCGACGACAGATCCATGATTCGCTCCAGCAGATCAGATTGAAAAACTCGATGCTTGCGCTGCGGCCTCCATGAAGCCACGAAAGCGGGTTCGCGGGGGCAGTTGCGAGCGAATCCAAAGGTTATGTTTTTCTCACACTGTTACCCGTAGTGGCGCCTCGCCCACCCTTGTGGGAGAGGCGGTGCCTACGGGGTAGGAGCGCACCGACAGCACCTGGCTGCCGCCTACGCGGCCTGGCGTGTCGGCCCGCATCCGCGCCTCGTTCGCAGCCGTAGCATCGAACACAGGCGGCACGAAGCCTGCTTGGGCATTCGTGGACCGAAGCCATTTACACAGGGAAGAGAGAAAGAAACATGCAGATCAAGATCGGTTTCGACATCGAACTCGCCGTCACGGCGCCCACGGCACTGGTCTACATGCTGCATGTCCACCCTTCGCGCGCGGCGGACCTGCAGGACGGCGAGCACGTCACCCTCACGCCGCCGCTGCATACCGACTACTACATGGACGGCTTCGACAACCATTGCGCGCGCGTGCGGATTCCCGCGGGCGTGCAGAGCGTGCGGCTGCGCAACCATGCGGTGGTGTTCGACCCGGGCTGGGCCGATCCGGTGGACTTCGGCGCCGCCGAGCACGCGGCGGCGGACCTGCCGGTCGCCACGCTGCCCTTCCTGCTGCCGAGCCGCTACTGCGAGGTCGACAGCGAACTGCTCGCGTTCGCCTGGAGCAACTTTTCCAGCGTGGCACCGGGCTGGCACCGCGTCCAGTCCATCTGCGATTTCGTGCACGAGCACCTGCGCTTCGACTACCAGAGCGCGCGCGCCACGCGCACGGCGCTGGAGGGGTTCCGCGAGCGCACGGGCGTGTGCCGCGACTTCGCCCACCTGGCGATCACGCTGTGCCGCTGCATGAACATTCCCGCGCGCTATGCCACCGGCTACCTGGGCGACATCGGCGTTCCGCCCGTGCCCTCCCCGATGGACTTCAGCGCCTGGTTCGAGGTGTACCTGGGAGAGCGCTGGTACACCTTCGATGCGCGCCACAACGTGCCGCGCATTGGCCGCATCGTGATTGCGCGCGGACGCGACGCGGCCGACGTGCCGATCACCATGGTGTTCGGCGCCAACTCGCTCAAGCGCTTCGAAGTGACGACCGAGGAAGTGCCGCAATAGGCCCGCGGCCTTGCTCAGGCGGGCAGGAAGCCGAGCATCTCCATGGCATCGCGAAGGCCGGTGCGGCTGCGCTCCATCGCGTCCCAGGGCGTGTTGCCGGTGGCCAGGCGCGGGCCGATGTTGGCCACCGTCCAGTGGGCGGCGCTGTCCAGGTCGGGCAGCTCTTCCCAGGCCAGCGGCACCGACACGCCCATGCCGGGCCGGGCGCGCGCCGACCACGCACTGACGGTGGTGGCGCCGAAGCCGTTGCGAAGGTAGTCCGCGAAGATCCTGCCCACGCGGTTGCGCGGCCCGCTCTTGGCCACGAAGCGCTCCGGCACGGTGCGCGCCAGGTGCTCGACGATGGCCCGCGAGAAGCCGCGCACCTCGTCCCAGCCGAACTGGCGCCGCAGCGGCACCACCACGTGCAGCCCCTTGCCGCCGCTGGTCTTGAGGAACGACGGCAGGCCGAGCTCGTCGAGCAGCACGCGCACCAGCAGCGCTGCTTCCTGCATCTGCTGCCAGTCGATGCCTTCGCCGGGGTCGAGGTCGAAGGTCATGCGGTCGGGCTTGCCGATGGCGCGCGAGGTGGCGTTCCAGGTGTGCAGCTCGACGGTGTTGTACTGCGCCGCGCCGAGCAGCGCCTCGGCAGTGTCGATCTGCAGCAGCGGGTCGTGGCCCGGGTCGAGCGCGGGATCGAGCAGCTTGATGCCCGCGATGTCGCTGTGCTGCGCGTGCTTCTGGAAGAACAGCTCGCCGCCCACGCCGTCGGGCGCGCGCACCAGCGCCACCGGGCGCCCCTCGAGGTGCGGCAGGATCAGCGGCGCGACGCGCGCGTAGTAGGCCGCGAGATCGCCCTTGGTGAGGCCGCTGGCGGCGTCGATCACGCGCTCCGCGTGCGTGATGCGCGGCGCCTTCTGCGCCGTGGCCATGCGCCCGCTCATGCCGCGCGGCGCCGGGCGGTGGCGGCCTTGGCCGCAGTGCGCTTGCGTGCGGCGCCGCCGCTGCTGCTGCTTTTTGCGGCGGTCTTGCCATGGGCCCCGGGCTTGGCCTTGGGCCTGGGCTTGGCCCTGGTTGCCGCGGGTGCCTCTTCTTCATCGTCGCTGTCTTCGCTGGCCGCAGCCGCCTTGCCGCCCCCACCCTTGCGCAGGCTGCGCTGCAGCAGCTCGGTGAGGTCGATGATCTTCGCGCCGCGGCTCTCGACAGACTGGCCTTCCTCGGGCTCGATCTGCGCCACGGTCTCGGTCTGGCCCGCGGCCACCTTGCGGTCGACCAGCCGCAGGATCTCGTCCTTGAACTCGTCCTTGTACTCGTCCGGGTCCCATTCGGCGCTCATGTCCTCGACCAGCTGCTCGGCCATCTTGATCTCGTGCTCGCGCAGCCCCGCCTTCTTCGCGTCTTCCGACGGCAGCGGGAGCTCGGTCCAGGGCCGGATGTCGGCGCCCCAGCGCAGCAGGTTCAGCACCAGCCCCGGGCCCACGGGCACGAGCGCGGCCAGGTGCTGCTTGGTCTGGATCACCACGCGCGCCACGCCGATGCGCTGGCTGCGCTGCAGCGTCTCGCGCAGCAGCGCATACACCTTGGCACCGCGGTTGATGGGCGCCACGTAGTAGGGGCGCTCGAGATAGACGAACGGAATGCCGTTGGCGGGCACGAAGCTCTCGATCTCGATGGTCTGCGTGGTCTTGGGATAGGCGTCGGCAATTTCCTTGTCGCTCAGCACCACGTATTCGCCATCCTCGTACTCGATGCCCTTGACGATGTTCTCGCGCGCGATCTCCTTGCCGGTCTTCTTGTTGATGCGCTTGTAGCCGACCGGGTCCATCGTGCGCTTGTCGAGCCAGTCGAAGTCGATGCCGTGGTCGGTGGTGGCCGAGTACAGCGCCACCGGAATGTGGACGAGGCCGAAGCTGATCGCGCCCTTCCACAGGACGCGCGGCGCGGGGGCTTTTTTCGAGACTGCCATGGACACACTCCTTCAGCCTCGAGACTCTGCGCCCCGCGCCGCTGCGCGATGTAGGAGCGCGGCGGCGCCTGCCGTAGGTTCAGGCGGCGGCGGGCCCGAGCACGCGCTCGCTCGGATGCGCGAAGTAGAACCATTCGGCGCCGGGCAGCGCCAGCGCGTTGGGAAAGACGATGAATCCGTCGTCCGGCGCGCTCACCAGCGTGCCGTCGTGGCGCATGCCGATGGGTTCGCCGCGCTGCACCGCATCGAAGGTGGCCCAGTCGCGCACGAAGCTGTCATCCTCGTGCAGCCGGTCGGTCACGCTCGCCAGGCGCAGCAGCTGCGGCGGCTTGGGCGGCTCCGCCAGCAGGCCCTGTGGCAGCGCCGCCATGCCGAGCAGCGCGAGCGCGCGGCGGATGGCGCGCCACGCCACCTCGGGCGCCTTCGGGTCCCGGTGCTGGCCGCATTCGAGCGTGACGCCGTAGCCGCCGCAATTGCGGATGTACTCGTTGGTGCCGCGGCCGAAGTCGATCGCGTCCTCGCCCACCGCGATGCCGGCGGAACGCTGCGCGAGCCCGGCAGCATAGATGTCGAGCCAGCCCTCCACCACGATGGGCGTGCCCAGGTGCAGCGCGAGCAGCCCCTCCTCGCTGGCGCGCGCGAAGGGCTCGAGCGTGCCGGTGTTGTCCCGCGGGCCGATCATCGCGAAGGCCTCGCCCTCGCTCTGGAAGGAATGCAGGTCGAGCAGCACGTCGTGCCGCTCGATCAGCGGGCACAGCACGTTGGTGACCCGGTCTTCGTAGTCCGCGGGCTCCGCGCTGGGCTTGAACAGGCGGTTGAGGTTGCGCTCGCCCTCGCGCTGCAGGCGCCGCCGCGCCAGCGGGTTGGCGACCGGCACCAGCGTGAGCTGCCCGCGCCGCAGCCGGAAGGTGCCGCCGTCGAGCTCGGCCAGCACGCGCTCGATGCCCGCGGTACCGCAGGTCTCGTCGCCATGCACGCCGCCCAGCACGAGCAGCCGCGGACCGGGCTCCAGCGCGGCGAAGGTATGGATGCGCAAGTTGTCGGTGGCGGCGGCCGCAAGAGGATCGGAGGACATCCGGGCGATTATTGCGGAGGCCTTCCCCTGTGCGCAAAGCCGCTACTCGTTTCATAGCGGCACATTGCGTGCGTGCGTGCGTGCGTGCGTGCGTGCCTGCGGCCCGGCGCGCCGGGCCTACAGGGCATGCCTGGGCTGTCCTACCGGCTGCGGCCGGCGCGCCATGCAGGCTCGCCGTGGATGCACACAGACACCGCGAAGCGAAGGAACCAAGCGCCATGAGCAGCACCAAGCCCCGTACCAAGGACCCGGCCGAACCGAGCGACCCGCTGCGGGACGCCGGCGGCGGCGACACCAAGACCCAGCAGGGCGGCGATTCGGCGCCGCGCCTGCCGCACGAGCACGACGAGTCTTCCGACAGCCAGGAGACGCAGGACGGGCAGCCGCCCGAGGTCGGCCGCCAGGGCCACGAGGACATCGAGCGCGGCGTCGTGGACACCGACCGCGGGCCGGTCACGGACCGCGTCTACAACGACAAGGTCAAGCGCTGACCGAAGTTCCTACTTGCCGCCCACGCCCGCGAGCTGGTCGCGCATGGACGAGATCACCGCCGCGTAGTCCTTGGCGTTGAAGATCGCGCTGCCGGCCACGAAGGTGTCGGCGCCGGCGGAAGCCACGCGCGCGATGTTGTCGGCCTTGATGCCGCCGTCCACTTCCAGCCGGATGTCGCGCCCGCTCTGCTCGATGCGCTTGCGCGCGAGTTCGATCTTGCGCAGCGCCGAATCGATGAAGCTCTGCCCGCCGAAGCCGGGGTTCACGGACATGATCAGGATCAGGTCGATGTCGTCGATGGCCCAGTCGAGCGCCTCCAGGCCCAGCCCCGGGTTGAACACCAGCCCCGCCTTGCAGCCCGCGCCCTTGATGGACTGGATGCTGCGGTTCACGTGCGGCGAGGCATCGGGGTGGAAGCTGATGTAGTCGGCGCCCGCTTCCGCGAAAGAGGCGGCCAGCGCATCGACCGGCTGGATCATCAGGTGCACGTCGATCGGCACCGCCTCGCCGTCGGCCGTTTTGGCGTAGGGCTTGAGGGCCTTGCAGATCATCGGGCCGAAGGTCAGGTTCGGCACGTAATGGTTGTCCATCACGTCGAAATGGATCCAGTCGGCGCCGGCGGCGATGACCTTGGCCAGTTCGTCGCCCAGGTGGGCGAAATCGGCCGAGAGAATGGAGGGGGCGATGCGGAACGGCGTGCTGCTCATGCCCCGATTGTCGCAGCCGGCGGAAAACCCGGAAAGCAGTGCAAGGGAAGGCTCCAGTTACCATCGCGCGCATGCCGCACAGCCCCATCCGCGTCCAGGTCGAACCGCGCTATCTCGCAGACCAGTCCTCGCCCAAGGACAAGATCTACACCTTCGCCTATACCGTCACCGTGACCAACGAGGGCGAGACGAGCGCCCAGCTCATCGCCCGCCACTGGCTCATCAACGACGCCTCGGGCCATGCGCAGGAGGTCAAGGGCCTGGGCGTGATCGGCCAGCAGCCGCTGCTGGCGCCCGGCGAATCGTTCCGCTACACCAGCGGCTGCCGCCTGCAGGCGCCCAGCGGCACCATGCACGGCAGCTATTTCATGGTGACCGAGGATGGCGAGCGCTTCGACGTGCCGATTCCGATGTTCGTGCTGGAGGCGGACATCGGCGGGGCGCCCGTTTCACGGGTGCTGCACTAGCACTCCCCCAGGCTTCGCGCACTTCGTGTCGCTTCTCCCTCCCCCTCGCCGGGGGCAACACCTGAGGCCGGCAAAGCCGGTTCCTCGGTGTTTCTGGCATTTGGTTCTCCTTTTTAACTTTTTTCATGGCTGCTGCATCGCTTGACCTGCAGGGGCTGCTGGCCCGGCTTGATCCGACCGCGGACGTGGCGCAGCGCCACATCTGGCTGATCGACGTCTTCGACTGGCTGCGCGGCGACCGCGCGTCGCCGCAGGCCGCGGTGGGGCGGGTGTCGCTGCTGCTCGACGCGGTCGAGGCGCGGCCCGAGCTGCGCGAGCGCCTGCGTGCATGGTGGCGCGCCTTCACGCAGGCGGTCGACCTGACCACGCTGCTGGCGGACTACGGCTTTGCGCCGCGCACCGCCTTCGTGAGCGAGCTCACCGAACGGCTGCGCCGCAAGATCCTGCCCGGCACGCCCGAAACCACCGATGCCTCGGATCTTTTCCGTATGGTGCTGCCCGGCGCGTTCGACGCGGGCTGGATCGCGCTGCTGGACGACACGCAGCTCGCGCGCATCGGTGCCCTGCTGGCCGACGCCGCGCTCGACGACATCGACGGCGCCCCACGCTGGCGCCACACCGTGATGGACGCCGTCACCTACTGCAGCAGCCAGGTGGTGGCAGCCGGCTTCTCGCCCGAATTGCGGCTGCGCATGAGCGCGGCGAGCGAGAGCCGCGCCTTCCATGCGCTGATGTCCGATCTCGACGCATTGCGCGAGCAGATGTTCCGGGCACCCCGCGACGAAGACGCGCTGCAGGCCGCGTTCGCGGCCTTCCGCGACCGGCTCGACGCCTGCCGCGCCAGCGCCTCCTCGGTCTACACGCATCTGGAGGCCAACGGCGTCTCGGTCGGCCTGGTGTTCCGGCTGCGCCAGCTGCGCGAGCGGGTGCTGCGCATCCGCGAGCTGCTCGACTGCCTGATCTCGCCCGCACCCGCGCCCAGCGTGGCGCGGCTGGTGGGCCGGCTGGTGCTGGCCGGCGGCGAGCGCAACAGCATCCGCGCGCTGATCGCCTCGAACTCCTCGATGCTGGCGGCCAAGGTGACCGAGCGCAGCGCCGAAACCGGCGAGCACTACATCACGCGCGACCGTGCCAGCTACCTGCAGATGGTGCGCAAGGCCGCGGGCGGCGGCGCGCTCACCGCGCTGACGGTGCTGCTCAAGTTCGGCATCTATTCGCTGGCCCTGTCGGCCTTCTGGAGCGGGTTCTGGTCGGGCCTGATGTATGCCGCGAGCTTCGTCGCGATCCAGTTGCTGCACCTGACGCTGGCCACCAAGCAGCCCGCGATGACGGCGCCCGCCATGGCGGCGCGGCTGCGCGACATCAAAACCGATGCCGCGGTGGCCGATTTCGTCGACGAAGTGGCCAATCTGGTGCGTTCGCAGGTGGCGGCCGTGCTGGGCAACGTGGGCTTGGTGGTGCCCGCGATGCTGGCGCTCGCCCTCCTGGTGCAGTTCGCGCTCGGCCGGCCGCTGCTGGACGCGGCGCATGCCGCGGCCACGCTGCAGTCGCTCTCGCTGGCGGGCCCGACCGCGCTCTTCGCGGCCATGACCGGCGTGCTGCTGTTCGCGGCCAGCATCGTCGCGGGCTGGACAGAAAACGCCTTTGTCCTGCATCGGCTGGACTCCGCCATGCGTTACAACCCTCGCATCGGCGCTTTTCTGGGTGCCGCCCGCGCCCGCCGGTGGGCCACCTTCATGCGCACGAACATATCGGGCTTTGCCTCCAACATCTCGCTCGGGCTCATGCTCGGACTGCTGCCCGCATTCGCGGGTTTCTTCGGGCTCGGGCTGGACGTGCGCCACGTGACACTGTCGGCCGGGCAGATCGCGGCGGCCGCGGCCTCCATGGGCATGGCGGTGCTCCCGCAGCCCGCGCTGTGGTGGGCGGTGGCGGCCATCCCGGTGATCGGCGCGCTCAATGTGAGCGTGAGTTTCTATTTCGCATTCCGGCTGGCGCTGCGCGCGCACAGCGTCAGCCTGGGTGACCGCGCACGCATCCGCAGCGCCATCTGGGCGCGCTGGCGCAGCCGGCCCATCAGCTTTTTTCTACCTGCATGAATTTGACGAATCTCATCAACGACCTGCTGGGCTTCTGGTCCGAGTGGCTGCGCCCTTCGGCGGGCCTGCCCACCGTGCTGTGGTCGCTGCTGCTGGCCGCGGCGGCGGCCTCCGGCCACCTGGTGCAGCGCTACCTGGGCCTGCCCAAGGTGGTGGGCTATTCGATGGTCGGCGCGGTGGCCGGCCTGGCCGGCTTCGAGGGCGCGATCTGGCCGCTGCGCGGCATCAGCCTGTTCCTGCTGGAGCTCGGCGCGGCCGTGGTGCTGTTCGAAGCCGGCGGCCGGCTGCCGCTGCGCTGGTTCCGCCACAACCCGATGGTGCTGGTGCAGAGCCTGCTCGAAGCCACGCTCACCTACTTCGGCGTGTTCTGGATGCTGCAGCTGCTGGGCCTGCCCGATCCGGTGGCCAATCCCATCGCGCTGATGGCCATCGTCGCCTCGCCGGCGGTGCTGAGCCGCGTGATCATCGACACCCGCGCCTCGGGGCCGGTGACCGAGCGCGCCATGACGCTGGCCACGCTCAACACCTTCTATGCGCTGGCGCTCGGCTATGCGCAGGCCGGCCTGATCGAGCGGGCGCCGCAGACGCTGCTGCAGAAGCTCTATCCGGTGGCGGTGGTGCTCGGCCTCTCGTTCGTGGTCGGCGGCATCCTCGCACTGGCGCTGCGCACGGCGCTGCGCTTCATGAGCCCGACGAGCGAGAACACCTCGATCCTGCTGCTCGCGCTCATTGCGGCCGCCAGCGCCCTCACGGCCCACGTCGGCGGCTCGGCGCCGCTGGCCGCGCTGATCGGCGGGGTGCTGCTCAAGACGCTGAACCCCAAGCCCTGGGCCTGGCAGCGGCAGCTCGGCACGGCCTCGTCGCTGCTCACCATGCTGATGTTCGTGCTGGTGTCCATCGTGGCGGCGCAGGCCGATTGGACGCTGCCCGTGGCCAGCGTGGTGCTGGCGGTGATCGGCATCCGCCTGTTCGCCAAGATCGCCGGCGTGGCCATTGCCAACCCGGGCAGCGGCGCCAGCTGGAACCAGGCTTTCTGGGTGGGCTGCGCGATGTCGCCGCTGTCGTCGATCGCGCTGCTCATCGCCTCGAACTTCACCACCGCGTCGCCGCTGCTGGGCACCATGATCACGCAGGTGGCCCTGCCCTCGATTCTCCTGATGGAGGTGATGGGCGCCGTGCTCGCCACCGTGGCCATCCACGCGGTGGGCGAAAGCTCGGTGCCCTGGACGCCCCAGGCCTTCAGCACCACGGAGGACACGCAGCGATGACCGCGGCCATGCCCTTGCCCGACAGCGACGACTTCCGCTCCGCCGCGCTGCCCGCGGACCCGGAGAGCCGCGTGGTCAAGCTCGAACCCTTCAACCGCTCCGAGGCGCTGTCGCTCGGCGTGGAGCTCGAGCTGCAGCTCGTCAACACGCACGACTACGACCTGGCACCCTATGCCGAGGACATGCTGCGGCTGATGGCGCAGACGCCGCTGCCCGGCAGCGTGGTGCCCGAGATGACCTCGAGCATGATCGAGATCTCCACCGACATCTGCCACTCGGCGCAGGACGTGATCACGCAGCTCTCGCCGATCCGCGAGGCGCTCATCAAGAACGCCGACAAGCTCAACATCGCGGTGGTGGGCGGCGGCACGCATGCCTTCCAGCAGTGGCACGAGCGGCGCATCTACGACAAGCCGCGCTTTCGCGAGCTGTCGGAGCTGTACGGCTACCTGAGCAAGCAGTTCACCATCTTCGGCCAGCACGTGCACATCGGCTGCCCCGATGCCGACTCGGCGCTGCTGATGCTGCACCGCATGTCGCGCTACATCCCGCACTTCATTGCGCTGTCGGCCTCGTCGCCGTTCGTGCAGGGGCAGGACACGCAGTTCGACTCGGCCCGGCTCAACTCGGTGTTCGCGTTCCCGCTTTCGGGCCGCGCACCGTTCACGCTGAGCTGGAAGGAGTTCGAGGCCTACTTCGAGCGCATGACCCGCACCGGCGTCGTGCGCAGCATGAAGGACTTCTACTGGGACATCCGGCCCAAGCCCGAGTTCGGCACCATCGAGATCCGCGTGTTCGACACGCCGCTCACCGTCGAGCGCGCGGCCGCGCTCGCGGGCTACGTGCAGTCGCTCGCCGCATGGTTCCTGCAGGAGCAGCCCTTCGAGCCGACGGAAGACGACTACCTCGTCTACACCTACAACCGCTTCCAGGCCTGCCGCTTCGGGCTCGACGCGGTGTACGTGGACCCGGCCAGCGGCCAGCACATGCCGCTGCGCGACCACATCCTCATGACCATGACGCAGCTCGAATGGCACAGCGAGGCGCTCAACGCCACGCAGGCGCTCGGCGAGCTTCGCACCAGCGTGGAAGCCAACCGCAACGATGCGCGCTGGCTGCGCGAGAAGCAGGGCAAGGAGCGCCTCCTGGCGGAGGTGGTGCGGCAGGCGGCGCTGCGCTTTCGCGGCGGGGCCTAGCAGAACTCGAACGCAAAATCGAGTTGGAACGAGCGCAATCAGCTCGTTGCGAGTAGCGGCAGCGGGACGGGCGCCTACGCGTATGACGCCCTCGGTCGACGCCGGGCCAAGACAGTCAACGGCGCGACAGCTAGGTATAGAGTTAATGGGTGCTGGATATGCCTGTGCTGCAAGTGATTTTCGACATAAAAATCATGACCAATGCGTTTGAATTTGCTGTTGGGATCGTAGGCTTGCTGCTGCTTCATGAAGGCTTGGCGTCGCAACCGTCAGCTCGTACTCGCAGTCGCGCGGTTGCATTTGTCGGGCTAGCGATCGTCCTTGTTGGTGCTGCGCTTTTGTATTGGAATGCACAGGCATTGCGGAAATTTGCGAATGTGCTGCAAACACCGCCTCTAGCTGCGAAAGCAGCTATCCAGGCGGCAGAACTAGAGAAAGTGCCGCCAACCGAGCGGCGGGAACTAAGTGTTCGGGTAGCGAAGGCTGAGTTCGTTAGCGGCGGTGAACTTCTTGATGTCGTGACAGAGGATGGCCGGCTGGCGCCATACTCACCGAGCAAAGAAGATCTCGCAGCGCGTGATCGTCAACTGAAGGCGATATCGGAAGTGAACTCCCGGCGGCAAGAGTTGATAGATCGGGCACAACTGACAGAGACAGCTTCAATGCTTTGGCTGATAAGTTTGGTCATCGCCGTTTGCTCTGGGCTGTCGGCCGGGCACCTGCGTAGGCGGAGAAGTTGACTGTGCTGGAAGCGAAGGGCACGGCAAAGCAAGGCTGATTCTTGCAATCCGACATGGCGCTGAGAGCGGCACCTGGAGATCGCAAATGGAGAACCCGCTTATCCGTTCAGGCAACTATATCCGCCAGCGGAAAAATTTTCTGAAGTTCGCAGTCGTGTGCTTTGGCACAGTTGCTTCTGTTCTTTCTATTGCTTTCTTCGGCTCTTACGGCGGATGGCCGTTGTGGGTCTTTCTCATAATTGTTTCGTTCGCGGTGGGATATCTTTGGGGGATCGCGTTTTGGGCGCTGTTCTTGAAGAATGTCTTTCATCAGAAATGACCAGTTGTGCGGCCGTGCCCCTGGCGCTGGCCGATATCGCTGCCACGCCCAAATCCTCGATCGCGATTACCTCCACGTATGACGGAGCCGACATCCTGCGAGAACTGCCTGCGGTAGGCCGTGGGCGACACCTTGAACGCCGCCGCGAAGTGCTTTCGCAGCGACACCGCCGAACCGAAGCCCACGTCGGTGGCCACGCGCTCCACCGGCCGGTCGGAGGTCTCCAGCAGCCGCTGCGCGAGCGCAAGGCGCTGGTTCTGCAGCCATTGGCCGACGGTGGTGCCGGTGGCCTCGCGAAAGCGCCGCGTGAAGGTGCGCCGGCTCATCAGTGCGCGCCGGGCCAGGCTGTCGAGCTCATGCGGGCTCTGGAGATGGCGCCCCAGCCATTCGAGCAACGGCGCGAGGCGGTCGCCGTCGGCCGCGGCAGGCATCGGCTGGCGGATGTACTGCGCCTGTCCGCCCTGGCGGTGCGGCGCCACGACCATGCGCCGCGCCGCACGGTTCGCCGCCTCGGCGCCATGGCGCACGCGCAGCAGGTGAAGGCAGCAGTCGATGCCCGCGGCCGTACCGGCCGAGGTGAGCACGTCGCCATCGTCGACGTACAGCACCTCGGGCTGCAGCCTGACCCTCGGATATTGCCTGGCAAAGGCTGCGGCCAGGTTCCAGTGCGTGGTGGCCGGGCGGCCGTCGAGCAGGCCCGCCTCGGCCAGCACGAAGGCGCCCAGGCACAGCCCGACCACGATGGCGCCGCGCCGATGGGCCGCCTGCAGCGCGCGGATCAGCGCCGGCGGCGCGGGCCGGCCGTCGTCGCGCCATGAAGGCACGACCACGATCTGCGCACGCCGTATCGCCTCGAGCCCGTGCGGCACCACGAGCGTGAAGCCTGCATTGGTCTGCAGCGGGCCGGGCTCGGTGCCGCACACCAGCAGGCGAAAACGCGGGGCGCCCGCTTCCGTGCGGTCTTCGCCGAAGACCATGCACGGCACCGACAGGTGAAAGGGGCTGATGCCGTCGAAGGCGACGACGGCGATGGTTTCCGCGGTTTTTCCAGCCATGGCCCGATCTTATCGATGAATGGCTTCCGGGCCACTTTCTCCCGAAGGCTCCAGCGCGAACAATCGCGCCATCCCAACCACTTGCAACCACGGAGCCACCCACCATGAGCAACCATCCCGCCCCGCGCCGCGCCCTCGTCGTGATCGACGTGCAGAACGAATACTTCGAAGGCGGTGGACTGCCCATCGAGTACCCGCCGGTCGAAAGCTCGCTGCCGAAGATCGCGCAGGCCATGGACGCCGCGCGCGCGGCCGGCACGCCGGTGGTCGTGGTGCAGCACCACGCGCCCAAGGGCGCGCCGGTGTTCCAGGCCGACGCCCACAACGGCCAGCTGCATCCGGAAATTGCCAGGCGGCCGCGCGACCACCTGATCACCAAGACCTTCCCGAGCGTCTTCACCGGCACCGACTTCGCCGACTGGATCGCGCGCCACCAGGTCGACACGCTCAGCGTGGTGGGCTACATGACCCACAACTGCGACGCGTCCACCGTGTTCGAGGCCATGCACCGCGGCCTCAATGTGGAGTTCCTGTCGGACGCGAGCGGCGCACTGCCCTACTCGAATGCGGCCGGACAGGCCAGCGCCGAGGAAATCCACCGCGTCTTCAGCGTCGTGTTCCACAGCAACTTCGCGGCCGTGGCAAGCACCGAGGCCTGGATTGCCGCGCTGCAGGCCGGCCAGCCGATCGAGAAGGACAACGTGGTGATGTCGAACCGGCGCGCGCGGGGGTGAGCGGTTCAGCGCTTATGCTCGCCCCATGGGTGAATTCGACCTGATCACACGCTACTTCCAGCGCCCCGCCAAGCGCTCCCCGCTCGGCGTGGGCGACGACTGCGCATTGCTCGCGCCCGCGCCCGGCATGCAGCTTGCCGTGTCCTGCGACATGCTGGTCGAGGGCCGCCACTTTCTCTCGACCGTCGATCCCGCCCGGCTCGGCCACAAGGCGCTGGCGGTGAACCTCAGCGACCTGGCGGCCTGCGGCGCGAAGCCGCTGGCCTTCACGCTCGCGCTCGCGCTGCCCGGTGTCGACGAGCCCTGGCTCGAAGGCTTCTCGCGCGGCCTGTTCGCGCTGGCCGACGAACACGGCTGCGAGCTCGTGGGCGGCGACACCACGCGCGGCCCGCTCAACATCTGCATCACCGTGTTCGGCGAAGTGCCCGCCGGCGCGGCGCTGCTGCGCTCGGGCGCGCGCGTGGGCGACGACATCTGGGTCAGCGGCACGCTCGGCGATGCGCGGCTCGCGCTCGAGGCGTTCCGCGGCACGCTCGCACTGCCTGCCGACGTGTTCGCGCAGGCGCGCATGCGCATGGAGCAGCCCGCGCCGCGCGTGGCGCTGGGCCAGGCGCTGCGCGGCACGGCCTCCTCGGCGGTGGACGTGAGCGACGGCCTCGTGGGCGACCTGGGCCACATCCTCGCGTCGAGCAAGGTGGGCGCCACGCTCGATGCCGATGCGGCCACCGGCGTGATCGCCGCGGCCGCGTCCTGCGGGCTCGGCACCGAGATCCTGCGCACCTGCGCGCTTTCAGGCGGCGACGATTACGAGCTGGTCTTCACCGCACCGCCCGCGGCGCGCGCCGCGGTCGAACAGGCCGGCAAGGAAAGCGCCACGCGCGTGACGCGCATCGGCCGCATCGACGCCGAAGCCGGCCTGCGCATCGTGGACGCCGGCGGCGCGCCGGTTGCGCAGCGCTTCGGCTCCTTCGACCATTTCGTCTGATCAGGACCCTCGAACCATCGCCTGCATCTTGGCTTGGGCGGCGTTGATGGCATTCGACTGGCCATTGAGGTCCTGCAGCATCTTGTTGAGCTGCGCCTGCACGGCCGGATCGCTCACGCTGACCGACGATCCCGAGACCTGGATCTTCGACTTGTTCTGCTCGAGGTAGTCGCCCACCGCGAGCGCGCCGTCGAACACCTTGTCGAGCGCAGGAAACACCTCCTTGAAGGTGGCGGCCGGTGCCGAGACGGTCTTCTCATAGGCCTTGTCGTAGACCTGCTTCAGGTCGTCGGGCTGCTTGAGCTTCGCATGCGCGGCATCGGCCTTGGCCAGTTCCTGGTCGAGTGCGGTGCGCAGGCCGCCCAGGCCATCCTTGGCGGCCTTGAGGTCGTCGCGGCGTGACGCCAGGTCGGCAATCGAGCGCAGCGCACCCTTGGCCATGACCTGGCCCATCGGCTGGCTGACCGACTTGTTCATGCCCTCGTTGAAATCGGCGATCACCGCATAGTGCTGCGCATAGTCGCCGAAGGAGGTCTTCTCGTCGGCCGTGGGCGTGGGCACGCGCAGGCCGGGCTTGTCGAGCACGCGGGCCTGCAGGAAGCCGATGAAGGCGGTGCGCTGCTCGGCCTCCTTGCTGCCGCAGGCGGCGAGCAGAAGGCTGAACGCAAGGCACAGCCACAACGCGTTGGAACGGACCACGGCTCTTTTCATGATGGATGGGCGCTCGCGCTTGAATGGGTCGCCAAGCATACGATGACCAATGCCGCGGGCGAATACACCGGACGGCATGCAGGAAGGCCTAGGTCGGTTGCTTGAGCACGCCGATCAATCTCCGCGCGGCAACGAAGCGGACCACCAGCCACGCCGCCAGCGCGGGCGCGAACGCGAAGCTCGCGAACAGCCAGGCCGCGGCGGAGCGCGCGCCCGCGGCGCCACCGGGCTCGCTGAGGCCGGCGGCGTTGGCCACCAGCCCCGCCACTGCCGCACCCACCGCCATGCCGTAGAGCTGCACGGTCGTGATCGAGGCCGAGGCCAGGCCTTCCTGCCCGGCCGGCGCGAGCGACATCACGCGCGTGACCAGGTGCGGCCATCCGATGCCCACGCCCAGCCCCACGGCCGCCAGCGCGATGGCGGCCAGCAGCATCTCGAGCCCCGGTGCGAAGCGTCCGGGGGCCGGCAGCAGCAGCGCGAGCGCGGCAAGCCCCAGCGTGCAAGCCACCGGCCCGGCGCGCAGCATGCGGTCGGCGCCCGCGCCGCTGCGCCCCGACGACAGCAGCGAACCCGCGCTCCACCCGCCGGCCATCGCCGCCGTGAGGTAGCCGGCCGACAGCGGCGAATGGCCATGCAGCAGCTGCAGGAAGTACGGCACGAAGATCTCGGTGGTGGTGCCGATCAGGAGCAGCACCACGCTCGCGTAGATGGCACCCATCGGCGTGCGCAGCGCATAGGCGCCGGCGGGCAGCAGCCGCACCGCGGCGCGCCGGTCGATTCGCGTGGCGGCCACGCCGAGCCCGAGCCCCAGCACCACGCCGGCCGCCTGCCAGGCGAGCGCCGGCCAGAACTCGCTGGCCGCGATCACCAGCACCGAGGCCGCCAGCAAGCCGATCTGCAGCGCCGGGATGCGCGGCATGGCCGACGGCCGTTCGTGCCGCACGCCGGCCGCGGGCCGCAACTGCACCGCGACCAGCAGCGCCTGCACCGCAGCCAGCGGCAGCAGCGACCAGAAGGCCCAGCGCCAGTGCCCCGCCTGCGCGAACAGGCCGCCCACCGCGGGCCCGCAGAGCGTGGCCACGCCCCACATGCCCGACACCAGCGCCACCGCCCGCGGCCACAGCCGCGGCGCGAACACCAGCTGGATCAGCGCATAGCTCAGGGCCGCGAGCAAGCCGCCGCCCAGCCCCTGCACCGTGCGGCCTGCGAGCAGCCAGGGCATGGCCGGTGCGAGCGCGCAAGCCATCGAGCCCGCGCTGAAGACCACGAGCGCCGCAAGGCAGGCGCCGCGCGGGCCCAGCCGCGCAAGCAGCCGCACCGACAGCGTGGCGCCGAGGATCGACCCCACAACGAACAGCGTGGTGCTCCAGGCATACCAGTCGAGCCCGCCAATCTCGTTCACCACCGAGGGCAGCACGGTCGTCACGATGTGCACATTGACCGCATGCAGCGCGACGCCGCCCGTGAGCGCGAGCGCGCGCCAGCCGTTGCGGCCGCTGAACAGCTCGCTCCAGGTGGCAGAAGACGCAGGATGCAAAGAGGAAGGGTTGGCGGCAGCAGTGGAGTTGGATGAGGCGGCAGGCATATGGCGCGGTCCTTGGCGGACGACGGGTGGCAAAGCAAGGCCTGGATACTAGGCCCGCCCCGCGAATTAAACAAGCTATTGCTTTGATAAATAGAGGGTCTTGGACAGCCCCTCGAATGCGCGACACTCTGGCCTGATGCAAGTTGCTTCTTCCTCCGCAGGCCCCATGCCGCCAGCCACGCCCCGCCGTCCGTCGATCGCTTTCCTGTTGTCCCATCCGGCGCATTTCATCGCCATGGGCTTCGGCTCCGGCCTGCCGCGCGTGGCGCCCGGCACCGTCGGCACGCTCTGGGCCTGGGCTGCCTTCGCCGTGATGCAGCTGTGGTTCACGCCCGCGGCCATCGGCTGGATCATCCTGGCCGCGCTGCCGATCGGCTGGTGGGCCTGCAGCATCACCGCGCGTGACATGGGCGTGGCCGACCCGGGCAGCATCGTGTGGGACGAGGTGATCGCGTTCTGGATCGTGCTGTGGCTCGTCACCCCCGCCGGCCTCTTCGCGCAGGCCATCGCGTTCGGCCTGTTCCGCTTCTTCGACGCCGCCAAGCCCGGGCCGGTGGCCTGGGCCGATGCGCTGTTCAAGCAGCGCGACGCCGCCCAGGTGCGCTGGTGGCGCGCCGGCTTCGGCATCATCCTCGACGACCTCGTGGCGGCGTTCTGCACGCTCTTGGTCATTGCGCTCTGGCGCGCATGGTGAACTTGATGGAACCTTCGACCCCGGGGAATTCTCTTGCCGACCAGGACACGCCCTCGCTCGTCGCGGCCGCGGCCGAACTGCTGCTGAAGAAGGGCTGGATGCTGGCCACGGCCGAAAGCTGCACCGGCGGGCTCATTGCCGGCGCATGCACCGAGCTCGCGGGCTCCAGTGCCTGGTTCGAGCGCGGTTTCGTCACGTATTCCAACGCCGCCAAGACCGAACTGCTGGGCGTCGATGCCGCGCTGATCGAAGCCCATGGCGCGGTCAGCGAGCCGGTGGCGCGCGCCATGGCCGAAGGCGCCATCGCACATTCGGCAGCGCGCGCCGCGGTGGCCGTGACCGGCGTGGCCGGCCCCACCGGCGGCAGCCCCGACAAGCCGGTCGGCACCGTGTGGTTCGGCTGGTCGGTCGGCGGGCAGGTGCGCACCGAGCGCCGCCGCTTCGACGGCGACCGCGCCGCCGTGCGCGCGGCCACGGTGCACTACGCCCTGCAGACACTGGTGGGCCTGCTCGGCCCGCATCCCGGCACCACAACGAAGGCCCCATGACATGACGACATCAGCAGCCGCAGCCGCCAATGCCCAGACCATCGAACGCTTCTACGAGGCCTTCTCCAGGCTCGACGCCCCCGCCATGGCCGCCTGCTACGCCAGCGATGCGGCCTTCGACGACGAGGCCTTCTCGCTGCGCGGCCGGCACCAGGTGGGCGGCATGTGGCGCATGCTCTGCAATGCCACCAAGGCCAAGGGCGCCGACGTCTGGCGGCTGACCTGGCGCGACGTGCACGCCGACGACACCAGCGGCCAGGCGCACTGGGACGCGCACTACCGCTTCAGCGCCACCGGCCGGCTGGTCGACAACAGCGTCGATGCGCGCTTCGGCTTCACGCCCGACGGGTTGATTGCCACCCACCGCGACAGCTTTGCCTTCTGGACCTGGTCGCGCCAGGCGCTGGGTGCACCGGGCCTGCTGCTCGGCTGGACGCCGATGCTGCGCAACAAGGTACGCGCCACCGCGGCCGCCAATCTCGCCACTTATCTCGCACGCCAACCATGAGCAACAGCAACCTTGCCATCACCAACAACGAAGCCCTGCACCGCTATGAAGCGGCGCTCGAGGGCCAGCTCGCGGCCTACGCCGAATACAACCTGCTGACCGACGCCATCATGTTCACCCACACCGAGGTGCTGCCCGAGCACGAAGGCAAGGGCGTGGGCTCGGGCATTGCAAGGCATGTGCTCGACGAGGCGCGCGCCAGGGGGCTGCATGTGATTCCGGTGTGCCAGTTCATTGCGGGCTATATCCGCAAGCACCGCGAGTACGCCGACCTCGTGCGGCCGGACATCCAGCGCGCCTTCAAGATCTGAGGGCTTGCGCCTTCGGCGCGGGCAGCCAGGCGAAGGCCGCGATGCCCAGCAGCAGCAGCGCGGCAATGGTGGCCAGCACGGCCGTGAGCGGATCGCCGCCATGCGCCGCGGCCACCGAGGCCGCCACGCCGGTACCCCACTGCATGAGCGCAACGCCCAGGAACATCGCCATGGTGAAGACCGCCATCGCGCGGCCCGTGAGCGTCGCCGGGTAGGCCACGCGCACGTCGGCGTACTGCCAGACGATGAAGCCCGAGAGCACGCCGATCAGCACCATGCCGCCGATGTCCAGCCAGGCCGAGTGCGTGAAGGCGATGAGCGCGAACAGCGCCGCATAGCCGAGCGCGCAGACCACGATCCAGCGGCGGCGCGCGGCGCCGTCGCGGTCGAAGCGGCCGAACAGCGGCGCACCGAACAGCGAGATCACCGACACCGCGATGGCGACGTTGCCGCTTTGCACCAGCGAGTAGCCGTGGCGCTCCATCATGAGCGGCCCGAGCCAGAGCCCGCGCAGCGAGATGAAGGCGGCGTAGGTCACGGCCCCGAGCACCACGATGCCGAGCGTGTGGGGCATCGCGAGCAGCGCGCCGAACTGGCGGATGGCCTCGGGAATCGACTCGTTCACCTGCGGCACGGCCGAGGCGGGCTCGCGCACCCAGCGCCAGATCGCGAGCCACGCCAGCGCCGAGGCCACGGCCAGCACCAGGAAGCCCGCGCGCCACGAATACGCCTGCACCAGCCACGCGAGCGGCGTGCCGGTGGCCAGCATGCCCAGGCCGCCGATGGCCAGCACCAGGCCCGAGACGGTGGCAAAGCGCGCGGCGGGAAAGTGCCGCGCAATGAACACGGTGCACACCAGGAAGGCCGGTGCGCAGCCGATGCCGATCAGCGCCTGTCCCGCCACCAGCACCGCGTAGCTCGGCGCGAACGCCGACAGCAGCGCGCCCGCGATGGCGACCGGAAAGGCCACCAGCACCGTGCGCCGCACGCCATGCAGGTCGATGCCGATGCCCATGAAGAGCTGCATCGCACCAAAGGCGAAATGAAAGGCGCCCGAGAAAATGCCCAGCGCCTGGGCCGACAGCCTGAAGTCGGCCTGCAGCGGGCTCGCCATGATGGCGCCCACGGTGCGGAAGGCCTGGCTGAGCGCCACGCCGGCGCACAGCGCCAGCACCATGACCCACGCCGTGCGTGGCGTCAGCCGTGCGCTGGCGGGGCCGCTGTCAGGCACCGTGGCACTTCTTGTATTTCTTGCCGCTGCCGCAGGGGCAGGGATCGTTGCGGCCGGGCGTGGCTTCCTTGCGGAGGGTCTCGACCTTCGGGCCCAGGCTCTTCCAGAGCTGGCGCAGGTCGTACACGGCCCAGATGGCGGCGCCGAAATCGTCCAGCCGCTGCTGGCTCACGCTCGGCGGGCCGTCGTCGCTGAACATCGAGAGCGTGGGCTTGGCCCTGTCGTCCTCGGTCAGCGCCACGATGTTGTCGAGCGCGTCGTCGAGCATCTGGGCGGCTTCCTTGTCGCGCGGGGCGGCCCAGTCCTCGGGCCAGTTCTCGACCTCGTACATGAAGCCCAGCGCCCAGACCTGCGCGAACGAGGGAATCTCCTCGCCCGCCACCTCGGCGCGCTCTTCCTCGGGCAGCGAGGCAATGGCGCCGCGGGTGTCGAGCACCTCGGGCTGCCAGCTGCGCTCGTCGTCGAGCGACTGCACGTCGGCATCCAGGCCCTCCTCGATCTCGAGCCAGCGGCGCTTCCAGTTCCAGACGAACTCCATGTGCTGGGCCGGCACGAAGCCCTCGCCCAGAAGCACCGGCCAGTATTCGGCCGGCTCGATGGACCGGCGGGTGCAGATCAGCGCGGCCATGAAGCCTTCGCAGAATTCCCACTGGGGAATTTCCTCGTCCTGCTCGCGCATGGCGTCCAGCGCCTGGTCGAGGGCGTCGAAATCGTCGGGACCGAGGGGGGCGGAAGCGGCCGCTTCGGCCTGGGGGGTGTCGTGGTTGTTGGTCATGGCAAGTTCGGGGCAGCCCTCTATGATGCAGCAGGCTCCGGTCGACACTATTTCTATGCCCACGATTATTCCGTTTCCGACGCGCTACAGCGCCTTCGCCCTGTGCGTGGTCGGCCTGGCGGCCTGCATCGCCCTGGTGCTGGTGTCGCCCCACCTGTGGCTGGCCTGGGTGGGCGTGGCCGTCTTCGCGGTGCTTTCGGGCACCGGCGTGCACGACCTGCGGCAGGCGCGCCACGCCATCCTGCGCAACTACCCCGTCATCGGCCACCTGCGCTTCCTGCTCGAATTCATCCGGCCGGAAATGCGGCAGTACTTCATCGAGAGCGACTCCGAGGCCGCCCCGTTCTCGCGCGCGCAGCGCTCGCTGGTGTACCAGCGCGCCAAGGGCGAGCCCGACAACCGGCCCTTCGGCACGCAGCTCGACGTGACCATCGCGGGCTACGAGTGGATCAACCACTCGATGCAGCCTACCAAGCTCGAGATCCACGATTTCCGCATCGTGATCGGCGGCACGCCGCATACCGCCGACACGAACCCGCCGCCATCGGGCGCGGCCGGGGCGTCGCACCATCCCTGCACCCAGCCGTACAGCGCGAGCGTGTTCAACATCTCGGCCATGAGCTTCGGTGCGCTGTCGGCCAATGCGATCCTCGCGCTCAACCAGGGCGCCAGGCTGGGCGGCTTTGCGCACGACACCGGCGAAGGCTCCATCTCTCAGCACCACCGCGTGCATGGCGGCGACCTGATCTGGGAAATCGGCTCCGGCTACTTCGGCTGCCGCAACGAAGACGGCACCTTCAATGCCGAGCGCTTCAGCGCCAACGCGCGCGATCCGCAGGTGAAGATGATCGAGATCAAGCTGAGCCAGGGCGCCAAGCCCGGGCACGGCGGCGTGCTGCCCGCGCCCAAGGTCACGCCCGAGATCGCGGCCGCGCGCGGCGTGCCGATCGGCATCGACTGCGTTTCGCCCTCGTCGCACAGCGCGTTCACCACGCCCATCGAGATGATGCATTTCATCGCCAGGCTGCGCGAGCTTTCGGGCGGCAAGCCGACCGGCTTCAAGTTCTGCCTCGGCCATCCGTGGGAGTGGTTCGCGATCGTCAAGGCGATGCAGGCGACCGGCATCACGCCCGACTTCATCGTGGTCGACGGCGCCGAGGGCGGCACCGGCGCCGCGCCGGTCGAGTTCAGCGACCACGTGGGCGCACCGCTGCAGGAAGGCCTGCTGCTGGTGCACAACACGCTCATCGGCGTGAACCTGCGCCACCGCATCAAGCTGGGGTGCGCGGGCAAGGTGATCACCGCCTTCGACGTGGCGCGCATGATGGCGCTCGGCGCCGACTGGTGCAATGCGGCGCGCGGCTTCATGATGGCCCTGGGCTGCATCCAGGCGCAAAGCTGCCACACCGGCCACTGCCCCACCGGCGTGACCACGCAGGACCCGGTGCGCCAGCAGGCGCTGGTGGTGCCGACCAAGGCCGAGCGCGTGCGCAACTTCCACCGCAGCACGCTGCACGCGCTGCAGGAGCTGGTGCAGGCCGCGGGCCTCGACCATCCGCAGCAGATCACGGCGCACCACATCGTGCGGCGCATCTCCGACACCGAGGTGCGCCTCCTGAGCAACCTGGTGATGCAGGTGCAGCCGGGCGCGCTGCTCGGCCCGCTCGACAAGCAGCACAACGTGTTCCGCACCTACTGGCCGCTGGCCAGTGCCGAGAGCTTCCAGCCCCTGACGCAAGGGCCGCACGGCCTGGTGTCGAACCTTCCGCTGGCCGCATGAATCCCTTGCGACGCGGCGCATCGGCGCGGCTGCACAGCGCCAAGGGCGCGGCCTCCGCGCCCGCGCCCCTGGACGCGCAGCCCTTCGTGCCGGCGCCCGGCGACTACGCCGAGTTCCTGCGCCTCATGCTGCCCAAGCAGCAGAAGAACGTGGCCAGCCACCGCCTGGGCAGCGAGCGCGTGTGGCTCAAGAAGGCCGGCCCGCGCCATGGCAAGTGGGGCTACCGCGTGATGGCGGCGGTCGCGCGCATGGCGCGGCTGGACATCATCAAGCCGGTGCCCAACCCGGGCGGCGAGGCCGCCATTGCCACCGAGGCGCGGCGCCTGCGGCAACTCGCGGCCGCGGGCCTGCGCGTGCCGGCGGTGCTGGCGCAGCAGCCCGACGGCCTGCTGATCTCGGACCTCGGCCAAAGCGGCCGCTCCACCGTCGTGCTGCAGGAGCGGCTCGACCAGGCGGCCGCGTCCGGGCCGGCCGCGCTGCTCGCGGTCTGGCACGAAGGGCTGGCCGCGATCGCCAAGGTGCACGTGCGCGGCCAGCACCTGAGCCAGGCCTTCGACCGCAACCTGGTGCAGTGCCCCGACGGCGTGATCGGCTACATCGACTTCGAGGACGACCCGTCCGAGGTCATGACCCTGGCCGAGTGCCAGGCCCGCGACTGGCTCAGCTACCTGCACTCCACGGCCATGATGCTGGAGGCCGCCGCACCCGAAGCCGCCGGCCAGCACTGGCACGCCGCGCTGGCCGAGGTGGACGGGGAAGTGCGCGAGCGCATCGCCGAGGCGGCGCGGCGCATGAAATGGGCGCAGAAGCTGCCCGCCAGCCGCCGCTGGGGCCGCGACACGCAGCGCGTGCGCGCGGTGGCACGGCTGCTGGGGCGCTGGCACCTGGGGCCGGCCGCTGCGCTGCAGAACTAGCGGCGCTTTTTACGGGCGCTGTTGGCGGCCGAGTTGCTTGTGCCGCCATCTGCGGAATGCGAGGTCGCCGAGCCTGCCGCCGGCAATGACGCAGAGGGCCTGCACTGCAAGAGCGACGACGAAAGCCTCGGATACATCGTCGAAGCTCTGGGCTTTGTTCATTTCGTACCACTGCCCAATGGGAACGAGCACGACCTTCGCAACAAGAAAACTGAGTGCAAGTGCGCCGGCCAAAATGCAGAGCAGTCGAATAAGCATTTTCATGGGACTCGGCCAATCGGCGATCGCCACATGAGCTACGGGCGATCAGGCGGCCTCTGCCGCCGCTTGCGAAATGCCCAGTCGCCAACCCAACCGCCCGCTATCAACGCGAGGAATTGAACGGCGAGCGCGACCATGTACGCTTGGCCCAAGTCACCGTCGTTCCTTGCAAAGTTGAGCTCATACCAATGACCCACAGGGCCGATGAGCTTGTAGAAAACAGAGCCGAGTGCAATCGCTCCGGCCAGAATGCATAGCAGTCGAATGGGGGTTTTCATTGGACCGGCCAAGACCATATGGCGCGTTTTCAATGATGCCCTTGCTTCTGTCGCCATTTTCGAAATACCCAGTCGCCTAGCCAGCCCCCCAGGACGGCGCAAATTGCCTGCACCGCAAGCGCGATTACAAAAGCTTGAGTTAGATCGCTCTCGCTTTGGGCCCTGTTCATTTCGTACCACTGGCCAATGGGAACGAGCACTCCCTTTGCCACGATAAAACTCAGCGCCAGTCCCCCTAGCACGATGCAGGCGAAGCGAAGTAGGATTTTCATAGAACCTGCCAAAACCATATGGCTCGCGCCAGACGCATGTCAGTGATGACTCCTTCCCAGGAGAGATGCCACTGAACACGGAGATACGACATGAGTTCCGTCATGCGCGAGCCATTCCATAGGTCGATGTGGTCGCCTTGCCGCCCCTCGCCCCAGTAGTTCTGGATGAACACGATCCCCGTGCGGTTGGCGATTTTCTCGAAGCCTTCTTTTCCCGTGTATTTTTCGGTCCGGGACATCAGCCCGGCCTTGCCGGAATCCAGCCAGTTCGCCAATTCTTGCGCCCTGATCGGGTACTTCGGCTTGTCCTTCTGCCAGGAGAAGACACCGGGGAAGCTCTCAAGGCTCAGGCTGGATCGCATGAATGCTGCCCCCACATTGATGGCGCATTGATCCGTGTAGACGCCCTTGTCCAGCAAAGCGCCGTCGCCCTTGATATTGGGATGATTCGCCCAGAGCGTCGCGAAAGATGGTTGCATGCTTTCCCATCGAAACAAGAATTGAAGGGGTGGCGCCAGTGAAAGCTAACACCGCCCCTCGCAGGTGTCGATGAGTCGGAAGTTGTCAATCCGCCGGTTTTCGCGCATTTCTGCGCGCAGCGGCAATCGACCGGTCCCATGGGTGCAGTTGTCGCGACATGGGCCGATGCGCCGTCACTGTGCCGGCTACGAAAGCCCGAGCGCCGCCTGCACCACCACGCCGCGCAAGGCCAGACGCTTCTTCATCGACAGCACTGCGCGGTCCTTGCTGAGCAGCAGCGCGCGGTGCGCCACCGCAAGGTCGATGAAGACCTGGTCGTCGGGGTCGCTGCAGACGCAGGGTGCGCGCGATGGAACGCCTTCGACCATGCGCACCCGCGCATCGAAGTCGGCCAGCACGGTGGGCACTTGCAGGCCGCGCTGCGCCATGCGCCGGGCGATCAGCGGATAACCGAGCACGCGCTCGAGTTCGACGCGCATCGCGGCCGTCGCGAGCCAGCGCAGCTCGCCCGCGGCCAGCATGGCGATCAGCGGCACCCAGGCGGGGTCTTCGAAGACCAGCAGGTCGAGCGCGATGTTGGTGTCGATGACGACGAGGCCGGATTCTGGAACGGTCATGGTGGCGTGCGATCGCGCACCCGCAGGTGCGCGCAGGGCTACTTCCTGGCCGAACCCGCAACCATGTCGAAGCGGAACAGCCGGCACTCGATGGGCCCGTTCCACATCGGCACGCGGCGAGACTCCTTGAGCCGCATCTGCCTGGGCAGCTTCAGATCGGGCGTGAGCACCCAGGCGGTCCAGCCGGCGTAGTTCTTCTTCCAGTGGGTGGCGAGCTGCGGAAAGAACTCGCCGCCGCCGCCTTCACCGCCGCCCTCGCCCGGAGTCTGCGCGGCTTCGCGGGCGCCGAAGCGCGCCACGCCGCCGACCTCGATGCGTTCGCCATAGGGCGGGTTGAGCATGATCACCCCGCCCTCGGCCGGCGGCATGCGCTGCAGCGCATCGCCGCCGCGGAACTCGATGGCATCGGCGACGCCGGCGCGCTCCGCGTTGCGCTCGGCAAAGTCGACCATGCGGTGCGAGACGTCGGAGCCGAAGATGGCGACATCGCGCGGCACCGCCGACGACTGGGCTTCCTTCCTGATGGCCTCCCACACATGCGCCTGGAACGGCAGCAGCTTCTCGAAGCCGAAGCGCCTGAGCGAGCCGGCCGCAATGCCGCGCGCGATCTGCGCCGCCTCGATGGCGATGGTGCCGCTGCCGCAGCAGGGGTCGTACAGCGGCTCGGCGGCCACGGCGCCGGTTTCGGGGTTCCACCAGCCACTGGCGGCCAGCATGGCGGCGGCCAGGGTTTCCTTCAGCGGCGCATCGCCCTTGTCCTGCCGCCAGCCGCGCTTGAAGAGCGGCTCGCCGGAGGTGTCGATGTAGAGCGTGCAGTGTTCGGTGGTCAGGTGGGCGAACACGCGGCAGTCGGGCCACTGGGTCTCGATGCTCGGGCGCACGCCGCCCGCCTTGGCGCGGAAGCGGTCGGCAATGGCGTCCTTGATGCGCAGGGTGGCGAAGTTCAGGCTCTGCAGCGGGCTGTGCTGCGCCGTGGTCTCGATCTTGAAGGTCTGCTTGGGCGTGAACCAGATCTCCCAGGCCACGCCGCTCGCGATGGCATAGAGGTCGTTCTCGCTGCGGTAGGGCGCGTGGGCCAGTTCGACCAGCACGCGCTGGGCGAGCCGGCTGTGCAGGTTGAGCTTGAGCGCGTCGCGCCATTCGGCGCGCACCCGCACGCCGCCGCGCAGCGTGAGCAGGTCCTGGCCGACGCGGCCGGTGAGCGCATGGACTTCCTGCGCAAGGAATTCCTCGACGCCGGCGGCGCAAGGCAAAAAGAGAGAGAGATCGTTCACGGGGGGTTCGCCATCATTCGGCCGGCTGGGGAACGCCATTGTCGCCGCGCCGGGCCGCTTCTCTATATAGTGGATCGGCCGATGAATTCCACCACCGCGCCCATGGTTGCTCCGGCCGCCGCCGACGACGACGGGCGCTTTGCAATCCAGTGCGAGGTGCTGCGGCTGTCGATCCGCCCGATCGGGCCGGTGCTGCTGGTGCAATACCTGCTGAACTGCGGCGTGGCGGCGCTCTTCGCCTGGCAATATTCTCTCTCGCGCGCACTGGTGTGGATTTCGCTGGTCACCGCCGTGACGCTCATGCGCGGCTTCTTTCCCCAGCGCCTGCCCGACCCCTTCACCCCGCAGAGCCTGCGCGACGCGCAGCGCACGCACACGGTGCGCACCGGCATCTGGGAGCTGGCGCACGGCGTGGCCGGCGTGCTGCTGTTCAACCCCGCCCAGCCGGACCAGCAGCTGCTGCTCGCGCTGATGCTGATGGGAATGACGCTGTCGTCGGCGTTCTCCGTGTCGTTCTACATCCCGGCCACGCAGCTGGCGATCACGCTGCTCTTGGCGCCGGTGATCGTGACCGGCCTCTGGCTCGGCGCGCCGGCGATGAAGGCGGTGGCGCTCATCGGGATCGGCCTGACCGCGATGATGTGGAAGCTGGTGGCGGAGCGCTCGCGCCAGCTCGAGGAGAACATCGGCCTGCGCCTCAATGAGCGCAGCCTGCGCGAGCAGGCGCTGGCCGGGCTGCGCGCCTCCGAGCAGGCACAGGCCGAGCGGCTGCGCTTCTTCTCGGCCGCCAACCACGACCTGCGCCAGCCGGTGATGGCCATCGGCCTGCAGGCCGAGGTCCTGCGCCAGCAACTGGACAACGGCGCCGATGCGCCCGTGGTGCAGCACACGGTGGCCTCGCTCGCGCGCGCACAGCAGGCGCTCGAAGGCCTGACCAACCAGCTGCTCGAGATCGGCCGCATCGAAGCCGCGGCCGATCCGCTGCAGCCGGTGGCGGTGCCGCTGGCGCCGCTGCTGCACGACCTGGCGCGCCAGGCCGGCGATGGCCGCGTCACGGTGCGCTGCCCCGCCGAGGCGGTGGGCTGGGCCGATGCGGTCTCGCTGCGCCGCGTGCTGGCGAACCTGGTCGACAACGCCGTCAAGTTCACGCCGCGCGGCCGGGTGCTGCTGGCCGTGCGCGCGCGCCGGCGCGACACCGGGCGCGCCTGGCGCGTGGAGGTGCGCGACAGCGGCATCGGCATTGCGACGGACTCGCAGGAGCGCGTGTTCGGCGACTTCGAGCAGATCGGCAACGTGGAGCGCAACCTGCAGCGCGGGCACGGGCTGGGCCTGGCGATCGTGCGGCGGCTGGCCGCGCAGCTCGGCATCCAGGTGTCGCTGCGCTCGGCGCCGGGGCGCGGCTCGGTGTTCGGTTTCGAACTGCCCGCGGCGCCGGCCGATGCGCCGATGGCGGCTCCCGCTCCCGCGGCGCAGCCCCGGTCCGGCGCGGCGCGGGCCCTGCGGCCCGGCCTGGCCGTGCTGGTGGTGGAAGACAACGCCGTGGTGGCCGACAGCCTCAGCGCGCTGCTGCAGCAATGGCAGGTCGTGCCGCGCGTGTATGCCAGCGCGGCCGAGGCGCTGGCGCTGGCCGACCTGCGCGCGCTCGACGTGGCGCTGTGCGACATCCGGCTGCCGGGCGCGCTCGACGGCATCGCGCTGGCGGAACGGTTGCAGCGGCAGAAGCCTTCGCTCACCATCGCGCTGGTCTCGGCCGACATCGGCGAAGCCACCCAGCGGCTGGCCGCGCAGCGCGGCTGGCATGCGCTGCGCAAGCCGGTGCAACCGGCCGAACTGCATGCGGTGCTGTTGCAGGCGCAGCAGCCGGCCGCGCGGCGCTGACCGGGCGGCCGGTGCATTTGGCACGGCTCGTGCGATGCCTTCGCTGCTTCCGATATATGCTCCGCGCACAGGCTGCCGGTCCTGCTTCCGATGTCCATCGACACACCTTCCCACCCCGCCGCCATTGCGGAGGCGCCCGCCGATCCGCGCGGCCTGCGCGAACTGCGCTACGACCCGGTCGCGATGGCGCTGCACTGGCTGCTTGCGGCCATGATCGTCGGCTCGCTGGGCGTCGGCCTCTACATGACCGGCCTGCCGCTCTCGCCGGCGCGCATCAAGCTCTACAACTGGCACAAATGGGCCGGCGTGACGATCCTGCTGCTGTCGGCCGTGCGCCTGCTGTGGCGGCTGCGCCATCGGCCGCCGCCGCTGCCAGCCGATGCGGCGGCGGCCATGCCGCGCTGGCAGCGCAGCGGCCATCGGGCGAGCCACGCGCTGATGTACCTGCTGTTCTTCGCGGTTCCGCTGCTCGGCTGGGCCTACAGTTCGGCGCTGGGCTTTCCGGTCGTGTGGTTCGGCGTGCTGCCGCTGCCCGACTTCGTGCCGGTCGACAAGGAATGGGCCGAGGCCGTGCTCAAGCCGCTGCACAAGGGCAGCGCCTTCACGCTGGCCGCGGTGGCGCTGCTGCACGTGGCGGCGGTGCTCAAGCACCACTGGATCGACCGCGATGGCATCTTGAAACGCATGTGGCCCGCGCCACGCAAGGAATCCGCCGGATGAAGCGCATCTTCTGTCTTGCAACTCTGGCATTCGCCGCCCTGGCGCCCGCGCTCGCCGAGCCCGCAGCGGCCACCCGGCTGGTGGCGGACAAGAGCCAGATCGCCTTCGTGAGCAAGCAGATGGGCGTGCCGGTGGAAGGCACGTTCAAGAAGTTCGACGCCCAGGTGGCCTTCGATCCGCGCAAGCCCGAAGGCGGCAGCGTCGCATTGCAGATCGACACCGCCAGCGCATCGCTCGGCGTTCCCATGAGCGATGCCGAACTGCCCAAGGCGCCGTGGTTCGACACGGCGCATTTTCCGCGGGCCAGTTTCCAGTCGAGCGCGATCAAGGCGCTGGGCGACGGCCGCTTCGAGATGGCGGGCAAGCTCACCATCAAGAACATCTCGCGCCAGGTCACGGTGCCGGTGAGCATTGCGCCGGCCAACGGCCACGCCGTGGCCAGCGGAAGCTTTACGATCCAGCGGCTCGACTACAAGGTGGGCGACGGCGAATGGACGGACACCTCGGTGGTCGGCAACGAGGTGCTGGTTCGCTTCAGGCTCACGCTCGCGGGGCTCGGTCCGCTTTGAATTTCTCCTGTTTTTCTTTTTCACGCCACGCACGCCCATTGCCATGAAGAAGCTCCTCCTCGCTGCCGCGCTGTCTGCCGCGGCGGCCCTCGCCATCCCTGCCCTGGCACAGGACTACACCGCGCCGCCCGTCGCCGCCAAGCCCGCCGGCGGCCCGGTGAAGAACGCCAGCTACGTGATCGACCCCACGCACACCTTCGTGATGTACGAGATGGGGCACTACGGCACCACCACCAACCGCGGCCGCTTCAGCACCAAGGACGGCTCGGTGCAGATCGACGGCACCGGCACCAGCGGCAAGGTCGACATCACGATGGACATCAGCTCCATCAACACCGGCGTCGACCTGCTCAACCGCCACGTGCAGAGCAAGGATTTCTTCAACGTGGCCGAATTCCCGACCGGCCGCTTCGTGGCGGACCGCATCGAATTCAACGGCGACAAGGTGGTCGACGTGCCGGGCACGCTCACGCTGATGGGGCAGACCAGGCCGGTCACGCTCAAGGCCGTGCGCTTCAACTGCTACCTGAATCCGCTCATCAACCGCCAGGTCTGCGGCGGCGACTTCGAGACCACGGTGCAGCGCAGCGACTGGGGCATCACCTGGGGCCTGAACTTCGGCTTCGAGAACAAGGTGAAGCTGCTGGTGCAGGTCGAAGCGGTCAACGTGCAGCAATAGAAGAAGGAGCCCACCATGAGCGGCATCACGGTTCCGTTGCTGGGCATCGCGGGCGCGATGATCGTCGGGGCCATGAGTCCCGGACCGAGCTTCGTCATGGTGGCGCGCACCGCCGTGTCGTCGTCGCGCGGCGATGGCCTGGCTGCGGCGCTGGGCATGGGAGCCGGCGGCGTGGTGTTCGCGATTGCGGCGCTGGCCGGGCTGCAGGCGGCGTTTCTCGCGGTTCCGGCGCTCTACCTGGCGGTGAAGCTGCTCGGCGGCGCCTATCTTGTGTATCTTGGCATCCGCATCTGGCGCGGTGCGCGCGAGCCGCTGGCAGCCATGCAGGACGCACGACCGGCCGCAAGCCCCGGCAATGCACGGCGCGCGTTTCTCCTGGGCATGGGCACCCAGATCAGCAATCCGAAGACCGCGGTGGTCTACGCCAGCATCTTCGCGGCCTTCCTGCCGCGCGAGGTGCCGCTGGCGCTGGCGCTCGCGGTGCCGGCGGTGATCTTCTGCATCGAAACCGGCTGGTACGCGGTCGTCGCGCTGGCGCTGTCTTCAGCGGCGCCGCGCTCGGCCTACCTGCGCTACAAGGCCTGGATCGACCGCGCGGCCGGCGGCGTGATGGTGCTGCTGGGCCTCAGGCTGCTGTCGGGCGTACGCAGCGGCTGAGCCGCCCGGGCTACAGCAGGCTTTCGGGCGTCAGCGGCGCCAGCAGCTCGAGCATGGTGCGGCCCCAGAAATCCGAATCGGGCTCCTCGTTCAGCACGGTGGTCCGGCCGGCCTCCTCCTCGCTGATCCACTCGATGCGCGATCCGCCGCTGCCCTCGGCAAAGCGCAGCCGGTAGGCGCCCTGCTGCTTCAGCACCTCGATGAGCTTGAGCGTCTGCTGCGCCATCTCGGGGCTGCGGATGAACAGGCCGATCTCGGTGTTGTGCGTCTCGGAGCGCGGGTCGAAGTTCATCGAGCCGACAAAAAGAACCTGCCGGTCGATCACCGCCGACTTGGCGTGCAGCCGGCCCACCGAAGTGCCGAACAGGCCGAGGCGCACGCTGCGCCGCGTGCGCGTGGTGCTCAGTTCGTACAGCTCGGCGCCGAGCTCGAGCATCTCGGGCCGGTAGCGGCGGTAGGCGGTGTGGACCAGCGGCTCGTCGGTGGCGGCAAAGGAATTGGTGACGATGCTGATCTTCACGTTGCGGCGGCGGATCTCGCGCATCACTTCGAGCCCCGCCCTGCCTGGAATCAGGTAGGGCGAGACGAGCGTCACCTCGGAGCGCGCGCGGCGCATCTGCTCGACCACGTTGTAGCGCACGCTGTCGACGTCGAGCAGCGGCACGCCGCCGTACGAGGCGGTCTTGCCGATCACGCGCTCGGGCGAATCGGCATACGCTTCGGCCAGGGCCCAGATCAGGTTGAGCTTGCCGGCATTCAGGTCTTCGGCGATCGGGCTGTAGCCGAGCAGGTCGTTGGGCGCGGGCCCGGGCGGCGGCGGCGTGGTGTCGGGCCCGGTGGCGGCCTCGAAGCGCTTCTGCAGTTCCTCGCGCGGCAGCTCGCTGGCCACCACCGACTGGACCGGTCGCACGTAGGCGCTGTTCCAGTACTGGTCGAACAGCACGCCGAGGCGCGGAATCAGCGCACCAGCCACGAAGGTGTCGAGATCGAGAAAATTCTCGCCCGCCGTGCGCCTGAAATACTGGTTGCCGATGTTGCGCCCGCCCGCCACCGCCATCGCGCCATCGGCGATGAAGAGCTTGTTGTGCATGCGCCGGTTGACGCGGCTGAAGTCGAACAGCGAGGCGGCGAAGCGCCTGAGCAGGCTGCCGCGCCCGGCCGGAAACGGGTTGAAAAGGCGCAGCTCGACATTCGGCGTGGCGGCCAGGCCGAGCAGCAGCTCGTCCTCGCCCGAGGTATAGAGATCGTCCATCAGGAGCCGCACGCGCACGCCGCGCCGGGCTGCGTCGCGCAGCGTGCGCAGCAGGTAGCGGCCGGTCTCGTCGTTCTCGATCTGGTAGTACTGCACGTCGAGCGTGCGCTGGGCGCGCCGCGCGAGCTGGATGCGCGTGTCGAAGGCGAAGTCGCCGCCCGGCATCAGGCGAAAGCCGCTGAGGTCGGGGTCGGGCTGCGAGGCCAGCGCGATCTTGCCGAGCGCGGTGTCGGCCGAGGCGGCCACGGCCTTGGTGGGCGGGCGCGGAGTCTCGTCGGGCAGGGTGGCGCAGCCGGCGAGAAACAGCGCCGCCAGCATGGCAAGGACTGCGAGCCCACAGCGCGACAGCAGGCGGCGGGCCATCGGCGGCTTTCTACAGGGCCTTGCGCAGGTTGGCCGGCGCGATGCGCAGGGCTTCGCGGTACTTGGCCACGGTGCGGCGTGCGCACTCGATGCCCTGCTCCTTGAGCATCTCGGAAATCTGGCTGTCGGACAGCGGCTTCTTGATGCTCTCGGAGCTCACGAACTGCTTGATCAGCGCGCGCACCGCGGTGCTCGACGCATTGCCGCCGGTCTCGGTGCCGAGCGCCGAGCCGAAGAAGTACTTGAGCTCGACCGTACCGAAAGGCGTGGCCATGTACTTGGCCGTGGTCACACGCGAGATGGTCGATTCGTGCAGGCCGAGTTCGTCGGCAATCTCGCGCAGCACCAGCGGCCGCATCGCGAGCTCGCCGTGCACGAAGAAGCTCTTCTGCCGCTCGACGATGGCGTTGCTCACGCGCAGGATGGTGTCGAAGCGCTGCTGGATGTTCTTGATGAACCAGCGCGCCTCCTGCAGCCGCTGCGACAGCGCCTGGCTGCCCTCGCCCTTGTGCGACTTGAGCGCGCCGGCATAGATGTCGTGCACGCGCAGCCGCGGCATCACCTCGGGGTTGAGCATGACGCGGAACTTGGCATTGGTGCCGCGGCCGATCTTGGTGACGATCACGTCGGGGATGACGATGTTGCGCTCGACGTCGACGAAGCGGCGGCCCGGCTTGGGCTCCAGGCGCGAGATGATCTGCAGCGCCGAGCGCACCACCTCTTCGTTGGTGCGCGTGAGCGTGGCCAGGCGCTTAAAGTCGCGCCGCGCAAGCAGCTCCATCGGCTGCTTGCAGATGGCGATGGCGGTCTTGCGCACCAGCGCCTGTTCCTCGGTCTCGCTTTCGCTGGCGAGTGCGCGCAGCTGGATGCAGAGGCATTCGCCCAGGTCGCGCGCGCCGACGCCGGCCGGCTCCAGGCTCTGCAGCAGGCCGAGTGCCACCTGGAAGTGGTGCACCAGCTCGTCGAACTGGTCGTTGTCGTCGCCCGCAAGGCCCGAGGCCAGCGCCGGCAGCGAATCTTCCAGGTAGCCGTCGTCGTTGAGCGATTCGATCAGGAAGCGCAGCGCGGCGCTGTCGTTCTCGTTGAGCCGCAGGCTCAGCGCCTGCCGGTGCAGGAAGGACTGCAGCGACTCCTGGCTGCGCGCGAGCTCGGTGGCGTCGGCACGCTCGTCGTCGCCCAGGTTGTTCTGGCGCGCGGGGGCGTCGCTGCCCCATTCGCTGTCGTCGGGCGCCATGTCGACGGTGCCGTCGCCTTCCCAGTCGGGCTCGCGCTCGGTGGCATCGGCGGCGGGAACGTCGGACTCGGCCGTGGAGACGGTTTCGCTGGATGCGGTGGTCGCGCTGCTGGCCGGGGCCGAGCTGAATTCGCCCTCGGCGGCTTCACCGGCCTCGTCGCGCGGCACCGGCGTATCGATGGCGTCGAGCCCGAATTCCTCGCGCGCGGCTTCTTCCGCGGTGCGTTCGAGGAACGGGTTCTCGTCCAGCATCTGCTCCACCTCCTGGCTCAGTTCGAGCGTGGACAGCTGCAGCAGCCGGATCGACTGCTGCAGCTGGGGCGTGAGCGCCAGGTGCTGCGAAACGCGAAGGGACAGCCCTTGCTTCATGGAGACCGACTCCTCCCTTACATCCGGAAGTGCTCGCCGAGGTACACCCTGCGTACTTCGGCGTTGTCGACGATCTCCGAGGGTGTGCCTTGTGCCAGCACGTGCCCGTCGCTGATGATGAACGCGTGATCGCAGATGCCCAGCGTTTCACGCACGTTGTGGTCGGTGATGAGCACGCCGATGCCGCGCTCCTTCAGGAAGCTGATGATCCGCTGGATCTCGATCACCGCGATCGGGTCGATGCCGGCAAAGGGCTCGTCCAGCAGGATGAAGCGCGGCTGCGTGGCCAGCGCGCGGGCAATCTCGACCCGGCGCCGCTCGCCGCCCGAGAGGGCGAGCGCGGGCGAATCGCGAAGATGGTCCACCCGCAGGTCGGCCAAAAGGCCGGAGAGGCGCTCCTCGATGCGCTGCCTGGTCAGCGGCGCGGGCTTGCCGCTGGCGTCGGGTTCGCGCTGGAGCTCGAGCACGGCGCGCACGTTTTCCTCGACCGTGAGCTTGCGGAAGATGGACGCTTCCTGCGGCAGGTAGCTCAGACCCATGCGCGCGCGCCGGTGGATCGGCATGTGGGCGATGGGTTCGCCGTCGATGGTGATCTCGCCCGCGTCGGCCCGCACCAGGCCCACGATCATGTAGAACGAGGTGGTCTTGCCGGCGCCGTTGGGGCCGAGCAGTCCCACGACCTCGCCCTTTTGCACGTCGAGCGAGACATCCCGCACGACCTTGCGGCTGCCGTAGCTTTTCTGCAGGCCGCGCACCACCAGGCGGCTGCCCGGCGTGCCGTCGGCGTTCTGGGTTCCAGCGGTTTCGATCACTTGCGCCTTTCCCCTTCGCCGCCCAGCGTGGTGGTCGAGCGCAGGCCGGCGCCGGGCGCCGGCTGGGGCGCGGCCGCCGCCGGCGCGGCGCGGCCGCCGGTGGGCGCCGAGGCACCGGGTGCCGGCGCGGTGGCGCTCTTGGGCGTGAGGATGGTCCGCACGCGCCCGCCCGAGGGTGCGTTCACACCCGTGTTGGGCGGCACGGTGGAACCATTCACCGTGTAGGTGTCGTTGCTCTGGTCGTAGACGATGAGCGCGCCGCTGCTTTCGTCATTGGGCGTGGCGCCGATCAGCCGGCGCATGACGGCATTGCGGATGAACTTGACGTTGTCGGCGCGGCTGTCGTACTCGATGACTTCGGATTCGCCCTCGATCCACTCGTCGGGCGCATTGCGCTTCTGCTTGTAGTAGGCCCGCTTGCCGGGCGCCGCCGTGACCACGCCGTACTGGTAGCCCTCGGCATCCTGGCGCACGTCGATGCGCGCGCCGCGGATGATGATCGTGCCCTTGGTGACCAGCACGTTGCCCGTGAACACGCTCGTCTGCTTGAGATCGTCATAACGCATCGCATCGGATTCGATGTTCATCGGCTTGCTGCGGTCGGCGGTCTCGGCCAGCGCGCCCGAGGCAAGGCCGGCCAGCAGCAGCGCGCCGGCGGCCAGGCGACCGATGCGGCGAACGAAGGGGATGGTGTGAGGATAGAAGGGCAATGTCATAGAGGCACGAAACTTGCTCTGAACCATTGTATGCGGCGGATCAACCCCAGCCACCAACGCCGATGAAAAAGGCCCGCCGAGGCGGGCCGGTGTCCCCATCGGGAGACACCGCGGAACCGGCTTGGCCGGGCCGCAGGTGCTGCCCCTGCAAGGGGGTGGGACAGCGGACACGAAGTGCCGCGCAGCCCCGGGGGGTCAGCCTTTCCTGGCTTCGCCGATCAGGTAGTTGGTGACTTGCAGCGCCTTGGTCATGTTGCCGGCCAGTTCGCCGTCCACGTACCAGCGGCCGGCCACCGCCAGCGCCGGAACGCCGGCCACCTTGTAGGCGTCGGTCAGCTGCGCGGCGCGCTTGGCCTTGCTGGCCACGCCGAAGGAGGTGAAGACTTCCTTGAACTTGGCGCCGTCCAGGCCGTTGGCCGAGGCCCAGGCAATGATGTTGGCATCGCCGTTCACGTTCTGGCGCTGCTTGTGGATCGCGTCGAAGACCTTCGGCTGGAATTCGTCGATCTTGCCCATGGCTTCGAGCGCGTAGTACAGGCGCTGCTTGGCCTCGACGTCGTTGCCCACGAAAGGCACGGGCACGCGGCGGAAAGCCACTTCCTTGGGGGCCGTCTTGAGCCAGGCTTCCAGCTGCGGCTCGAAGTCGTTGCAGTGCGGGCAGTTGTACGAGAAGAACTCGATCACCTCGACCTTGCCGGCCGGCGCGTCGACCGGCACGCGCTTGTCGAGCACCAGGTACTCGGTGCCGGCCTTGGGTACGCGCGCCTGGGCGTGCGCGGTGTTGCCAGCCAGCGAAAGCAGGCCCAGCGAGGTGGCGGCCAGCGAAAAGTCACGACGTTTCATTGAAAGAGTTCTCCTGTTGGGTACGGCAGACTGAGCCGGCGCGCCGCGCGGAGTTCCCGCATGCGGCATGCCCAGGACGATCCTGGCGGCGGCCCGTGCCGCGCGGCGAAGCTTAAAGAATATCCGTGGCGGCTGCCGGCGAGCTCAGCGCTGCACGCGCACGAGCGCCGATTCGAGGCCGCCGCTGTCGAGCCGCTCCTTCAGGCGATCGGCCTCGTCCTTCTTGTTGAACGGGCCCGCGCGCACCCGGTAGACCGTGCGGCCGGCCTGCTCGCGCTCGGTGACCCGGGCCTCGACGCCCATCAGCGACAGCTTGGCGCGCTGGGCCTCGGCATCGTCGGTGGTGCGGAAGGCGCCCGCCTGCACGAAGTACATGAACGGATCGGCACCCGGCGCCGCGCTGTTGCTGCTGGGCGCGGCGGAGGCGGTGGTGGTGCTGCCGCCGGCGCGCGCGCGGGCCAGGTCGCCGAGCGGATCGTTCGACGGCGGCAGGGAATTGGCCTCGGCCGGCACCGGGGCCGGACGCGCGGGTTTCGGAGCCACCACCACCGGCACCGGCGGAGCGGGCGGCGCCGCACCCGGTGCCACGGCGGTGGTGTCGCCGCCGGCCGGTGGCGCCACCGGGCCGGCCGCGGCCGGCGGCGGCTTGGGCGCGCCGGCCTTGCCTGCCAGCGGCGCGTTGGGGTCCCAGTCGCGGTTCTTGCGGGCTTCGGCTTCGTCCTGCTCGGCGCCGCCGCGCTGGGTCTTGGTCACGAACGGGATCGGCACCTTGGTCACGTAGACCGCGATGCCCAGCGCGACACCCAACCCCAGCACCAGGCCGACGATGAGCCCGATGACGATGTTGCCGCGTTGTCTGGTTGTCTTCTTCATAGTCAGTTCACATCTTGCTCGGCGCACTGACGCCGAGAATCGCGAGGCCATTGTGCAGCACCTGCGCGGTGGCCGCGACGAGCGCGAGCCGGGCCAGCTTGACCGGCTCGTCGTCGACCAGGATGCGCTCGGCGTCGTAGTAGCTGTGGTAGCTGGCCGCCAGTTCGCGCAGGTAGAAGGTGACGTCGTGCGGCGCGAAATCCTTGGCGGCGGCCGTGAGCATGGCCGGGTACTTGGCCAGCAGCAGCATCAGCGCCTGCGCGGCCGGGCTTTCGAGCGGCGACAGGTCCACGTCCTTGAGGGCGGCCGCATCGCCGCCCCAGCCCGCCAGCACCGAGCAGATGCGCGCATGGGCGTACTGCACGTAGTACACGGGGTTGTCGTTGTTCTTGGCCACCGCCAGGTCGACGTCGAAGGTGTATTCGGTGTCGGGCTTGCGGCTCAAGAGGAAGAAGCGCACGGCGTCGGTGCTGGTCCACTCGATCAGGTCGCGCAGGGTGACGTAGCTGCCCGCGCGCTTGCTGATCTTGACCTCTTCGCCGCCCTTCATCACGCGCACCATGGTGTGCAGCACGTAGTCGGGGTAGCCCTCGGGAATGCCGACGCCTGCCGCCTGCAGGCCGGCGCGCACGCGCGCGATGGTGCCGTGGTGGTCGGTGCCCTGGATGTTGACCACTTTATGGAAGCCGCGCTCCCACTTGGCGATGTGATAGGCGACGTCGGGCACGAAGTAGGTGTACGTGCCGTCCTGCTTCTTCATCACGCGGTCCTTGTCGTCGCCGTAGTCGGTCGACCGGAGCCACAGCGCGCCGTCCTGCTCGTAGGTCTTGCCGGCGGCCACGAGCTTGCGTACCGCCTCCTCGACGCGGCCGCTGGTGTAGAGGCTCGATTCGAGGTAATAGTTGTCAAAGCGCACGCGGAAGGCCTGCAGGTCCAGGTCTTGCTCGCGGCGCAGGTAGGCCACGGCGAATTCGCGGATGGACTCGAGGTCGTCGATGTTGCCGCTGGCGGTGTATTCGCGCTCATGAGACTTGACGGTCTTCTTCGCCTTGAAGTCTTCGGCGATATCGGCGATGTAGTCGCCGTTGTAGGCGGGCGCCCTTTCGCCGCTCGGCCATTCGGGGTCGCCGGGCTTGAAGCCGCGGGCGCGCAGCTGGGTGCTGTGGGCCAGCGTCTGGATCTGCACGCCGGCGTCGTTGTAATAGAACTCGCGCCAGACGGTGTCGCCCTGCGAGGCGCGCAGGTTGCAGATGGCGTCGCCGAGCGCGGCCTGGCGGCCGTGGCCGACGTGCAGCGGCCCGGTCGGGTTGGCCGAGACGAACTCGACCAGCACCTTTTCGCCGGTGGCGGGCTGCTGCCCGAAGGCGCCGCCGGCGGCCAGCACTTCGCGCACGATCTGCTGCTTGGCGGCGGTCTTGAGGCGGATGTTGAGGAAGCCGGGGCCGGCGACCTCGATGGCTTCGACCCACTGGCCGAAAACCGGGGTGGCGAGCAGCGCGGCACTGAGCTCCTCGGCCAGTTCGCGCGGCTTGCGCCCGAGCGGCTTGGCGAGTTGCATGGCGGCCGTGCTGGCGAAATCGCCGTGGGCAGCCACCTTGGGCGACTCGAACGCGGCTTTGGAGCCAGCGCCGGGCGAGAGGGATTCGAGCGTGTTCGCGAGCGCCGCGAGCAGCTCCTGTTTGACCAATAGCATCTGCGAATTTTACCGGGGGGCCAACCCACGCCAGTTAACGATCGTCATCCGGTGCGCGGCTTCGCCCGTTACGATGGGCAGCCCCGGGGCGGGGCACCTGTCAAAAACCATACTTGCAAGGACATGTCACCATGAAGAAGTTCCTTTCCCTGGTCGCCCTGGGCGCCTGCCTTTCCTTCGGCGCCGCGCAGGCACAAGACAAGGCGCCCGCGCCGGCGGCCGCACCCGCCGCCACGGCAGCCGCCGCGGGCACCGGCTGCGAGGCCAAGGCGGTCGACAAGAACGGCAAGGCCCTGGCCGGCGCCGCCAAGACCAGTTTCGTCAAGAAGTGTGAAAAGGACGCCAAGGCGGCCGCGGCGCCCGCCTGTGCGGCCAAGGCGGTCGACAAGAATGGCAAGGCGCTGGCGGGTGCCGCCAAGAGCAGCTTCATGAAGAAGTGCGAAGCGGATGCCGCCAAGGCCTGACGCCACGGCGCGCTGAAGATTGCGCGCCAAGAAAGAAAAAGCCCCGCCGCGCGCGGGCTTTTTTCAGGGCCGCGCCGGCGGCTGCTACTTCAGTACGCCCAGCAGGTTGTTGAAATCGTCGGTCCAGGGGCGGGCGCCGGCGCGCAGCGCAACGGGCGAGGCCGCGCCGCGCAAGGGCTCGCGCGCCAGCACGGTCGGGTCGCGCGCCACCAGCACCCAGTCGGTCGGGTCGAGTGATTTCGAGGCTCGCGCGTCGTCGCTCACGAGCACCGCATGCAGGCCCTTCCGCTCGGCGATCCGCGCGACCACGGGGGCCAGTTCGAGGAAGCGGTTGGTCACGTGAAAGGCCACGACGCCATCCGGTTTCATGTGCCGCAGGTAGACGTCCATGGCCTGCGCCGTGAGCAGGTGGACCGGCACCGCATCGCCCGAGAAGGCGTCCACCGCGAGCAGGTCGAAGCCCTGCGGCGGCTCGCGCTCCAGCGCCAGCCGCGCATCGCCGAGCACGCGCTCGATGCGCGCGGGGCTGTCGCGCAGGAAGGTGAATTCGCTGTCCGCGAGCTCGAACACCTGCGGATTGATCTCGTAGATCCGGTAGACGTCGCCGCTTCGGCCGTAGCTCGCGAGCGTGCCGGCGCCCAGGCCGATCAGTCCCACGCGGCGCGGTTCATCGGGCGCGGCGGCCATCGCGCGGCCGATGCCGGAGGTGGCGCCGTAGTAGGTGGTGGGTTCGCGCCGGCGGGACGGGTCCAGGAACTGCTCGCCATGCTTGATGGAGCCGTGCGACAGCAGCCGCACGCTGTCCGACGGATGGAGGCGCCGCACGTCGAAGGTGATCAGCGCGCCGTGGAAATTGCGCATCAGGTGGCGCGCGTCCGACCTGTCGCTCGCGATCTGCGCCATCAGGAAGTACGCGCATCCGGCCGCCAATGCCACGCCGGAAACCCGCAGCCAGATCCGCTGGCGCAGAACGGCGGCCGCCGCAAGCGCCGTCAGCACCAGGCCGATGCCCAGCTCGTAGTACGCCGGCAGCACATGCGGCGCCACCAGCCCGACCATGGCGCCGCCCAGGGCGCCGCCGAGCGCGAGCATCAGGTAGAAGCGCGTGAGATAGCGCGGCGCCGGCCGCAGCCTGGCGGTTTCTCCGTGCAGGAACATGCACAGCACGAACAGGCCGCCGACATAGATCGGCAGTCCTGTGCGCACATCCGAGCCGACGTGGTTCTGCAGCCCGAAGGCGCACAGCAGCAGCACGCCCGCTGCCAGCGGCAGGAAGACGCCGCGCCGGTACCAGCGGTCGCTCTCGAAGCACAGCACGAAGGTGAACAGGTACAGCGACAGCGGCAACACCCAGAGAAACGGAACCGCCGCAACGTTCTGGGTGATGTGGTTGGTCACGGCCAGCAACAGCCACGACGCCAGCGCCGGCAGCGCGAGCCAAAGCAGGCCGTCAGACCAGCGCAGCGGTTTCTCGCTGCCGTCGGCGGCCGCGGCCTGGCCCTTCGCCGACGGCGCCGGCTCGGCCGCCGGCCATCGGTAGGCCACGAGCAATGTCGTGCCGGCGCACAGCAGCACGAACAGGCCGTAGCCCCACGACCATCCCCCTGCCTGCTGCAGCAGCGAGCTGCGCGGCTCGATCAGCACCGGGTAGCTCAGCAGCGACAGCAGCGACGCCAGGTTGGAAAGCGAGAAGTACCGGTACACCCGCGCGCTCCAGGGCGTGCGCGCCACCCACGACTGCACCAGCGGGCCGGTGGTCGACAGAAGAAAGTACGGAAGGCCGATGGTCGCGAGCAGCAGCCCGAGGATCAGCCATGCCGGGTCTTCGGCGCCGGTGGGCTTCCAGCGCGCGGCCACCACGATCGGAAGGAACGCCAGGCTCGCCAGCAGCAGCCCCACGTGCAGCGCGGCCTGCGTCCGCACGCGAAGGCGGCGCGTGACCCAGTCGGAGTACGCATAGCCCGCGAGCAGCACGGCCTGGAAGAACACCATGCAGATCGACCACACGGCGGCCGAGCCGCCGAACCACGGCAGGATCTGCTTGGCGATCAGCGGCTGGACCAGGAACAGCAGGAACGCGCTGCTGAAGATGGTGCCGGCAAACAGAAGCTGGATGCCGGCGCGTCCCATGCGGGCCTACTTGCCGAAGCCGCGCGCGAGGAACACGGCGACCAGCGGAATCAGCGCGATCAGGTGGGCCTGCACCATCACCAGCCTGCGCGTCTTGCGGACGTCGGCCTCGGCCGGCAGCGTGCCGTTGGCGCGCAGCGCCTTGCGCCAGCGGAAATAGGTGAGCGTCGGGAAGATCGAGAGCACGCCGACGATGATGAACAGGCCGAGCTTCACATGCAACAGCGGGTTGGTCCAATACCACGCCGTGCCCTTCACGCCCCACACCGTGCGGGCGATGCCGGTGGCCAGCACCGCGATGGCGGCGATGCCGTAGACCATGTCGACCTTGGCGAGCCGCTCCACCACGGCGGCATTGAGCCACTGCACGCGGCACAGCGCCGCTTCGCTCGAGATGAAGACGACCATCGTGAGGATGGCCAGCAAGTGCAGGTAGGCGAGGATGGCTTCGAGGGTCATCGATGGCTTTCTTCTTCAATGGGGTTGCAAATGCTTGCAGATTGTGATGCCGCTCGCGCGCTTTACCCCCTGCCGCCCCAAAATTCGGGCCGCCCATACTGCTCCTTGAGGAAATCAAGCCACAGTCGCACCCGCAGCGGCAGGTGCTTGGTGCCCGCGAAGACCGCGTAGATGCCGTTGGGCGGCGCGGCGAATTCGTCCAGCAGCGGCACCAGCAGGCCGGCGTCGATCTCGGCCTCGACTTCCCAGGTGCTGCGCCAGGCGATGCCGTGGCCGGCCAGGCACCAGTCGTGCAGCACCTGGCCGTCGGAGCAATCGAGCGGGCCTTCGGGCCGCAGGTAGATCAGCTCTTCGCCGCCCTCCTCGCCAGCAGCCGTGGGTGGGCGCTCCTGCTCCTGCCCCTGGGCGGTCCGCGGGACGCGGAACGCCCAGCCGCGCGTCTGCGAGGCGTCGCTCGACAGCGTGAGGCAGGCGAAGCGCGACAGTTCGTTCGGATGCCGCGGCATGCCATGGCGGCGCACGAACTCCGGCGTCGCGACGCAGCGGCGGCGGTTGTCGGCCAGCCGCACGCTGACCAAGGACGAATCGGGCATGTCGCCCACGCGCACCGCGCAGTCGAAGCTCTCGCCGCGCACATCGACGACGCGGTCGCTCAGGTTGAGCGAGATCGTGACCTCCGGGTGCAGCGCATGGAAGCGCGGCACCAGCGGCGCCACGTGGCGGCGGCCGAAGCCGGCCGGCGCCGTGACGCGCAGGTGCCCGCTGGCCTTGACCCCGCCGGCGCTCACGCTCGCCTCGGCATTGGCGAATTCGGTCAGCAGGCGCTGGCAGTCCTCGAGAAAGGCGCTGCCCTCGTGCGTGAGCGTGATGCGCCGCGTGGTGCGCACCAGGAGCTTGACGCCCAGCCGCGCCTCGAGCGCATCGAGCCGCCGCCCCATGATCGCGGGCGCCACGCCCTCGGCCTTGGCCGCGGCCGTGAGACCGCCGCGGGTCGCCACCGAGACGAAGGATTCGAGCTGCTTCAGGCGGTCCATGGCGCCCGAACTATATATGCCGGCTTCTCCCGGGTGTCGCCCGGGTTCAGCGGGCAATGCCGGCTTGGCGCGACTCGAACGCGGCGATCTCTTCCTCGCTGTAGCCCACTTCCCTCAGCAGCTCGCCGGTGTGCTCGCCGATGCGCGGCGGCTGCAGGCGGATGCCGGGGCGCTCGCCGTCGAGCGTGAAGGGCATCAGCGGCACCTTGGCCATGTGGCCGTCGTTCATGCGCACGGGCGCGAGGCCGCCGGTGGCGTTCAGGTGCGGATCGTCGAACAGCGCCTGCGGCCTGGTGATGGGCGCGAAGGGCAGTTCGTTCTGCTCGAACACCGCGCTGAGCTCTGCCGCGCTGTAGCCGGCCAGGTGCGAGCGCAGGATCGGCATCATCCAGTCGCGCGCGAGCACGCGGTCGTTGTTGGTCTTCAAGCGCGGGTCGGCCAGCATTTCTTCCAGGCCGAAGGCCTTGCAGAAGATGGCCCATTGCTTGTCGCTCACCGCGGCGAGGAAGATCTGCTCGCCGTCCTTCACGGTGAACACGTCGTACACGGCCCAGGCCGAGATGCGGCTGGGCATCGGGTCGGCTGCCTTGCCGGTGGCGGCGAACTGCATCATGTGCTGCGCGACCAGGAACACGTTGTTCTCGAACAGCGCGGACTGCACCTCGCAGCCCTTGCCGGTGAGTTCGCGCCGGCGCAGCGCCGCCATCGCGCCGATGGCGCCGAACATGCCGCCCATGATGTCGTTCACGCTGGTGCCCGCGCGCAGCGGGTCGCCCGCGCGGCCGGTCATGTAGGCCAGGCCGCCCATCATCTGCACCACCTCGTCGAGCGCGGTGCGGTGGTCGTACGGGCCGGGCAGGAAGCCCTTGTGGCTCACGTAGATCAGGCGCGGGTTGAGCGGCTTCAGGCTGTCGTAGTCCAGGCCCAGCTTCTTCATGGTGCCGGGCTTGAAGTTCTCGCTCACGATGTCGGCCGTGGCGACGAGGCGCAGCGCGGCCTCCACGCCCTCTGGTGTCTTGAGGTCCAGCGCAATGCTCTTCTTGTTGCGGTTGAAGGTGGGGAAGAAGCCCGAGCCCGAGCCGAGCAGGCGGCGCGTGCTGTCGCCTTCGATGGGCTCGACCTTGATGACCTCGGCGCCGAGGTCGGCCAGCAGCAGGCCGCAGGTCGGGCCCATCACCATGTGGGTGAACTCGACGACGCGGACGCCGGCGTACGGCAGGGGTTGGGATTCAGGCATGTGCGGTGGTTTCCTGTTGGACGGCAAAGCCCTTGGGCAGGCCGGCCTCGGGCGTCATGCCGTAGACCGGTTCGCCGGGCAGGCCGGCCATGAGCGGCGCGCGCGCCGCGATGAGCTTTTGAATGTCGATGCCGGTGCGCACCCCCATGGCCTCGAACATGAAGACGAGGTCCTCGGTGACCGCATTGCCCGACGCGCCGGGTGCATAGGGACAGCCGCCGAGGCCGCCGAGCGAGGCGTCGAAGGTGCGCACGCCCTCGTCCCAGGCGGCCAGGCAGTTCGCGATGCCGAGGCCGCGCGTGTTGTGCATGTGGGCGGCGCCGGCGTGCGTGCCGAGCTCGGCGCGCAGGCGCCGGAAGAGCCGGCGCACCTGTGCGGGGTTGGCATAGCCGACGGTGTCCGAGAGGCCCGCTTCTTCCGCGCCGGCCTCGATGCACTGCGCGGCGAGGCGGATCACGTCGTCCTCCGGCACCAAGCCCTGCAGCGTGCAGCCGAAGGCGGTGGAGATGCCGGCCTCGAGCCTCACATGTGGCGCCATCGCGCGGCGCAGCTCGGAGATGGCGTGCACTTCCAGGACCATTTCGGTCGGCGTCTTGCGCACGTTGGCGAGCGAATGCGCCACGCTGGCCGAGACCGGCATCGTGAGCTTGTGCACGCCCGCTTCGAGCGCCGCCTGCGCGCCCTTGCGGTTGGGCACCAGCGCCATCACGGTGAGGCCGGGCAAGGTGACGGCGTGGCGCACCACCTCGGCGGCGTCGGCCATCTGCGGCAGCAATTTGGCGGGCACGAAGGACGCGACCTCGATCTCGCGCACGCCGGCCGCGTGGAGCGCATCGATCCAGCGCAGCTTGTCGGCCGTGGGCATGGTGGCCTTGACCGACTGCAGGCCGTCGCGCGGGCCGACCTCGCTGATGAGGACATCGGGGGGCGTCATCGGTTTTGTCTCCTTGGAGCGATCGGACATTGATGGGACAGCGATCGCTTGACAGTTCTATCTTACAGAACTAAATTCCATTAAACAGAATTAAACCGCCGAACGACCTTCCCTGTCAAGCCGACGCCATGCCCCGCAAAGCCCAGACCGAATCGGTGTCAGACCTCAATGCCGCGCCCGGCGGCGCGGCCGCGGTCGATCGCGCGCTGAGCCTGCTCTCGGCCTTCCGGCCCGGCGACGAGGCACTGTCGCTCGCGCAGTTTGCCGAGCGCACGCAGCTCTACAAGAGCACGGTGCTGCGGCTTCTGGCCTCGCTCGAACATGCGCGGCTGATCCGCCGGCAGGACGACGGGCGCTATGCACTGGGCACGGAGATCGCGCGGCTGCACGGCCTCTATGCGGCCTCGCTGTCACTGGAGCGCATCGTGCTGCCGGTGCTGCGCGCGCTCGCCGCAACGACGGGCGAGAGCGCGGCGTATCACGTGCGGCAGGCGCAGGGCGACAGCTGGGTGCGGCTGTGCCAGTTCCGCGTCGACTCGTCGCACGAGGTGCGCGACCACGTGCGCGCGGGCGACCTGCTGCCCAATGACCGCGGCGCCGGCGCGCGCGTGCTGATCGCCTTCGGCCCCGAGGCCGAACGGCCGCGCGGCGCCAATGAGCGCAAGCTGTACGACGCGATCCGCGCCCAGGGCTACTGCGCGCTGGTGGGCGACCGCACGGCCGAGCTGGCCGGCATCTCGGCGCCGGTGTTCCATGCCGACGGTCGCCTGGCCGCGGCGGTCACGCTGACGATGCCGGCGCACCGCTACGACGCGCGCCACATCGAGCCGGTGCGCGCGGCGGCCCGCGAGCTGAGCGGAACCCTCTGACAAAAAGGAGGAGAAAACGCAGGTCTTCCTGCAATTACCCTCATTTTTGTCACTGATAAATCCCGATCTTGGTTATTACTTGTCGGCAAAGTATCGAATAAAGTCCAAGCCATGGATCAACCCGGCGCAGTGCTCTTCGATGCCTACGGCACCCTGTTCGACGTCTACAGCGTCGGGCAGACGGCCGAGCGGCTGTTCGCCGGCCACGGGCAGGCGCTGGCCGCGGGCTGGCGCGACAAGCAGATCGAATACACGCGCCTCGTCACCACCAGCAACCACGGCGCGCACTACCGGCCCTTCGGCGAACTCACGCGCGCCGCGCTGCGCTACACCTGCAAGCGGCTGGGCCTCGACCTGACCGAAGCCGTCGAGCAGCAGCTGATGGACCAGTACCGCACGCTCACGGCCTTTCCCGAATGCCGCGAAGTGCTTGCGGCACTCAAGGCGCGCGGCGTGGTCACCGGCATCCTCTCGAACGGCGACCCTGGCATGCTCGACGCCGCCGTGCGCAGCGCCGGGCTCGATGGCCTGCTGGGCCATGTGCTGAGCGTCGACGGCATCCGCAAATACAAGACGCATCCCGATGCCTACCAGCTCGGCGTCGCCGCCACCGGCCTGCCGCCCGAGCGCATCGCGTTCGTGAGCTGCAACGGCTGGGACGCGCTCGGCGCCACCTGGTTCGGCTTCCGCACGCTCTGGGTCAACCGCTACCAGCTTCCGTTCGAAGAACTCGGCACGCAGCCCGAACGCATCGGCAGCAGCCTGCGCGACGTGCTCGGGTTCTTCTGACAGACACCGCTTCTCATTTCATTCAGCATTGCACCGTTCTCAAGGAGAGAAAAACATGACCGCCCGCACCACCACCCACGGCCTCCAGGTTGCGACCGAGCTTCATCGCTTCATCGAAGACAAGGTCCTGCCCGCCAGCGGCGTGGCCAGCGAGGTTTTCTGGAAAGGCTTCGACGCCATCGTCCATGACCTCGCGCCGAAGAACATCGCGCTGCTGGCCGAACGCGACCGCCTGCAGGCCGAGCTCGACGCCTGGCACAAGAAGAACCCCGGCCCCATCGCCGATATGCCGGCCTACCGCGCCTTCCTCGAGAAGATCGGCTACCTGCTGCCGCAGCCCAAGGGCGCGAAGGCCACCACCGCGAACGTCGATTCCGAGCTCGCGCTGCAGGCCGGCCCGCAGCTGGTGGTGCCCATCCTCAACGCCCGCTACGCGCTCAACGCCGCCAACGCGCGCTGGGGTTCGCTGTACGACGCGCTCTACGGCACCGATGCCATTCCCGAAACCGATGGCGCCGAAAAGGGCAAGGGCTACAACCCCGTGCGCGGCGCCAAGGTCATCGAGTTCGCGCGCAAGGTGCTCGACCAGGCCGCGCCGCTCGAAAACGGCTCGCACAAGATGGCGACCGGCTACAGCGTGAAGGACGGCAAGCTGGTCGTCGCGCTGCAAAGCAGCAGCACCGGCCTGGCCGACCCCGCGCAGTTCGTCGGCTACCAGGGCGATGCGGCCGCGCCGTCGTCGGTGCTGCTCAAGCACAACGGCATCCACCTGGACATCCGCATCGACCGCAGCACGCCCATTGGCAAGGGCGATGCGGCCGGCGTCAGCGACCTGGTGCTCGAAGCCGCGCTCTCCACCATCCTCGACCTCGAGGACTCGGTGGCCGTGGTCGACGCGGCCGACAAGGTGGTCGCCTACTCGAACTGGCTCGGCATCGTGCAGGGCACGCTCACCGAGGAAGTCGCCAAGGGAGGCAAGACCTTCACGCGCGGCCTGAACCCCGACCGCGAATACACCGGCGCCGACGGCCAGCCCGTGAAGCTGCACGGCCGCTCGCTGATGTTCCTGCGCAATGTGGGCCACCTGATGACCAACCCGGCCGTGCTGTATGCGGGCGGCAAGGAAATCCCCGAAGGCATCCTCGACGCGGTGGTCACCACCACCATCGCCATGATCGACCTGAAGCGCAAGGGCAACTCGCGCACCGGCAGCATCTACATCGTCAAGCCCAAGATGCACGGCCCGGCCGAAGTGGCCTTTGCCAGCGAGCTGTTCGGCCGCGTCGAGCAGCTGCTCGGCCTGCCCGCCAACACCGTGAAGCTCGGCATCATGGACGAGGAGCGCCGCACCAGCGTGAACCTCAAGGCCTGCATCGCCGAGGCCGCCGCGCGCGTGGCCTTCATCAACACCGGTTTTCTCGACCGCACCGGCGACGAGATGCACACCGCCATGCACGGCGGCCCGATGATCCGCAAGGGCGACATGAAATCGAGCGCCTGGATCGGCGCGTACGAGAAGAACAACGTGCTGGTCGGCCTCTCGTGCGGCCTGCGCGGCAAGGCGCAGATCGGCAAGGGCATGTGGGCCATGCCCGACCTGATGGCCGCCATGCTCGAGCAGAAGATCGCGCACCCCAAGGCCGGCGCCAACACCGCCTGGGTACCCTCGCCCACCGCCGCCACGCTGCACGCGCTGCACTACCACCAGGTGAGCGTCACGGCCGTGCAGCAGGAACTCGAGAAGATCGACGCCGACGCGGAACGCGACAACATCCTGAACGCGCTGCTGCAGGTGCCGATCGCTCCCGCGGCCAACTGGACCGAGGCCGAGAAGCAGCAGGAGATCGACAACAACGTGCAGGGCATCCTCGGCTACGTGGTGCGCTGGATCGACCAGGGCGTGGGCTGCTCCAAGGTGCCCGACATCCACAACGTGGGCCTGATGGAAGACCGCGCCACGCTGCGCATCTCGAGCCAGCACATCGCCAACTGGCTGCTGCACGGCGTGGTGACCAAGGCGCAGGTCGACGAGACCTTCCAGCGCATGGCCAAGGTGGTCGACGAGCAGAACGCGGGCGATCCGGTGTACCAGCCGATGGCCGGCCACTTCGCAACCTCGGCCGCGTACAAGGCGGCGCAGGACCTGGTGTTCAAGGGCATCGAGCAGCCGAGCGGCTACACCGAGCCGCTGCTGCATGCGTGGCGGCTGAAGGTGAAGGGCGAAGCCTGATCGCGCTTGCGCATCGGTTTGGGAACGACGGCGCCTCGGGCGCCGTTTTTTTCTTTGGCATGCCGTTAGGATTCGTGCTGCCTCCGTCTCCAGCGCCGCGCCTCCCCCATGACCCTCTCCCCTGCCTCGGCACGTTCGGCCACATCGATGCTGATCGTGCTGGCCTCCGCTTTCGCGCTGAGCCAGGCCTTTCGCACCGTCGGCGCGATGATGGCCACGCCGCTCGCGCAGCATTTCGGCCTCTCGGCCCAGGCGCTGGGCTTGTGGGCAGGCACCTTCCATTTCATGTTCGGCGCGACGCAGCTCGCGATGGGTGTGTCGATCGACATCTACGGCGTGCGGCGCACGGTGCTCACGGCCTTTCCGCTTGCCATTGTGGGCGCGGTGCTGTGTGCAGCCGCGCCCAGCTTCCATGCGCTGCTGCTCGGGCAGGCCATGATCGGCGTCGGCTGCGCGCCGGCTTTTCTCGCCTGCACCGTGTTCATCGCACGGCACTTCGAGGCCGCGCGCTTCACGGCCATGTCGGGCCTCGTGATGAGCATGGCGGGGCTGGGCATCCTGTTCACCGGCACGCCGCTCGCGCTGCTGATCGAAGCCGCGAGCTGGCGCGCGGGCTACGCCTGCCTCGCGGGCTTCGCGGTGCTGTCGTGGGGCTTCGTGTTCTGGCGCGTGCACGAACCGCCGCGCGCGGTGCCGCACGAACGCCAGACGCTCGCCAAGGCCGTGCGCGAACTGCTGCCGCTCTTTGCCATGCCGCACACGCTGGGCCTGCTGTGCTTTGCCTGCGTGTCGTATGCCGCGTTCATCACCCTGCGCGGCCTTTGGCTCGGCCCCGTGCTGCACGACCGCCACGGGCTGTCGCTGGTCAGCAGCGGCAATGTGGCGCTGGCGATGACCATCGCCGGCATGATCAGCCCCGCCATCTTCGGCCGCCTCGACCCGGGCGGCCGGCGGCGCGGCCGCTGGCTCATGGGCTGCGCGTTCGCGGCCGCGGTGATCTTCGCGTTCATGGCGTTCACGCATTCGCTCGCCGTCGACATCGGCCTGCCGATCCTCTATGGACTGCTCTCGGGCTACTCGGTGCTGCAGTATTCGTACACGCGCGCCGCCTATCCGGCGGCCATGACGGGGCGCGCGCTGTCGCTGCTCAACATGGCGATGTTCCTCGGCGTGTCGCTGATGCAGTGGACCACGGGCGTGGCCGCGTCGTGGGCCACGTCGAACGGCGTGGAGCCGTTTCGCGCAGTGTTCCTCACGATCGCGGGCATGCTGGCGGTGGGCACCCTGGCGTTCCTGTTGCTGCCGCGTACGCACGAAAAAGCGGGCCTCGCCTGCGCGCAGCCCTGAGCGGCATCGCGCAGGCGCTCGCTCAACCGCGCTCGCCCAGCCGCGAGCGCACCTCCGCGCGGCCGAGCTTGCGCATGCACTCCGCATACACGTTGGGCCGGCCGTACATCGCCATCGTGTCGGTGGTGCCGAAGGCGGGCGGCTCGCAGCCGCGGCGCGTGACCAGGCAGCGCCGCAGCACGTCGTAGCAGCGCGGCGCGGGCTCCAGCCGGCGCACCTCGGGCACGCGCGCGAGCGTCACCTCCCACCAGCAGCCGTCGATGCGATGCCACTGCGTGACGGCGTCGATCGCATGGTAGGGCGCGCAGGGCTTCACCACCCCTTGCGCCGCCGCCACCTTCGCCTCGCGTTCGGCCTTGCGGCGCTGTGCCGCGCCGCGCCGATACCGGTTGGGCAACAGGATGCCGGTGGCCGGATGCACGAAGAGCTCGACGTGGGGCGCCTCGCGCAGCGGCACGCGGTCGCTGCCCGCCCACCACCGCGAACGCACCAGCACCTCGCCGCCGTGCATCACCGCATCGCGCACGACGAAGTCGTCGATGTGCAGGAAGATGTGCGCCTGCACCGTGCTGCGCCGGTCGATGCCCCGGCAGAGCTCGCTCCACACCTTGTCCCACGGCCGGTGCACCTGCTTGTGCAGCCAGCGCCGGAGCGGCTGGAGGTTCTCGTTGAGCCCCTTCGGGTGGTCGTAGCCACGCTTCATGCCGAGATGCGAACCGCGCTCCCTGCTGTTTCGAAATGCGCGCCCGTCGCCCTGCACGCCACCTCCGCGGCGCGGGCGTTCCACGATGACCTTGTCCATGTCTTCGCGCATCGTCAGCCCTCCCGCCCAAGGCTGCGCGCAGCCTTCTGCAGCGCGACCTTCTGCGCGCGCCGTTCCGCACGGTGCGTACGCAGGTGGCGGCCCGCCTTCTGATTCGATTCGCCGCGCGCGACGGCGGCCACCACGGGGTTGCGAGGTGCCGCATTCGGCACCGAAAAATAGAACCGGCCCAGACGCTTGTCGTCGTCGCGGGCCTTTCGTTGAGCACTCATGTGCGCACACTCCAGAAACAGGAAAGCCCCGGCGAATGGCTGCGCGGGGCCTTTGTCGATGGGCCTCGGCGGATGCATGGATGCACATCCGGCCGGGGCGGTCGGTGTGCGGGTCAGGTGTTCAGGAAACGGTTCATTGAATGTGTTGCCGCCCGGGAGGTTGGTCGTCGCCAGGCGCGGATGAAAAACTGTTGCTGAAAAACGAAGGGCGGATTCTGGCGAGCACGCGTGCTGTGTGCAAGCGCGGCGCCTGCGGCTGTGGCGCAAAGCCCACGCCTCGCGCCACGCCGGATGCGCGAGGAGTTTCCGCACAAATCCTTCAGGTCCGCTGCGCCGCCTCGGCCTCGTCGCGCAGCCATTGCGCGAACTCCTGTGCGTCGCGATTGCCCGCGGCACGCCGCGAGGTCTCGATGAAGTAGCCGCGGTGCGAAGCCGCGCCCTCGCCGAGCGGCGCCACCAGCCGGCCGTCCTGCATCAGTTCGCGCAGCAGCGGCAGCCGGCCGATCACCACGCCCTGCCCGGCCACGGCGGCGGCCACCGCATCGGCGTACTGGGTGAAGCGCAGCGTGCTCTTCATGCGCAGGTCGTCGAGCCCCATCACCTTGAGCCAGGGTTCCCAATCGGCGGTGGGTGCCTCGCTGTGGTCCGGGTATTCGATGGTGAGCAGCGTGAGGTTCGCGAAGTCCGCCGGCGTGCGCAGCGAGGCGGCGAGTTGCGGCGAACACAGCGGGATCACCGATTCCTCGAACAGCGCCGGACCGATGCCGCGGCCGATCGGCATGAAGCGCACCGCCAGGTCGAGGCGGCCGCTCTCCAGGTCCAGCACGTCGAGCGTGGCCGACACGCGCACGTCGACCTGCGGATGGCTGCCGGTGAAGCGCGCCAGCTTCGGAATGAGCCACAGCGACGCGAAACCCGGCGTGGTGGTGATGGCCACCTGGCGCGGCGCGGAACTGGCGCGCACCCGCGCGGTGGCGTCGCGCAGCCGCTCCAGGCTGTCGGTCACGGCCCGCTGCATCACGCCGCCCGCCTCGGTGAGCGCCAGCGCGCGGTGCCGGCGCTCGAACAGCAGCACGCCCAGGCTGGCTTCGAGCTGCTGGATCTGCCGGCTCACGGCCGACTGGGTCAGGTGCAGTTCGCCGGCCGCGAGCGTGAAGCTCAGCCGGCGCGCCGCGGCCTCGAAACTGCGCAGCAGCTCAAGTGGCGGCAGTTCGCCGGCCCCGGTACCAAGGGCTTTCACATTCTCTGAATGCATGCAACGAGTTCCGAATTACCGTGTGCAAGAGGGAGGCTGGATCACTATATTCATTCATATCACGAATGCAATGGAGCTTGCCATGAGCACCCAGCCTCTCTCTTCCCGCTTTCACCTCAGCCTGCCGACCCGTTCCATCTTTGCCGTGCCCGATGGCGCCGGCGTGGGCATCGAATGCCGCAGCGGCTCGGTCTGGGTGACGCTCGACCGCGATCCGCGCGACATCGTGCTCGCCCCGGGCGAGCGCTTCGAAGGCAGCGAGCACCGGCGCATGCTGGTGTCGGCACTCGAAGCCTCGTGCATCACGGTGTCGGACGCGCAGCCCGCGGCCATGCCGCTGCCGCCACCGGTGCGCCGCCGGTCGCCTTGGCGACTGCTGCCGCTCGGGTTGTCCCCGGCTTGACCTGAGCGGCCCCGGCATCGAACCTCGATGCCATGGACCTTCCACGCACCGAACGCCGCCGCCGTGACGGGCGGCTTTTTTGCGTTGGGCGCCGCGCGGTTCACGCTGTTTTCTTTTCTGAAGGGACATGACCATGGCAGAGGCATACATCGTGGCCGCCGCGCGCACGGCCGGCGGGCGGCGCGGCGGCAAGCTCGCGGGCTGGCATCCGGCCGACCTGGCGGCGCAGGTGATCGACGCGCTGGTGGCGAAGAGCGGCATCGATCCGGCCGCGGTGGAAGACGTGATCCTGGGTTGCGTGAGCCAGGTGGGCGAGCAGGCGACCAACGCGGCGCGCAATGCGGTGCTGGCGTCGAGGCTGCCCGAGTCGGTGCCGGGCACCTCGGTCGACCGGCAGTGCGGCTCGTCGCAGCAGGCGCTGCACTTTGCGGCGCAGGCCGTGATGTCGGGCGCCATGGACGCGGTGATTGCGGGCGGCGTCGAAAGCATGACGCGCGTGCCGATGTTCACGCCCAATGCGCTGCCGGCCAAGGCGGGCCTGGGCACCTACATGAGCCCGGCCATGAAAAGACGCTACCCCGGCGTGGAGTTCAGCCAGTTCACCGGCGCCGAGATGATCGCGAAGAACTACGGCATCGACAAGGACGCACTCGACCGCTATGCGCTCGAAAGCCACCGCCGAGCCATGGCCGCGACGCGCTCGGGCGCGTTCGAAGGCGAGATCGTGCCCATCGAGATCCTGCAGGCCGACGGCAGCGGCACCGGCGAGCAGCACACGGTGGACGAAGGCATCCGCTTCGATGCCACGCTCGAAGGCATCGCGGGCGTCAAGCTGATTGCCGAGGGCGGACGCTGCACCGCCGCCACCGCGAGCCAGATCTGCGACGGCGCAAGCGGCGTGCTGGTGGTGAACGAACGCGGCCTGAAGGCCCTGGGCGTGAAGCCGCTCGCGCGCATCCACCACATGAGCGTGATGGGGCACGACCCCGTGATCATGCTGGAAGCGCCGCTGCCCGCCACGCTGCATGCGTTGAAAAAGGCCGGCATGCGCATCCAGGACATCGATCTTTATGAAGTGAACGAAGCCTTCGCGCCCGTGCCGATCGCCTGGCTGGAGGCGCTGAACGCCGATCCCGCGCGGCTCAACGTGAACGGCGGCGCCATCGCGCTCGGCCATCCGCTGGGCGCCTCGGGCACCAAGCTCATGACGACGCTGGTCCACGCGCTGGGCCGGCGCGGCAAGCGCTACGGCCTGCAGACGATGTGCGAAGGCGGCGGCATGGCCAACGTCACCATCGTGGAAAGGCTCTGATGAACGCACAGCCCTACGTGCTCTACGAGCTGGCCGACGGCATCGCCACGCTCACGCTGAACCTGCCGGCCAAGCTGAACCCGATTGCGCGCGAACTGCAGGTCGAGCTGCGTGACACGCTGGAACGCATCCGCGATGACCGCGCGGTGCGCGCCGTGATCCTGACCGGCGCCGGCAAGGCCTTTTGCGTGGGCGCAGATTTGAGCGCAATGGCGCCCGGCGACGAAGGCAAGTCGCTCGGCGCGCAGACCGCGGAGTGGATGCAGTCGCTCAGCAACCCGCTGATCGAGACGCTGCGCACGCTGCCCGTGCCGGTGGTGGCGGCCGTCAACGGCCCCGCGGCCGGCGCCGGCGTGGGCCTGGCCCTGGCCGCCGACGTGACGATTGCGGCGCGCAGCGCGTACTTCTACCTGCCCTTCCTGCCCAAGCTCGGCATCGTGCCGGACCTGGGCTGCACCTGGGCCATTCCGCGGCGCGCCGGCAAGGCGCGTGCGATGGGCATGGCGCTGCTCGACGAGCGCCTGAGTGCGGGGCGCGCGGTGCAGTGGGGCCTGATCTGGGCCTGCGCGGACGACGAAAAGTTGCTCGAAGAAGCGCGCGCCATCGCGCAGCGGCTCGCCCGCCTGCCGGCACATGCGGTGGTCGAGGCGCGCGAAGCCTTCGAGGCCGCCGAGCGCCACACGCTGGCCGAGCAACTGCACTACGAAAGCGAACGCCAGCGCGAGCTGATCGACCGCCCCAGCTTCCGCGAAGGCGTGAGCGCCTTCCTGCAGAAGCGCCCACCAAGCTTCCCCGGGCGCTGAGGCCATGATCGAACGCACGCTTTTCAGCGCCGACCACGAGGCCTTCCGCGACAGCTTCCGCCGCTTCATGGACAAGGAGATCGCGCCCTTCCACGAGGCGTGGGAAGAACAGGGCTACGTGGACCGCGCCGTCTGGTCCAAGGCCGGCGGGAACGGCTTTCTCTGCATGGCGCTGCCCGAGGCCTACGGCGGCGCGGGTGCCGACCTGCTCTATTCGGTGATCCAGTTCGAGGAACTCTGGGCGCGCGGCTTCACGGGCATCGGCTTCGGGCTGCACAGCGAGATCGTGGCCCCCTACATCCTGCGCTACGGCACCGAGGCGCAGAAGCAGCGCTACCTCCCCCAACTCGCGAGCGGCGAGATGGTCGGCGCCATCGCGATGAGCGAGCCCGGCGCGGGCAGCGACCTGCAGGCGGTCAAGACCAGCGCCATCCGCCAGCCCGACGGCAGCTACCTGCTCAACGGCAGCAAGACCTTCATCACCAACGGCTGGCATGCCGACCTCGTGATCGTGGTCGCCAAGACCGACCCGGCCGCGGGCGCCAAGGGCACCAGCCTGTTCCTGGTCGAGCGCGGCATGCCGGGCTTCGAGAAGGGCAAGCGGCTCAAGAAGCTGGGGCTGAAGGCGCAGGACACCTCCGAGCTGTTCTTCGACGACGTGCGGCTGCCGGCCGACGCATTGCTCGGCGATGCCGCGCAGCTGAACCGCGGCTTCGTCTGCCTGATGGAGCAGCTGCCGTGGGAGCGGCTGCAGATCGCGATCAGCGCAGTGGCCGCGTCGCAGGCCGCCATCGACCAGACCGTGGCCTACGTGAAGGAGCGCAAGGTGTTCGGCCAGCCGGTGGGCAGCTACCAGAACACGCGCTACACGCTCGCCGAGCTGCAGACCGAGGTGCAGGTGGCGCAGGTGTTCGTCGACAAGTGCATCGAGCTGCTGATGGCCGAGAAGCTCGATACCGCCACCGCCAGCATGGCCAAGTACTGGACCACCGACCTGCAGTGCAAGGTGATGGACGCCTGCGTGCAGCTGCACGGCGGCTACGGCTTCATGTGGGAGTACCCGATCACGCGCGCGTATGCCGATGCGCGGGTGCAGCGCATCTATGGCGGCACGAACGAGATCATGAAAGAGGTGATCACGCGGGCGATGGGCCTGGGCGGGCGCTGAAACAGGACCACTGGCGCCTGGCTCGAGGCTGCGGGAGAATGGCCGCATGCCCATCCTCAACGCCTTCTACGCCCAGTCGGGCGGCGTCACCTCGGTCATCAATGCGTCGGCCTGCGGCGTGATCGAGACGGCACGAAAACACCCGGACCGCATCGGCAATGTCTACGCCGGGCGCAACGGCATCATCGGCGCGCTGACCGAGGAGCTGATCGACACCGGCGCCGAGCCGGCCGAGGCCATTGCGGCGCTGCGCAGCACGCCCTCGGGCGCCTTCGGCTCGTGCCGCTACAAGCTCAAGTCGCTCGAGAAGAACCGGCGCGAATACGAACGGCTGATCGAGGTGTTCAAGGCGCACGGCATCGGCTATTTCTTCTACAACGGCGGCGGCGATTCGGCCGACACCTGCTTCAAGGTGAGCCAGCTGTCGCAGTCGCTCGGCTATCCGCTGCAGGCGATCCACGTGCCCAAGACCATCGACAACGACCTGCCGCTGACCGACTGCTGCCCGGGCTTCGGCTCGGTCGCCAAGTACGTGGCGGTGTCGACGCTGGAGGCTTCGTTCGACGTGCGCTCGATGGCCGCCACTTCCACCAAGGTGTTCGTGCTCGAGGTGATGGGGCGGCATGCGGGCTGGATCGCGGCGGCCGGCGGGCTCGTGGCCGACCATGGCATTCCGGTGGTGGTGCTGTTCCCCGAGATCGAGTTCGACAAGGCGCGCTTTCTCGCGCGCATCGACGAGCTGGTGAAGCAGCATGGCTACTGCTCGGTGGTGGTGTCCGAGGGCTGCCACTACCCTGACGGAACCTTCCTGGCCGAGCAAGGCACACGCGACGCCTTCGGCCATGCGCAGCTCGGCGGCGCGGCGCCGGTGGTGGCGCAGATGGTCAAGGAGGCGCTGGGCCACAAGTTCCACTGGGCCGTGGCCGACTACCTGCAGCGCGCGGCGCGGCACATTGCCTCGGCCACCGACGTGAAGCAGGCCTACGAGCTGGGGCAGCGCGCGGTCGAGCTCGCGCTCGAGGGCCGCAACGCGGTGATGCCGACCATCGAGCGCACCTCCGATGCGCCCTACGCCTACCGCATCGGCAGTGCGCCGCTCGATGCGGTGGCGAATGTCGAAAAACCGATGCCGCGCGACTTCATCTCGGAGGACGGCTGGGGCATCACCGACAAGTGCAGGCGCTACCTGCTGCCGCTGATCGAGGGCGAGGACTACCCCGCCTACCGCAACGGCCTGCCGGTGTACGCAACCCTGCGCAACGTGGCCGTGCCCAGGAAGCTGCCGGCCTTCGAGCTCGCCTGACGCGATGGAAACAGCCACCGCCACCATCGACACCACGCGCTGTCCGCTGTGCGGCGAGGAGAACCGCTGCGCGATGGAAACCGCGCGCGAAACCGGCCAGCCACAGCCGCCCTGCTGGTGCATGTCGGCCGACTTCGGCAAGGCGCCGTTCGCGGCCCTGCCGCCGGCATCGCGCGGCAAGGCCTGCATGTGCCCCCGCTGCGCCGCGGGAGCGCCCGCCGGGTCTCGTCAGGACTGAGCGGCGCCCTGCTGCTGGCTTTGCGCCGGCGGCAGCGGCACGCCGGGCGAAGCGGCCGCAGAGACGCCGCGGTCGCGCTGCTGCGTGATCACGCAATGGATGAACTGCAGCTTGCCGACAGCCACGCGCGGCAGCACGAAGGGGTAGTAGTCGGGCTGTCCCATGCTGCGCGAAAGCTCGTTGAGCACGTTGGTGAGCAGCACCCAGCCGTTGAGGAAATCCAGGAACCTGGCGGCGCCGGGATGCTCGGGCTGCCAGAGGTCTTCCGCGGTGAACAGGTCGGTCGCAAGCTCGACGTTGGTGGCGTCCACGCCAAAGCTCATGGCGGTGTCGACGGTGTCGGCCATGTGCAGGTAGTGGGCCCAGGTTTCGGCCCAGTCCTCCCAGGGGTGCATGCTCGCGTAGCTGCTCACGAAGCGGTCGGCCCAGTCGGGTGGCGGGCCTTGTTCATAGTGCTGCTGGAGCGCCGCGGCGTAGTCGGCGCGCTCGTCGCCGAAGAGCGCGCGGAACTCGTCGAGCCAGGGCGTGGGCTGCACCAGCAGGTCCCAGTAGTAGTGGCCGATCTCGTGGCGGAAATGTCCGAGCAGCGTCCGGTAGGGCTCGCGCATTTCGGCGCGGATGCGCTCGCGCACGGCGTCCTCGGCCTCTTCGGCGTTGAGGGTGATCACGCCCTGTTCATGCCCGGTCATCACGTGCGGGCCGCCCGGCATGTTGCCGAGAAAGTCGAAGGCCAGGCCGTGCACCGGATCGGCATGGCGGCTGACCACCGGCAGCCCGAGCGCGAGCAGCTGCGAGATGAGCCGGCGCTTCGCATGCTCGAGCTTGCGCCAGAGTTCGCCGTTGCTCTCCGCCGAAAGATCGGGGATGGTGCGGGTGACGCTGCAGGCCAGGCAGTAGCCGGGCGCGAGGCCGTTGGTGTTGAACGAAGGGTCGTCGCCCTCGCGCGGGGCCGGCACCATCCAGTTGCAGCTGGCGGCGGTCATGAGGTTGGCGCAGCGGCGGTAGGTGCGGCCGTCGGGGTTGCCGAACACGGTGAAGAGTTGTTCGGGTTCGGCGCCGTCGGCCGCGCTGTCGTCGGTGTTGTCTTCGTCCTCGACCGGCGCCAGCGGCACGACGCCCAGGCGCTCGATCACGTAGCCCAGCGGCGTGCGGCAGGCCAGGCACTGGCTGTTGCGCAGGAACACCGGCCGGCCGCACTGGCAGCGGTAGGCGCGGCTCACGGTGGGCGCCGCGAGTTCGGAGGCAAGGTGAGAGGCCGCGCCCGGTTCGGGGGCATCGGCCTGGTCATCGGGTGGAGCATTCATTTCGTTGTTCTGGAAAGGCAGCGCGGGACAGCAATGCATTGTGGGACGTGCGGGCTCCGGCCCCGCCGCGCAAAGCCCGATATGCTTGTAGGACGACGGACCCGCATCGAAAAAGCCGGGGCCACCGCCCATGACCACCACTCCCACGCCCGAAGCCGCTTCGCCGGCCCCGCCTTCCATCGGCACCCTGCGCGAACGCTACGGTCCGCGCTACCGCTGGTACCTGCTGCTTTCGGTGATGGTGGGGGTGATGGCGTCGATCATGTCCTCGACCATCGTCAACGTCGCGATCCCGGGCATGAGCCACCATTTCTCGCTGGGCCAGGATCGCGCGCAGTGGGTGAGCTCGGGCTTCATGGTGGCGATGACGGTCTCGATGCTGACCACGCCGTGGCTGCTGTCGCGCTACGGCTACCGGCGCACCTACGTGGGCACGATGGTGCTGCTGCTCGCGGGCGGCATCGCGGGCGGGCTGGCCAACAACTTCTCGCTGGTGCTGCTGGCGCGCGTGGCCGAGGGGCTTGCGGCGGGCGTGGTGCAGCCGATTCCGGCCATCATCATCCTGCGCGCCTTCGAGCCGCACGAGCAGGGACGCGCGAGCGGCATCTTCGGCATGGGCGTGGTGCTGGCGCCGGCCATCGGCCCGAGCATCGGCGGCGTGCTGGTCGACTTGTTCGGCTGGCGCTCGATCTTCTTCATGGTGGTGCCGTTCTGCCTGGCCTCGCTCTGGCTGGCCTACAGGTTCGTGCCGACCACGGCGCCCGGCGGCGTGGCGGCCGCGCGCGGCAGCGGGCTCGACTGGCGCGGCCTCGCACTGGGCACCGTGGGCACGCTCTGCCTGCTGAACGGCCTGGTCGAGCTGCGCGGCGATTCGCCGGTGCAGGCCGGCCTGCTGCTGGCGGCCGCGGTGCTGGCTTTTGGCGCCTTCGTCTGGTGGCAGCGCCGCTACGCGGCCGGCGGCGGCGAACCGCTGATGAACCTGGCGCTGTTCCAGTACCGCCAGTTCGCCATGGGCAGCGTGGTCGCCTTCATCTACGGCACGGCGCTGTTCGGCTCCACTTACCTGCTGCCGGTGTACATGCAGGTCGGGCTGCAGCTGTCCGCGTCGCACGTGGGCACCATCCTGCTGCCGGCGGGCATCGTGCTGGCCCTGACCATCGCGGGCGTGGGCCGGCTGGCCGACCGGCAGCCGACGTGGATGCTGGTGAGCATCGGGCTGGTGCTGCTGGCGGCTTCGTTCGCGCTGATGGTGGTGCTCCGGCTCGACAGCGCGCTCTGGCTGCTGGTGGCGTTTGCCATCATCGGGCGCATCGGGCTCGGCTTCATCCTGCCCTCGCTCAACCTCGGTTCGATGCGGCCGCTCGCCAAGCCGCTGATTCCGCAGGGCGCCAGCGCGATCAACTTCCTGCGCATGCTGGGCGGCGCGGCCGGCGTGAGCCTGTGCGCCATCGTGCTCGAGTGGCGGCTGGCGGCGCATGGCGATTCGCTGGCCAACGCCGCGAGCAGCCCGGCGCGGCTCGCGGCCTTCGACGAGGTGTTCCTGATGCTGGCCGGGCTCTGCGCGCTGGCGATCTGCGCGGCCTGGCAGCTTCGGCAACCCGACCCGCAAGGGTAAGCACTTAGTAATACTTAAGCACCCATCGTTTCTAATTGTTAGCATTTGTTAGCTAATGATGGGATGGGTTCGATGCAACGCAGAAGTTTTGTCGCCGGAACGGCAGTTTTCGCAGCGGGCCTGGCCCATCTCTCGTCCGCACAGGCCGCCGAGGCGGGGGTGACCGACACCGAAATCGTGCTCGGCAGCTCGGCCGTGCTGAGCGGTCCGCTCGGCTCGCAGATCAAGGTGGTGCACAACGGCGCCGCGCTGGCCTTCGACGCCATCAATGAGCAGGGCGGCGTGGGCGGACGCAAGATCAAGCTGGTGGCGCTGGACGACGAGCTCAAGCCCGAGAAGGCGGTCGAAAACTACGGCAAGCTGCTGAACGACCACCGCGTGTTCGCCTTCTTCGGCTGCGTGGGCTCGGGCACCACGGCCGCCGCGGCCAAGCTGCTGCAGCAAAGCGGCGCACCCAGCGTCGGCGGCTACGGCGTGGGCGACAGCGCGCGCGAACGCGTGGCGGGCTCGGCCTATTTCGTGCGCGCCAGCAATGCGCGCGAGGCGCAGGCGCTGGTCGAGCACCTGTCGACCATCGGCGTGAACAAGATCGCGATCGCCCACCTGGACAATCCGGGCGGCGTCGAGGCGGTGAAGCTGATCGAGGCGGCCATGGCCACGCACAAGCAGGCGCCCGCGTTGGTGGTGTCGGTGAAGGGCGATGGCTCGACCTCCGCGGCCGCCGGCAAGATGCTGGCCGACAGCCAGTCCCAGGCCGTGCTGATGTACCTGGCCGGCACCGTGGCCGGCGAGGTGATCAAGGCGACCTATGGGGCCGGCAGCAAGCCGATGTTCTACGGCATGTCGATCGTGCCGGGCGAGGTCACGGCCAAGGTGGTGCAGTTGCAGGCCAGCGGCCTGGCCATCTCGCAGGTCACGCCCTATCCCTGGGGCGAGGTGGAATCCGTCACGCGCGACTACCGCCGGCTGGCCGAACGCGCGCAGGTGCCGGTGGGCTACGGCAGCTTCGAGGGCTACCTGAACGCGCTGGTGATGATCGAGGCGCTCAAGCGCACCGGCCGCGACCTGACGCGGGCCCGCCTGCATGCAACGCTGCGGGCATTCAGGCTGCGCCTGGCCGGCATGGACATCGACTTCTCGACCGGCGCCAATGCCGGCTCGCGCTTCATCGAGATGGTGCGCGTCACGCCCGAAGGCCGCTTCGTGCGCTGAACGGGCAGCCGGGTTCGCCGGGCGGGCGGCGCTCGCGCTCTAATAGCGCCATGTGCCAACTGCTTGGAATGAACTGCAACACGCCCACGGACGTGACCTTCAGCTTTACCGGCTTCGCGCAGCGCGGCGGCCGCACCGACCACCACGCCGACGGCTGGGGCATCGCCTTCTTCGAGGACCGCGGGCTGCGCCACTTCGTCGACCACATGCCCGCGAGCGAGTCGCCGGTGGCCGAGCTGATCCGGCGCTACCCGATCCAGAGCCGCAACGTCATTGCGCACATCCGCAAGGCCACGCAGGGCGCTGTCAACCTGCAGAACTGCCACCCCTTCGTGCGCGAACTGTGGGGCCGCTACTGGGTGTTCGCCCACAACGGCGACCTGAAGGATTTCCGCCCGCGCCTGCACGGCAACTTCCACCCGGTGGGCAACACCGACAGCGAGCACGCCTTCTGCTGGATCATGCAGGAGCTGGCCAAGTCGCATGCGGGCGTGCCGAGCATCGAGGAGCTCACGCTCACGCTGCGCGAACTGGCGCCGCAGCTTGCGGGCCACGGCACCTTCAACTTCATGCTGTCGAACGGCCAGGCGCTCTGGGCCCATGCCTCCACGCATCTCTGGTACGTGGAACGGCGCCATCCCTTCCTCACGGCGCAGCTGTCGGACGAAGACCTGGAGATCGACTTCGCAAAGCACACCACGCCGAACGACCGCGTGGCGGTGGTCGTGACCGCGCCGCTCACCACCAACGAAAGCTGGACGGCCTTCGCGCCCGGCGATTTGCACGTGTTCGTGGACGGGCAGCGGGCGGCGTTCTGAAGCGGCCCCGCCCAGCCGCCCGATTGACGACTTTTTTCTGACACTTTTCCGCAACATGGCGGGAAAGTTTCGAAATCATGGGCTTTGTTATCGAATAATAACGGTTCTCATTTGTATTACAGATTGAACCGTTCCATGTCCGCTGCTCCGTTTCCCCGGCTTCGCCCGACCGTGGCCGCCTCGCTGCTGGCCCTTCACGCAGTGGCGGCGCTCGCCCAGACCACCCCGGCGCAGCCAGCTCCCGCAGTGCCTGCCGCCTCGCCTTCGTCGGCGTCGACAAACGGCACGCTGGCCACCGTCACCGTCGAAGCCAGTGCCGACGCCTCGGCCGAGGGCCTGACCAAGCCCTACGCGGGCGGCCAGGTGGCGCGCGGCGGCCGCGTCGGCATCCTGGGCAACCAGGACATGATGAGTACCCCGTTCTCCAGCACCAGCTACACCCACGAGCTGATCCAGAACCAGCAGGCCAGGAGCGTGGCCGACGTGCTGCAGAACGACCCGACGGTGCGCGTGGCGCGCGGCTTCGGCAACTTCCAGGAGTCGTATTTCATCCGCGGCTTCATCGTCAACTCGGACGACATCGCCTACAACGGGCTTTATGGCCTGCTGCCGCGGCAGTACATCTCGTCCGAACTGTTCGAGCGCGTGGAAGTGTTCCGCGGTGCGAGCGCATTCCTGAACGGGGCCACGCCTTCGGGCGGCGGCATCGGCGGCAACATCAACCTGCTGCCCAAGCGCGCGCCGAACGAGCCGCTCACGCAGGTCACGCTGGGCACGGCCAGCGGCTCGCAGGCCTATGCCGCGACCGACATCGCGCGCCGCTTCGGCCCCGACCAGAGCGTGGGCGTGCGCCTGAACGCCGCGCACCGCGACGGCGGCACGGGCGTGGACGGCGAGGGCGTCAAGCTCGACGTGTTCTCGGTGGGCCTGGACTGGCGCAGCCGCGACGCGCGCATCTCGGCCGACATCGGCCACCAGGAGCACCGCCTGCGCAGCACGCGTCCCAACGTGACGCTCGGCAGCGGCGTCGCGGTGGTGCCCAGGGCGCCCGACAACAGCACGAACTTCGCACAGCCCTGGACCTATTCCTACGAGCGCGACACCTTCGGCTCGGTGCGCGGCGAGTACGACATCACGCCGGACATCACGGCCTGGGCCGCCGCCGGCGCGCGCAACAGCTACGAGAACAATTCCCTCGCGGGCCCGACGGTCTCCAACGGCCTCACGGGAGCGGCCACGATGACCCGCTTCGACAACACGCGCGAGGACAAGGTCAAGACGGCCGAGATCGGCGTGCGCGGCAAGCTGCGCACCGGCAGCGTGGGCCACGAATGGGTGCTCGGCTATTCCTACTTCGATCTCGAGAAGAAGAACGCCTACGGCATGGGCCTGGGCGCCGGCGGCACGCTCAATACCGGCATCTACTATCCGCGCAGCTATTTCCCACCGGCGCTGACCTACCTGGGCAACGACCTCGCCAACCCCGCGCTCAACGGCACCACCACGCTCAAGAGCCTGGCCATCGGCGACACGCTGTCCTTCATGGACGACCGCCTGCGCCTGACGCTCGGCGCGCGCCACCAGACGATCGAGACCAGCGACATCGGCTACCGCATCGTGAGCAACGGCCGGCAGACCGCCGCCGGCGGCGCCGTCACCTCGTACGACCAGAGCCGCACCAGCCCGCTGGCGGGCATCGTGTTCAAGGCCAACGACCAGCTGTCGGTCTATGCGAATTACATCGAAGGGCTGGCGCAGGGTGAAACCGCGCCCGCGCAGTCCGGCGGCCAGCCGGTGCTCAACGCCGGCCAGCAACTGCGCCCCTACGTGTCCAAGCAGAAGGAAGTCGGCATCAAGTACGACGCCGGCCAGGTCGGCGGCACGCTTGCGTTCTTCTCCACCGAGAAGCCGCGCGCCTTCGTGCAGGGCAACTACTTCTCCGCGAATGGCAAGGACCGCCACCAGGGCGCCGAGCTCAGCGTCTTCGGCCAGGTCAGCAAGGGCCTGCGGCTGCTGGGCGGCGTGACCTGGCTGGACGCCAAGCAGAAGGACACGGGCAGCAGCATCACGGACGGCAAGCGCGTGATCGGCGTGCCCAAGGCGCAGGGCAGCATCGGCGTCGAATGGGACGTGCCGGGCGTGCAGGGCCTCTCGCTCGACGGCCGCGTGGTGGCGAGCGGATCGAGCTACGCCAATGCCGCCAACACGCTGCGCGTGCCGGGCTGGACCCGCATGGACATCGGCGCACGCTACGTGACCGAAGTGCGCGGCAAGCTGCTCACCCTGCGTGCGCGCATCGAGAACCTGGCCGACCGCAACTACTGGTCCTCGGTCGGCGGCTATCCCGGCTCCGGCTACCTGGTGCTCGGCGCGCCCCGCACGTTCAACCTCTCGGCCACGCTCGAGTTCTGATGCGCGCCTTCGCGACCGCCGTACACCGCTGGGCGGGGCTGGCGGTGGCCCTGTTCCTCGTCGTCTCGGGCCTGACGGGCGCCGTCATCTCGTGGGACCACGAGATCGACGGCTGGCTCAACCGCAAGCTCTACGACACCGCGGGCCGCGGCCCCTTCAAGGATCCGTTCGAGCTTGCCGCCGCGGTCGAGGCGCACGATCCGCGCGCGCGGGTCGCCTACCTTCCGCTGGGTTTCGAGGAAGGCCACGCCGCCAGCTACTTCGTGCAGCCGCGCACCGACCCGGCCACCGGCAAGCCCTTCAGGCTCGGCTACAACCAGGTGTTCGTCGACCCGGTGACCGCCGAGGTGCGCGGCCGGCGCGACTCGACCGCGATCTCGCTCAAGCCCGAGACGCTGATGCCCTTCCTGCGCAAGCTGCACTACATGCTGCACGTGCCGGCGATGTGGGGCACCGACCGGCTGGGCTACTGGATCATGGGCACGGTGGCGCTGGTGTGGCTGCTCGACAGCTTCGTCGCGCTCTATCTCACGACGCCGCGCCGGCTGCGCCAGGCAGTGCATCCGGAGCACCGGCCCGCGGGCGTCTGGTGGCAGCGCTGGAAGCCGGCCTGGACGGTGCGCTGGGCGGCCGGCGGCTACCGGCTCAACTTCGATCTGCACCGCGCGGGCGGGCTGTGGATCTGGCTGCTGATCATCGTGATCGCCTTCACCTCGTTCTCGCTGAACCTCTACAAGGAGGTGTTCCATCCGATGCTCTCGCTGGTGTCGAAGACCACGCCCGGACCGTCGGCGCTGGTGCCGCTCGCGCCGCTGGGCACGCGCATCGAGCCCGCCATCGGCTTTCGCGAGATCGTGGCGCGGGCCGATGCCGAGGCCCGGCGCCGCGGCTGGACGACGCCGCTGGGCGGTGTGTTCTACAACGCGCGCGGCGGCTTCTACAACATCTCTTTCTTCGACCGTGCCTCGCACGACGACAGCGACGGCATGGGCCTGTCGAATCTCTACCTCGACGGGCGCGACGGCCACATCATCGGCAGCAACCGGCCGTGGCACGGCACCGCGGCGGACGTGTTCGCGCAGCTGCAGCTGCCGCTGCATGGCGGCCGCATCCTCGGGCTGCCGGGCCGCATCCTGATGTCGGCCATGGGGCTCGCGGTGGCGATGCTGTCGATCACCGGCATCGTGATCTGGGCGCGCAAGCTGCGCTCGCGGCGGCTGCAGGACCGGCGCCAGCGCGAACCGGCCGGCGCGGCCCCGGCGCTCAGGCAGGGCGCAGGGTTTTCTCCAGCGCGTCGATGAACATCGCCGGCACGTCGAAGCCGGTCTGCTCGGTGATCTCCTGGAAGCAGGTCGGGCTGGTCACGTTGATCTCGGTCACGCAGTCGCCGATCACGTCGAGCCCGATCAGCAGCAGGCCGCGCGGCGCGAGGGCGCGGCCCACGGTTTCGGCGATCTCGCGGTTGCGCGGCGTGAGCGGCTGCGCCACGCCCTTGCCGCCGGCCGCCAGGTTGCCGCGCACTTCGGAGCCCTGCGGAATGCGCGCCAGCACGAAGGGCGCCGGCTCGCCCGCGATGATCAGGATGCGCTTGTCGCCCTGCACGATGTCGGGCACGAAGCGCTGCACCATGATGGTCTCGGCGCCGTTCTTGTTGAGCGTCTCGACGATGGAGCCGAGGTTCAGCCCGTCCTGCCTGACGCGGAAGATGCCCATGCCGCCCATGCCGTCGAGCGGCTTCAGGATGATGTCGCCGTGCTCGGCATGGAAGTCGCGCACGGCCTGCGCGCTGCGCGTGACCAGCGTGGGCGTGGTGAACTGCGGAAACTCCATGATCGCGAGCTTCTCGGGATGGTCGCGCAGCGAGCGCGGCCTGTTGACCACGTGCGCGCCTTCGCGCTCGGCCTGTTCGAGCAGGTGGGTGGCGTAGATGTACTCGGCGTCGAAGGGCGGGTCCTTGCGCATGAGCACCGCGTCGAAGTCCTTCAGCGCCTTCGACTCGCGGATGTCCTCGCGGTACCAGGCCTTGCTGTCCCCGGTGAGCGTGATCTGCTGCACGTTGGCCGTGACCACGCCGCCCGACACCCACTGCAGGTCTTCCGGCAGGCAGGCCGCGATGCGGTGCCCGCGGCGCTGGGCCTCGCGCATCATCGAGAAGGTGGTGTCCTTGTAGATCTTGAAATGATCGAGCGGATCGGCGACGAAGAGGATGTTTTTCATCTGGGAGTCTTTCCGGCGCCGGGGGTGGCCGCCACGTTGCTGCTGTCTGGCGCGATGTTGCCGGAAGCGGCGATGCCCTTGCCGGCGGAGGCCTTTGTGCGCCCGGCCTGCTGCACCGCGAGTGCGAGCGCACCCGCCACCACGCCCCAGAAGGCCGAGCCGATGCCCGCGATGGCCACGCCCGAGAGCGTGACCAGGAAGGTGATGATCGCGGCCTCGCGGTGCGGCTCGTCGCGCACCGCGGCAGCCAGCCCGCTGCCGATGGTGCCCAGCAGCGCCAGGCCGGCAATGGCGGCGACCAGTTCTTTCGGAAAGGCCGTGAGCAAGCCGGTGACCGCCGCGCCGAAGAAGGCGATCATCACGTAGAGGGCGCCGCAGCTCACCGCGGCCGTGTAGCGGCGCGCCGGGTCTTCGTGCGCCTCGCGGCCCATGCAGATGGCAGCGCTGATCGCGCCCAGGTTCAGGGCAAAGGCGCCGAAGGGCGCGAGCACCAGCGTGGCAAGGCCGGTCGCCGCGATGAGCTTGCTGATCGGCAGGTCGCCGTAGCCGGCCGCGCGTATCGTCGCCACGCCCGGCAGGTTCTGCGATGCCATGGTGACGATGAAGAGCGGCAGCGCCAGGCTCACGATGGCCTGCCAGCTGAACACCGGCATGGTGAACACCGGCCAGGTGAGCGAGAACTGCACCGCCGACCAGCTGAGCTCGCCGCGCGCCGCCGCGAAGCCCATGGCCACCAGCAGCGTGAGCGGCACCGCATAGCGCGGCAGCAGGCGTTTGGCCGCCAGGTAGGTGCCGAGCATCAGCAGCACCAGGGGCAGCGCGGTTTTCGCGGCGATGAACGCGTCGAGCCCGAAGCGTGCGAGCACCCCGGCCAGCAGCGCTGCGGCAATGGCCATCGGGATCCGGTTCATCACGCGCTCGAACCATCCCGTGGCGCCCGCCAGCACCACCAGCACGGCGCAGGCGATGAAGGCGCCAACCGCCTCGCCCATGCCATAGCTGCCGGCCGCCACGGCGAGCACCGCGGCGCCGGGCGTGCTCCAGGCGATCATCACCGGCTTGCGCCACCACAGCGACAGCACGATGGAAGGCAGGCCCATGCCGATGCCCAGCGCCCACATCCACGAAGCCGCGATCTCGGGCGTGGCGCCGAAAGCCTGCGCGGCCTGGAAGACGATGGCCACCGAACTCGTGAAGCCCACGAGCACGGCGACGAAGCCCGCGGTGAAGGCCGAGAGGCTCAGATCCTTGAAAAAACGCATCGGGCGATTGTGCCGGGGACGCCCCGGCTTCGCCCAACGGCCCTGGTTCAGGCCGCGCCCAGGTAGGCCCTGGCAAGCGCGCCATCGGCGGCAATCTCGGATGCACTGCCCTCTGCCACGATGCGGCCGCCCTCGATCACATAGGCCCGGTCGCACAGCGCCAGCGCGAGCGCCGCCATCTGGTCGACCAGCACCACCGTGAGACCCTCGCCGCGCAGCGCATCGAGCGCCCCGAACAGCTCCAGGATGATCTTCGGCGCCAGGCCCAGCGAAGGTTCGTCCAGCAGCAGCACGCGCGGCTTCGACATCAGCCCGCGCGCAATGGCGAGCATCTGCTGCTCGCCGCCGGAAAGCAGGCCGGCGCGCTGGTGCAGGCGCTCGCGCAGCCGCGGAAAGCGCTCGAGCATGCTTTCCGTCCGCGCATCGATGTCGCGGCTGTCAAGAAACGCCCCGAGCCGGATGTTGTCGCGCACGCTGAGTTCCGGAAACACCTGCCGGCCCTCGGGTACCAATACCAGACCACGCGCCACGATGCGCTCCGCCGGCAGGCCCGCGAGCTCGGTGCCTTCGAGATGGATGCCGCCCCGAACCGGGCGATGCAGCCCGGCCAGCGCCCGCATGAGCGTGGACTTGCCCGCGCCGTTGGCGCCCAGCAGCGCAACCAATTCGCCGCGGCGCACGCGAAGATCGATGCCGTGCAGCACCGGCTCGGCGCCGTAGCCGGCGACGAGCGCGCCGACCCCCAGCAGCTCGGGCGCGTCGACCGGCAACACGGCGCGCGGGGCCTTGTCCATGGAGGCGTCCGCCGCCAGCGCTTCGCCGAGGTAGGCCTTGCGCACCGCCGGGTCGGACTGGATCGCGGCCACGTCGCCCACCGCCAGCCGGTGGCCTGCATCGAGCACCACGATGTGGTCCGAGATTCCCATGACCAGCGCCATGTCGTGTTCGACCAGCAGCACGCCGATGCCCGCCGCCGCGATGCGCCCCAGCAATTGCGCGAGCCGCGCCTTGTCTTCGCGCGAGAGGCCGGCCGCGGGCTCGTCGAGCAGCAACACCTGCGGGGCGGTGGCCAAGGCCCGCGCGATCTCCACCAGCCGCCGGTCGACGTGCGCGAGGTCCGCGGCGGGCGCATCGGGCGAGCCCGCATAGCCGCAGAAGGCCAGCAACTGCCGCACCTGCGCGCGCGCGGCAGCCGAGCGGAAACGGCGCGCACCAAGCAACGGCCCGAGCGCACCGCGGCCGAGCGCCAGCGCGACGTTGTCCTCCACGCTCAGGCTGCCGAACAGCTGCGAGGTCTGGTAGGTGCGCGCCACGCCGGCACGCGCGATGCGGAAGGCGCGCAGTCCCTGCAGCGCCGTGCCGCCCAGCCGGAAAGCTCCACCGGTGGGCCGGTAGAAGCCGCTCAGCATGTTGAGCACCGTGGTCTTGCCGGCCCCGTTCGGTCCGATCAGGCTCGTGATGCCGCCCGCGCGGGAGGCGAAGGCCAGGCCGCTCACCGCGCGCACGCCGCCGAACTGCATCGTGAGCCCTTCGGTGCTGATGGGTTCGCCCGTGCCGCGCCACGGCAGCGCCGCGGCTTCGTTCGCCGAAGCCGGCAACGGCACGGCCGGCTTCGAGAAACGGGCCACCGCGCGCCGCCAGAGCCCGGCGGCGCCGTCGGGTGCCGCCCACAGCACCACCAGCAGCAGCAGGCCGAAGAAGAGCAGCCGGTATTCCTCGAGGCTCGCGAGCACTTCCGGCAGCAGGCCGACGACCAGTGCGCCGACCAGTGGCCCGCCCACCGAGCCGGCGCCGCCGATCATCACCACCAGCACGAAAAGAATCGACTGGCCAAAGCCGAAGGTATGCGGCGTGACAAAGCCCGAGAGCGGCGCGAACAGCCCACCCGCCGCGCCCGCGCACAGCGCGGAAACCGCGAAGGCCACGGTCTTGATGCGCAGCGGATCGAGGCCGATGGATTCGGCCGCCGTCTCGCTGTCGCGCACCGCGCGCATGGCCGCGCCCCAGCCGCCGCGCGACAGCAGCGCGAACGCCGCCAGCGCCACGCCGGCCGTGAGCACCGCCAGCATGGCAGCGGCGCGCTCGCCCTGCGCCAGGCCACCGAGCACCGGACCCGCAATGCCCATGATGCCGTTCTGCCCGCCGGTGAGATCGCGCGCCTCGACGATCGCATGCTCCACGATGAAGCCGAAGGCGATGGTGATCATCGCGAGGTACGGCCCCTTCGCGCGCAGGGCCGGCAGCGCCAGCAGCGCGCCCATGGCACTCGCGATGAGCGCGCCTGCCGGCCAGGCGATCCAGAAGCTCCAGCCGGCCTTGCTCGTGAGAACGGCGACCGCATACGCGCCGATGGCATAGAAACCCACATGGCCGAACGACATCTGCCCCGTGAGCCCGAGCAGCACGTTGAGGCCGATGCCGACAATCGCGAGCAGCGCGACGTTGGCAAGCACGAACACGTAGTACCCGTTGACGGTGGCAGCGAGCGCAACGCCCGCTGCCATGGCCAATGCAAGGGCGACCAGCGCGGGCCAGCGCATGCCGGTTGCGCGGCTCATACCTTCTTCACCGCCGCGCGCCCGAAGAGCCCCTGGGGCCGCAGCGCGAGCACCAGGATCACCAGGCCGAAGGTCAGGATCTGCGTGTAGCCCGAGCCCAGGGTGGCGGTGATCAGCGCCTCGGCCAGCCCGAACAGCAGGCCCGCGAGCATCACGCCCCACGCACTCGTGATGCCGCCGAGGATGGCCACCGCAAAGGCCTTGAGGCCGAAGAGCGTGCCCATGTCCGCCTGCACGTTGAAGAGCGGTGCAATCAGCACCCCCGCCACGCCCGCGAACAGTGCCGACAACCCAAAGGCCGCGGCCACCGCACGCCGGATCGGTATGCCCATGAGCCGCGCCGCCGCCGGGTTCTGCACCACGGCGAGCATGCCGATGCCCCAGCGCGTGCGGCGCGCCACCACATGCAGCGCGGCAGCCAGCGCGAGGCCCACCGCCGGGATCAGCAGCTGCAGCGGATACACGCCCAGGCCGACCTCGCCCAGCTGCAGCGGCGTCAGTGCCAGGGAGGACGGCAGGCTGCGCGGCTCCTTGCCGAAAGTGAACATCACGAGGTTGTCGACCACGATGCCCAGCGCCACCGTGGCCATGAGCCAGGCTTCGGAGCCGCGGCTCGCGAACGGTCGCACGGCCACGAACTCGACCACCAGCCCGTACACGCCGCAAAGCAGCAGCGCGAGCAGCACCGCCAGCGGCATCGGCCAGCCGAGCGTCTGCGCGAACCAGAAGGTGAAGACCGCGCCGAGCATCATCGCGCTGCCCTGCGCGAAGTTGACCGTGCCCGAAACGGCGAAGGTGACGTAGAAGCCGAGGGCGATCAGCCCGTACATGCTTCCGAGCCCCAGCCCGCTGATCCATGCGGAAAGCAGCATTGCGCGCGGTGCCGTTCTCTTATTTCGCAGCGGCCATGCCCACCGGCAGGATGCGGTTGTCGATGAACTGGGCCCACACGTAGTCGCTCGCGGTGACGGCGTCGTGCACAGTAGGCGAAAAGGGCTTGTCGTAGGTCTTGATGAGGCCTTCGTACTTGCCGATCCTGTAGAAGCCCTGGCGCACCGCATCGCCATCGGTCGAGCCGGCGGCGGCGATGGCGAGCGCGGCAAGCTGCATGCCGTCATAGGCATTGGCCACGCCCACGGCCGGCGTGATGTCATCCGGGCCCTTGATGGCCGGGTACTTGGCCTTGAGCGCGGAAATCACCTTTTCTCCGACCGGCGACTGCTTGCCGAAGAAGCTGTAGGTCTGCACGAAGTGCACGTTCTTTCCATTGGGACCGGCCAGCTCCGTGAAGCGCCCGCCCGCGGGGCCCCAATGCGAGACGATGGGCACCTGCCAGCCCATGCGATCGAGCGACTTCACCACCTGTGCCGAGGGGCCGACGTTGCCCACCATGAAAAGCGTGTCGGCGCCGGCAGCCTTCAGGCGCGTGAGCTGGGGCACCACGTCGACGTCGTTGCCGTCGAACTTCTCGACGCCCACGGCCTTCAGCCCCTTGGCCGCGAGTGCGGCGTGCAGGCCCTTCTCGTTCGACTCGCCCCATGGGTTGTTGACGAGGATCATGCCGAACTTGCCTGCCTTGAAGTTCTTCTGCGCGTAGTCGAGCATGCCGACGTTGACGATCTCGTCGACCGCCGACACGCGGAAGGCGTAGTTGGGATTCGCGCCGTTCTTCGTGATCGGCGTGCCCGCGGCCCAGGGGCCCATGAACGGCACCTTCTCCTGGTTGGCGACCGGCACGATCGCCATCGACACCGGCGTGTCGAGCCCACCGAACAGCACGGCCACCTTTTCCTTGAAGATCAGTTCCCGCGCGGCCACCACGCCCTTGGCGGGGTTGGCCTCGTCGTCGCGGCGCACCAGTTCGAGCTTGCGGCCACCGAGCAGGCCGCCCTTGGCATTGATCTCGTCGATGGCCACCGCGAGTCCGCGCGTGATGGCTTCGCCAGCCAGCGCCGATTGGCCCGAGAGGGCCGTGACAAGCCCGATCCTGATGGGATCGGCAGCGAACGCGGTGCCGGATGCGAGGCAGGCCGCAGCGGCGGCAAGGCAAAGATGGCGACGGTTGAGGCGGGTCATGGCGGACTCCTGATCGAATGGGGACAGCAGGTTGGCACACCCAACAGGGTGCATTGGGATTCGCCGAAGCGAGCGGATCGAGCGAATGCAAGCGCCATGCCAAGTCAACAATTTTCGATATAAATTGTCGACAATTCTTTGCCATTAACGTTGACGATCGGCATGAGAATTGCTGCAGCACCGCCGTGCTTCCCGCCATGCACCGCCATGGCCTACATGCTGGAGAACCCATGAACACGCCTGCTTCCTCCGATGCGCCACCATTGCCGGGCCCTTCCACGCCCGCCGAAGTGGTCGACGAATTCCTTCGCCTCGTGATGATTCCCGACCCGCAATCGGCGTCGCGCTTCACTGCGCCCGACATCCGCATCCGCTTCACGGGCAATCGCGAAATGCAGGCGCCCGGCGACACCTCGGCCTTCAATGCGAAGCGCTACGCCTGGGTGAAGAAGAAGATCGAACGCACCGAAGTGGTGGCGGGCGGCACGCCCGAGGAAACCGTGGTCTACAGCCTTGGCACGCTCTACGGCGCCTGGCCCGATGGCACCGCCTTCGAGGGCAACCGCTATGTCGACCGCTACGTGGTGCGCCACGGCCTCATCAGCCGCATGGACGTGTGGAACGACAGCGCCGAATGGCTGCTGGTGCGCGCCGGGCTGGCGGTGCTGTGAGGCGGGGCGCATGACGGCACGCTGGCCCGAACGGCTTCCCACGCACGGCCGCTTCGGCTACAGCCCGATCACGCGGCGGCCGGACTACGCCTGGCCGAACGGCGCGCGGCTGGCCGTGTACATCGGCTTCAACATCGAGCATTTCGCGTTCGGCGACGGCCTGGGTGCATGCATCGGCCCGGCCTCGCCGCAGCCCGACGTGCTGAACCACGGCTGGCGCGAATACGGCAACCGCGTGGGCGCCTGGCGCTGCCTCGAACTGTTCGATGCGCTGGCGCTTCCGGCGGGCGCGCTCGTCAATACGGCGCTCTACGACCATTGCCCGGAACTGGTCGAGGCCTGCGTGGCGCGCGGCGACGAGCTGATCGGCCACGGCCACAGCAACGCGGAGCGCCAGGGCGCATGGGACGAGGCGCACGAGCGCGCACTGCTGTCGCGCTGCCGCGAACGCATGCAGCGCGAAAGCGGCCAGGCACCGGCCGGATGGCTGTCGCCGTGGATCTCGGAAAGCGCCGTGACGCCCGACCTGCTGGCCGAGACCGGCTACGGCTACACGCTCAACTGGTGCCACGACGACCAGCCGGTGCGCATGCGCACGCGCGGCGGCGGCTCGATCTGGTCGGTGCCGTATCCGCAGGAGCTCAACGACATTCCGATGATCGTCGGGCGCCTCATGGACGCCAGGGACTTCAGCGCGATGGTGGTCGACAATTTCGACGAGATGCGCGAGCAGTCGCGCGCGCAGCCGCTGGTGATGGGCCTCGCGCTGCATCCCTACATCGTCGGCCAACCCTACCGGCTGCGCCACCTGCGCACGGCGCTGGCGCACCTGGCACGCGCGCGCGACCGCGGCGACATCTGGTTCACCACGCCGGGTGCGATCGCATCGCACATGCAGCAGCTTGCGGCGGACCGGCCCGCGGACTTTGCATAGGCCCCGGCACGCGCCGCACGCGCTCGATAATGGGCAGGTTCTCTCATCGACTGCGCCATGCCCCGCTCTTCCCCGCCGCCCAAGCCCGCCCCCGCACCGCGACCCGCCCGGCGCAAGCTGCCGCCTACCGACGGCGCCGCGGCAAGGAACGAAGGCCCCGGGGACATCGAGGAACGCATCTACCGCTCGGTCTTCGAAGGCGTGACCAGCCAGCGCCTCGCGCCCGGCACCAAGCTGCCGGAGGCATCGCTGTGCGATCTGTTCGGCGTGAGCCGCGCGCTGGTGCGCAAGGTGCTGCAGCGGCTCGCGCACGACCACATCGTGGAGCTGCGGCCGAACCGCGGCGCCATCGTGGCCATGCCCTCGCCCGAGGAAACACGGCAGATCTTCGAGGCGCGCCGCGCGCTCGAGGCCGCGCTGGTGCGCATGGCCGTGCGCAACGCCACGCGCGCCGAAATCGCCGAACTGCGGCGCCATCTGAAGGAAGAGCATGCGGCGATGCACCGCTATGCGCAGCCCGAGTGGGCGCGCCTGGCCAGCACCTTTCACCTGCGCGTGGCCAAGCTCGCGCGCAATCCGATCCTGGAGCGCTACCTGACCGAACTCATGTCGCGCTGCTCGCTGATCGTGGCGCTCTACGAGCCGCCCGGCAATGCATCGTGCGAGCACGGCGAGCATGCGGACGTGGTCGATGCGATTGCGCGCGGCGATGCGGACGAGGCCGTGCGACTGATGGAAGAGCACCTGGTGGTGCTCGAGAAGAACATCGCCCTCGACAGGCCCGCCTCGCAGCGCAGCCTGGGGCAGATGCTGGGGCTGGGCTGAGGCCGGTCAGATCTCGATCTTGGAGCCCAGCTCCACCACCGCGTTGTTCGGCAGCCCCAGGAACGCGGCGGCGCCGCTCGCGTTGTGGTGCATCTGCGCGAACAGCTTCTCGCGCCATGGCGCCATGCCGCTGCCCAGCGTGGGAATGACCACGTCGCGCGAGAGAAAGTAGCTCGTCGTCATGGGCTCGAGCTGGCAGCCGCGCAGGCGCGCATTGTCGAGCGCGCGCGGCAGGTCGATGTCGTTCTTGAAGCCGTAGTGCACGATGACCTGCCAGCAATGGTGGCCGAGCGCCTCGATCTCGATGCGCTTGTCCATCGGTATCCAGGGCACTTCGTGGTTGCGCACGGTCACGAACAGGTTCTGCTCGTGCAGCACCTTGTTGTGCTTCAGGTTGTGCAGCAGCGCGTTGGGCACCACGCCGGGTTCGGCGGTGAGGAACACCGCGGTGCCGTCCACGCGCGCGGGCGGGCTCTCGAACACCGAATCGAGAAAGGCCTTCAGCTCGATCGCATCGGCGCGCTGCACCTCGCCCATCAGCCGGCGGCCTTCCTTCCAGGTGATCATCAGGGTGAACACGGCGCCGCCGATCACCAGCGGGAACCAGCCGCCCTCGAACAGCTTGAGCAGGTTCGACGCGAAGAACAGGAAGTCGACCACGAAGAACACCGCGGTCGACGCAATGCACAGCGCCAGCGGCAGCTTCCAGGCATAGCGGATCACGAAGAAGGTCAGGATCGTGGTGATCAGCATGTCGGTGGTCACGGCGATGCCGTAGGCCGCGGCCAGGCTGCTCGACGAACGGAACATGACCACCGCGAGCACGATGGCCACGAACAGCCCCCAGTTGACCAGCGGAATGTAGATCTGCCCCGCCGTGCGCACGCTCGTGTGCTCGATGTTCAGCCGCGGCAGGTAGCCCAGCTGGATGACCTGGCGCGTGACGCTGAAGGCGCCCGTGATGAGCGCCTGCGACGCGATGACCGTGGCCGCCGTGGCCAGCAGCACCAGCGGAATGAGCGCCCATTCGGGCGCCATCATGTAGAAGGGGTTCTTCACGGCCTCGGGGTTCTCGAGCAGCAGCGCGCCCTGGCCGAAGTAGTTGAGCGTGAGCGCCGGCATCACGACCGTGAACCACGCCACGCGGATCGGCCGCTTGCCGAAGTGGCCCAGGTCGGCGTAGAGCGCCTCGGCGCCCGTCACGCACAGCACCGTGGCACCCAGCAGGATGAAGCTGGTGCCCGGGTTGTCCCACATGAACTTCAGCGCGAACCAGGGATTCAGCGCCTTGAGGATTTCGGGGTGGTGAATGATCTGCGACACGCCGAGCACCGCAATGGCGATGAACCATGTCAGCGTGATCGGCCCGAAGAACTTGCCAATGCCCGCCGTGCCGCGCTTTTGCACCACGAAGAGGCCGAACAGCACCACCAGCGTGACCGGCAGCACATAGTGCTTGAAGTGGGGCGACACCACTTCGAGGCCTTCGACCGCCGAAAGCACCGAGATGGCCGGCGTGATGACGCCGTCGCCATAGAAGAGCGAAGTGCCGAAGATGCCCACCAGCAGCAGCACATGGCGCAGCCTGGGCTTGTCGGCCACCGCGCGCGAGGCCAGCGCCAGCATGGCGACCAGGCCGCCCTCGCCTTCGTTGTCGGCCCGCAGCACCAGCACCACGTACTTGATCGACACGATGACGGTGAGCGTCCAGAAGAACATCGAAAGGATGCCGTAGACGTTTTCGACAGTGAAAGGCAGGTGGCCGTGGCCGAACACTTCCTTGACTGCATACAGCACGCTGGTGCCGATGTCGCCATAGACGACACCGATGGCGCCGATGATCAAGGCGGCGGCGGAAGAGGATTTGGGAGGTGACACGAAGTCGATGGGAAAAAGGGAGGCTGCTCGCGTAACCAGACGTCACACGCACCGAGATGCTGCCGCGGTGGAATTTCCAGCCGCCGCGCGCACCCCTCCGCCCTTTTGTTTCCTTTGCTGTGGGGCCGCTATTTTGCCGCCGGCCGACGCCCGCGCAAGCCGCTTCGGAAAATCATTCGTAGATTTCGGCGTCCGGATCGGTGGCTTCCATTTCGTAGCTCGCGGCCACCATGGCCAGGCGGCCCACCACGCCATACATGTAGAAGCGGTTCGGGGCACTCGCGCCGGGCTTGGCGCCGGGCTGCGGCAGATGCGCGCTTTCGGAGAAAGCCAGCGGCACGAAGCTCGCGCCCGGAAGCTTGAGGTTCTCGTCGGGGGCGCGCTCGGCATGCACGCGGTAGAAGCCGCCCACCACGTAGCGGTCCATCATGTAGACCACCGGCTCGGCCACGCCGTTGTGCACGCGCTCGTTGGTCAGCACGCCTTCCTGGACGATCACCTCGCGGGGCTCGCGCAGTTCCCTGGCGGCCGCGGCCGCCTTGCTGCCCGCCGAGGCGCCGCGCGGCTTGCCGGCCAGGCCCTCGACTTCCTTCGCGTCGCGCACCGTGACCACGCCCGGGCCGTCGCCGCCGACATGGCCCTTGACGACGACGAAGGGCTTCTCGTTGATGCCGTATTCCTTGTACTTGCGGCGCACCTTGGTCAGCACCGCGTCCACATGGCTGGTCAGCACGTCGATGCCGCGGCCTTCGGAAAAATCGACGCCGTCGGCGCGCGCATAGATCGGGTTGATCAGCCAGGGGTCGATGCCCAGCAGCTTGCCGAAGCGCTTGGACAGCTCTTCGTAGCTGTGCAGATGATTGCTCTTGCGCCGCACCGACCAGCCCGCGTGCAGCGGCGGCAGCAGGTACTGCTCGTGCAGGTCTTCCAGGATGCCCGGGGTGCCGGCCGTCAGCTCGTTGTTGAGCAGGATGGTGCAGGGATCGAAGTTCTTGAGCCCGAGGCGGCGCTTGCTGCGCACCACGGGCTCCAGGCACACGGTTTCGCCGTTGGGCAGCTCGATCTTCTTGGGCGACTTGATGGCAGGATCGATCGACCCCACGCGCACGTTGAGTCCCGCCATGTGGAAGATCCGCACCAGCTGGGCGACGTTGGCGAGGTAGAAGGTGTTCTTCGAGTGGTTCTCGGGAATGACGAGCAGGTTGCGCGCCTCCGGGCAGATCTTCTCGATGGCGGCCTGCGCGGCCTGCACCGCCAGCGGCAGCATCTCCTTGGTGAGATTGTTCCAGCCGCCGGGGAAGAGATTGGTGTCGACCGGCGCCAGCTTGAAGCCCGCGTTGCGGATGTCGACCGCGCTGTAGAACGGCGGCGTGTGCTCCATCCATTCGAGCCGGAACCAGCGCTCGATGGCGGGCGTCGAGTCGAGTACCCGCTGTTCCAGTTCGTTGATCGGGCCGGTCAGGGCGGTGACGAGATGCGGAACCATGCGGCGGCCTTGTTGGATTTGTACTTGAAAGGTAGAGCGGAATTGTAGGATTTGGGGATGGCCGCCCCAATGACAAGACTACGTAGAGCGGACTTGGTTCAGTCCGCCCGCTTCCGGTGCATCAGCTGCGCACTTCGCCCTGCCCGAGCACCACGTACTTGAGCGAGGTCAGCCCTTCGATGCCGACCGGCCCGCGCGCATGGAATTTGTCGGTGCTGATGCCGATTTCCGCCCCCAGCCCAAACTCGAAACCGTCTGCGAAGCGTGTGCTCGCATTGACCATGACGCTGGCCGAATCGACCTCGCGCAGGAAACGCTGTGCATGCACATGGTCGCGCGTGACGATGGCGTCGGTGTGGTGGCTCGAGTAGCGGTTGATGTGCGCAATGGCCTCGTCGACCCCTTCGACCACCTTGATGCTGATCACCGCGGCAAGGTATTCCTCGGACCAGTCGGACTCGACCGCATCGACGATTCTTGCGCCCGAGCCGGCCAATGCATCATCGGCGCGCAGGATGCGGGCCGCCGCCGGGTCGCAGCGCATTTCGACGCCCTTGGCCGCAAAGATGGCGGCGATCCGCGGCAGGAAGTCTTCCGCCACCACCGCCGACACCAGCAGGCCTTCAGCCGCATTGCAGGGGCTGTATTTCTGCGTCTTGGCGTTGTCGACGATGCGCAGCGCCATCTCGAACTCGGCCGTGTCGTCCACGTAGACGTGGCAGTTGCCGTCGAGGTGCTTGATGACCGGCACCTTGGCATCGCGGCTGATGCGCTCGATCAGGCCCTTGCCGCCGCGCGGGATGATCACGTCCACGAACTCGGGCATCGCAATGAGCTGGCCCACGGCTTCGCGGTCGGTGGTCTGCACCAGCTGCACCGCATCGACCGGCAGGCCGGCCTCGGCCAGCGCCCCGGACACCAGCAGCGCCAGCGCCTTGTTCGACTCGATCGCCTCCGAGCCGCCGCGCAGGATGGCGGCGTTGCCGCTCTTGATGGCCAGGCTCGCGGCCTCGATGGTCACATTGGGGCGGCTCTCGTAGATCATGCCGAAGACGCCGATCGGCACGCGCATCTGGCCCACGCGGATGCCGCTGGGCTGCTGCTTCATGCCGATGATCTCGCCGATCACGTCGGCCATGCCGGCGAGCTGCTCGCAGCCCAGGGCCACGGTCTCGATGACCTTGGGCGTGAGCTTCAGGCGGTCGACCATCGGCGCCGACAGGCCGGCGGCCGTGGCGCGCGCCAGATCCTTTTCGTTGGCCTCGGCCAGGCCCGGGCCGGCTTCGCGCAGGCGCCTGGCCAGGGCCTTCAATGCTCTGTTTTTGGTAGCTGCATCCGCACGGGCCATGAGGAATGCGGCGGTTTTTGCCTGCAGGCCGAGGGTCTGCATGTGCTCGCTGACGTTGAACGCGTTCATGCGGGTATTTTCCCACGCGGACCTGCTGCCCGGCTGACGCAGGCCTTTTGGCTGTTCTCGCCGGGAATCAGGCGCGGCGCGCGGCCGCCGGAGCAGCGCTGCTGCAGGCGCGGCACAGCATCAGCGCCAGGCGCTGCAGGGCCTGCCAGCCGCTGGCGGGCCAGTCGGGCTGCTTCAGCCCCTTGCAGATGCCGTCCACCACATGGGCCGCGCGCAGCAGCCGGGCCAGCATGCGGTCGTCGAGGCGGGGCAGCACGCGCTCGAAGGCGCGCTCGCGCGGGCCCCAGATGCGGTTCTCGCGCAGCGCCATGGGCAGCGGCCGGCCCGCGGCCATGGCGTCCTTCACGCGCTTGAGCGCGCGGATGTCCTCGGCGATCGTGTAGTGCACCAGCACCTCGGCCTCGCCTTCGGCCTGCAGGCCGTCGAGCATGCGCGCCACGCGCTGCGGGTTGCCGGCCAGCACGGCCTCGGAGAGCTTGAAGACGTCGTAGCGCGCCACGTTGTTGACCGCGCCTTCGACCTGCTCCCAGCTCAGCTCGCCCGCCGGATGCAGCAGGGCGAGCTTCTGGATCTCCTGGTGCGCGGCCAGCAGGTTGCCCTCGACGCGGTCGGCAAAGAACTGCAGCGTGCGCTGGCCTTCGTCGCCGGGCATCACGCGCTGGCCCTGCAGGCCCAGGCGCTGCGCGATCCACTGCGGCAGCGCGTTGCGCTCGATCGGGTCGACCTGCAGGCTCACGCCGTTGTTCTCGAGCGCCGAGAACCATGCGCCGGTGCGCGTGGCCTTGTCCAGCCGCGGCAGCATCACCAGCGTGAGCGTGCTGTCGTTGCCCTGCGCGGCCTCGGCCAGCTGCTGCAGCGCGGTGCTGCCGTCCTTGCCGGGCTTGCCTGAGGGAATGCGGATCTCGACGATCTGCTTGTCGGCGAACAGCGAGAGCGAGCCGCCCGCCGCAAGCACCGCGCTCCAGTCGAAGTGCGCGCCGGCCACGGTGTACGAGCTGCGCTCCGTATAGCCCGCCACGCGCGCCGCGGCGCGGATGGCGTCCGCCGCCTCCTGCGCGAGCAGCGGCTCGTCGCCATGGATCGTGTAGAGGGACTTCAGCCCCTTCTGCAGATGGGAGCCCAGTTGGGCGGTGGCAAGTTGCATGGAATGTGCGGCAGGCGCGCTCGTGCCGCCTAGAGTTCCTTGACGGCCGCGAGGCGGCGCATCAGCTGCTGCGCGATGTCGGCCTGCATGTCGCGGTACAGCAGCTCGGCCTCGCCTTCCTTGGCGAGCGCATTGGTTTCGTTGAAGCTCAGGTCGCGCGTCTGCGAGACCTCGGTGGGCGCGAGCAGCGTCTTGCCGCCCGGCGTGCGCAGGCTGAAGCGAACGCGCAGCTGCAGCTGCAGCTCCCGCAGCAGGCCCGCCGAATTGGTCGAGATCACGATGCGGTCGCGGTTCTCGCCCAGGATCTCGAGGATCGCGTCGGCGCTCTGGGCCTGCTCGGGCGGCACCAGCGTGACGGTGCCCGCGGCGCGCATCTCGCGCCGCAGCCGGTTGATCAGCTCCGAATTGCCCGACAGCGACAGCGTCTTGAACGCGAACACCGGCGCCTTGCGCAGTTCGAACCCGCAGCCGGCCAGCGCAAGGCTGGCACCCGCGGCGGCCAGGCCCAGAAAAAAGCCGCGGCGCGGCAGCGAGGCGTTGCGATTGTTCATGCTTCTATCGTTCGTTTCGTTCAGATGACCACGTTGACCAGCCGGCCGGGAACCACGATGACGCGCTTGGCCGCCGCGCCTTCGGCGAACTTGACGAAGTCGTCGCACGAGAGCGCGAGCGATTCGATCTCGGCCTTGGAGGCGCCGGCCGGCACGCGCAGCGCGCCGCGCAGCTTGCCATTGACCTGGAGCATGAGTTCGATCTCGTCCTGCTCGAGCGCGCCCACGTCGACCACGGGCCAGGGCGCGTCGAGCAGGTCGCCCAGTTCCTTGTCGTAGCCGAGCTGCTGCCAGAGCTGGTGCGTGATGTGCGGCGTGGCCGGATACAGGCAGCGCAGCAGGATGCCGAAGCCTTCGCGCAGTGCGGCGGCATCGCCGGCATTGAGCGCCGCTGGGCCGCCCCGAGGCGCGAGCGCCCCCTCGGGGGGCAGCGAGGACGCGTCAGCGCCGAGCGTGGGGGCAGACAATGCTCCGTCGGGCTTGAAGCCTTCCAGCGCATTGAGCAGCTTCATCGCGCCCGACACCACCGTGTTGTATTGCATGCGCTGGTAGTCGTAGTCGACCTGGCGCAGCACGGTGTGCACCTCGCGGCGCAGCGCCTGCGCGGCCTTGCCGAAGGCCTGGCCGCCGGCCGCCGCGATCGGCACGTCGGCCTGCGCCACGCCGAAGTTCCAGACCCGGCGCAGGAACCGGTAGCTGCCCTCGACGGCCGCGTCGTTCCACTCGAGCGTGGCTTCGGGCGGGGCGGTGAACATGGTGTACAGGCGCGCGGTGTCGGCGCCGTACTTCTCGATCAGGTCCTGCGGGTCGACGCCGTTGCGTTCGCTCTTGCCCATCTTGCCGACGCCGCCGTATTCGACCTTGGTGCCGTCCGCGGTGGTGCCGCCGACGATGCGGCCCTGCGCGTCGAGCGTGGGCGTGACCTCCAGCGGCGGGTGGTAGTTCTTGCCGCCCCGCTCGTCGCGGTGGTAGTAGATGTGGTTGAGCACCATGCCCTGCGTGAGCAGCTTGCTGAAGGGCTCGTCGACCTTCACCAGGCCCAGGTCGCGCATCACCTTGGTCCAGAAGCGCGCGTACAGCAGGTGAAGGATCGCATGCTCGATGCCGCCGATGTACTGGTCCATCGGCATCCAGTAGTCGGCGCCCTCGGCGACCATGGCCTGGTCGTTCTTCGGGTCGCAGTAGCGCATGAAGTACCACGAGCTGTCGACGAAGGTGTCCATGGTGTCGGTCTCGCGCCGCGCGGGCTTGCCGCAGACCGGGCAGACGACGCCGGCATGGAAGCCTTCGTGCCTGGCGAGCGGGTTGCCCGAGCCGTCGGGCACGCAGTCGGTGGGCAGCACCACGGGCAGGTCCTTCTCGGGGACCGGCACCGCGCCGTGCTCGTCGCAATGGATGATCGGGATCGGCGTGCCCCAGTAGCGCTGGCGGCTCACGCCCCAGTCGCGCAGGCGCCAGGTGGTCTGCATCTCGCCCAGGCCCTTCTGGGCGAGCGCATGCGCCACCGCGGCCACGGCCTCCTTGTGGGTCATGCCGCTGAAGTTGTCGGAGTTGATGGTCACGCCGCGCTGCTTGTCGGCGTACCAGTCCTGCCACCTGTGATAGTCGAAGTGCGGCTCGTCGTCGACCAGCACCACCTGGATGATCTCGATGCCGTACTTGTTGGCGAAGGCGAAGTCGCGCTCGTCGTGCGCGGGCACGCCCATCACGGCGCCGTCGCCATAGTTGATGAGCACATAGTTGCCCACCCACACCGGCACCTGCTCGTCGGTGATCGGGTGCGTCACGGTCAGGCCCGTGGGCACGCCCTTCTTCTCCTGCGTGGCGAGCTCGGCCTCGGTGGTGCCGCCGGCCTTGCACTCCTCGATGAAGGCCGCGACCTTGGGGTCGAGCGTGGCGGCATGCACGGCCAGCGGATGCTCTGGCGCCACGGCGCAGAAGGTCACGCCCATGATCGTGTCGGCGCGCGTGGTGAACACGTACATGCGGCCGTCCTGGATCAGCTTGCCGCTCGCGTCCTTGATGTCGTGCGTGAAGGCGAAGCGCACGCCCTCGCTCTTGCCGATCCAGTTCTCCTGCATCAGCTTGACGCGTTCGGGCCAGCCCGGCAGCTTGTGCTGGGTGTGCTCGAGCAGTTCTTCGGCGTAGTCGCTGATCTTCAGGTAGTAGCCCGGGATCTCGCGGCGCTCGACCGTGGCGCCGGTGCGCCAGCCCTTGCCGTCGATCACCTGCTCGTTGGCCAGCACGGTCTGGTCGACCGGGTCCCAGTTGACGACCTGGGTCTTGCGGTAGGCAATGCCCTTTTCGAGCATCTTCAGGAACAGCCACTGGTTCCACTTGTAGTAGCTCGGGTCGCAGGTGGCGATCTCGCGGCTCCAGTCGATCGCCAGGCCCATGGCCTGGAGCTGGCCGCGCATGTAGTCGATGTTCTCGTAGGTCCACTTGGCCGGCGGCACGCCGTTCTTCAGTGCCGCGTTCTCGGCTGGCAGGCCGAAGGCGTCCCAGCCCATGGGCATCAGCACGTTGTAGCCGCTCATGCGCAGGTAGCGCGTGAGCATGTCGTTGATGGTGTAGTTGCGCACGTGGCCCATGTGCAGCTTGCCGCTGGGGTACGGCAGCATCGAGCAGGCGTAGTACTTCTTGCGGCTCGCGTCTTCGGTGACGCGGTAGGCATCGGCGGCGCTCCATTGCGCCTGGGCAGCGGACTCGACGTCGCTGGGTTTGTAGCTGGGGTTCATGACGGTTCGGCAGAACCCGGCGCGGGGTGGCCGGGGAAGGCGGATTATCGCGCCCGGCCGACGTTGTTCGCGCGCCAGACCCTCGACTTGCGGCACGCAACCTGCATGTTGCCTGGGTAACGTCTGCTTTCGTACTGCCTCAACGCCATGAATCTGCCCTGGAAACACCTTGCCCTGGGCCTCGCGGCCTGCCTTGCCATTGCCACGCCCCTGTGGGCGCAACAGGCCAACGACGCGTGATCGTCGACAACAAGGCGGGCGCGGGCGGCATCGTGGCGGCCGATGCGATAGCCAAGGCGACCGACGGTGCCACCGTGCTGCTGGCCACCGGCGGCGCCATCGCCATTGCGCCCCATCTGCAGTCCAGGCTGCCCTACGACCCCATGCACGACCTCGCCCCGGTGGCCCTGGTCGGCGACACGCCCATGACGATCGCCGTGCAGGCGGTCGGCGCGTCCGCGCTGCCGAATGCCAGCACCGCGCAGGCCATCGAACTGTGCACCGCGCTGTTCGGCGGCGGCCTCTTCGCACAGGAGAACACGCTTGCCAGCGCGCTCGCGAACGTCAACCCGCAGTCCCACGGCCCGCTGGCCGTCTTCAACTGGACCCGCATCGAGCATGCGGAGAACTGGCCGCAGTACCACTGCCTGACGCCCGGCGTGGCCCGCGCGATCGAGGCGCTGGACCTGGAACGGCGCGCCGTGGCCCAGGCCTTCGGCATCGAACTCGGTCCCATCGAGGAGCACTTTTCACGCTCCTTCGGCACCGCATCCGCGCGGCTCGAAGACATCGCGGCCGAGCTGCATGCGAAGCGCGGCGGCCCGCCCGGACCGGTGCGCACCGACACTCGCTATGTGTCCGAGGACATGCCTTACGGCCTGGCTTTCGTGGAAGCGCTGGGGCGGATTGCCGGCGTGCCCACGCCCGCCTATGACGCGGCGGCCGCCGCAGCCGGAAAGACCGGCTCGCCCAGGTTGAGCATCAGCCGGTTGGCCCAGGCGAAGAGCGCCACGGAGTGGACCAGGTCGAGGATCTCGAGTTCGGTGAGCCCCACCTCCTTGAGCATCCGCACATCCTCGGCCGACACCTTGCCGGGCTCGGCGCCGAGCCGGATCGAGAACTCGACGATGGCCTTCTCGCGCGGCGTGGTGCCCGCGGAGGCCGGCTCCTCGAACACCTGGGAGATCACGTCGCTGCGCCTGGCCAGCTGCTCGAAGCGCTGGGCATGCACCGAGGCGCAGTACACGCAGCCGTTGACGCGCGACTCCACCGTGGCGCCCAGTTCGCGCTCCGCGCGCGGCATGCCGCCCGGCGCGAACATGATCGCGTTGAAGGCGATGGAGCGCTGCAGCAGCATCTCGGGCTGATGCGCAAGCACCAGGAAATACGGCGAGGTGCGCGCCTGCGGGCTCATCTCGTCGAGCGCGGCCAGCTGGGCCGGCGTGGCCGCGGCAAGGTCGACCGGATCGAGCCAGGGCTTCCAGCTCAGCACCTCGTTGGTGAAGCCCTTGATGCGGATCGGCGCGTTCGTGCTCGTGCTCATGCTGCAACCTCCGCGGCGGCCAGCGCCTGCAGCCCCGCGACCACGCGGACCTGGTAGGAGAGAAAGGCGATCAGCTGGCCCAGCGCGACGATGGCGGGCGTCGAGAGGCCCGCGTCGGCCAGCGACTGCACCGCAGCCCTGTCGCCCTCGATGGGGCGCTCGATCAGGCTCGCGGTGAACGCCAGCGCCGTGCGCAGCCGCGCATCGGCCACCGGGGCGCCGCTGCCCACGGCCGCGATCAGCTCGCGGTCCACGCCCTCGGCCAGCAGGCGCTCGCGGTAGTGCGCGGCGAGCGTCGCGGCCTTCGACACGCTGCATGCATGCAGCGCGACCAGCAGGCGCTCGGCCACCGAGAGGCCGTCGACCGATGGCGAGAACATCGCGTCGTAGCTGCCCTGCGTGGCCGCCACGACCTTGTCGCGCTGCTGGCGCAGCAGGCGGATCGCGTGGCCGGGCACCAATGGCACCGTGGCGTCGATCACGTCGACGGCAAGGGAAGAGTCGGAAAGAGTGGTCATGCGTTTCGATGAAGAAGTCTGGAGTTCAGCCGCGCTCGGACGGCGGCGGCGCGGGCACCCATTCGTCGCCGAACAGTTCGGGCTCGCTGTAGGCCTCGAGGTTGGCGAAGTGCTGCTCGAAGTCCTCGCGGTAGAACAGGCTGGCCATGCCGCTCGCAAGCCGCCTGGCGCCATCGCTGATCGCGGGAATGTCGCCCGACACCGTGCCGTGCGACAAGGCCGCCGGATAGCAGAAGCAATGGATGCGGTCCAGGCCCGGGCACTGGCCCGCTGTGCGCCCGCGGAATTCGAACACCGGCCCGAGATCGGGCGAATCGGCCAGTTCCTGGTCTTCGTCGCCTGGCGCGGGCACGAAACGGTCCTTCCAGGTGCGCACATGCGATGCAATGGCGTCGAACTCGGGACGGCTGCGCCAGTCGATCTTGAAACCGGTGGAAACAATGAGAAAGTCGAACACGAAATCGCCCCTGGGCGTGGCCACGCGCATCGCCGCGCCCTGCGGCTCGACCGCAAGCACGGGACAGCCGAAATTGAAGAACGCGTTCGGGTAGCGCGACACGCGCAGCGTGCTGCCATGCGGCGGCGGCACGTTGGCCACGTTGATGTAGTGGCGGATGCGCCACTTGAACGCGTCGGGCAGGTCGTAGTGGCCCTGCGTCAGGCCCGGCACGCCGGCGCCCTTGCTCTTGTTGACGCGCGGCAGGTCGGGCCGGCGGATCAGCAGCTCGACGCTGCGCGCGCCGGCCTCCAGTGCGGTGGCCGCGCTGTCCATGGCCGACGAGCCCGCGCCGACCACGCCCACGCGCAGTCCGGCCAGCCGGCCGTAGTCCATCTCGTCGGACGAGTGGGCCCATTGCGAGCGCGGCAGCGCATTGACGAACGCGGGAACCGCGGGGCCGCCGAGCCCGTCGCGCCCCGTTGCAAGGACGACGCGGCGTGCCAGCACCTGCTGCGCACCGGCTGGCATGCGCAACTCCAGCCGCACCATCGCCGCATCGGGCAGCGGCTGGATGCCGGTGACGGCCGTGTCGTTGCGCACATCGACGTTCATCACGCGGCGGTACCAGCGCAGGTAGTCCATCCACTGCAGGCGCGGGATCTTGTCCATCGCGCCCCAGGCCTGGCTGCCGAACTGGGCCTCGAACCAGGCGCGGAAGGTCAGCGCAGGCAGCCCCAGCGCGGGACCGGTCAGCTCCTTGGGGGAACGCAGGGTCTCCATGCGCGCCGTGGTGGCCCACGGCCCTTCGCTGCCCGCGGGCGCGCGGTCGAACACCACGGCCCGGATGCCCTGCTGGGCCAGCGCGGCCGCGGCCGCCAGCCCGGCCTGGCCGGCACCGATGATGGCCACGTCCAGCACGGGTTCGCCGCCGTGCGTGCGAACCGGCATCCATGCGCGCGCGGGCCAGCCGAGGCATTCGAGATCCCGGGCGAGCCGCTGCTCGAGCGCGGCAAGGCCTTGCGGGTGGAGGGATGGGGCGGGGGAGGCGGCGTCGGTGGTCATCTTGCAAAGCGAAACGGGAAGCGGGTTCGCATGGAACCTGTGCCCAGTGTAGAAAGCTTTTCAGGCGGGACCGGAACAGGCCCATGCACGGACCGGGCCCGGATCTCGCATGCCACAATGATTTTCAGACCACAGGGACAGCATGCGCAGCAACAACAGCAGCAATGGCGAATGGTGGCGCGGCGCGGTGATCTACCAGATCTACCCGCGCAGCTTCATGGACAGCAACGGCGACGGCATCGGCGACCTGCCCGGCATCACGTCGCGGCTCGAGCACGTGGCAGGCCTGGGCGTCGATGCGATCTGGGTGTCGCCCTTCTTCCGCTCGCCGATGAAGGACTTCGGCTACGACGTGGCCGACTACCGCGCCGTCGATCCGATCTTCGGCACGCTGGCCGATTTCGACGAGATGCTGGCGCGCGCCCATGCGCTCGGCCTGAAGATCATCATCGACCAGGTGCTCTCGCACACCTCCGACCAGCACGCCTGGTTCGCCGAAAGCCGCGCGAGCCGCGACAACCCCAAGGCCGACTGGTACGTGTGGGCCGACCCGCGGCCCGACGGAACACCGCCCACCAACTGGCTGTCGGTGTTCGGCGGGCCGGCCTGGCAGTGGGATTCGCGCCGCCGCCAGTACTACCTGCACAGCTTCCTCAAGGAGCAGCCCGACCTGAACTTCCATTGCGCCGAGGTGCAGGAGGCGCTGCTCGGCGAAGTGCGCTTCTGGTGCGAGCGCGGCGTGGACGGCTTCCGCTTCGATGCCTGCAACCACCAGTTCCACGACGCGCTGCTGCGCGACAACCCGCCGGCCAGCGCCGCCTCGCTGGACGAGGTGAGCACGGTGCGGGCCGACAACCCCTATGCCATGCAGCAGCACCTCTACGACAAGAGCCAGATGGAGAACCTGCGCTTCCTCGAGAGCCTGCGCGGGCTGCTCGACGACTACGGCGCGGTCGCGCTCGGCGAGGTCGGCGACGAGAACGCGCCGCCCGTCATGGCGCAGTACACCGAGCTGGGCAAGCGCCTGCACCTGGCCTACAGCTTCAGCCTGCTGACGGCCGAGCACAGCGCCCGGCACCTGCGCCACCAGGTCGAGACGCTCGACCAGGCACTCGCGCCGACCGGCGGCTGGGGCTGCTGGGCCGTGTCCAACCACGACGTGCCGCGCGTGGCCACGCGCTGGAGCGGCGGCGGCCCGGAAGACACGCGGCGCGACCGGCTCTGGCTCGCGCTGCTGCTCGCGCTGCGCGGCAGCGCCAGCATCTACCAGGGCGAAGAGCTCGGCCTGCCCGAGGCCGAGGTGCCGTTCGAGCTGCTGCAAGACCCGTACGGCCGCGCCTTCTGGCCTGAATTCAAGGGCCGCGACGGCTGCCGCACGCCCATGCCGTGGAAGGCCGACGAGCTGCACGCCGGCTTCACCACCGGCGGGCCCTGGCTGCCGGTCTACGGCCGCCATCTGCCGCTGGCGGTCGACCGCCAGTCCGCCGATCCCGACTCGATGCTCGCCTTCAGCCGCGCACTGCTGCGCTGGCGCCGCACCCAGCCGCTGCTGCGCACCGGCAGCATCGCCTTCCTCGATGCGCCGGAGCCGGTGCTGTGGTTCGAGCGGCGCGAAGGGAACCAATCGCTGCAGGCCGTCTTCAATCTGGCAGGCGAGGCGGTGTCGGTGGCCCTGCGCGAGGCGCTCGAGCCGCTCGCGGGGCATGCGCTGGCATCGTCGTCGTCCCTGCAGGCCGGCGGCGAAAGGCGCATGCTGAAGCTGGCGCCCTACGGCGTCTTTTTCGGCCGCCCCGCTGGCGAAGAAGAACCGATGTGAAGAACAACATGCCTTCCCTGCTGCTGCCCGAACGCGAAGTCCATGCGCTGATGCGCGCCGAGCACGGCGATCCGTTCGCGGTGCTCGGTCCCCACGAGACGCGCGACGGCCTGCTGGTGCGCGCGCTGCTGCCGGGCGCGCAAAGCGTGGCCGTGGTGCACACGCGCACGGGCTGGCCGCTGGCCCTGTTGTCGCGGCAGGAAGGCTCCGACCTCTTCGCGGGCCTGGTGCCCGCGGCGGAGGCGCTGCTGGGCTATTCGTTCCAGGTCGACTGGGGCACGCACAGCTCGCGGCTCGAAGACCCGTACCGCTTTGCGTTCGTGCTGGGCGCCACCGACGTGTGGCTGCTGGCCGAAGGCACGCACCTGCGGCCCTGGGAGCGGCTGGGCGCGCACCTGTGCGAGATGGATGGCGTCAAGGGCGTGGCCTTCGCGGTCTGGGCGCCCAATGCGCGGCGCGTCTCGGTGGTCGGCGACTTCAACAACTGGGACGGCCGGCGCCACATGATGCGGCTGCGCCGCGAATGCGGCGTGTGGGAAATCTTCGCGCCGCAAGTGGCCACGGGCGACAGCTACGAATTCGAGATCCTCTCGGCCCAGGGCGACGTGCTGCGCAAGGCCGACCCCTTCGCCTTCTCCTCGCGCCTGCGGCCCGAGACCGCCTGCGTGGTCGCGCCGCTGCCCGCGCCGGTGGCGATGCCGCCCGGACGCGCCGCCGCCAACGGCCGCCATGCGCCAATGAGCATCTACGAGGTGCACCTGGGCTCCTGGCGCCGCAAGAACGGCCATGAATGGCTGGACTACCGCGAGCTGGCCGACACGCTGGTGCCGTACGCACGCGACATGGGCTTCACGCACATCGAGCTGCTGCCGGTCAGCGAGCATCCGTTCGACGGCTCCTGGGGCTACCAGCCGATCGGCCTGTATGCGCCCACCTCGCGCTTCGGTACGCCCGGCGACTTCCGCCATCTGGTCGAAGCCGCGCATGCCGCGGGGCTGGGCGTGATCCTGGACTGGGTGCCCGCGCACTTTCCCACCGACGCGCACGGCCTCGGCCGTTTCGACGGCACCGCGCTCTACGAATACGCCGACCCGCGCGAGGGCTTCCACAACGACTGGAAGACGCTCATCTTCAACTACGGCCGCACCGAGGTGCGCAACTACCTGGTCGGCAATGCGCTGTACTGGCTGGAGCGCTACGGCGTGGACGGGCTGCGCGTCGACGCGGTGGCCTCCATGCTCTACCGCGACTACAGCCGCAAGCCCGGCGAATGGGTGCCCAACATCCATGGCGGGCGCGAGAACCTCGAGGCCATCGACTTCCTGCGGCGCATGAACCAGGTGGTGGGCGTCGAGCGTCCGGGCGCCATCACGCTGGCCGAGGAGTCGACGAGCTTTCCGGGCGTGACACGCCCCCCCGAGGACGGCGGCCTCGGCTTCCACTACAAATGGAACATGGGCTGGATGAACGACACGCTCGCCTATGCGGGCATCGACCCGATCCACCGCAAGCACCACCACCAGCAGATCACCTTCGGCCTGATGTACGCGCACAGCGAGAATTTCGTGCTGCCGCTCTCGCATGACGAGGTGGTGCACGGCAAGGGCTCGATGTTCGGCCGCATGCCCGGCGACGAGTGGCAGAAGTTCGCGGGGCTGCGCAATCTTTACGGCTACCTCTGGTCCTATCCGGGCAAGAAGCTGCTGTTCATGGGCAATGAATTCGCCCAGGTGGCGGAATGGAACGCCGACCGCAGCCTCGACTGGCACCTGCTCGAGCAGGCGCCGCACCAGGGCGTGCGGCGGCTGGTGCGCGACCTGAACAACGTGTACCGGCACTTCCCCGCGCTCTACGAACTCGACACCGAAAGGGCCGGCTTCGAGTGGCTGGTGCACGACGACTGGGAGCAGTCGGTGTTCGCCTTCGTGCGCCGGGCCCGCGACGGCTCCTTCGTGGTGGCTGTGTGCAACTTCACGCCGCTGCCGCGCCACGGCTACCGGCTCGGGGTGCCTGCGGCGGGCGCGTACCGCGAGGCCATCAACACCGACGGCGCCGTGTACGGCGGCAGCGGCGTCGGCAACGGCGTGGTCGACAGCGCACCGGTTCCCTGGCACGGCAGGGACGACTCCATTTCCATCAGCGTGCCGCCCCTGGCCACCGTGATGTGGGTGCTGGCTTGAAGCGATGCTGAGTCCGGGTTCCCCCTTCCCTCTTGGCGCGACGCTCTCGCCGAACGGCGTGAACTTCGCACTCGTGGCGCCCAGCGCCGAAGCCGTCGAGCTCTGCCTTTTCGACGGCACGGGCCAGCACGAACAGCAGCGCCTGCGGCTGCCGGCCTTCACCGACGGCGTCTGGCACGGGCTGCTGCCGAGCGGGCGCGCCGGGCTGGTCTACGGCTTTCGCGTGCACGGGCCGTGGGCACCGCACGCGGGGCAGCGCTTCAATCCCGCGAGGCTGCTGCTCGACCCGTATGCGCGCGAGATCGTCGGCCGCTACGACGGCAGCGATCTGTTCGCGGGGCATGATCCCGCGAATCCGGACCAGCGCAACACGCGCGACAACGGCGGCGTGGCGCTCAAGGGGCGCGTGGCGGCAGCCGCCGATGGCTCGGCCGCACCGGGCCATGCCCGCATCCCGGCCGGCGAGCGCGTGCTTTACGAACTGCACGTGCGCGGACAGACCCGGCTGCACCCGGGCGTGCCCGCTGCCTTGCGCGGCACCTATGCGGGCCTGGCCGAGCCCGTGGTGCTCGACCACCTCCAGGGCCTCGGCGTCACCACGCTGAGCCTGATGCCGGTGCAGCACCGCGCCGACGAACAGCGGCTGCTCGCCATGGGCCTCAGCAACTACTGGGGCTACAACACCATCGGCTGGTTCGCGCCCGAGGCGCGCTACTGGAGCGGCCGCGCCGGCACCACGCCGGCCAGCGAGTTCCGCGCCATGGCCGACGCGGTGCATGCGCGCGGCATGGAGCTGGTGATCGACGTGGTCTACAACCACAGCGCCGAGACCGACGAGTTCGGCCCCACGCTCTCGCTGCGCGGCATCGACAACGCGCTGTACTACCACCTGCGCGCCGACGACCGCGCGCTCTACGCCAACTGGACCGGCTGCGGCAATTGCCTCAACCTGGCCGAGCCGCGCGTGCTGCAGCTCGTGATGGACAGCCTGCGCCACTGGGCCTGCGCGCTCGGTGTCGACGGCTTCCGCTTCGATCTCGCGCCGGTGCTGGGCCGCGGCGCCGATGGCAATTTCGACCCGCGCGCCCCCTTCTTCGCGGCCATCGCGCAAGACCCCGTGCTGTCGCGCACGCTGCTGATCGCGGAGCCCTGGGACATCGGGCCGGGCGGCTACCGCCTGGGCGAGTTCCCGCCGGGCTGGCTCGAATGGAACGACCGCTACCGCGACACGCAGCGCGGCTTCTGGCTGCGGCAGGGGCGCGAAGGCGCCGCCGGCCTGGGCGACTTCGCGCACCGCTTCACCGCCTCGAGCGCGCAGTTCGCCCACCACGGCCGCGCGCCCACCGCCAGCGTCAACTTCATCACCGCGCACGACGGCTTCACGCTGCGCGACCTGCTGAGCTACGAAGAGCGGCACAACCTGGCCAACGGCGAGAGCAACCGCGACGGCCATGCGCACAACCTGAGCAACAACTGCGGCGTCGAAGGTCCAACGGACGACCCCGCCGTGCAGGCCGAGCGCGGCCGCCTGCAGCGCGCGCTGCTCGCCGCGCTGCTGCTGTCGCAGGGCACGCCCATGCTGCTGGCCGGCGACGAGCTCGGCCACAGCCAGCAAGGCAACAACAACGCCTACTGCCAGGACAACGAAACCACCTGGCTCGCGTGGATCGGCGCCCACGATCCCGCCAGCGAAGCGGCACGCCTGAGCGCCTTCGTCGCCCGGCTCATCGCCCTGCGCCGCGAAGCGCCCGTGTTGCGCAGCACACACTGGTGGCCGGCGCTGCCGCCAGAGGGCGCGCCGGGCATCCGCTGGCTGCGGCCCGACGGCCAGCCCATGCAGGAGCCCGACTGGCACGGCGGCACGGCTCTTGCAATCCTTTTCGAAGCCGCGGCAGCGGATGCCGGCGCCTGGCTGGTGCTGGTGAATGCGGGGCCGGCGGCGGTGCCGTTCAGGCTGCCGGCGGGTTCTTGGCAGTGGCGGCTCGCAACCGACGATCCGGCGCCCGATGCCGGCGCCGTGCTCCCGCAGTCCCATGTCGGCACGGTGGAGGTACCTCGTTCGAGCCTCCGGATTGCAAGAACGTAGCAGCCAGCCGCGCCGCACGGTGCTAGGCTGGCTGCAGAAACGCTGACGACGAAGCCAAGACGACAAACCGACGAACGAACGGAGACACAGGATGGACAACCACAGCATCAGCGGCAGCGCGCCGCAGGCCCCCCTGCAGGCGCATCAACTGGTCCGCCGCACCATCGCCCTGGTGCTGGCCGGCGGCCGGGGCTCCCGCCTCAAGCAGCTGACCGACCGCCGCGCCAAGCCGGCGGTGTACTTCGGCGGCAAGTTCCGCATCATCGACTTCGCGCTGTCGAACTGCCTGAACTCCGGCATCCGGCGCATGGCGGTGGTCACGCAGTACAAGTCGCATTCGCTGATGCGCCACCTGCAGCGCGGCTGGAGCTTCCTGCGCGCCGAGCTCAACGAGATGGTCGACGTGCTGCCCGCGCAGCAGCGCACGGGCGACGAGCACTGGTACCGCGGCACGGCCGACGCGGTGTACCAGAACCTGGACATCATCCAGACCCGCTCCACCAGGCACGACTACGTGGTGGTGCTGGCCGGCGACCACATCTACAAGATGGACTATTCGATCATGGTCAAGGACCATGCCGAGCGCGGCCTGGGCTGCACGGTCGGCTGCATCGAGGTGCCGCGCATGGAAGCCACCGCCTTCGGCGTGATGGCCGTCGACGACGGCCGCCAGATCACCGCCTTTCTCGAGAAGCCGGCCGACCCGCCCGCCATGCCGGGCCGGCCCGACACGGCGCTCGCGAGCATGGGCATCTACGTGTTCGATTCCGAGTACCTCTACCAACTGCTCGAGGAAGACGCCGCCAACCCCGATTCGAGCCACGATTTCGGCAAGGACATCATCCCGCGCGCCGTGGCGCAGGGCCGCGCGCTTGCGCATCCCTTCGGCATGTCGTGCGTCACGCGCGCCTCGCGCGGGCCGGGCGCCAAGGCCTACTGGCGCGACGTGGGCACGATTGATGCATTCTGGGCAGCCAACCTCGACCTGGCCTCCATCACGCCCGAACTCGACATCTATGACACGGACTGGCCCATCTGGACCTACCAGCGGCAGCTGCCGCCGGCCAAGTTCGTGCTCGACCGCGAGGGCCGGCACGGCATGACGGTCAACACCATCGTCTCGGGCGGCTGCATCGTCTCGGGGTCCAAGGTCAGCAGCTCGGTGCTGTTCTCGGGCGTGCGCATCCACTCGTTCTGCGACATCAACGAGGCCGTGCTGCTGCCCGACGTCGAAGTGGGCCGCGGCGCCCGGCTCAACCGCGTGGTGGTCGACCGCGGCTGCGTCATTCCGGACGAGATGGTGATCGGCGAGGACGCCGACGCCGATGCCGCGCGCTTCGAGCGCACCGACAACGGCGTGGTGCTGGTCACCCGCGAAATGCTCAAGCGCCTGCTGGCCGCCTGAGGCCGCAACGCTTCCCCGATGCGAATCCTCCAGGTCAGCGCCGAACTCTTCCCCCTGCTCAAGACCGGTGGCCTCGCCGACGTGGCCGGCGCGCTGCCGCTCGCGCTCATGGCCGCCGGACAGGACGCGCGCGTGCTGCTGCCCGGCTTCCCGGCCATCCTGGCCGGCGTGCGCGACCTGGTGCCGGTGGCCGAATTCACGGTGCCCTGGGGCCCGGAACGCTTCGGCCTGCACGCGGGCCGCATCGCCATTGACAGCGCAGCAACGCCGATCACCGCCTACGTGATCGATGCGCCCGCGCTCTACGACCGGCCCGGCAACCCGTATGAAGACGCCACGCGCCAGCCCTATGGCGACAACCACCGGCGCTTCGCGCTGCTGGGCTGGGCCGCGGCGCAGCTGGCGCAGGGGCTCGATCCCGCCTGGCAGCCCGAGGTCGTGCATGCGCACGACTGGCATGCGGGGCTGGCGCCGGCCTACCTGCACTTCGCGCGCGAGGCCGGCGCCACCCGCGCGGGCAGCGTATTCACGGTGCACAACCTGGCCTACCAGGGCATCTCGGCGCCATGGAACTTTGCCGACCTCGGCCTGCCCGCGCCGGCGTTCCACATGAACGGGCTCGAATACCACGGGCAGGTGTCGTTCATGAAGGGCGGCCTCTACTTTGCCGACCGCCTGACCACCGTGAGCCCGACCTACGCCCGCGAGATCCAGACGCCCGAGCAGGGCTTCGGCCTGGACGGCCTGCTGCGCCTGCGCGGCAGCGTGCTCACGGGCATCCTCAACGCGGTCGACGGCCAAGTCTGGAATCCGGCCACCGACAGCGCGCTGGTGCAGGGCTACCACACGCCCGAAGGCCGCCACATGGCGGGCAAGGCGCGCTGCAAGGCGGTGCTGCAGCACCAGCTCGGACTGGCCGAGCGCCCCGACGCGCCGCTCTTCATCCTGGTGAGCCGGCTCACCGAGCAGAAGGGCCTGCACCTCGTGCTCGGCGGCCTCGATACCCTGCTGGCCGAAGGCGGGCAGCTCGCGCTGCTGGGCAGCGGCGAGGCCTGGCTCGAGGAAGCCTTCCGCGAGCGCGCGGCGGCCGCGCCCCGCTCGGTCAGCGTCACCATCGGCTACAACGAAACGCTGGCGCACCAGCTCTTCGGCGGCGGCGACGTGACGCTGGTGCCATCGCTGTTCGAGCCCTGCGGCCTCACGCAGATGTACGGCCTGAAGTACGGCAGCCTGCCGCTGGTGCGCCGCGTCGGCGGCCTGGCCGACACGGTGGTCGACTGCACGCTCGAGGACATGGCCAGCGGCCACGCCACCGGCTTTGTCTTCGACCGCTTCGACGCCGCCGACTACGAGCGCGCGCTGCGGCGCGCCTTCGCGCTCTACCAGCGCGCGCCCGACTGGCGCCGCGTGCGCGGCAATGCCATGCGGCGCCCGGCCGACTGGGCCAGTGCCGCCGGCCAGTACATCGAGGTCTACCGGCAGGCGCTCGAGTCCGCCGGCACCTGAACCAAGCGCCACCGCGCACAACCCCACCACTCTTCACCGAAGCCCATGACCATCAAAGACTTCGCCTATGACCATCCCGACCGCGACGTGGCCGCGTTCAAGCGCGCCGTCGCCAACAAGCTGATCTATGCGGTCGGCAAGGACCCTGTCGCGGCCAGCCAGGACGACTGGCTGCACGCCACCGCGCTGGCCGTGCGCGACCAGCTGGTCGAGCGCTGGATGGCGACCACGCGCGCCAACTATGCGCAGGACCTCAAGCGCGTCTACTACCTTTCGATGGAGTTCCTGATCGGGCGCACCTTCACCAATGCGCTGCTGGCGGTCGACCTCTACGACACGGTGCGGGAAGCCCTGGCCGACTTCGGCGTGGACATGGCGGCGCTCGCCGAGCGCGAGCCCGACGCCGCCCTTGGCAACGGCGGCCTCGGCCGGCTCGCGGCCTGTTTTCTCGACTCGATGGCCACGCTCGGCGTGCCGGGCATGGGCTACGGCATCCGCTACGAATACGGCATGTTCCGCCAGCGCATCGTCGACGGCCAGCAGGTGGAGACGCCCGACTACTGGCTCACGCGCGGCAACCCCTGGGAGTTCCAGCGGCCCGAGGTGAACTACCGCGTGCGCTTCGGCGGCCGCGTGCAAAAGCGCGAGGGAAAGAACGCGCCCTACGGCGCGGCCGACTGGGTCGACACGCACGACGTGCTGGCCGTGGCCTACGACACCATCATTCCGGGCTACGGCACGCAGGCCACCAACACGCTGCGCCTGTGGTCGGCGCGCGCCACCGAGGAGATCGATCTCTCGGCCTTCAACCGCGGCAACTACATGGCGGCGGTGGAGAGCAAGAACCACTCCGAGAACGTCTCGCGCGTGCTCTACCCCGACGACTCCACGCCCTCGGGCCGCGAGCTGCGGCTGCACCAGGAATATTTCTTCTGCAGCGCGAGCGTGCAGGACCTGCTGCGGCGGTACCTGCGCAACCACAAGAGCTTCGACCAGCTGGCCGACAAGGTCAGCATCCACCTGAACGACACGCACCCGGTGCTCGCGGTGCCCGAGCTCATGCGCCTTCTGCTCGACGAGCACGGCCTGGCGTGGGACACGGCCTGGGCCCACACGCAGAAGGTGTTCAGCTACACCAACCACACGCTGATGCACGAGGCGCTGGAGACCTGGCCGGTCGAGATGCTCGGGCGCATTCTGCCGCGGCACCTGCAGATCATCTACGACATGAACGCGAAGTTCCTCGCCGCCGTGACGCAGAAGGCCGGCAACGACGTCGAGCTGCTGCGCCGGCTCTCGCTGGTCGACGAGGCGGGCGAGCGCCGCGTGCGCATGGCGTACGTGGCCGTGCTCGCGAGCCATTCGATCAACGGTGTGTCGGGCCTGCATTCGGAGCTCATGAAGCAATCGATCTTCGCGGACTTCGCGAAGATCTTCCCCGAGCGCTTCAACAACAAGACCAACGGCGTCACGCCGCGGCGCTGGCTCGCGCAGGCCAACCCGCCGCTCGCGAGCCTGCTCGACCAGCGCCTGGGCAAGGGCTGGCGGCGCGACCTCTCGCAGCTCGAGGCGCTGCGGCCGATGGCGGCCCAGCCGCCCTTCGCGCGGGCCTTCCGCCATGCCAAGCGCGAGAACAAGCTGCGCCTGGCCAACTGGGTCGAGCAGCACATGGGCCTGGTGCTCGACACCGACGCGATGTTCGACGTGCAGATCAAGCGCATCCACGAATACAAGCGGCAGCTGCTCAACGTGCTGCACGTGATCACGCGCTACCACCGCATCCTCGATGCGCAGGCTGCGGGCGGGCCGATCGACATCGTGCCGCGCGTGGTGGTGTTCGCGGGCAAGGCGGCCTCGGCCTACCAGATGGCCAAGCTCGTGATCCGGCTGATCAACGACGTGGCCCACACCATCAACAACGACAGCCGCGTCGGCAAGCTGCTGAAGGTGGTGTTCCTGCCCAACTACAGCGTGAGCCTGGCCGAGGTGATCATGCCCGCGGCCGATTTGTCGGAGCAGATCTCCACCGCGGGCACCGAGGCCTCGGGCACCGGCAACATGAAGTTCGCGCTCAACGGCGCGCTCACCATCGGCACGCTCGACGGCGCCAACGTGGAGATGCGCGACAACGTGGGCGCGGAGAACATCTTCATCTTCGGCAACACCACGCCGCAGGTGGCCGACATCCGCGCCCACGGCTACCAGCCGCGCGACATCTACGAAGAGAACGCCGAGCTCAAGCGCGTGCTCGATGCGATCCGCGACGGCGCCTTCTCCGCCGGTGAGCCCTCGCGCTACCAGGGCATCTACGACGCGCTGGTGAACTGGGGCGACCACTACCTGCTGCTGGCCGACTACGCGAGCTACGTCGCGAAGCAGGCCGAGGTCGATGCGCTGTACCGCGACCCGGACGCCTGGACGCACATGGCCATCCTCAACGTGGCGGGCATGGGCGCGTTCTCGTCGGACCGCACGATTGCGCAGTACGCGCACGAGATCTGGCACACCAGGCCGGTGATGCTGGGCTGAGCGAGCCGGCCGCCGTCCTTATCTCGGCGGCTGGCTTGGCGCAGGCGCCTCGGTCACGAAGCCGATGCGGTTCAGGCCCGCCTTGTTCGCGATGCCCATCAGCGCGACCAGCTTGCCGTAGGGCACGGTCTGGTCGGCGCGCAACTGCACCTCGGTGTCCTTGCTGTCGGCGGCGGCCTTCTGCAGCCGGTCGGCCAGTTCCTCGTCGGTCACGGCCTGGTCGTTGAGGAAGGTCTTGCCCGAGGCATCGACCGACACGCTCACGAACCTGGGCGTGTCGTTGGGCTGGCCGGCATCGGTCTGCGGCAGGTCGAGCTTGATCGAACTCGCCATCAGCGGCGCGGTGATGATGAAGATCACCAGCAGCACCAGCATCACGTCGACCAGCGGCGTGACGTTGATGTCGGACAGCGGCCGCTGACCGCCCGCCCCCGTCGCGCGCCCGCCGCCGGCGGCACTGCTGCCCAGGGAGGTGCGACCGAAGGCCATGGTTCTGCCGTGCTCCGTTCGGCTAGGCCGACACCGGCATGGGCCGCGCGGGCGGCGGCGCGGCCGGTGGCGGCGGGCCGCCGAAGCTGCCGAGCAGGTCGTGCGCAAAGCCCTCGAGCTCGGCTTCGATGCGGCCGATGACGCGGCCGAACACGTTGTAGGCCAGCACGGCCGGAATGGCCACGGCCAGGCCGAAGGCCGTCATCACCAGCGCCTCGCCCACCGGGCCGGCCACCTTGTCGATGGTGAAGCCGCCCGTCTGGCCGGCAATGCCCGACAGCGCGCCGTAGATGCCCCACACCGTGCCGAGCAGGCCCACGAAGGGCGCCGTGGCGCCAACGGTGGCCAGCAGGATCTGGCCGGACTGCAGGCGCCGCAGCGCACCATGCAGCGCGCCGCGCAGCGCCCGCGTGAGCCGCTGGTTGCGGTCGCCGGTGGTGGCGCCGAGCGTGGAATCGCCTGCATCCGCCGCTGCCGCATTCCTGATGGCGCTCACCGTCGGCCCCACCAGCGTCGCGCGGTCGAAGGCCTGGAGCCGCTGCTGCGCATCGGCGAGCGTGGCCGATTGCCAGAATGCCGCAATGCTGCGCAGCACGTCGCGCGTGCCGCCGCGCAGCAGCCAGGCCTTCCAGAGAATCACCACCCAGCTTGCGATCGACATCGCGAGCAGCAGCGCCGCCACCGAGCGGCTGACGCCGTCGCCCTGGGTCAGCAGTTCGAGGACGCTCATCGTTCGTTCAGCGCAAGCCCAGCACGTCGAACATGTCGAACAGGCCCGCCTTCTGGCCGGCCAGGAAGCGCACGGCGCGCAGCGCGCCCTGCGCGTAGGTGACGCGGCTCGCCGACTTGTGGGTGATCTCGATGCGCTCGCCGGTGCCCGCGAACAGCACGGTGTGGTCGCCCACGATGTCGCCGCCGCGGATCGCGGAGAAACCGATGGTGGACGGGTCGCGCTCGCCGGTGATGCCTTCGCGCGCATACACGGCGCAGTCCTTCAGGTCGCGGCCCAGCGCCCCGGCGATCACTTCGCCCATCTTGAGCGCGGTGCCCGAGGGCGCGTCGACCTTGTGGCGGTGGTGCGCCTCGATGATCTCGATGTCGTAGCCCGTCGAGAGCGCCTTGGCCGCCATTTCGAGCAGCTTGAAGGTGACGTTGACGCCCACGCTCATGTTGGGCGAGACCATGATCGCGATGTCCTTCGCGATCTCGGCGATCTCGGCCTTCTGCGCATCGCTGAAGCCGGTGGTGCCGATCACGGCCTGCACGCCGAGTTCGCGGCAGGCCGCAAGGTGTGCGAGCGTGCCTTCGGGGCGTGTGAAGTCGATGAGCACCTGCGCGTCCTTGAGGCCGGTGCGCAGGTCGGCCACGATCGACACGCCGCTCGTGAAGCCGAGGAACGCAGCCGCATCGGCACCGATGGCATTGCTGCCCGCCATGTCGAGTGCGCCGGCCAGCCGGCAATCGGGCGCCTCGCGCACCGCCTCGACCAGCATGCGGCCCATGCGGCCCGAAGCGCCTGCGATCGCGATGCGCCGCAGCGGGGGCGTGGAAGACTCGGAAAGGAGCGAAGAAGTGGAAATGGATTCAGTCACGCGGATTCAGCCTTGGAAATTGGCATGGAAACCGGCACGCCCGCCTGACCCGGCGGGTGCGCCCGCCCTCGCCCTGTGTTTGGCGCGCGCTCAGCGCGCGGCTTCGAGCGGGGGATACGCGGCGGGAAGCGGCGCCAGGCCGGTGGCCGCGGTGGTGGCATCGGCCTTCTTGCCGTTGTCCTTGGGGGCGAATTTCTTGAGCTCTTCTTCCGACGCCTCGAGCGGCGGCACCTTGCCGCTCTTCTTGCGGGTGTCGAGCGTGGCGACGAATTCCTCCTCGCTGGGCATCGGGTCGCCCTCGAAGCGTTCGAGCAGTTCGCCGTTGAAGAAGACGGTCAGGCGGCGTTCCTGGGGATCGACGCCCTGGCGCCTGATCGTGAAGACGTAGTCCCAGCGATCCTTGTGGAAGACGTCGGTCAAAAGCGAGGTGCCGAGGATTTCACGCACCTGCTGGCGCGACATGCCGGGCTTGAGCGCCTCGACCTGTTCCTTCGACACGAAATTGCCCTGGACCACTTCGACCTTGTAGGGCGTGATGGCCGTCAGCGCACCACGCGTGCGATCGCTGAAGCCGCTGCAGGCGCCGAGGCAGAACGTCGCGGCGACGGCCGCAGCCAGCAGCCAGGGACGGCGTTGGAGAATGGCAGGCATGGGAGGAAAAGGGGGTAGCGATATGATCGGCCATTGTAGCGGCTGGCCCTTTTTGGGGCCCGTCTGCAGCCCAGGGCGCAGGAACCATCATGGCCAATATCGACGAACTCAAGAACACCGGCCTCAAGGCCACTCTGCCACGCCTGAAGATCCTCGAGATCTTCCAGACCGGCAGCCAGCGCCACATGACGGCCGAAGACGTTTTCCGCGTGCTCCTGAACGAGCACTCCGACATCGGCCTGGCCACCGTCTACCGCGTGCTCACGCAGTTCGAGCAGGCCGGCATCCTCGAGCGCAGCCATTTCGAAAGCGGCAAGGCGGTCTACGAACTGAACGAGGGCACCCACCACGACCACCTGATCTGCACCTCTTGCGGCAAGGTCGAGGAGTTCTACGACGCCGAGATCGAGCGCCGCCAGCAGATGATTTCGAAGGACAAGGGCTGGATCCTGCAGGACCACGCGATGTCGCTCTACGGGCTGTGCGGCGACTGCACGAGCAAAAGGTAGCGCGTCAGTCCCCGTCGCGCCCGTTTTCCATCGCCTTGTGGTGGCGCGCCACAAAATCGGCATAGGTGTCGATGCCGCGCAGCTGCAGGATCGAATTGCGCACGGCAGCTTCCACCAGCACGGCGATGTTGCGCCCCGCCACCACCTGGATGATGACCTTGCGCACCGGGATGCCCAGCACGTCCTGCGTGAGCGGCGCCGAGGGCATGCGCTCGTAGTCGCGCTCGAAGCTGTCGCGCCGCACCAGGTGCACGATGAGCTTGAGCCGCATCTTCCGCCGCACCGCGGTCTCGCCGAAGATCGCGCGGATGTCCAGGAGGCCGATGCCGCGCACCTCCAGCAGGTTCAGCAGCAGGTCGGGGCAGCGGCCCTCGATGGTGTTCTGGTTGATGCGGAAAAGGTCGACCGCGTCGTCGGCCACCAGGCCGTTGCCGCGCGAAATCAGTTCCAGCCCGAGCTCGCTCTTGCCGAGCCCCGATTCGCCGGTGATCATGACCCCCATGCCCAGGATGTCCATGAACACCCCGTGCATCGAGGTGCGTTCCGCGAAATGCTTGGACAGGTAGGCCCGCAGCAGGTCGATCACGAAGGCCGACGACTCGCGGGTGGCGAACAGCGGCAGCTGGGCGCGCTCGCAAATCGATAGCAGCTCGTCCGGCGCGGCCTGGCCGTCGGCCAGCACCAGCATGGGCGGCTCCAGCGTGACGATGCGGGCAATGCGCCGGGCGCAGTCTTCCTGGCTGCCGCGCGTCAGGTAGGCCACTTCGCGCGCGCCCAGGATCTGCACGCGGTACGGATGGATGTAATTGAGGTAACCGACCAGATCGGCCGCCGACTGGGCGCGGCTGATGACTTCAGGGTCGAACTGGCGCTCTGACGCCCCGAGCCCGGCGAGCCATTCCCATCGGAGCGACCCGCGGAATTCCTCGAACATGGCATCGGCACTGATGACGGTCGGCTTCATGCGTAGGGAGATGGCGCTCGGCGCCTAGTTGGAGGCCGGCCAGAATACCGCGGAACCGGCCCGGCGGGGCCGCGGGAGCCTGCGGGCAGGCACTTCAGGCGACTTGCGTCGATTGCCAGCCGGCAATGAGTCCGTGCAGTTCGGCCGCGTCGGTGCTCGACTTGATCTGCTCGCGCAGGTTGGCGTCGCTCAGCAGCTCGGCGATCTCGGAGAGGATTTCAAGGTGCTTCTGCGTGGCCGCCTCGGGCACGAGCAGGAAGATCAGGAGCCCCACGGGCTGCTCGTCCGGCGCGTCGAAGCCGATCGGGTTCGCCAGCTGGAAGACCGCGGCCATGGGGGCCTTGAGGCCCTTGATGCGGCCGTGCGGAATGGCCACCCCGTGCCCCAGCCCGGTGGAGCCAAGGCGTTCGCGTGCGAACAGGCTGTCGGTGATGAGCGCGCGGCCGAGGCCGTGAAGGCTCTCGAACAGCAAGCCGGCTTCTTCGAAAGCACGTTTCTTGCTGGTGGCGTCAACGCTCACAAGCACTTGAGCGGGCGGCAGGATGGACGCGAGGCGATTCATGGTGGGGGAAGGGCGGGGGCGATTATGCACCCGCTTGGTAAAAACCCCCACTCCCGTTACTTACTTTTTGGCTACATGTTGCCCGGAGGCCTCGCGGCCCTGTCGCTGCCGGTAACAGGAACGGGCAGCAAAAAGCCGCCCGAAGGCGGCTTGTCGGCAGGGGCCGCAGCCCTCTTGCCCGTGGCCTACATCACGCGCTTGGGCGCGGCGTGATGGTGGTCTTGCAGGCGGTCCTTGTGGCGCACCACCTGGCGGTCGAGCTTGTCGACCAGTTCATCGACCGCAGCATAGAGATCAGCGTGGCTCGACTCCGCGAACATGTCGTTACCCTTGACGTGAATGTTGCACTCCGCCCTTTGGCGGCGTTCCTTTTCCTTCTGCTTTTCCACCGTGAGGAGCACCTTCACATCGACCACCTGGTCGAAGTGCCGTGTGATCCGGTCCAGCTTGCTCGTGACGTAGGTGCGCAAGGCAGGTGTGACGTCGAGGTGATGACCGCTGATCGTCAAATTCATGAATGACCTCCTGAGAATTGACGGTTGGGAAAATGGCCCCGCTCCGGGGTGGGGCGTGGCCGGCGAAACAGATATGGGGGTTGGGAGAAAAGGGGAAGAAAAGAAAAGAAGGGACGGTCGATTCACTATGCCCAAGCTGTCACGGTATTGCAATAGCTGACTTCTCCGGGTGGCGGACGCTGGCGGGCCATGCGCCACTCACGCTAGCGATTCCATAGCTGCCCGCGCATGCGGGCCCGCCGATGCGGCACTTTGGCAGCAAGTGTTTCAGTGCGTCACCAGCGGTGACCCTGCCGGGCGAAGGGCCTGCCGGCTCAGCTCCAGGCCGCGCGCATGCGGTTGCGCAGGTCGATCACCGCGGCCGGCGGCGGCACTGCCGGCGGGCGCTCCGGCGGTGGCGGCCAGGTCTGCTGCTCGAAGCCGGCAAGATCCGACTCGGAGATGAAGCGCGTGCGGTTGGCATACAGATGCCGGTCGCCGCGCACGGCCTGCTGCGTCACGTAGAAGCGCTGCGGCACCAGAAGATGCAGGTGGTCGCGCGCCCGCGTCATCGCCACGTAGAGCAGCCGCCGCTCCTCCTCGAGTTCATGCGCGCTCTGCGCCACGTCGGCCGGCAGGCAGCCGTCGACCACGTTGAGCACATGCACCGAATTCCACTCCTGCCCTTTGGCCGAGTGGATGGTCGAAAGAATCAGGTAGTCCTCGTCGAGCGAGGGCGGGCCCGGCTTGTCGCTCGTGGCTTCGGGCGGATCGAGTGTGAGTTCGGTCAGGAAGCGCTCGCGCGAGCCGTAGCCCGAGGCCAGCCGCGCCAACTGCTCGACGTCGCCGCGCCGCACGCCGGAGGGGTCGTCATAGAGCCGGTCGAGGTGCGGCAAATACCAGCGCACCGCCAGCTCCACATCGGCCGGCCACGGCAGCGAGGGCGCGCACAGCGCGGCATAGGCTTCGGCAAAGACCGCCCACTCCGCGCGGGCGGCCGAGGGCGGCACGAACGCGCGCACCGCCGCCACCGGATCGGCGGCCTGGTCCATGGCATCGAGCAGCCGCGCGCCCGTGGCCGGCCCGATGCCCGGGATGAGCTGCGTGACGCGGAAACCCGCCATGCGGCCGCGCGGGTTCTCGGCAAAGCGCAGCACCGCCAGCAAATCTTTCACGTGCGAGGCCTCGAGAAACTTGAGGCCGCCGTACTTCACGAACGGAATGTTGCGGCGCGCCAGTTCCAGCTCGAGCGGCGCGCTGTGCGTGGCGGCGCGAAACAGCACCGCTTGCGACTTGAGCGCCAGGCCCCCCTCGCGGTGCGCCAGCACTTTGTCGGCCACCCAGACGGCCTGCTGCGCCTCGTCGGGCACCAGCACCAGCTGCGGCCGGCCGGCGGAGGGCTTGTCGGTCCAGAGCGTCTTGGCATGCCGCTCGGCCGCCTGCGCGATGACCCGGTTCGAGACATCGAGAATCGGCTGGGTCGAGCGGTAGTTGCGCTCCAGCGTGACCACGCGCGCGGCCTGCGAGAACTGCGACGGAAAGTCGAAGATGTTACGCACCGTTGCGCCGCGAAACGAGTAGATCGACTGCGCATCGTCGCCCACCACCGTCACGCCGCGGCCATCGGGCTTGAGCGCCTGCAGGATCGAGGCCTGCAGCAGGTTGGTGTCCTGGTACTCGTCGACCAGCACGTGGTCGAAGCGCGCGCCGACCAGCGCCGCCAGCGCGGGCTCGGCCACCATGCCGGCCCAGTAGAGCAGCAGGTCGTCGTAGTCGAGCACGTTCTGCTGCTGCTTGGCCTCGACGTAGGCGCCGAACAGGCGCTTGAGTTCGGCTTCCCATTCGGCGCACCACGGAAAGGCCACGGCCAGCACCTCGGCCAGCGGAGCGCGCGTGTTGACGCAGCGCGAATAGATCGAAAGGCAGGTGCCCTTGCGCGGAAAGCGGTTCACGCTCGACGACAGGCCGAGTTCGTGGCGCACCAGGCCCATCAGGTCCTCGGCGTCGCCGCGGTCGTGAATGGTGAAGTGGTCGTTCAGGCCGATGTGCGCGGCGTACTCGCGCAGCAGGCGCGCGCCGATGCCATGGAAAGTGCCGGCCCAGGGCAGCGCGGGCGGCTTGTCGGACTTGAGCCCCAGCACGCGCGCCAGCACCTGGCCCGCGCGGCGCTCCATTTCCTGCGCCGCGCGGCGCGAGAAGGTCAAAAGCAGCAGGCGCTGCGGATCGATGCCGCCGGCGATGAGGTGCGCCACCCGGTGCGCCAGCGTGCTGGTCTTGCCCGAGCCCGCGCCGGCGATCACCAGCAGCGGCCGCTCGTCGCGCCCCGTCAGCGTGCCGACGCCGTGCTCGACGGCGGCGCGCTGCTCGTCGTTGAGCGCCGAGAGCGCCGCGGCCAGGCGCTCGGCCTGGGTGGCGCCAGTGGTGCCGGCGGTGCCGGTGGCGGAAAAAGCGGGGAGCGCAGCGGTCTGCATGCCCGCGACTTTACTGTATGCCCATCCAGATCGGCAGCCCTGCCGTCACATGGCCGATGACATAATCGCCGCTCGCTGCAACTGGAGACCGCATCATGGAAACCGCACCGTCTCGGCAGCTTTCAACTCCCGCGTCCTGACGCGCCTCGATCGCTGACATCAGGGCCCGGGGATTGAAAGCACCCCTCCCCTCGCCCCATCGCCTCAGCCATTTCACGGGAGTGAGCCCATGCTCAATATCTTTACGCTCGCCAACGGCCGCCTTGTCCAGGAAGAGATCGAGGCGCTCGAGGAGCTTTCCAAGTTCCAGCCGATCTGGGTCGACCTCGAATCGCCCACGCTCGAGGAAAAGCGCTGGATCAAGCAGTACTACGGCCTCTCGATTCCCGAAGACGCGATGGACGAGGACATCGAGGAGTCGGCCCGCTTCTACGAGGAAGACAACGGCGAGCTGCACATCCGCTCCGACTTCCTGATCGACGACGACGAAGACCCGCGGTCGGTGCGCGTGGCCTTCATCCTGAACCAGCACAACACCGAGCTTCGCAGCCGCGGCGTGCTGTTCTCGATCCACGACGAGGACGTGCCCGTGTTCCGGCTGCTGCGCATGCGTGCGCGCCGCGCGCCGGGCCTCATCGAGGACGCCAAGGAAGTGCTGCTCAAGCTGTTCGACGCCGACGCCGAATACTCGGCCGACACGCTCGAGAACATCTACGACGAACTCGAGATCGCGGGCAAGAAGGTGCTTGAAGGCAATGTGAGCGATGAGCTGGCCGGCGAGGTGCTGGGCGCCATCGCGCGCCAGGAAGACTTGAACGGCCGCATCCGCCGCAACGTGATGGACACGCGCCGCGCCGTGAGCTTCATGATGCGCAGCCGCATGCTCAACGCCGAGCAGTTCGAGGAAGCGCGGCAGATCCTGCGCGACATCGAATCGCTGGACAACCACACGGCCTTCCTGTTCGACAAGATCAACTTCCTGATGGACGCGACCGTCGGTTTCATCAACATCAACCAGAACAAGACCATCAAGATCTTCTCGGTGGCCAGCGTGGCGCTGCTGCCGCCCACGCTGATCGCGAGCATCTACGGCATGAACTTCAAGTTCATGCCCGAGCTCGACTGGTCGCTCGGCTATCCGTATGCGCTGGCGCTGATGGCGGCGAGCGCGCTGGTGCCGATGTGGTATTTCCGCCGGCGCGGCTGGCTCAAGTAGCGGCCGGCGTTTCAGGCGAAGAAGGCAGCGTGGCCAGCCACGCGCTCGCCAGCACCAGGCTGTAGCGGCTCGCCACCTCGGCGACGAAGCGCGCGAAGTCGCCATGCGCGGCGTCGTCGGCGCGGTCCGAGATGGTGCGCATGGCCGCGAACGGCACGCCGTAGTCGTGGCACACCTGCGCCACCGCCGCGCCTTCCATCTCGACCGCGAGCGCATCGGGCAGGCTGTGCCGCAAGGCATCGCTTTCGGCGACCGTCGAGACGAAGCGATCGCCGCTCACCAGCAGGCCCCGGTGCACCTTCGGCGACCGAAGGCCGAACTCATCGACGGCCGCCTGCCCTACCAGCGCCACCGGATCGCGCAGCGCGGCTTCGGCCACGGCCGCCAGCGCATCGCCCATCGAGGCATCGGCCGCAAAGCGCGAAAGGCCCATGAGCGGTACTTCGTACTTCGGGAAGATCGGCGAGGCGTCGAGGTCGTGCTGCAGCAGCTGCGTTGCGACCACCACGTCGCCGACGTCCACGCCCGGCGCGAGCCCGCCCGCAACGCCCGTGAACACGATTGCGCGCACGCCGAAGCGCTCGAGCAGCACCGTGGCCGTCACCGCTGCCGCGACCTTGCCGATGCGCGACAGCACGGCCACCACCGGCTGGCCGTGCAGGTGGCCGACCCAGAAGTCGCGCCCCGCGGCGCGCACGCGCTGCTCGTCCGGCATCTGCGCGAGCAGCGCGCTCAGCTCCTCGTGCATGGCCGCGACGATGGCAACGGGTGCATGTGCCAAGGGACCAATCATTCTCTTTTCCAGGAACACCGCGGAACCGGCTTTGCCGGGCCGCTGGTGTTGCCCCCTGCAAGGGGGTGGGCGTAGCGACACGAAGTGCGCGAAGCCTGGGGGTTTACTTAATATCCACGCCGTAGAAGGTGTGGCGGCCGAAGGGGCTCAGTTTGAAATCGACGACCTCCTTGCGCACCGGCTTCAGCTGCACCGCATGCGCGATGGTGAACCACGGCGCCTGCTCCTTGAAGATGACTTGCGCCTTCTTGTAGAGCGCATCGCGGTCGGCCTGTTTGGTCGTGCTCTTGGCCTTCAGCACGAGGTCTTCGTAGGGCTGGTGGCAGAACTTCGAGATGTTGCTGCCGCTGGCCGACTTGGCCGAGGCGCAGCCCAGCAGCGTGTAGAGGAAGTTGTCGGGGTCGCCGTTGTCGCCGGTCCAGCCCAGCATGCCCATCTGGTGCTCGCCGGCTTGCAGGCGCTTGCGGTATTCGCCCCACTCGAAGCTCTTGATCTCTGCCTTGACATTGATCTTGGCAAGGTCGGCCTGCATCAGCTCGGCGATGCGCTTCGCGTTCGGGTTGTAGGGCCGCTGCACCGGCATGGCCCACAGGTCGGTCGAGAAGCCATCGGGGAAGCCGGCCTGCGCCAGCAGCCTCCTGGCGGCTTCGGGGTCGTACGGATCGTCCTTGACCGCGTCGTTGTAGGACCACATGGTGGGCGGGATCGGGTTCTTCGCGGCCACGCCGGTCGACAGGTACACGCCGTCGATGATCGCCTTCTTGTTGATCGCCATGTTGAGGGCCTTGCGCACGCGCACGTCGTCGAAGGGCTTCTTCGTGGTGTTGTACGAAAGGTAGCCCACGTTGAGGCCGGGCTGCTCGAGCACCTGCACATTCGGGTCCTTGCGGATCGCGTCGAGATCGGCCGGGTTCGGGTACGGCATGGCGTGGCATTCGCCCTTCTGCAGCTTGGCCCAGCGCACCGAGGCGTCGGGCGTGATCGCGAACACCAGGTCGTCGATCTTCGCCTTGCCGCCCCAGTACTGCGGAAAGGCCTTGAAGCGGATGACCGCGTCCTTCTGGTATTGCACGAGATAGAACGGGCCGGTGCCGATCGGGTCCTGGTCGACCTTCTCGGGCGTGCCGGCTTTCAGCATCGCAATGGCGTATTCCTTCGACTGGATGCCCGCGTACTGCATGGCCAGGTTGGCAAGAAACGGCGCCTCGGCCTGGTTGAGCGTGATCTTCACCGTGTACTCGTCGATACGGTCCACCGACTTCAGCAGCTTGGGCATGCCCATGTCGTTGAAGTAGGAGTGGTTCTGGCTCGTGACCTTGAAGAAGGGATCGCTCTCCTTCCACTGCCGCTCGAGCATGAAGATGAAATCGTCGGCGTTGAAGTCGCGCGTGGGCTTGAAGCTCTTGCTGGTGCTGTGCCACTTCACGCCCTTGCGCAGGTGGAAGGTGTAGACCGTGCCGTCGGCCGAGATGTCCCATTTTTCCGCCAGGCCGGGCACGACCTTGGTGCCGCCGCGCTCGAACTCGACAATGGTGTTGTAGACCTGCGTGGTCACGTCGAACGAGGTGCCGGTGGTGTTCACGCCCGGATAGAAGTTCTCGGGGCTGCCCTCCGAGCAATAGACCAGCGTCTTGGCAGACACGGCGCCCGCGGCCAGTGCGAGCACGGCGAGTGCCGCCGGCGCGAGCAGCGCGGCAAGCCTGGGCGAGCGGCGCGAAACGGATGGCTGAGTGGTCTTCTTCATGGCAACTCCTTGGGACACGGTTGAAGTGAACTAGGGGTTCATCGCCAGGGGCGCGACGAACGGCGGGGACAAGGGCACATCGGCGCTTGCCGGCGGCGTGCCATCGAGAAACTTCTCGGCGTAGTGGCAGGCCACCAGCCGCTCGTCGAGCGCGCGCAGCAGGGGCCGCTCCTCGCGGCAGCGCTGCGCCGCGTGCGGGCAGCGCGTGTTGAAGACGCAGCCCGAAGGCGGATCGAGCGGCGACGGCAGCTCGCCCTTGAGCACGATGCGCTGGCTGCTGAGCCCGGGCGTGGACGCCAGCAGCGCCTGCGTGTAGGGATGCAGCGGCCGCGCGAAGATGCGTGCCTTGGGGCCCTGCTCCACCGCATGGCCGAGGTACATCACCAGCACGTCATGCGCGATGTGCCGCACCACGCCCAGGTCGTGCGAGATGAAGAGATACGCCAGGCCCAGCTCGGCCTGCAGGTCGGCCAGCAGGTTCAGCACCTGCGCCTGGATCGACACGTCGAGCGCCGACACCGGCTCGTCGGCCACCAGCAGGCGCGGCTCCAGCATGAGCGCGCGCGCAATGGCGATGCGCTGGCGCTGGCCGCCCGAGAACATGTGCGGATAGCGGTTCGCATGCTCGGGCCGCAGGCCCACGCGCGCCAGCATCTCGCGCGCCTTGGCGGCCCGCTCGGGCTTGCCGAGCGCGGTGTTGATGGCGAGCGGATCCTCGAGCACGGCAGAGATCTTCTTGCGCGGATTCAGCGAGCCATAGGGGTTCTGGAACACCAGCTGCACGGCCTGGCGCAGTTCGCGCCGGTAGGCGGGCGGCGGGTTCACCGCATCGTGGCCGGCCAGCACGAGCTGCCCCGCCGTGGGCTTTTCGATCAATGCGACCATGCGCGCGAGGGTCGATTTGCCGCAGCCCGATTCGCCGACCACCGCGAGCGTTCGGCCGCGCTCGATGCGAAACGAGATATCGCCGACCGCGCGCAACTGCGCAGGCGCGCGGAACATGCCGCGCCGCACGGCATAGGTGCGCTGCAGGTTGCGCGCCTCCACGACGACGTCGCCGATGGCATCGCCGCCGACACGCCCGCTCATGGCAGCGTCTCCACGGCCTGCAGCCGCGGCCGGTCGGCCTCGATGGCCGCCATCCGCCCGGGTTCGCCGAGCGGGAAATGGCAGCGCACCTCGGCGCCGGGCTGGGACGCCACCGCGCGCAGCGCCGGCCGCACGTTGCAGGCCTTGGTCGTCACATAGCTGCAGCGCGGCGCGAACAGGCAGCCGGCCGGCCGGTCGTGCACGCCCGGCACCACGCCCGCGATGGTGGCAAGCCGTCCTTGGGGCGCCGCGCGCTCGGGCAGCGCGGCCAGCAGGGCCTCGGTGTAGGGATGCTGCGGATCCGCGAAGAGCCGGTCGACGCGCTGCTGCTCCATCACCTGGCCCGCATACATCACGGCAATGCGCTGCGCCATCTCGCTGACCACGCCCATGTTGTGCGTGATGAGGACCAGCGCCATGCCGCGCTCCTTCTGCAGCTCGCGCAGCAGGTCGAGGATCTGCGCCTGGATCGTCACGTCGAGCGCGGTGGTCGGCTCGTCGGCGATCAACAGGCGCGGATTGCAGGCAATGGCCATCGCGATCATCACGCGCTGGTTCATGCCGCCCGAGAGCTGGTGCGGATAGCTGCCCAGGCGCGACGATGCGGCCGGTATGCCGACCTGCTCGAGCAGCTCGGTCGCGCGCTTCATCGCTGTGCGCCGGTCCAGATGAAGATGCAGCCGCAGCGTCTCCATCAGCTGGAAGCCGATGGTGAAGCAGGGGTTGAGGCTGGTGGTGGGCTCCTGGAAGATCATGGCCACCTCCTTGCCGACCAGCGCGCGGCGGGCCTTGTCGGAGATGCCGAGCAGCTCCTTGCCCGCAAAGCGCATGTGCTGCGCGCGCACGCGGCCCGGAAAGCCCACGAGGCCCATCAGCGCCATCATCGTCACGCTCTTGCCCGAGCCCGATTCGCCGACGATGCCGAGCACCTCGCCCTCCTCGAGCGTGAGGCTCACGCCGTCGACGGCGTGCAGCACGCCGCCTTGCGTCGGAAACTCGACGTGCAGGTCCTTGATGTCCAGCAGCATGTTCATCGCTTGAGCTTCGGGTCGAGCGCATCGCGCAGGCCGTCGCCGAGCAGGTTGAAGGCCAGCACGGCCGCGAGGATCGCGAGCCCCGGGAAAGTGACGACCCACCAGGCGCGCAGCACGAACTCGCGCGCATCGGCCAGCATCGTTCCCCATTCGGGCGACGGCGGCTGCGCGCCCAGACCGATGAAACCCAGCGCCGCGGCATCGAGGATGGCCGTGGAGATGCCGAGCGAGGCCTGCACGATCAGCGGCGCCGCGCAGTTGGGCAGCACTTCTCGGAGCATCAGGCGCAGCGTGCCGGCGCCGCTCACGCGCGCGGCGGTCACGTAGTCGCGCGAAATCTCGGCAATGACCGCGGCGCGCGTGATGCGCACATAGTGCGGCAGCACGACGATGGCCACCGCGACCATGGCGTTGATCAGCCCCGGCCCGAGGATCGCGACGATCACGATGGCCATCAGCAGGCTCGGCATCGTGAGCACGATGTCCATCAGCCGCATGATCGCGATCTCCAGCACACCGCGAAAGAAGCCCGCGACGAGACCGAGCACCACGCCGACGACCACCGACAGCGCCACCACCGCGATGCCGATGGACAACGACAGCCGCGCGCCGTACATCAGCCGCGAGAGAATGTCGCGCCCGATGGCGTCGGTGCCCAGCAGATAGCTTGCGGAGCCGCCCTGCTGCCATGCCGGCGGCAGCAGGAAGACGGCGCTGTTGGTCTCGTTGGGCGCATGCGGCGCGATCCACGGCGCGAACAGCGCGACCAGCAGCAGCAGCGCGACAGTGGCAAGGCCGATCACCGCGCCGCGGTTGGCCGAGAAGGCGGTCCAGAATTCGCGCCAGGGACCGGGGGCTGACCCCCCGGCGCTGCCCGAAACTGCGTGTGTCGTTGCCATGGGATCGGTCAGTGCCGGATGCGTGGATTGATGACGCCGTAGGTCACGTCGACCAGCAGGTTGACCAGCATCACGATGCCGCCCAGCAGCAGCATGCCGCCCTGCAGCACCGGATAGTCGCGCCGGCCGATGGCCTCGATCAGCCACTTGCCGACGCCGGGCCACGAGAAGATGGTCTCGGTGAGGATCGCGCCCGTGAAGAGCACGCCCACCTGCAGCCCGATCACCGTGACCACCGGAATCAGCGCGTTGCGCAGCGCATGCAGCCCCACCACGCGAAGGCGCGAGAGGCCCTTGGCGCGCGCGGTGCGGATGTAGTCTTCGCCCAGCACCTCGAGCATGGCCGAGCGCGTCATGCGCGCGATGACCGCGAGCGGCACGGTGCCGAGCACGATGGCCGGCAGGATCAGGTGATGCAGCGCCGACCAGAAAGCGCCGGTGTCGCCGGCGCGCAGCGCATCGATCAAGAGGAAGCCCGTTTCAGGCTCGACGAAGTACTGCACCGAGATGCGGCCCGACACGGGCGTCCAGCCCAGCTGCACCGAGAAGAACAGGATCAGCAGCAGCCCCCACCAGAAGATCGGCATCGAATAGCCGGTGAGCGAGGTGGCCATCACGCCATGGTCGAAGATGGAATTGCGCCGCACCGCCGCCAGGATGCCCGCCGGCAGCCCCAACAGCAGCGCAAAGACGATCGCGCACGCGGCAAGCTCGACCGTGGCAGGGAACAGCGCGAGGAATTCGCTGGCCACCGATTCCTGCGTGATGAGCGACTTGCCGAGATCGCCATGCAGCACGCGGCCGATGTAGATGCCGTACTGCACGATCACCGGCTTGTCGAAGCCGTAGGCCGCGCGCAGCTGGGCATGGCGCTCGGGATCGATCCCGCGTTCGCCGGCCATGGTTTCGATGGGATCGCCCGGCACCAGCCGGATCAGAAAAAAAGCAAGCAGCGTCATGCCAACGAAGGTCGGCACCAGCAGGCTCACGCGCGTGAGGAGGAAGCGAAGCATCGACCCGCAATATGCAAGATCGATGCCGCGGCCCTACCCGGGCCGAACCCTTACTTCCGGGCGTCGCGCAGCTCGCGCCGCAGGATCTTTCCGACCGGCGTCTTCGGGAGATCGGTACGAAACTCCACGATTCGCGGCTGCTTGTAACCCGTAAGGTTTGCTCTGCAATATTCGCGCACCTGCGCTTCGGTCAGCGACTCGTCCTTCTTGACGATCACCAACTTGACGGCCTCGCCGGTCTTGTCGTCGGCCACGCCGACCGCCGCGCATTCGAGCACGCCAGGAATCTGCGCCACCACGTCCTCGATCTCGTTGGGATACACGTTGAAGCCCGAGACCAGGATCATGTCCTTCTTGCGGTCGACCACCTTGAAGTAGCCGCGCTCGTCGACCATGCCGATGTCGCCGCTCTTGAAGTAGCCGTCGGGCGTCATGACCTTGGCGGTCTCGTCGGGGCGCTGCCAGTAGCCGGCCATCACCTGCGGTCCCTTGATCGCGATCTCGCCGGGCTGGCCCGGCGGCACTTCGCGGCCCTCGTCGTCGAGCAGCTTGAGCCAGGTGCTCGGCAGCGGCAGTCCGATGGTGCCGGTGTAGGCCTTGCTGTCGGTGGGGTTGCAGGTGGCCGAGGGCGAGGTTTCGGACAGGCCGTAGCCCTCGCAGATCGGGCAGCCGGTCTTTTCGAGCCAGAGCTTCGCGACGGCCGCCTGCACGGCCATGCCGCCGCCGACCGACACCTTGAGGTTCTTCCAGTTGACGGTGTTGAAGTCCGGGTGGTTGGCCAGCCCGTTGAACAGCGTGTTGACCGCGGGAAAGCTGTGGATCGTGTGCTTGGACAGTTCCTTGAGCACGCCCGCGAGGTCGCGCGGGTTGGGAATCAGGATCAGCTTGCCGCCCGTGCGCATGTTCAGCATCATGCCCACGGTGAAGGCGAAGATGTGATACAGCGGCAGCGCGCACACGCTCGTGGGCTGCTCGCCCGCCGGCACCTGCGCCATCGCGGGTTCGTTCCAGGCTTCGGACTGCAGCACGTTCGCAATGACGTTGCGGTGCAGCAGCACCGCGCCCTTGGAGACGCCGGTGGTGCCGCCGGTGTACTGCAGCACGGCCACGTCGTCAGGGCCGATGGCCGGCAGCTGCAGGGTGCGGCCCGCGCCCTGGTCGAGCGCATCGTTGAAGCGCACCGCGCCCGGCAGGCTGTAGTGCGGCACCAGCTTCTTCACGTTGCGCACCACGTAGTTGACGAGCGCGCCCTTGAGGAAGCCGAGCCGGTCGCCCATGGCGGCGAGCACGATGTGCTTGATGGGCGTGGCCGCGATGCACTGCTGCAGCGTGGTGCCGAAGTTCTCCATGATGACGATGGCCTTCGCGCCCGAGTCCTTGAGCTGGTGCTCGAGCTCGCGCGGCGTGTACAGCGGATTCACGTTCACCAGGATCAGGCCGGCACGCAGGATGGCCGAGACCGCGATCGGATACTGCGGGCAGTTGGGCATCATGACCGCGACGCGGTCGCCCTTGGCCAGCCCCAGCCCCTGCAGGTATGCGCCGAAGGCCTTGCTGAGCTTGTCGGTCTCCGCATAGCTGACGTCCTTGCCCATGAAGCTGTAGGCCGTGCGGTCGGCGTACTTGGCAAAGCTCTCCTCCATGAGCCCGACCAGCGAGGAATACTGCGAAGCGTCGATGTCGGCGGGAACGCCTTGCGGATAGCTGCTGAGCCAGGGGCGGTCGGTCATGGGTATGTCTCCTCGGAGTCGCGTGTTTTGAAACGACAGCGGCGCACAGGTGCGCCGCGGTGATGATCTGGCCCGCACTGCGCGGGTGCGGACCTTGGGCCTATTCGATGGCCTTGCCCATATCTTCCACTACTTTCTTCGCATCCCCAAAGACCATCATGGTCTTGTCCATGTAGAACAGCTCGTTGTCCAGGCCGGCATAGCCCGCCGCCATGGAGCGCTTGTTCACGATCACCGTCTTGGCCTTGTAGGCCTCCAGGATGGGCATGCCGTAGATCGGGCTGCCCTTGGTGAGCGCGGCCGGGTTCACCACGTCGTTGGCGCCCAGGATGATCGCCACGTCGGCCTGGCCGAACTCGCCGTTGATGTCTTCCATCTCGAACACCTGGTCGTAGGGCACCTCGGCCTCGGCCAGGAGCACGTTCATGTGGCCCGGCATGCGCCCGGCCACCGGGTGGATCGCGTACTTCACGGTAATGCCCTTGTGCGTGAGCTTCTCCGCGAGTTCCTTCACCGCATGCTGGGCGCGCGCCACCGCCAGGCCGTAGCCCGGCACGATCACCACCGTCTCGGCATTGCCCAGCACGAAGGCCGCGTCGTCGGCGCTGCCGCTCTTGACCGGCCGCTGCTCCTTGGCGCCGCCGGCCGCGCTGACCGCCTCGCCGCCGAAGCCGCCCAGGATCACGTTGAAGAACGAGCGGTTCATGGCCTTGCACATGATGTAGCTCAGGATCGCACCCGAAGAGCCCACCAGCGAGCCGGCCACGATCAGCATCGCGTTGTTCAGGCTGAAGCCGATGCCCGCGGCCGCCCAGCCCGAGTAGCTGTTGAGCATCGACACCACCACCGGCATGTCGGCGCCGCCGATCGGGATGATGATGAGCACGCCCATCACGAAGGCCAGCGCCAGCATCGCGAAGAAGGCCGGCCAGCTTTCGGTGAACATGAACACCAGCCCCAGGCCGATCATGGCCAGGCCGAGCACCAGGTTGAGCATGTGCTGGCCCGCGAACTGCACCGGCGCGCCCTGGAACAAGCGGAACTTGTAGGTGCCCGAGAGCTTGCCGAAGGCGATGACCGAGCCGCTGAAGGTGATGGCGCCGATGGCCGCGCCCAGGAACAGCTCGAGCCGGTTGCCCGCGGGAATGGGCGCTCCCTTGGCGATGCCTTCGAGCATGGCCGCGGGTTCGACCACGGCCGCGACCGCGATGAACACCGCCGCCAGGCCGATCATGCTGTGGAAGAAGGCCACCAGCTCGGGCATCTTGGTCATCTCGACCGTCTTGGCGCGGTAGGCGCCGTAGCCGCCGCCGGCCACCAGCCCCAGCAGCACCCAGGCCAGGCCCGTGAGCTGGCCGCCGGCCAGCTTGTAGATCAGCGCACCGGTGGTGACCACCGCGATGGCCATGCCGGCCATGCCGAAGAGGTTGCCGCGGATCGAGGTGGTGGGGTGGCTCAGGCCCTTCAGGGCCTGGATGAAGCAGACGCTGGCAACCAGGTACAGCAGCGTGACGACGTTCATGCTCATTGCGAGGCTCCCGCTTCGGCCTTGGGTGCGGCCTTCTTCTCTTTCTTCTTGAACATCTCGAGCATGCGCCGCGTGACCAGGAAGCCGCCGAAGATGTTCACCGCCGCGAGCGCCACCGCGAGCACGCCCATGGTCTTGCCCAGGGGAGTTTCGGTGAGCGCGGCCGCCAGCATGGCGCCCACGACCACGATCGCCGAGATCGCGTTGGTCACGGCCATCAGCGGCGTGTGCAGCGCGGGCGTGACGGTCCACACCACGTGGTAGCCCACGTAGATGGCCAGCACGAAGATGATGAGGTTGATGACGGTATGGGAAACGGGATCCATGGTTTTTCTCCTCGCGTGACCGCTTATTGCTTCGTGACCTGGCCGTCCTGCGCGACGCGGCAGGCGGCGACGATGTCGTCCTCGAGGTCGATCTTGAGCGCGCCCTCCTTGGTGACGATGAGCTTGAGGAAGTCGAGCACGTTGCGCGCATAGAGCGCCGACGCATCGGCCGCCACCAGCGCCGGCAGGTTGGTCTCGCCGACGATGGTCACGCCGTGCTTGACCACCGTCTTGTCGGCCTCCGACAAGGGGCAGTTGCCGCCCACCCCGTCGGGGCCCTTGCCGGCCGCGATGTCGACGATCACGGAGCCCGGCTTCATGGCCTTGACCATGTCCTCGGTGATGAGCGTGGGCGCGGCGCGCCCGGGGATGAGCGCGGTGCTGATGACGATGTCGGCCAGCGCCACGCGCTTGGCCACCTCGACCTGCTGGCGCGCGAGCCAGCTCGCGGGCATGGGCCTGGCGTAGCCGCCGACGCCCACGGCGGCTTCCTTCTCCTCGTCGGTGTCGTAGGACACCTCGATGAACTTGCCGCCGAGCGACTCGATCTGCTCCTTCACGCTCGGGCGCACATCGGAAGCCTCGATCACGGCCCCCAGGCGCTTGGCGGTGGCAATGGCCTGCAGGCCCGCCACGCCCACGCCCAGGATGACGACGCGCGCCGCCTTCACCGTGCCGGCGGCGGTCATCAGCATCGGGAAGAAGCGCTGGTACTTGTCGGCCGCGATCATCACGGCCTTGTAGCCCGCGATGTTGGCCTGCGACGAGAGCACGTCCATGCTCTGGGCGCGGGTGGTGCGCGGTGCGGCTTCGAGCGCGAAGGCCGTGAGCCCGGCCGTGGCCAAGCGCTGCAGCCCCGCGGCATCGAAGGGGTTGAGCATGCCGATGACCACGGTGCCGGGCTTCATGAGCGCGGTTTCGGCATCGGTGGGCGTGCGCACCTTGAGCACCATGTCGGCCCCGAAGGCGCCTGTCGCGTCGGTAATTTCGGCACCGGCGGCCTGGTAGGCGGCATCGGTGACGCTGGCGGCAATGCCGGCCCCGGACTGCACGCGCACGGTGTGCCCGGAAGCGGCCAGTTTCTTCACCGTCTCGGGCGTTACGGCCACGCGGGTTTCGCCGGCCATTGTCTCGGCAGGCACGCCTATCAGCATAGAGATCTCCTCAGGGCAAGGGCAATACGGGAACGCGGCCAGAGCTTACAGCAAGATTACGGCTGCGCTGTCGCCAAAATCCACCGCCTGTTCGCCGCTTGATGACCGTAGTCATTGCATGTGTAGCTATATAAATGGTAGCGATGCGGCGACATCGGAACCGGCACGCCCGTACATGGGTTGTTTCCCCAGCAGTTGGGCTTCCACGCTTCGGCGTGCCCGGCCGCCAAGCAGCGACGTCCGGCAACCCTTGTCGTCAATTAGCACGTATTTGTTTGCAATTGCCATCAACTCCTAGAAAGATACCTTCATTTCGTGTATTAGTTACGTGAAGGCTTTTTCCGAAGACGCAGATAGATACACTTCTTTCACTCGAAAGCCCGCAGAGGCAAATTTGGCAGGAAGAAGGGGATGCAATGCGTATTGCAGTACTTGATCACGAGCCCGATCAGCTTCAGCTGATCGCCCAGGCGATGTCGGGGCTCGGCCACGAATGTCACTCGTACACCGAAGGGCGCCCTTTGCTCCAGGCGCTGCGCCGGCAAACCTTCGATCTTCTGATCCTCGAATGGAGCCCGCCGGACATGCGCGGCCTCGAGCTCGTGAAGACCGCCCGCAACGAGCGGCGAAGCCGCGCACCCATTCTTTTCGTGACCACGACCCGCGACGAGACCGCCGTGGTCGAAGGGCTCAATGCGGGCGCCGACGATTTCATGGTCGCGCCGGTTCGCACCACCGAGCTCGAAGCCCGCGTCAATGCGCTGCTGCGCCGGTCCTATCCCGCGCAACACGAGACGGAACTGGTGTTCGGCCCTTATCACTTCTACCCACCCGCGCGCGTCCTCAAGGTGAATGGCGCGACGGTCGAGCTGAAGAATCGCGAATACGCGCTCGCGCTGTTCCTGTTCCAGAACCTCGGCCGGCTGCTGTCGCGCGAGCATCTGCACGAGGCGGTGTGGGGCGTTGGCACGGCGGCGCTGTCGCGGTCGCTGGACACCCGCATCTCCCGCCTGCGGACCAAGCTGGGCCTCGGGCCCTCGAGCGGCTTCCTGCTGCTGGCCATCTATGGGCTGGGCTACCGGCTCGAAGTGGTCGACGCCAGCACGCACCCGGAAAGCCTCGTGCGCTAGCCGGGCCTCACGGGAATCTCCGCCCCGATACGGGCTCCAAACGGCTTCGGGCTCCTGTGGGCCTCACAAGGAACGAAGTCGATGCAAGTTCTCACGAGGCTGCTGCTGGCCGCCGCACTGTGCTGGGGCGCCTTCGGCACGGCCGCCGCGCAGGATGTGGAAGCCAGCGCCATGGTGCAGGGCGGCATGCAGGCCATCCGGATGATCGACCAGGGCAGGACCGGCGAGCTCTGGGACGGCGCTACGGCCGCCACCCGCAAGCGCATCGCGCGCGCCGACTTCGCCGCCAAGGTTTCCAGCAGCCGTTCACCGCTGGGCGCGCCGCTGCAGCGCACCTGGGTGGCGGTCAACCGCCGGGCCGTGGCCGACCCTGATGCCGAAACGGCCGGCCAGTATGTCAGCATCGAGTACGAGACCCGTTTCAGCAACAAGCCGGATGGCACACTGCGCGAACTCGTGAGCTTTCACCTCGACCGCGACCGCATCTGGCGCTTCAGCGGCTACGCGCTGCATTAAGACAAAGGGCCCAAGACCATGACGACCCCGCGCTGGAAACCCAACGTCACCGTGGCCGCCGTGATCGAGCAGGACGGCCGCTTCCTGCTGGTCGAGGAGCACACGGCCCAGGGGCTCAGGCTCAACACCCCGGCGGGACACCTCGACCCGGGCGAATCGCCGATCGAAGGCTGCGTCCGCGAAACCCTCGAGGAAACCGCCCATGCCTTCACGCCCACCACGCTGGTCGGCATCTACATGGCGCGCTCGAGCCACCGCACAGGCAGCAAGGAAGACGTGACCTATCTGCGCTTTGCCTTTGCCGGCACGCTCGGCGCGCAGGAAGCGGGCCGCGCCCTCGACAAAGGCATCGTGCGGACGGTCTGGATGAGCGCCGACGAGATCCGCGCCTGCGTGCCGCGGCACCGCAGTCCGCTGCTGCTGCAGTGCGTCGAGGACCATCTGGCCGGCAAGCGGTATCCGCTCGACCTGATCCACGTCCACGAATCGGTGCGCTGACAGGCCCTAGACGATGACCCCGCCGCCAAGGCAGCGCTCGCCGTCGTAGAGCACGGCCGACTGCCCCGGCGTGACGGCCCATTGCGGCTCGCCGAAGCGCAGGCTGAAGCCGGCTGCGGCGCCGCCTTCTTCCAGCTCGCAGGCTGCGTCGGCCTGGCGGTAGCGCGCCTTCGAGCCGTAGCGGCCCGGCACGGGCGCCTCGCCCGAGACCCAGCTCGCATCGCCGGCCGCCAGCGCCGAGGACAGCAGCCAGGGATGGTCGTGGCCCTGCACCACCCAGAGCGTGTTCTTCTCGACGTCCTTGCGCGCCACGAACCACGGCGAGTGGTCGCCCGAGCCGCGCTGCGCGCCCTTCTCCTTGACGCCCCCGATGCCCAGCCCCTGGCGCTGGCCCAGCGTGTAGAAGCTCAGGCCCTGGTGCTCGCCGAGCTTGCGGCCGCGGTCGTCCCTGATGGGGCCCGGCTCCTTCGAGATGTAGCGGTTGAGAAACTCGCGGAACGGCCGCTCGCCGATGAAGCAGATGCCGGTCGAATCCTTCTTCTTCGCGTTGGGCAGGCCGATCTCTTCCGCGATGCGGCGCACCTCGGTCTTGTGCAGCTCGCCCACGGGAAACAGCGTCTTCGACAGCTGCGCCTGGTTCAGCCGGTGCAGAAAGTAGCTCTGGTCCTTGGAGGGATCGAGCCCCTTGAGCAATTCGTGCTTGCCGGTGGCCTCGTTCCGCCGCACGCGCGCGTAGTGGCCGGTGGCGATCTTCTCGGCCCCCAGGCGCATCGCATGGTCGAGGAAGGCCTTGAACTTGATCTCGGCATTGCACAGAACATCGGGGTTGGGCGTGCGGCCGGCCTTGTATTCGCGCAGGAACTCGGCGAACACGCGGTCCTTGTAGTCGGCCGCGAAGTTGACGTGCTCGATCTCGATGCCCAGCACGTCGGCCACGCTGGCGGCGTCCACGAAGTCGATGTTCGACGAGCAGTATTCGCTGTCGTCGTCGTCTTCCCAGTTCTTCATGAAGATGCCGACCACCTCGTGCCCCTGCTGCCTGAGCAGGTGCGCCGTGACCGCGGAATCGACTCCGCCGCTCAGTCCCACCACGATCCGTTGCTTTGCCATAAGCCCGCCATTGTCCCAGCCCGGCGCCCGGGCGGCCGGCGTGGGGGAATCAGGCCTGGCTGCGCAGGCCGGCCAGCAGCTCGTAGGAGCGCAGCCGCGCCGCGTGGTCGAACACCTGCGAGGTGATCATCAGCTCGTCGGCGCCCGTGCGCTCGATGAAGGCCTGCACGCCTTCGCGCACGCGGGCAGGCGAGCCCACGGCCGAGCACGACAGCACCGAATCGAGCAGCGCGTTCTCCGCCGGGCCGACCTTCTGCCGATAGCCCTCGACCGGCGGCGGCAGGCGCCCCGGCCGGCCGCTGCGCAGGTTCACGAAGGCCTGCTGCCACGAGGTGGCGCGGAATTCGGCCTCTTCGTCCGTGTCGGCCACGAACACGTTGAAGCCCAGCATCACATGGGGCTTCTGCAGTTGCGCCGACGGCTTGAAGGTCTCGCGGTAGATCTGGATCGCCTGCATCAGCTGCTGCGGTGCGAAGTGCGAGGCAAAGGCGTAGGGCAAGCCCAGGTGCGCGGCCAGCTGGGCGCCGAAGGTGCTCGACCCGAGGATCCACACCGGCACCTCGAGCCCCGCGCCCGGCACCGCGCGCACGGGCTGCTGGGGCGCCTTGGACATGAAGTCCATGAGCTCGACCACGTCCTGCGGAAACTGGTCGGCATCGGATTCGAGGTTGCGGCGCAGCGCGCGCGCCGTGCGCTGGTCGGAGCCGGGCGCACGGCCCAGGCCCAGGTCGATGCGCCCCGGATACAGCGACTCCAGCGTGCCGAACTGCTCGGCGATCACCAGCGGCGAATGGTTGGGCAGCATCACGCCACCGGCGCCGATGCGGATCGTCGAAGTGCCGGCGCCCACGTAGGCCAGCAGCACCGCGGTGGCTGCGCTTGCGATGCCCGGCATGCCGTGGTGCTCGGCCAGCCAGTAGCGCCGGTAGCCCAGCTTCTCCCCGTGCTGCGCGAGCGAAAGCGAGTTGCGGAACGACTGCGCGGCGTCGCTGCCTTCGGTGATGGGGGAAAGGTCGAGGATCGAGAACGGAATCATGGGCCGGATGATGGCGCGATCCGGCGATCCCTGCTCGTGCAAGCCATTGCCCGCTCTGCTAGGGCTGGCCGGCGCCCGGCTAGGGGCTTCGCTTGCGCCACTGGCCCAGGTCGGCCTCGATGCGCTCGTTGATGTTGCCGCTCCATTGGGCGCCGAAGCCGGCCGCGCGCAGCAGCTCGACGATGCGCCGGCCGACCGCGACGGTGTTGGCCTCGCGCTGGTCGATCTCGGGAATCATGCCGCCGCTGAACGCCAGGTAGAGGCGGCCGGTGCGCACGGCGGCGTCGAGGTCCTGCGCGTGATAGAAGCAGCAGCCGCGAATGCCCGAGGCCAGCCGGCCGGCGGCGCGCCACTGCTCACGCACGTCGTCATGCCCATCGGCCAGCGAGTTGCCGGCGCGGTGCAGCGCAATGATCTTCTCGCTGCGCAGCTGGGCGAACACCGCTTCGAGGCGGTCGTATTCGGTCTGGGCGGGCCAGGAAGCCTCGGCGGCGCGCTTGGCGGCGCAGGCGCGCGCCGCCTCGGCCTTGACCCAGGCCCGGTCTTCGGCCGTGAGCTCGTCGGGGTCGAGGTACTCGTCGGTGATCATCCATTCGATGTCGCCGTCGGGGTGAAAGCCGCACCACGCCAGGCCGTGAATGCGTGCGCGCGTGTCTTCGGGGTCGAGCGTGAGGGCCATGCGTGCTCGGTTCAACCCGCCAGGCATGCGAAGGCATCGGCTTCGAAGCGGCCGGCGGCGTCTTTCAGAACCAGGGTGCAGCTCACGTTGTGGGTATCTTGCGGATGGGGGGCCATCAAAGCCGCGTCGGCCAGCCCCGCCGCGGCGGGCACCATCGTACCGGGCTGCGGCCAAAGCTCGATGTCCGCCCGCAGAGGCGGCGGCCGATTTGTAAGGCAAAAGCATGTGCCTGCGTGGCAAATCAACCACGCCCGGGCTGCGGCCAGCGCGTCCGAGGCGGCCAGCGCGGCAAAGAGCCGGCCCATGCTTTCGCATGGCCGGCTTTTTGGAGGATTGGCGCTCGCCGAGCGCCGGGACCGTTTTACAGCGGCAGTGCGTCGCCGCGGGCAGCAGCGCGGGCTGCGGCGCGCACCGTGGCGCGGTCCACCGTGCTGGCGACGATCGGGGCGACGCCCGACGACGCGCCTTCGGCGTACGGATCGGCGCTGCGGGCCGCGACAGCGGCTTCTGCACGGACCGCATCGCGGCTGGTCGACGAAACGAACACCTGGGCCGGGCCTGCATTGGCGCCGGTGGCGTACGGGTTGGCGCTGTGCGCGGCAGCCACGGCCTGGCCGGCGACGTCGGCGCGGCTGGCCGCCGAGGTCAGCTGATGCACGCCTTCGTAGGTTTCGGCGTGGGCGGCACCGGCGACGGCCATGAGGGCAACAGCAACGGCGGAGAGGATCTTCGAGGCGGTCATTTTGATTTCCTTCAATTCAGTTCAGTTTTGACTTTGGATGATTTCGAACCGGTCTTGGGTGGGTCACCGTCCCGTCGGGGGCGGCCACCTCGCTCGGGGCCCTGTTCACCCAGATCGGCTTGGGGGCCGGTCTGTGAGATGAATTGTGCGCCGTCTTCTACGTAAAAACCCTTAGCAAAAGGAACCGCGGCGTTCACGGAAAGGAAACAATCGCAGCGCCAAAGCGGTGGACCGGGGCCATGGAGATGCCGGCCTTCGCGGATTGGAAAAAACTGCCGCCCTCAAGCGCTGCGGCTAAAGTAGTTGCCCCGAACGGCCCATCCAGCCACAACACAACACAAGGAACATCAGCCATGGGCGCACAGTGGAAAGCAAAGCACAAGGACCTGGCGGCCAATGCCAAGGGCCGCCTGTTCGGAAAACTGGCCAAGGAAATCATGGTGGCCGCGCGCAGCGGCGCCGATCCGGCCTCCAATGCGCGCCTGCGGCTGGTGGTGGAGCAGGCCCGCAAGGTCTCGATGCCCAAGGACACGCTGGACCGCGCCATCAAGAAGGGCGCCGGGCTCACCGGCGAGGCGGTGCACTTCGAGCATGTGATCTACGAAGGCTTTGCGCCGCACCAGGTGCCCGTGATGGTCGAGTGCCTGACCGACAACGTGAACCGCACCGCGCCTGAAATGCGCGTGCTGTTCCGCAAGGGCCAGCTCGGCACCTCGGGCTCGGTGTCGTGGGACTTCGACCACGTGGGCATGATCGAGGCCGAGCCTTCGCGTGCCGATGCCGATGCCGAAGTCGCCGCCATCGAAGCGGGCGCGCAGGACTTCGAGGCGGCCGGCGAAGGCGGCACCGCGGTGTTCCTGACCGACCCGACCGACCTCGACCTGGTGAGCCGCGCGCTGCCGGCCCAGGGCTTCACCGTGCTGTCGGCCAAGCTGGGCTACAAGCCGAAGAATCCGGTCGATCCGGCCAGCCTCAGCGCGGAGCATCTCGAAGAGGTCGAGGTGTTCCTCGCGGCCATCGACGCGAACGACGACGTGCAGAACGTGTTCGTGGGGCTGGCGGGCTGAGCCGCTGCCTCTCGTTCGATGGAGAGTCCGGTGACCAGCCCCGAGAACGCAGCCACCCGCACGCTTGCCGGCCAATGCCTCTGCGGTGCCGTGCGCTACACCGTGGCCGACGAGTTCGCCTATGCGCTGAACTGCCACTGCGCCGACTGCCGGCGCACGACCGGCTCGGCCTTCAAGCCCTTCGCCGGCATCGAGCGGCACAAGCTGGCCATCGCGCAAGGCCAGGACGAACTCCTGGTCTTCGGCGAGCAAGACGCCGGCAATGTGCACTGCCGCCGTTGCGGCTCGCTGCTCTACTCGGTGGTGCGGGACGGCCTGTTCGTGCATGTGACCCTGGGCACGCTGGCCGACGACCCTTCGATCCGCCCGCGCGCGCACATCTTCGTCGGCTCGAAGGCGCCCTGGTTCACGATCACCGACAACCTGCCCCAATACGCGGGCCACGCCGACGCCGGTTGAACCCCGGCCCGGCTACTACACCGCCCGCCCGCCGCGCTTGAGCGGCAGCCAGAGCGTGAACAGCGTGCCCCCCGGCCCCGAGCGCCACGAGACTTCGCCCCCGACGGCCTGCGCCCGGCGCTGCTGGTTCTGCATGCCGCGCCCGCCGGCACCGGCCAAGGCCTTCTCGACGTCGAAGCCCTGGCCGTTGTCCTCGATGCTCACCCGTACGCCCGATGCCTGGCGCTCGGTACTCACCCGGATCTCGGTGGCGCGGGTATGACGCAGCACGTTGGCGATGCTCTCCTGCACGATGCGCAGGATGTGCAGCGCGCTGGTCGGGTCGAGCCAGTCCAGCGCCGGCAGCTCCTGCACCTGCCATTGCAGTGCCACGCCCGAGCTCTCGAGCCGCGGGCCGAGCCGGTAGCGCAGCGTGGCCAGCAGCAGCAACAGGTCGTCCTCGAGCGGCTCCATCGAATCGATGGTGAGCTTGAGGTCTTCCAGGCAGCTCTTGAGCACCTGCGAGACCTTGTCGCCGTTCATGCTGCCGCCCTCCACGGAGCGGATGGCGCTGATCAGCGAGGAGCCCAGGCCGTCGTGCATGTCCTGCGTCAGGCGCTGGCGCTCGTCGCTGATGGTCTGCTTCTTCTCGACCTCGCGCAGCCGCCGGTGGCTGAGCTCGAGCTCGGCTTCGCGCGCCGCAAGGCGCTGGGCCAGGCCGGCGTTGACCCGCTCGACCTCGGCAATGGCATTGACGTAGCGCCGGTACAGCAGCACCCCGAACACGCTGAACGTGACGGCATTGGTGTAGGCGCCCAGGTACCAGCCCTCGGGGCTCACGAAATTGTTCTGCAGCAGCCAGTCGGACACCCCCAGCAGCACGCACACGCCGATGCCCACCGCCACCAGCCGCCCCTCGCTGGAGCGGCGCCAGGCGCTGAGGCCGCCCACCAGCGCAACGGCGACACCCATCAGCGCCGCGCCAAGGTAGATCAGCGGCGTCACCTGCGGCGTGTTCCTCAGGATCGCCAGGTCCGGCAGCGTCAGCATGCCGGTCAGCGCCGTCCACGCCACCACCGCGCCGGTGAACCACCGGAGCGGACGGCCGTGCAGCTGGCGCAGCGCGAAGTGCACCACCGCCACCAGCCAGAACAGCGAGTTGACGGTGAGCCAGGCAAACCAGTCGTTGGCGACCGGAACGCCGACATAGAAATGCAGGCTGCGCAAAAAGGACGTGGTCGCCAGGTTGAAGAAGAGCAGGTAGCCGGTTTCGTGGCTGCGCCTGAACCACACGAACAGCGCGAACACGCCCACGGCCATGAAGGCCGCGCTGAGCATGGCCGGCAGCTCCTGCTGCAGCCACTGCCGCGTGCGATGGCGCGCTTCCAGCGCTTCGGCGGGGCCCAGCCACAGCGATGAAACCGCCACCTGCGCGCCGCGCGTGTGCTCCATCCGCACCAGGATCTCGTTCAACGGCGCGCCGTCGGTCGTCTTGCCCAGCAGCACCCACAGCGGCGTGCGGGTGCTGTTCCACAGCGGGCCCTGGACCTGCGCGCGGTGGACCAGCCGCCCGTTGGCATACACCGCGATGGTGCCGTCGGTCTTGATGCGCGCGCCATAGAGCGCGAGCGGCGCCGGCGTGTCGGGCAGGTTGCGTGTGGAAAGCCGCAGCCAGGTGATGCGGGTCGCGCCGGTCGACACGCTGCCGTCGGCCTGGCGCAGCAGCGCAATGGGCAGGGCCAGCGGCAACTCGACCGGCTGCCAGGCGGAAGGCAGGGCCTTGCTGTCCACGGCAAGCGGCAGTGCGCGGAAGCCGGGTGCGTCCTGCACCTGCCAATCGGCCTGCGTCAGGTGCAGCGCCGCGTTGTGCCGCGCGGCGCCGGTCGTGCCGAAAAAGGCGGCCATGGCCAGCAGCAGTGCGATGGACACCATGAGCACCACGTTCGCCCAGACCGAGGCAAGACGGTATCTGGAGAAATGTTCGAGCAGCCGACGCGCAGACCCGAGGCTCATGCGAGGCTCATCTGCGTGCGGCCTGCCCGGTCCGGCTCAGGAAACATCCACCGGAAGCCGCTGCGCTCCCGGCAAGCCGCGCGGCTGAAGCGGCGATGGAACGGCTTCAGCCACGGTGCGATTCAGTTCAGAACGGAATGTCGTCGTCCATGTCGTCGAAGCCCGACGACGACTTGGCCGGAGCCTGGCGCGGGGCCGGTGCCGGAGCGCGCGGTGCCGCGGCCGGTGCGCGCGGGGCATAGCCGCCGCCGCCACCACCACCGGCGCCTTGCGAGTAGCCACCGCCGCCCTGCGAATAGCCGCCGTCGTCCTCGGGACCGCCCGAGGGGCCGCCCTGGCCCTGGCGGCTGCCCAGCATCTGCATCTGGTCGGCGCGGATTTCGGTGGTGTATTTTTCGATGCCGTCCTTGTCGGTCCACTTGCGCGTGCGCAGGCTGCCTTCGACGTACACCTGCGAGCCCTTGCGCAGGTACTGGCCGGCGATTTCGGCCAGGCGGCCGTTGAAGACGATGCGGTGCCACTCGGTGGCTTCGCGCATTTCGCCGCTTTGCTTGTCCTTCCAGCGATCGGTGGTGGCCACGGTGACGTTCGCGACCTGGTCGCCGCTCGGGAAGGTACGCATTTCGGGGTCGCGCCCCAGATTGCCGACGACGATGACTTTGTTGACCGATGCCATATGCACTGCCCCTGATAAGTAGATGAAGGAGAAGGAGGAAGAGAACCCTAGATTGTGCCCGATGCCGGCCGGCCGGACCCCTTTCGAGGCGCCGCTTCCGTAAAACCGCCGCCACCCGCCCGCTCGCCATGAAACGGCGCCCGGACTATCATGTCCGGTTGCCCTCGGACGATCGCCCCCTTGAATTCCAAAGCCATTGAATACGCCGACGACGACGCGCAGCGCGCACGCGACGCGGAACTCGAACGCGACACCTACCTCGGCGCGGTGCTCGCGCAGCAGCGCATCAGCATCCGCGGTGCGCGCACCCACAACCTGAAGAACGTCGACCTCGACATCCCGCGCAACAAGCTGGTGGTGATCACCGGGCTGTCGGGCTCGGGCAAGTCGAGCCTGGCCTTCGACACGCTGTATGCCGAAGGCCAGCGGCGCTACGTGGAAAGCCTCTCGGCCTATGCGCGGCAGTTCCTGCAGCTCATGGACAAGCCCGACGTCGACGTGATCGAGGGCCTGTCGCCCGCCATCAGCATCGAGCAGAAGGCCACCAGCCACAACCCGCGCTCCACCGTGGGCACGGTGACCGAGATCCACGACTACCTGCGCCTGCTCTATGCGCGCGCCGGCACGCCCTACTGCCCCGAGCACCACCTGCCGCTGCAGGCGCAGACCGTGTCGCAGATGGTCGATGCGACGCTTGCGATTCCCGATGAGCCGCGGCTCATGATCCTCGCGCCTGTTGCGCGCGAGAAAAAAGGCGAATTCCTCGAGCTCTTCGCCGAGATGCAGGCCGCGGGCTACGTGCGCTTCCGCGTCGATGGGCAAACGTACGAATACAACGACCTGCCCAAGCTCAAGAAGACCGAGAAGCACGACATCGACGTGGTGATCGACCGGCTGCGCGCGCGCGCCGACATGCAGCAGCGCCTGGCCGAGAGCTTCGAGGCCGCGCTGCGGCTGGCCGAGGGCCGCGCCATCGCGCTGGAGCTGGGCACCGAGGGCGCGCCCGACAAGGAGCACCTGTTCAACGCCAAGTTCGCCTGCCCGATCTGCCACTACTCGCTGTCGGAGCTGGAGCCGCGCCTCTTTTCGTTCAACTCACCCGTGGGCGCCTGTCCGAGCTGCGACGGCCTCGGCCACCGCGAGGTGTTCGACCCGGCGCGCGTGGTGGCCTTTCCATCGCTGTCGCTCGCGAGCGGCGCCATCAAGGGCTGGGACCGCCGCAACGGCTACTACTTCAGCATGATCGAGAGCGTTGCGAAGCACTACAAGTTCGACGTCGACGCGCCCTTCGAATCATTGCCCGCCTCGGTGCAGCAGGTGCTGCTGCACGGCTCGGCCGCCGAGGAGATCAAGTTCAACTACACCATGGAGTCGGGCAACTTCGCGGGCAAGAAGCTCACGAAGAAGCATCCCTTCGAGGGCATCATCCCGAACATGGCGCGGCGCTACCGCGAGACCGATTCGGTGATGGTGCGCGAAGACCTCGCGCGCTTTCGCAACCTGCAGCCCTGTCCCGACTGCGGCGGCTCGCGGCTGCGGCCTGAAGCTCGCAACGTGTTCCTGGTCGATGAATCGGCCCGGCCCGCGGACGGTGGCGAGCCGCCACGCATGGCGATCTTCGAATTGAGCCACCTGACCTTGCGCGACTCCCTCGCCTGGTTCCAGACGCTCAAGCTGCGCGGCGCCAAGGCCGACATCGCCGACAAGGTCGTGCGCGAGATCGGCCTGCGCCTCAAGTTCCTGAACGACGTGGGCCTGAACTACCTGAGCCTGGACCGCAGCGCCGAGACGCTCTCGGGCGGCGAGGCGCAGCGCATCCGGCTGGCTTCGCAGATCGGCTCGGGCCTCACGGGCGTGATGTACGTGCTCGACGAGCCCAGCATCGGCCTGCACCAGCGCGACAACGACCGGCTGATCGGCACGCTCAAGCATTTGCGCGACATCGGCAACAGCGTGATCGTGGTCGAGCACGACGAGGACATGATCCACGCCGCCGACCACGTGATCGACATGGGCCCCGGCGCGGGCATCCACGGCGGGCGCGTGATGGCGCAGGGCAGCTATGCCCAGGTGGCGGCCAACCCCGATTCGCTGACCGGCCAGTACCTTTCGGGCACGAAGAAGATCGAAGTGCCGAAGCGCCGCACCGCGTGGCTGCCGGTCGTGAAGAAGCCCGCCTTCAACGAGGGCAAGAAGGCCTCGCGCTTTCCGCCGAGCCCCGCGGCCGAGCGGCGCGCCGCGCGCGAAGCAGCGCACCTGGCCTCGCAGACCAACCTGCAGGAAATCCGCGTTGTCGGCGCCACCGGCAACAACCTGAAGGACGTGAGCGTGGCCTTCCCGGTCGGCCTGCTCACCTGCGTGACCGGGGTCTCGGGCTCGGGCAAGTCGACGCTGGTGAACGACACGCTCTACACCGCCGTGGCGCGCACGCTCTACCGCGCGCACGAGGAACCGGCCGCGCATGAATCGGTCGAGGGCATCGAGTATTTCGACAAGGTCATCAACGTCGACCAGAGCCCCATCGGCCGCACGCCGCGCAGCAACCCGGCCACCTACACGGGCCTGTTCACGCCGATCCGCGAGCTGATGGCCGAGACCAACACCGCGCGCGAACGCGGCTACGGCCCGGGCCGCTTCAGCTTCAACGTGGCGGGCGGGCGCTGCGAGGCCTGCCAGGGCGACGGCGTGGTGAAGGTCGAGATGCACTTCCTGCCCGACGTGTACGTGCCCTGCGAGGTGTGCCACGGCCAGCGCTACAACCGCGAGACGCTCGAGGTTCTGTACAAGGGCAAGAACATCGCACAGATCCTCGAGATGACGGTGGAGACCGCGCACGAATTTTTGAAGGCCGTGCCCACCATCGAGCGCAAGCTGCGCACGCTGCTCGACGTGGGCCTCAGCTACATCAAGCTCGGCCAGTCGGCCACCACGCTGTCGGGCGGCGAGGCGCAGCGCGTGAAGCTGGCGCTGGAGCTCAGCAAGCGCGACACCGGCCGCACGCTCTACATCCTCGACGAGCCGACCACCGGCCTGCACTTTGCCGACATCGAGCTGCTGCTCAAGGTACTGCACCAGCTGCGCGACGCGGGCAACACCATCGTCGTCATCGAGCACAACCTGGACGTCATCAAGACCGCCGACTGGCTGATCGACATGGGCCCCGAGGGCGGCGCCGGCGGCGGCACGGTGGTGGGCGAAGGCACGCCGGAAGACATCGCGGCCAACGAGGCGAGCCACACGGGGCGCTACCTCAAGCGCCTGCTGTAGCGGCGCCACCAGCACGAATGCGCGGGCCGCGCCACAATCGCGGCCCATGCCTTCCTTCACGCCGCGCCAGTTCGTTCTTCTCGTCCTCCTCACCCTCGCGTGGGGCTTCAACTGGCCGGTGATGAAGCTCGGCGTGGCCGACTACCCACCGCTGGCCTTCCGCGCGATTTCGATCTGGCTGGGCGTGCCCGTGCTGGCGATCGCGCTGGTGGTGATGAAGGTGCCGTTCCACGTGCCGCGCCGCGCATGGCCCGAGCTGGTCTGGCTGGGCGCCACCAACATGTTCATCTGGCACGCCTGCATCATCCTCGCGGTGAAGGCGCTCTCGGGCGGGCGCGCCGCGATCCTGGGCTACACGATGCCGGTGTTCTCGGCGGTGATCGGCGCCGTGCTGTTCTCGGCCGTGCTCACGCGGCGCTCATGGATCGGCGTGGGCGCCTGCGCAGTCGGCGTGGGGCTCCTGCTGTGGCACGAGCTCACCGACCTTGCGGGGCGGCCCGGCTACGTGGCGCTCGCATTGGTGGCGGCCGCGACATGGGCGCTGGGCACGCAGCTGCTGCGCCGCTCGCGCATCGCGCTGCCGACGCTCACGCTCTCGTTCTGGATGACGGCGATGACGGCCGTGGTGATGACGGTGCTGTCGCTGCTGTTCGAGCGCGGCCCATGGCGCTGGCCCGGCACCGTGACCTGGGGATCGATCGCCTACAACGCGGTGCTGATCTTCGGCTTTGCGCATGCGGCCTGGTTCTACCTCGCGCGCGGCCTGCCGCCGGTGGCCTCGACCCTGAGCGTGATGTTCATCCCGGTGCTGGGCGTGTTCAGCGGCGCCGTGTGGCTCGGCGAAGTGGTGCACTGGCAGGACTGGGTGGCCGTCGCGCTGATGATGGTGGCCATTGCCTCGGTGCTCTGGCCCTCGCGCGGCGCCGCCAAGGCCTGAAGAAAGATCAGGTGGTCGTCTGCACGTGCAGGCGGCTGGTCTTGCAGCGGTGCAGCGCGCGGTAGTGCTCCAGCGGCCTGCCGTTGGCCCCGTAGGCAATCGACTCGATGCGCAGCAGCGGCTCGGGCTGCGGCAGGTCGAGCAGCCTGCAGGTTTCGGCATCGGGCAGCACCGCGTCGATCCAGCGCTCGGCGCGCACCAGGCGCAGGCCGTACTGCCTCCGCAGCACGTCGTAGAGCGAGCGGTCTTCCAGGCGTGCGCGGTGCAGGCCGGGCGCCAGGTCCGCCGGCACCGCCGTTTCGACCAGGAGGCGCAGCTCGCCATCCACGCTGCGCAAGCGCTTGAGGGCCACCACCTGCGTGTCGTCGGCCAGGCCCAGCGATGCGGCTTCGTGCTCGGTGGGTGCGCGCAGTTCCTGCGCGAGGATCTGCGTGCGCACCGAGCGGCCCTTGCGCTCCATCTCGTCGGAGAAGCCGAGCACGGTGGAGACGAAATCCTCGTCGCGTTCGCGCGCCGATACAAAAGCGCCGCGGCCCTTGATTTTGTAGATGAGGTTGTTGCGCACCAGGTCGGCCAAGGCCTCGCGCACCACGATGCGCGAGATGCCGAACTGCTCGCCGAGCTCCGCCTCCGATGGCAGCTTGGCACCGATGGGCAGCACGCCCTGCAATATCTGCAAGCGGATGGCGTCGCGGAACTGCGCCCACAGCGGCGATTCGGAATTGCGGTCGAGCACGGTCGACATGTCGTTGGGACTGTTCACTTTTAGGCTTGGCCGAGGACTGAGCTGGCCGTCAATGATGCATCGAAAGAAGGAGCCTCGCCGGCGGCCACCGCGTGCAGCCGCACGTTGTGCCGCTCGCGCAGCGCGGTGGCGCAGGCGCACAGCTCGTTGTGGGCGTGGATGGCGTCCCAGCCCAGCGCCTCGGCCGCCACGCCCGCGATCTCGGCAAGCGCGGCATCGGTGACGAGGCCGCGAATGGCCAGCAGCGTGCGGCGGATCACAAGGTCGTCCAGGTGCACCACGCCGGTCTCCAGGCACAGGTAGGAGAGCTCCGCGGCCGAGTAGCCGGGCGCATGCCGCAGCGGCAGGTCGCCCGAGGCCGCGAGGCGCTGCGCAAGCGGCAGCGCCTTCGAGCCGTAGCGGCCGAGCAGGGTCTGCGCGCGTGCGCGGTCCATGCCGCAGGCCGCCACCATCTTCTCGACGAAGTGGTCGGCCGCGGACGCATCGGCCGGCAGTTCCGCGCCGCCGCCGATGGGCAGCAGCTCGGTCGATGCGGTGCGCGAGCGGCCGAGCAGCTGCAGCACTTCGTTGGCGGCTTCCTCGGCCAGCGAGCGGAAGGTGGTCCACTTGCCGCCGACGAGGCCGACGATGGCGATGTCGCGCGTCGCGTTCGGCGGATCGACCACCACCGAATGGTCGCGCGAGATCTGGCCCGGCTTGTCGGCCTCCGAACGCGCGAGCGGACGCACGCCGACATAGGTGTAGACCACGTCGCCGCGACCGAAAGCCATGTTGGGGAACACCTCGCGCAGCACGTCGATCAGGTAGTCGACCTCGGCCGGCTCGGTGACGATCTGGTCCGGGTCTTCCACCGGGATGTCGGTGGAGCCCACCAGCACGCGGTCGAGAAACGGGTAGACGATGCACACCCGCCCGTCCACCGCTTCGAAGTAGGCCATGCGGCCGTCGAGCGCATCGCGCAGCGCGGGATGGTCGAGCACGAGGTGCGAGCCCTTGGTGCCCATCACGCGCGGGCCGGCGCCGCCGAGCACGGCCGCGCTGCGGTCGAGCCAGGCGCCGGTGGCGTTCACCACCGTGTCGGCGGTCACGCGCACGAGTGCGCCGGTGATCTCGTCGCGCAGGGTGAGGATGTTGCCCGCGCAGCCCATCACGCGGCAGTAGTTGGCGGCCGCGGAGCGCGGCTGGTCGCGGCAGGCGTCGGCTATCAGCTCGAGGATGAGCCATTCGGGATGGCTGATCCACGCGTCGAAGAAGGTGGCGGTCCAGCGGATGGCCGCGCGGAACAGGCCGCGGTCGGCCAGCGGCACGCGGCCGATGCGGTGCCCCGGCATCACGCGCTGGCGGCGCCCCAGGATGTCGTAGAGCCGCAGGCCCAGCGCCACCGCCAGGAGGCCGCGCGTGCGCTGCGGCGGCGTGCGGCCGAAGAACTTGAGCGCGCTGCTCATCAGGCCGCCGAAGAAGCTCGCGAGCGGCACCACCGTCTTGAGCGGCCGCACCAGGTGCGGCGCATTGCGCAGCAGCAGGTTGCGCTCGCGCGTGGCTTCGGCCACCAGCGAGAAGCTGCCGTTCTCCAGGTAGCGCAGGCCGCCGTGGATCATGCGCGAGGGCGCGCTGCTGGCGCCGGCGCCGAAGTCGCCCTTGTCGACGATCAGGCAGTCGACGCGCTGCAGCGACAGGTCGCGGAACACGCCCACGCCGTTGATGCCGGCGCCCACGATCACGGTGGAGAAATGGCGGCCCGCGAGCGAGGCCGGGCGCACGAAGGGAAGTTGCCAGGCGCTCATAGAAAAACCTTCGCGCTTCCCGCAACGTGGGTGAATACAGGTGACATGCTGTCGATCAGTTCGTTGAAGCCGGCGTTGAAATCCGCATGGGCGCGTGCCTCCCGCGCATCGGGCTCGATCACGTCACAGGGTGCGAGCAAGGCGCTGCCCTGCGACGCGTCGCCCAGCCCTTGCGACATGGCGGCGTAGATCGCGGCGCCGCGTGCACCGGTCTCGTCGTCGGCGCAGCGTTCGACCGGGCGTCCCAGGAAGGCGGCAAGCAGCCGCACGAGGCGCGCGTCGCCCGCCCCGCCGCCGAGCACCGTCGTCTGGCCCACCGCGATGCCGGCCGCGGCCAGGCGCGCCGTGTGCCGCGCATGCAGCGCCGCCACGGCATCGACCACGGCGCGCGCCATGTCGGCGCGCGTGTGATGGCTCTTGAGCCCCACGAAGCCGGCCGTCACGCCGCCGCCGCCATTGACGAAGGGCAGGAAGCGCAACCCGCTGGCGCCCAGCGGCACCGTCATGGCCAGGTCGACCACTGCGCGCGCATCGGGCAGCGCCAGCACGCCGGCCAGCCAGGCGATGTTGGCCATCGAGGACGGGCTGTTCTCCATGTAGAGCCGCGCGTTGCCGCGGCCGAAATTGACGATGGCGGCGACGGCGGGCTTGGGCGCCATCACCGGCCCGACGACGGCGTTCACGCACCAGGTGCCGAGCACCGACACCGCGCGGCCGCGCCCTTCCGCGCGGATCGCGGTCATCGAGGCCAGCAGGTCGATCGCGCCCATCGCCACCGGGATGCCCGCGGGCAGGCCGCACAGCGCGGCCTCGGCGGGCAGGAGCTTTCCGATCACGGTGCCACTCGGCACGATGGGGCCGAAGGCGCGCGCGCCGAGCTCCGCGATGCCCGAGGCCTCGAAGGCCGTGCGCGACCAGCTGCCGGTGGCAAGCGACACCAGGCCGGCGGTGCTCGCATCGCTGGCGTCGGTGGCGATCTGGCCGGTGAGCAGGAAGCCGAGATAGTCCTTGGCGAACAGCAGGCGGTGCAGTTCGCCGCGCTGCACGGCATCCGCACCCAGCAGTTCGGCCGCGATCACCGTGGGCTGCCCGGGCCAGGGGCTGCAGCCCACGTCCTCGAACAACTGCGCGCCGTGGCTCGCGGCCAGCGCGCGTGCCCGGGCATCGGCGCGCTGGTCGGTGGAGGCGATGGCGCGTCCACCGGCGAGCCGGTTGCCGGCATCGAGCGCATAGAGGCCGGCGCCGTGGCCGGTGCAGGCCATGGCACGGACTTCGGCCGCGCGCGGGCCGAGCTGGCGGGCCACGTCCTGCAGCACGCGGGTCAGCGCGGCGCGGATGGCAGGCGCGCCCACCTCGCAGCCTCCGCCGGGCAGCCGGTCGTGCGGCAAGGGCATGCGGGACAAGGCGACGGTGCGGCCGCTCGCGGCTTCGAGGGCCAGCGCCTTCAGGCTGCTCGAGCCCATGTCGACGCCGATCAATATGTTGGACTTCATGTCATAACAGCTTCGGCGAGTTGAAAGCAGCTTGCCAATAGCGTTTCCCCTAGTTATCGCGGCAAACAACCCGCGATTACATTTTACCTGTCATAACAACTGTCGTGACAACGAGGTCCGAAGATCTGCTCGCAAGGCAGGTCGCAAGCTCTGCCAGTCAACGCGAGGAGACACAAGATGAGGCGAAATTTCCTGAAGTCCGCTGCGGCCGCCGGTATCGGCCTGGCCGGCACCAGCGCTTTTGCGCAGTCCACCCCCATGGCCGCCGCCACCGGATTGCGCGGCAACGCGAGCGACGTCTACGTGATGAACGTGATGGTGTCGGGCGTCGAATACTGGTTTCCGGTCTACGAAATGATGAAGCAGCTGGGCCGCACGCTGGGCGTGCGCACGCGCTACACCGGCACGCCCGAGTACGACGTGAACAAGCAGCTGGCCTCGTTCGAGCAGGAGCTGGCGCGCAAGCCCGCGGGCATCCTGCTGCACCCGATGAACCCGGATCCGTTCATCGAGCCGATCAACCGGGCGGTGGCCATGGGCATCCCGGTCGTGACCTTCGCGGCCGACTCGCCCAACTCCAAGCGCGCCTCCTTCGTCACTTCGGACAACGACCGCGAGGGCACGCAGGCGGCCGACGCGATTGCCGCGGCGCTGGGCGGCAAGGGCGAATACGCAGTGCTCGAGAACCCGGGCCAGGACAACCACGACCGCCGCATCGCGGCCTTCGTCAACCGCATGAAGACCAAGCACGCGGGCATGAAGCTGGTGGGCCGCGCCGCCAGCAACCAGGACCCGAGCAAGGCCTACCAGGCAGTGCTGAGCCTGGCGCAGGCCAACCCGAACCTGGGTGCGCTGTTCATGCCCGAGGCCAACTCGGCGCTGGGCGCCGCGCAGGCCAAGATCGAATCGAAGAAGAACATCCGCGTGATGTGCTGCGACGTGAACGCCAAGATCCTCGACATGATCAAGGCCGGCGACGTATTCGGCGCCATCAATCCGAACCAGGGCATGCAGGGCTACATGGGCATGATGATGCTGTTCCTGGCCAGGAACCCGCAGCTCATCGACCCGATGAACGACGCCAAGCGCAACGGCACCAATCCGATGTCGGTGCCGTTCCTGGACAACGGCCTGTCGGTGGTCAGCAAGGCCAACGCGGACGACTTCTACTGGGACAAGTACCTCGCGCGCCGCGGCACCAAGGGAATCGGGGAATGAGCGTCTTGCTCGAACTGCGCGGCATCAGCAAGCGCTTCGGCGCTTCGCGCGCGCTGTCGGGCGTGGACTTCTCGCTGCACGCGGGCGAGATCCACGCCCTGTGCGGCGAGAACGGCGCGGGCAAGTCGACGCTGATGAACATCATCGACGGCATCCACCGCCCCGACGAAGGCGACATCCTGCTGAACGGCGAGAAGGTGGCGATCGACGGCCCGGCGCATGCGATGCGCCTGGGCATCGGCCTGGTGCACCAGGAGATCGCGCTGTGCGCCGACGCCACGGTGGCCGAGAACATCTTCATGCCGGAGATCAACGCCGGCCGGCAGGCCTGGATGGACTACGCCAGCCTGAACGCGCGCGCCGCCAAGGTGCTGGCGCGGCTCGGGCAGGACATAGCCCCCGCCACGCCCGTGCGCGAGCTGAGCATCTCGAGCCAGCAGCTGGTGGAGATTGCCAAGGCGCTCACGCTGGACTGCAAGGTGCTGATCCTCGACGAGCCCACGGCCGCGCTCACCGACAACGAGTCGGCCGCCCTCTTCCGCGTGCTGCACGACCTGAAGGCGCAGGGCATCGGCATCATCTACATCAGCCACCGCATGGCAGAGATCTTCACGCACTGCGACCGGGTCACCGTGCTGCGCGACGGGCGCAACGTGCACAGCGGACCGCTGGCGGACCTGAGCGCGGACGAGCTGGTGCGCCGCATGGTGGGGCGCGACCTCGGCAACTACTACCCGCCCAAGCAAGAGGCCACCGAGCCGTCCGCGCCGGTGCTCGAGGCGGTGGACATCGCCGACGGCGAGCGCGTGCACGGCATCTCGTTTGCGCTCCAGCGCGGCGAGATCCTCGGCATTGCCGGGCTCATGGGCGCCGGCCGCAGCGAACTGGCCGAGACCCTCTGCGGCCTGCGCCCTGCCACGCGCGGCACGCTGCGCCTGCACGGCAAGGCGCTCGCGATCCGCAAGTACAGCGATGCGCTGCGCGAAGGCATCGCCTACCTCAGCGAAGATCGCAAGGCGGCGGGCGTGTACCTGGACCTGCCGATCGCGCAGAACATCTCGTCGATGGCGCTGCGGCGCGTGAGTTCCGGCTGGGGCCTCTTGCAGCGCGCGGCCGAACACCGCCTGGCCCGGGAGCTGGGCGCCAGGCTCAACCTCAAGTCGGACGGCGTGGCCATCGAGGTGTCGAGCCTGTCGGGCGGCAACCAGCAGAAGGTGGCGATTGCCAAGCTGCTGGCCACCAACCCTGTGGTGCTGCTGATGGACGAGCCCACGCGCGGCGTGGACGTGGGCGCCAAGTCGGAGATCCACCACATCCTGCGCGAGCTCGCGAACCAGGGCGTGGGCGTGATCGTGATCTCTTCGGAGCTGCCCGAGATCATCGGCCTGTGCGACCGTGCGCTGGTGATCCGCGACGGCCGGCTGGCCGGCGAATTGAATTCCAACGAAATGACCGAGGAAGCCCTGCTGCGGCTCGCCTCCGGACTCTGCGAACAGGAGATGGCATGAACTACCCGGCACAACTCGATGCGGGCGTTGCCCCGCGTCCATCGGGAGGCGGCCCCGCGAAGCCCGCCAGCAAGCTCGCGAGCATGCGCGAGATGGGCCTGCTGCTGATCATTGCGGTGCTGTGCGTGGCGATGAGCTTCGCATCGCCCTACTTCCTCACCTGGGACAACGTGCGCGCCATGCTGCTGTCCTTCTCGATCGAAGGCATCGTGGTGGTGGGCATGACCATCCTGCTGATCGTCGGCGGCATCGATCTTTCAGTCGGCTCGGTGGTCTGCTTCGCGATGGTGGTCACGGGCAAGCTGTTCCTGATGGGCGTGGACCCATGGATCGCGAGCCTGGTGGCCATCGGCGCGAGCGGGCTGGTCGGCGCGATGATCGGCGGCTGCGTCACGCGTATCGGGCTGAACCATTTCATCGCCTCGCTGGCCTTCATGGTGATCGTGCGCGGGCTGTGCCTGGCACTCACGCAGGGCACGCCGCAGTCGCTGTTCTCGCTGCCGGCCGAGTTCAAGTTCATCGGGCAGGGCACGCTGTTCGGCATTCCGGCCGTGATCCTGATCTTCGTGGCGATCGTCGTGGTGAGCGACTTCGTGCTGCGCCGCTCGACCTTGCTGCGGCGCGTGTTCTACACCGGCAGCAACGAGAAGGCCGCGCTGTACTCGGGCATCCGCGTGGGGCGCGTGAAGTTCTGGGTCACGGTGCTGTGCTCCGCATCGGCGGGCCTGGCCGGCGTGATCTACACGGCCCGCTTCGGCGCCGCCACGCCCACCTTCGGCGTGGGCATGGAGCTCAACGTGATTGCCGCCGCGGTGATCGGCGGCGCGAGCCTCAAGGGCGGATCGGGCACGGTGCTGGGCGCGGTGCTGGGCCTCGCGCTGCTCTCGGTGGTGACCAGCTCGCTGATCCTGCTCGACGTGTCGCCCTACTGGCAGGACGTGATCAAGGGCCTGATCCTGCTCGCGGCCGTGACCATCGACCACCTGCTGAACACGAGAAAGACGACGCGATGAAGACGATGATGATGAAGAAGACGACGCTGGGCCCCTCGGGCATCGAATGCTCGGCCATCGGCCTGGGCACCTGGGCGATGGGCGGATGGATGTGGGGCGGCGGCGACAATGCGGCGGCCGTGGTGGCGATCCAGGCCTCGCTGGACGCGGGCGCGAACCTGATCGACACCGCGCCGGCCTACGGCCTGGGGCGCTCCGAGAGCATCGTGGGCACCGCGCTCAAGGGGCGCCGCCACGAGGCCGTGATCGCCACCAAGTGCGGGCTGGTGTGGCACACGCAGCAAGGCACGCACTTCTTCGAGGAAGACGGGCATCCCGTGTACCGCTACCTCGGCCGCGAGTCGATCTTCCATGAATGCGAAGAGAGCCTGAAGCGCCTGCAGACCGACTACATCGACCTGTACATCACGCACTGGCAGGACAGCACCACGCCCGTGGCCGAGACCATGGACGCGCTGCTCGCGCTCAAGAAGCAGGGAAAGATCCGCGCCATCGGCGTGAGCAACGTGAGCCCCGAGACGCTCGCCGAATACCTGCGCCATGGCCCGGTCGATGCGGCGCAGGAGCGCTACAGCCTGATCGACCGCGAGATCGAGCAGACGCTCGCGCCCCTGTGCAGCGAGCACGGCGTGGCGGTGCTGGGCTATTCGTCGCTGGCGCTGGGACTGCTCGCGGGGCCCATCGATCCGGCACGCGAGTTCAAGGGCGACGACCAGCGCGCGAGCAATCCGCGCTTCAGCGAAGCCAACCGGTCGAAGCTCAAGGCCTTCTTCGAGGAACTCGAGCCGCTGCGCGCGCGGCTGGGCTGCTCGTTCGGCCAATTGATGATCGCCTGGACGATTGCAAGTGGCGCCGTCTCGGTGGCGCTGTGCGGCGCGCGCGTGCGCCAGCAGGCCATCGAGAACGCGGGCGCCGGCGCGGTCGAACTCGGCGGCGATGCGCTGCGCGCGATCGAGACCGCGGCAACGCGCCATCTCGTCAACCTCGCCTGACCCCCCTTTTCATTTCCGATCCCAACAAGGAGTTCCTTCCCATGTCGAAAGACAAGACAGCGCGGCTCAACCGCCTGCTCACCAACGGCCGCTGCCTGGACATCGCGCTGGATCACGGCGTGTGCAACGAGCCCTCCTTCCTCGACGGCCTGGAGGACATGCCCCAGGTCATGGACAAGCTTCTGGCCGCCGGCCCCGACGCGATCCAGCTCAACTACGGCCAGTCCGACCTGCTGCAGGACCGCCCGGGCCGCAACAAGCCCGCGCTGGTGATGCGCATCGACATGGGCAATCCCTACAACGCCACGCTGCACCGCGTGATGTGGGCCCAGCTGCAGAACGAGCACGACCCGGTGCTGCCGGCCGTGCAGCGCGACGCGGCCTGCGTGGTGGTCAACCTCTTCATGCTGCCGAACGAGCCCGACCTGTTCCGCCAGTGCGTGCAGAACATCGCGCGCGTGCGCGCCGACTGCGACCGCTACGGCATGCCGCTGATGATCGAACCGCTGGTGATGCAGTCACCCACGCCCGGCAGCCGCTACCAGGTGGACGGCGACGCCGAGAAGATCGTCACGCTCGTGCGCCTTGCGCGCGAGATGGGCGCCGACATCGTCAAGGCCGACCCGACCAGCGATCCGAAGGACTTTCACCGCGTGGTGCAGGCCGCGCGCTGCCCCGTGCTCGTGCGCGGCGGCGGGCGCGAAGACCTGCAGCAGGTGTTCGCGCGCTCGCGCTCGCTGCTGGACCAGGGCGCCGTCGGCATGGTGTACGGGCGCAATGTCTACCAGCACGCCAACCCCTCGGCGGTGGTGAGTGCGCTGATGGCCATGATCCACCGCGGCGCGAGCGCCGAGGCGGCCTGGGCGCTCTACGAATCGGGCGGCGCGAAGTAAGGCAAAGAAGAAGCGCCGGCGCAAGAACCAAGAAGAAATCAGCACGGCAGGCGATGCACCCGTCGCCTGCCGGGGTGCGTCCTGCGCGCGCACTGGAGAGGGATCGAGCAATGGGTTGCCCTGCGACTTTCCAACAACCTGGAGGCGACGATGAAGATCCGGTATTTCCTGATGGCGTTCCTGGCCCCGCTCGTCACGTTGCTGACGCATGCGGCCATCACCGGGGTCAGCCCGATGACCACCCTCGGCAACATGGCGGCAGCGGTTTCCGAAGCCGTCGCCGACCCGCTCCCGCTGCAGGGGCCGGGCCTGGGCAATCTCACCTATACATCGGCGGAACTGTTCAAGCCGGTGTCGATGATCACGAGCCTCGCGCACCCGCTCGATCCGGCGCACAGCAGCGCCTACGAGTCGCGCGAGGTGCCCGCCACGTACCCGGGCCGCAAGGACTACGGCATGAACGCGGGCATCATGGTCAACGGCTACTTCCTCACCTCCTTCGCGCCGGACAGCGGCCTCGGCCCGGGCGGCTTTTTGCTGTACGACATCTCGAACCCGCGCCAGATCCAGCTCGTCAAGAAGATCTACGAGCCCGAGGGCCGCACCAAGGAGTTCCGCGAAACGCACTCCTTCGGCACCGCGAAGATCGGCGGCAAGACCTACGTGGTGCTGCCCAGCATCAACGGCGTCGAGTTTTGGGACTTCACCGACATCAATGACATCAAGCAGGTGAAGAAGCTGGCGCTGCCCGGCGTCAACGCCGGCGACTACGAGAACGTCGCCTGGCAGCTCTGGTGGCAGGCGCCCTACCTGTACGTGGCCTCGGCGGGCCGCGGCATGTTCATCGTCGATGCCAGGGACCCCGCGAACGCCGTGGTTGCGAACCGCGGCGCCGGCAAGCCCAACCCGGTGCCCACGGGCGAACTCGGCAACTTCCGGATCGGCCCGATCTTCACCATGGGCAACCACATGGTGCTGACCGCGATGGAAAGCAACGGCGGGTTCGCGAGCCTGGATATCTCCGACCCGCTCAACCCCAAGGTGCTCGATTCCATCGTGGGCACCACGCCGTTCTATTACGCCACCTGCTTCGACGGCAGGAGCCTGCACGTCTCGACGCGCGGCAGCGGCGCCAGGATGTACAGCTACGACCTGGGCGACCGCTCGCGCTTCGTGGCCGAGGACAACCGGCTCGTCATCGACGAACAGCTGTACTGCGCCACGCAGGACAACTACGTGATCCAGGGGGCGCAGACGCGCATCCACAAGGTCGACGTGAGCAATCCGCTCAATCACGTGGAGGTGGGCCGCGGCAGCATCCTGCGCGAGGACGACCCCAACTACTCGCATTCGGACAACGGCCAGGTCGCGATGTTCGGCAACCTGGTCTTCGTGGGCAACGACCACGGCTCGGGCAGCGGCTTCGTCGTGCATGCGGTGGACCCCGACACCACCCGGCCTGAAGTGAAACAGGTTTCGCCGGCCAACGGCGCGAAGCAGCAGGCCCTGAGCTCGCGCATCGGCCTGGGCATGACGGACAGCATCCGCCCAGAGAGCGTGAACGCCAACACCTTCATCGTGCGGCCTGTGGGCGGCAACACGCTGGCGGGCACCTACAGCGTGCAGCTGGGCATCATCAACTTCCACCCCGAGCAGCCGCTTTCGCCGGGCACCAGCTATGAAGTCTTCCTGCCCGCCAACGGCGTGAAGGACTATGCGGGCAACGCCATCGGCGCCGACTTCAAGTCGACCTTCCACACCGGCAACGCGACCGACATCAACCTGCAGCACTACTGGACGCTGGCCGGCAACCTGTCCGACTCCATCGGCAGCAACAACGGCACGCCGGCGTCGGGTGACGCCTTCGAAAGCATCGGCATCAACTTCGCGAACCGCACCGCCGGCGTGCCGCTGAAGAACGACACCGTCGCCACCGTGCTCGGTGGCACGGCATCGCTGAGCTTCTACATGAAGACCACGCAGGCCGGCAGCGCGAACCCATGGACCGCGCCCGGCATCTTCGGGCGCGACCAGGCCAGCGGCGCGGACGACGTGTTCTGGGGCTGGCTCGACAACAACGGGCGCATCAAGCTGTCGGTCGGCAATGACGCCGGCACCACCTCCACTGCGGCGGTGAACGACGGCAACTGGCACCACGTGGTGCTGACGCGCGACGCAGCCTCGGGCGCGCAGGCGATGTACGTCGACGGTGTGAAGACCGCGTCCACCGGGCTCACGGGCACCAAGGGCCTCGCGAACAAGTTCCAGGTGATGGGCCAGATCCAGGGCAACACCGCGCTCTTCAAGGGCACGCTCGCGGAAGTGCGCGTGTACAGCCGCGTGCTCACCGACAGCGAGGTGGCCACGCTGCGCGGCCAGGCCGTCATCGGCGACCCGGGCATCGGCGGCGGGCCGAAGATCGTCAACGGCCAGCTGGTGTTCAACCCGGCCACGCTCGGCAGCAGCGGCGCGCAGTTCCGCTGGAACTTCGGCGACGGCACGCAGACCGCCTATTCGAGCCAGCCGAACTACACCTATACCTACACACGGCCGGGGCACTACACCGTGACGCTGACGGTGCGCGACGCGAGCGGCCGCGAGACCTTCTACACCTACAACCTCACGGTGATCATCCCGACCACCGCGCGGACGCCCACGCACACCACCAACATCACGGGCGATGCGAACTCGGTGTATTCGCTCAACCCCGACAGCGGCACGGTCGCCGCCATCGATGCGCAGACCCTGGCCAAGCGCTGGGAAGTACGCGTGGGCGACGAGCCGAAGACGCTGGCCGTGGGCCCCGACGGCCGCATCTGGGTCACGGTGCAGGGCGAGGACAAGCTGGTGGCGCTCAGCGCGGCCGACGGCGGCCTCTCGGCCACCGTGCCGCTGGCCTACGGCAGCGGCCCCTACGGCGTGGCCTTCACGCCCGACGGCGCGAAGGGCCTCTTGACGCTGGAGAGCAAGTCGGTGCTGATGAGTTTCGACCCGGGCAACGGCGCCACCACCGGCGCGGTCGCCCTCGAAGGCAACCTGCGCGGCATCGCCGTGAGCTCCGACGCGCAGGTGGCCTACGTCACCCGCTTCAAGTCGAAGATGACCGGCGGCCAGCTGCACAAGGTGAACCTGCAGAGCATGAGCGCCATGACCACCATCGCGCTGCCGGTGGACACCGCCACGGTGGACACCGAGAGCCGCGCGCGCGGCGTGGCCAACTACCTGAGCCAGGTGGTGATCTCGCCCGACGGCAGGCGCGCGGTGCTGCCTTCGAAGAAGGACAACATCGTGCGGGGCCGCTTCCGCGACGGCGTGGACCTGACACACGACCAGAGCGTGCGCTCCATCCTCTCGCAGGTCGACCTGCAGGCGGCCACAGAGGTGTTCGACGAGCAGATCGACTTCGACGACCGTGCCCCGGCACGCGCGGCGCTGTTCTCTCCGCCCGGCGACTACCTCTTCGTGGCGCAGATGGAAGGCAACCGCGTCGCCATCGTCGACCCGTACAGCCGGGCGGTGCGCGGCGAGATCAACGCGAGCAGCGCGCCGCACGGCCTGTACCTGGACGCGGCGCGCAAGCGGCTGTTCGTCAACAACTTCCTTGCACGGTCTGTATCGGTGCATGACGTGTCGCTGGTGCTGTCGTCGGAATCGGCAGCGGCGACCTTCCTGCAGAACGTGGCGACGGTGGCGCAGGAGCCGATGGCGGCCGCGGCCCTGCGCGGCAAGCAGGTGTTCTACAACGCCTCCGACCGGCGCATGAGCAAGGACAACTACATCTCCTGCGCGAGCTGCCATGCGGACGGCGGCGACGACGGCATGGTGTGGGACTTCACGCAGCGCGGCGAAGGCTTGCGCCGCACCATCAGCCTCATGGGCCGGCGCGGCGCGGGCCACGGCAAGATGCACTGGACCGCCAACTTCGACGAGGTGCAGGACTTCGAGAACGACATCCGCAACGAGTTCGGCGGCACCGGCTTCCTGACGAATGCGGATTTCGCCGCCACGGCCGACCCCTTGGGCGCGCCCAAGGCCGGCAAGAGCGCGCAGCTCGACGATCTCGCGGCCTACCTGAGTTCGCTGAACAAGTACATGCGCAGCCCGGCGCGTGCGGCAGACGGCAGCCTGAGCGTGGAAGCGGTGCGCGGCCAGACGGTGTTCAACACCGCGCAGTGCGCCACCTGCCACACCGGCGGCACCTTCCGCGACGGCCTCAGGCACGACGTGGGCACGATCCAGCTCTCTTCGGGCAAGGGCCACAACCAGCCGCTCGCGGGGCTGGGTTTCGACACGCCGACACTCTCGGGCACCTGGAACACCACGGCCTTCTTCCACAACGGGCAGGCCGCAACGCTGCAGGACGTGCTGAACAGCGGCCACGGCAATGCGTCGAGCCTGCCGGCGACGGACGTGGTGGCGCTGCGCGAGTACGTGCGCTCGCTGGACACGGCCCCGGCGGTGGTGACGCGGCTGCGCTCGGACCTCAACCCGACGATGTGCGTGAACATCAAGGGCGGGGCGACGGCGAGCGGCACGGTGGCGGTGCAGTGGCCCTGCGGCACGGCAAGCAACGAGAAGTTCACGGTGACGTCGATCACGGGCGGCTACGTGCAGCTGGTGGCCGAGCACAGCGGCCTGTGCCTGGCGCAGAACGGCACCGCGACGACCAACGCGCCGGTGGTGCAGCTGGCATGCACGGCGGGCAGCACGGCGCAGTGGAGCCTGGTCGGCGGCACGCTCCGCAACCGCGCCTCGGGCTCGTGCCTCGACGTGCCCAATGGCTCGACGACGCAGGACACGGCACTGATCACGTGGACCTGCAATGGGGGGAACAACCAGAACTGGACGCAGCTGCCTTAGGGCTTGCTCTTGTTTCGGGGCGCTCTGGTTTAGGGCGCCGTGCTTCTTGGCGCTGTTGTCCAGGGCGCGTGCCCAGGCCACCGGGTACTCCCCTCCGCGAATGTCCCCCGGCCTGCGGCCTCCTCCTTGATTTCGCTGCGGGGAGCACCCGATGCCCTGTGCACCTGGGCACGCTCTGGGTGCGCAGCTGATCAACGACCGCTCTGCCCATCGGCGGGAGCGCACCCACGATTCATCCCAACCATGACCTCCCAGGTCATCGACCGCACGCACCCGCTCTGGGAAAGTACCTCCATCGATCAACCCACAGGAAAAAACACCATGACCGGCTTCAGCATCCTTCCCCTCGCAGTCGCCCTGCTCATCGGCGTGGCAGCGCTCGGCTCCTGCCTGGGCATCGGGCTGGTCGGCCAGAAGTTTCTCGAAAGCACGGCGCGCCAGCCCGAACTGGTCGACACGCTGCAGACCAAGTTCTTCCTGGTGGCGGGCGTGACCGACGGCGCATTCATCATCGCCACCGGCATCGGCCTGTGGTTTGCAACGGCCAATCCCTTCGGCTGACCCCAAAAAAGGGCCCACGGAAACGAGCCCCCGCGCACCAGGAAGCGGCACGGACCATTGGCACCATTCGTGCTAGTACCGTTGACAGCGAATTGTTTATGGTTAAAGTATTTAGCTATCAACGGTTCGACGTTTTCGGTGCTGCATGGCGCGGCGCCGGGGCGCCGTTTCACCCTTCCTCTGCCGGAGAATCCATGAGCCACCCGTCCCCGAAGTCGCCCGCGCTGCCGCGCACCCTGCTTTCGCTGCTGCTCTGCGGAGCGGCCCTTGGTGGCGCGGCATCGGCCGTGGCCGCGCCCGTGAAGGTGGGCCTGGCGCTCGACATCTCGGGCCCGTTCGCGGCCTTGGGCGCCGAGGCGCGCGACGGCTTCGCGCTCGGCATCAAGCAGCTGGGCGGCAAGCTCGGCGGGCAGGACGTGGAGTTCGTGCAGGCCGACATGGCCGGCAGCCCCGATCAGGCCAAGCAGCTGGTCGACCGCATGATCCAGCGCGACAAGATCGACCTCTTCAGCGGGCCGATCGGCTCCAATGTGGCGCTGGCCGTGGGCCCGACGCTTTTCAATGCCAAGGTGCCGTACCTCTCGGCCAATGCCGGCCCGAGCCAGTTCGCAGGTGCGCAGTGCAATGCCTATTTCTTCGGCACCGCCTACCAGAACGACCAGTTCCACGAGGCCGCCGGCAAGTTCGCGCAGGACCGCGGCTTCAAGAAGACCGTGCTGATCGCGCCCAACTACCCGGCGGGCAAGGATGCGCTGGGCGGCTTCAAGCGCCAGTTCAAGGGCCAGGTGGCCGACGAGCTCTACACCAAGCTCGGCCAGATCGACTACGCCGCCGAACTCGCGCAGCTGCGCGCGGCCAAGCCCGACTCCATCTATTTCTTCCTGCCCGGCGCGATGGGCATCAACTTCATCAAGCAGTTCGTGGGCGCGGGCCTGTCGAAGGACATCACGCTCGTGACCAGCGGCTTCTCGGCCGACGAGGACGTGATCGGCGCGGTGGGCGAGCCGATGCTGGGTCTCTTCAACACCTCGCACTGGGCGCACGACCTCGACAACGCCGCCAACAAGGCCTTCGTGGCCGCGTTCCGCAAGGAATACAACGGCCGCTACCCCTCGGTGTACGCGGCGCAGGCCTATGACGCGATCCTCGCGATGGACGCGGCCGTGAAGCAGGCCGGCGGCAACGCGCAGAACCGCGAGGCCGTGGTGGCCGCGCTCAAGAAGGCCAGCTACGCATCGACGCGCGGCAGCTTCAAGTACGCGAACAACCACTATCCGGTCGAGAACTTCTACCTGCGCGTGATCGGCAAGGACGCGCAGGGCAAGGTCACGAACAAGCTGATCAACACGGTTCTCACGAACTACGGCGACTCGTACGCCGACAAGTGTCCCCTCAAGTGAGCGGCATCCTCGTTCTCGAGCAGCTGCTCAACGGCCTCGGCTATGGGCTGATGCTGTTCCTGCTGGCGGCGGGGCTGACGCTGGTGTTCGGCATCATGGACGTGCTGAACCTCGCGCATGGCTCGCTCTTCATGTCGGGCGCGTACGTGGCGGCCGAGGCGCACACGCGCACCGGGTCGTTCACGGCGGCCATCGTCATCGCGGTGGCGGTCACCGTGGTGGTGGCGCTGCTGCTCGAAGTGCTGCTGATGCGCCGCCTCTACACGCGCGACCACCTCGCGCAGGTGCTGGCCACCTTCGGCGTGATCCTGGTGGCCGACGACATCGTCAAGATGGCCTGGGGCCCGTCGCCGGTGATGGCGTCGACGCCGGCCGCGCTGTCGGGGCCGATCGAGCTGGTCGACGGCCTGCCCTACCCGTCCTACCGCCTCGTGATCCTCGCCGGCGGGCTGCTGGTGGCGCTCGCGCTCTATCTGCTGGTCAACCACACGCGCATCGGCATGCGGGTGCGCGCGGGCGCGTCCGACCGGCCGATGGCCGAGCTGATGGGCGTGCGCGTGGGCCGTATCTTCAACGGCGTGTTCCTGCTCGGCGCGGCGCTGGCCGCGCTGGCCGGCGCGCTGATGGGGCCGATCGTCGCAGTGCAGGTGGGCATGGGCGAAGCCATCCTGATCCCGGCGCTGGTGGTGCTGGTGATCGGCGGCATCGGTTCGGTGCGCGGCGCCTTCGTGGCCGCACTGATGGTGGGCGTGGTCGACACGGTCGGACGCGCCTTCGTGCCGATGCTGCTGCGCGCCACGCTGCCGCCGGCCACAGCGGCTGACCTGGGACCGCTGTTCGCCGAAGTCGCGATGTACGCGCTGATGGTGATCGTCCTGATCTTCCGGCCTTCGGGCCTCTTCTCGGCCCGGTCATGAAGCCTTCCTCACGCTCTCTCGGCCTCGGGCTGCTCCTCCTGCTGCTCGCGGCCTTTCCGCTGGTCGCGCCGCTGTTCGGGCTCGAGTTCTACATCGGCTTCGTGCGGCGCGTGCTCGTGGTGGCGCTGGCTGCCGCCAGCCTCAACTTCATCCTGGGCTTCGGCGGCATGGTGGCGCTCGGGCATGCGGGCTTCATCGGCATGGGCGCCTACACGGTGGTGGCGCTCAGCGATGCGGGCGTGGTGTCCGCATGGGCGATGTGGCCGCTGGCCGCGCTCGTCGCCGGCATCGTTGCCGCGCTGATCGGCACGGTGGCGCTGCGCACGCGCGGCGTCTACTTCATCATGACCACGCTGGCCTTTGCGCAGATGCTGTACTTCGTGGTGGTGTCGCTGCGGCGCTATGGCGGCGACGACGGCTACACGCTGATGAGCCGGCCCACGCTGCTGCCGGGGCTCGACCTGGGCAACGAATCGAACTTCTACTGGGTCGTGCTGGCCATCGTGGCGCTCGCGCTCTGGTGGCTGCACCGCGCGACGCAATCGCGCTTCGGCCATGCGCTGATGGGCATCCGCGACAACGAGACGCGCATGCGGGCGCTGGGCTACCCGGTGTTCAAGCTGCAGCTCGTGGCTTTTGCGATCGCCGGCGCCATCGCGGGACTGGCAGGCGCGCTGCTCGCGGGCGGCAATGGCTTCGTGAGCCCGGCGACGATGCACTGGACGCAATCGGCCACGCTGTTGGTGATGGTGGTGATCGGCGGACTGGGACGCAGCTGGGGTGGACCGGTGGGCGCCGTGGTCTGGCTGGTGCTCGAGGAGGCCTTGAAGCAGCACACGGAGCATTGGCACATGCCGCTCGGGTTGCTGTTGATTGCTGTCGCGCTGTGGGCACCGAAGGGGCTTGCTGCCTTGTACAAGCGCCGCCTGCCCCTCACCCCCACCCTCTCCCCAGAGGGGCGAGGGAGCAAGGCAACACCATGAGCCTTTTCAGAATCGAAGGGTTGGTCAAGCGCTTCGGCGGCTTGCTCGCAACCGACCATGTGAACCTCACCGTGGAGCGCGGCGAAGTGCATGCGCTGATCGGGCCGAACGGCGCGGGCAAGACCACGCTCGTGAACCTGATCACCGGGCTGCTCAAGGCCGATGCCGGGCGCATCCTGCTCGACGAGAAGGACATCACCGGCCTCAAGGACCACCAGCGCGTGGCGGCCGGCATGTCGCGCTGCTTCCAGGTGACGCGCGTGTTTACCAAGGAAACGGTGCACGACAACCTCATGCTCGCGGCGCAGGCCCATGCGGGCAGCAGCCTGCGCTTCATGGCGCCGCGCGCAACGGAACGCAGCCTGGTGGAACGCGCGGTGGCGCTGGCCGACCGCGTGGGCCTCGGCAGCGAACGCCACCGCATCGCGGGCACCTTGCCGCACGGCGCGCAGCGCGCGCTCGACGTGGCGCTGGCACTCGCGGCCGAACCCAAGCTGCTGCTGCTCGACGAGCCGATGGCCGGCATGGGCCCGGACGAGTCGGCACGCATGGTGGCATTGATCGAGTCGCTGCGCGAGTCGATGGCCATCCTCTTGATCGAGCACGACATGGACGCGGTGTTCCGCCTGGCCGACCGGCTCACGGTGCTGGTGCAGGGGCGCGTGCTGATGAGCGGCACGGCCGACGAAGTGCGCGGGCATCCCGATGTGCAGGCGGTGTACCTCGGTACGGAAGCGGAGGGACACGCATGAATGCAGCCACCACATTGCTCGACGCGAAATCCGTCGAGGCCGGCTACGGCGCGAGCCAGGTGCTGTTCGGTATCGACCTGCGTATTGGCGCGGGCGAAGTGCTCGCGCTGCTGGGCCGCAACGGCATGGGCAAGAGCACGCTGCTGAAGGTGCTGACCGGCACGCTGGCACCGATGCGCGGCAGCGTGCATTTCGGCGGCGATGCCATCGGCGGCCACAAGCCTGACGCCATTGCGCGGCGCGGTGTGGCCATCGTGCCCGAGGGCCGGCACGTGTTTCCGAACCTCAGCGTCGACGAGCACCTGCGCGCCTTCGCACGGCCGCGCCCCGGCAGTGCGCCGCGCTGGACGGTCGAGGCGCTGTACGGCCTGTTCCCGCGCCTCGCGGAGCGCAAGGCCAATGCGGGCAACCAGCTCTCGGGCGGCGAGCAGCAGATGCTGGCGATTGCGCGCGCGCTGTCGACGCATCCGCGCTTGCTGATCCTCGACGAAGCCACCGAAGGCCTGGCCCCCGTGATCCGCGAGGAGATCTGGCACTGCATCGCCACGCTCAAGGCCGAAGGCGAGGCGATCCTGGTGGTCGACAAGTACGTACAGCGCCTGCTGCCGCTGGCCGACCGCCACGTGATCCTCGAACGCGGGCGCGTGGTGTGGCAGGGCGACTCGGCCGCTCTCGATGCCGACCGCTCGCTCTGGACGCGCTACCTGGGCGTGTAGGTCCCGGTTGCTACAGCGGACGGAGTGCGAGGAAGTTGGCCCACGTCACGTTGTCGCGGCCGATCCACTGGCTGTCCCAGTGCATGCGCAGGCCCGCCGCCTCGAGCTGCTCGGCGAAGCGGTCCTTCGCCCAGTAGACGGTCTGGTAGTCGCCGTTGGTCTCGCCTTCGCCGATGCGCATGGCCACCAGGAAGACCCCGCCGGGCGCGAGCGCGTCGAACACCTTGCGCAGGACCGGGGCGATCTGCGCGCGATCGACATGGATCAGCACGCACATCGCGACGATCGCGCTGTAGGGCCCGCCCAGCGCATCCGTGACGACGTTGAGCAGTTCGCCCTTCTTGCCGCGCTCCGCCTGCAGGTCGAGAAAGGCCTGGACCGCATCGGTGCGCCTGACGACCCCGCCCAGGGCCTCGACGAAGTCGGCGTCCTGCCCCGATCCGGAACCGATCTCGAGCACGCTGCCGCCGGCCGGAACGAGCTGCATCATCCGGCGCAGCGCATCCTCGATCTCGGCCGGCCGGTGGCCCGCCACGATCGCGTTGTATTCGCGGGCGGACGCTTCGTAGGACTCGATGGTGCGGCGCATGTTCTCCTGCGCCAGGTCGGAAATTTTCATGAGCACCTTTCCGCTCCGTCGGACATCCGACGGGAACCGCAAAGGTTAGGTACAAGGCGCCACCCGGCTCATGAGGAAAACCACCTAGCTCACTCGGGCGCGGCGTCGAGTTGCAGGATCAGGTCGCGGCTCGCCTGGTTGAGGCCGGCAACCTCCACCGCACTGCCGTGCTTGCGCAGCCGCTCGACCACCTTGTTGAGCGCGGCCACCGCGGTCACGTCCCAGAAATGGGCCTGGGACACGTCGATGTGCACCGGCGCGCCGTCGATCTCGCGCACGTCGAAGGCATCCACCAGCATGTCGGCCGAGGCGAAGAACACCTGGCCCGCGACGCGGTAGACGCGCGCGCCGCCTTCGCCGGTTTCCTGGTGCACGTGCAGCAGCCGCGCCACCTTGAAGGTGAAGAACACGCCGCTGAGCATCACGCCGGTGGCCACGCCCGCGGCCAGGTTGTCGGTGGCCACGGTAACGGCCACCGTCGCGAGCATCACTGCGCTGGACATGCGCGGATGGCGCACGAGTGCACGCAGCGAGCCCCAGTCGAAGGTCGAGGCCGAGACCATCACCATGATCGCCACCAGCGCCGCCACCGGCACCTGCGACACCCAGGGCTTGAGCAGCACCATGAGGATCAGCAGGAAGGCGCCCGCGAACAGCGTCGACAGCCGCCCGCGGCCGCCGTAGCGCACGTTGCTCACGGTCTGGCCGATCATTCCGCAGCCTGCGATGCCGCCGAAGAAGCTGGCCGCCACATTGGCCACGCCCAGGCCGCTGCATTCGCGGTTCTTGGAGCTCGGCGTGTCGGTGAGCTCGTCCACCACGCTGGCGGTCATCATCGATTCGAGCAGGCCGACCATCGCGATGGCGAAGGCCGGCAGCGCAATGATGCGCAGCGTCTCGAGCGTCAGCGGCACCGAGGGGAAGGCGAACACGGGCAGCGCATCGGGCAGGTGCCCGAGGTCGGCCACGGTCTTGAGCGGCAGGCCCAGCCATTGCCCGGCCAGCGTCACCGCCACGATGCACACCAGCGGCGATGGCACGGCCGTGGTGATGCGCGGCAGCAGGTAGATGATGGCCAGTCCCAGGCCCACCATGGCCCAGGTCGCGGCGTTGGCGCCGATGAAATGCGGCATCTGCGCCGCGAAGATCAGGATCGCGAGCGCATTGACGAAACCCGTGCGCACCGATGTGGAGACGAAGCGCATCAGCACGCCGAGCCGCAGCAGTCCGAACACGATCTGCATCGCACCCGCGAGCACGCCGGCCGCCAGGAGGTACTGCAGCCCGTGCGCATGCACCAGCGGCGCGGCCACGAGAGCCACCGAGCCGGCCGCGGCCGACACCATGGCGGGCCTGCCGCCGGCGAAGGCAATGACGATGCCGATCACGAACGAAGCGAACAGCCCGACCGCCGGATCGACACCGGCCACGAAGGAGAAGGCAATGACTTCGGGAATGAGCGCGAAGGTGGCGACGGCGCCGGCCATGAGCTCGCGCGGAATGCTCGGGCACCACTCGGTGCGCAGGCGGCTGTGCATGGAAGACATGGGAGAAAAAGTAAGGCGGCCCGTCTCCACCGGCTGGACGATGCGGGACAAGGGCAGGTGACAGGAGGAAAGGAAGGCGGGCCGGCTCGCAGCCCGAGGATGTCGCGGTGGCCGAAAGCCGCTGCGCGTCGTCACCTCGCAGCCGTCAGGGAGGCGTCGGCCGCGAGCAGCCCGACTGCCGGCGACGGATGGGAAAGCGGGGCATCCTGGGACACATGGATGCGATTGTAGAGAGCGCGGCCGGCGGCAGGCTCCTGCCCGCCGCTCAGGGCTTCACACCGAGCGCGTGATGCCGCCGTCCACGCGCAGGTTCTGCCCCGTGATGTAGCCCGCGCCTTCGGACGCGAGAAAGCCGATCACGGCCGCGATCTCGCTGCGCTTGCCGTAGCGGCCCATCGGAATGCGCGAGCGGAACTCGGGCTTCTCGGGCAGGCTGTCGATGAAGCCGGGCAGCACGTTGTTCATGCGCACGTTGTCGCCGGCGTACTTGTCGGCAAAGAGCTTGGTGAAGGCCGCGAGGCCGGCGCGGAACACGCCGGAGGTGGGGAAAACCGGATCGGGCTCGAAGGCCGCGAAGGTGGAGATGTTGATGATGGAGCCCCCGCCCTGCTTCACCATGAGCGGCGCAACGAGGCGCGCGGGGCGCACCGCGCTCAGCAGGTAGACGTCCATGCCGCGGTGCCAGTCTTCGTCGCTGATGTCGAGGATCGGCGCGCGCGGACCATGGCCCGCGCTGTTGACCAGCACGTCGACGCGGCCCCATGTGTCGGTCACCTTGTCGACGAGTCGCTGGAGGTCGTCGTTCGATTGGTTGGAGCCGGTCACGCCGATGCCGCCGAGCTCGGCGGCGAGCGCCTCGCCCTTGCCCGACGACGAGAGGATGGCGACGCGAAAGCCGTCGTCAGCAAGCTTGCGCGCCGCGGCCGCGCCCATGCCGCTGCCACCGGCGGTGACGATGGCTACTTTTTTCTGTGCTTCGGAAGACATGTGGGTCCTTGGTTCATGCAAAGCCTGCAATTTAGCCAAGGATTCGGGGCGCGTGCACAGGCCACCGGGTACTCCCCTCAGCGCTTGACTCGCAGCATCCCCTCTTGCGCCGTGGACGCCACCAGCCGCCCGTCGCGCGTGAACAGGCTGCCGCGGCACAGGCCGCGCGCGCCGCTGGCGCTTGGCGAATCGAGCGCGTAGAGCAGCCAGTCGTCCATGCGGAAATCGCGGTGGAACCACATCGCGTGGTCCAGGCTCGCGGGACGCACCTGGCCGCTCATGAAGCTCAGGCCGTGCGGCAGCATCGCGGCGCGCAGCAGGCCGTGGTCGGAGGCGTAGGCCAGCAGCGCGCGGTGCACCACCGGGTCGTCGGGCAGCGGCGCGATGGCGCGCATCCAGAGGGCACTGTCGGACGAGCGCACCGCCGGCGCCAGCAGGTCGTCGGCCTCGACGCCGCGGTATTCGATGCCGTGCGGCTCCAGTCCCTTGATGCGCCAGCGTTCGGGCAGGCGCTCGCCGAGCGCGATGCGCTGGTCGAGTTCGCTCGCGAGCCCCTCGGGGCCCGGGGCGGCGGGCATGGCGAACTGGTGCTCGACGCCGTCGTCCACGGTCTGGAACGAGGCCGACATCTCGAAGATGATGCGCTCCTGCTGGCGCGCCACCACGTGCCGCGTGGTGAAGCTGCGGCCGTCGCGCACGCGGTCCACGCTGTATTCGATGGGTGCATGCTCGCCCGGCAGCAGGAAGTAGGCGTGCATCGAATGCACCGGCCGGTCGGCGCCCACCGTGAGGCTCGCGGCCGCGAGCGACTGGCCGAGCACCTGGCCGCCGAACACGGCGGGCGTGCCGATGTCTTCGCTCTGGGCCAGGAACCGGTCGCCCCCGAGCGGCTCGAGCTGCATGAGCGCGACGAGTTCGGCGACAAGGCGGGCGGCGGTGGCGGGATCGGTGGTCATCGGGAAGGAACGTTCAATGCGAGGGAAGCAACCCCAGACCATAGCAAAGGCCGCGCCCGCGGGCTGTCGCGGGGCGGTCAGCGCCCGCCAGGGGCTCAGCGGTCGAGATCGGCGCCGTCGGCGGCCAGCTTCTCCTGAAGCGCCGGCACGTCGACATCGGCGAACTTCGCGCCGGCACCCAGCGAAGCCGCGGCCGTGCCCGCCGCCTGCCCCATCACGAAGCAGCCGCCGCTCGCGCGCGCGGCCGACTGGCCTTCGTGCGTCATGGCGGCGCAGCGGCCGGCCACCAGCAGGTTGTGGACGGTGCGCGGCACCAGCATGCGCCAGGGCAGCTGGTTGTAGGTGCGGCTCTCGTCGCGCGGAAAGGCCCACTCGATGCGGCCGTCGGCATGCATTTCCATGGGCCAGGCGTTGATGCCGATGCTGTCGTCGAAGCTGGCCGACGACAGGATGTCCTCGCCCGTGAGCGCATAGAGGCCCTCGATGCGGCGCGTTTCGCGGATGCCGACCTGCGGCGCGATCTCGACGATGGCCGAGCGCGCGAAGCCCGGCACCTCGGCCTTCATGAACCTGAAGTACTCGGCAATCTGGCGCCGGCCTTCGAGCTCGCCTTCGGTGAGCTCGCGCGCATCGATGCCGTTCATCGCGCGGCCGGCCGCATTGCGGATCTGCGTGACGTTGGCGCGCCACTCGCGCGGGTCGATGTTGGGCCGCAGGATCGCGCCTTCGCGCGGAAACCTGTAGGCGCCCGGCTTCTGCGCCTGCACCCGCTCCATCAGGTCGTTGATGGCCTTGAATTCGCCGACGGCGGCGAGCGCGGGCTGCGCATCGACCTGGCCGACGCGGAACATGGTGGTGGGGAACAGGCCGCTGCCATGGCCGTCGCCCACTTCGAAGGGCACGCCCGCAAAGGCCGCCACGTCGGCGTCGCCGCTGGCATCGACGAAGGCATTGGCGCGGATCGCCTGCCGGCCCGACTTGGTCTCGACCACCAGCGCCGCGATGCGGTCGCCCTCGCGCACCACCGCGGCGGCCCAGGCGTGGAACAGCAGGTGCACGCCCGCATCGAGCAGCAGCTGGTCGGCCGCGATCTTGTAGGCCGAGGTGTCGTAGGAGCGCACGCGGATGCGGCCCTGCATGCCGTCCTGCGGCGTGTTGAGGCCGCCCAGCGCGTCGATGCGCGCGAGCAGGTCGTCGGCCACGCCGCGCACCAGCAGCGTCATCTCGCCGTGGCGCTTGCCGTAGAGGCCAGCGAAGTTGGTGACGCCGCCCGCGGTGCCCATGCCGCCGAGAAAGCCGTAGCGCTCCACCAGCAGCGTGTTCGCGCCGTGGCGCGCTGCGCTCACGGCGGCGGCAATGCCGGCCGGGCCGCCGCCGACCACCACCACGTCGTATTCGCCGAACACCGGCAGCTCGCGCGCCGGCTCGGCCAGGGTCTTCTTGTGCTGGACGGCGGCCATCACTGGATCTTGATGCCGCGCGTCGAGATGATGCGGGTCATGATCGCGGCTTCTTCCTTCACGCGCAGGCGCATGCCGTCGGGCGAGGTGCCCACCGCCTGCCAGCCTTGCTCGAAGAGCTTCCGGCGCACTTCGGGCTGCTTCATGATGACCTCGACCTCGCGGCTGATGCGCGCCTGCGCGGTCTTCGAGAGGTCGGCCGGGCCGAGCAGCGCCACCCACACCTCGAGGTTGAAGTCGCGCACGCCGGCTTCGGCCAGCGGCGGCAGCTCGGGCACCAGCGCGCTGCGGCCGCCCGTGAGGCCGATGGCCTTGAGCTTGCCGGCGCGCACCTGCGGCATGGCCACGCCCGGCGGGATGAGGGCCATCTGCACCTGGTCGCCGAGCATCGCGGTCACGACCTGCGGGTTGCCCTGGTAGGGCACGTGTTCGGCGTTGAAGCCGGCCACGCGGCTCTTGAGCAGTTCCATGCCCAGGTGCCCGACCGAGCCCACGCCCACCGAACCGTAATTCCACTTGTCGCCGCCCTTGCGCGCCGCGTCGAAGAAGGCGGTGCCCGAGGGCAGGCTGTTCTGCGCCACCAGCACCAGCGGGGCCGTGGCAATCAGCGAGAGGTAGGTGAAATCCTTGGCCGGGTCATAGGGCAGCCGCGGGTACAGCATCTTCGACGAGGTGAGATTGCCGTTGATGACGATGCCCAGCGTGTGGTCGTCGGTGGCCTTGGCCACCATGTCGGCGGCAATGTTGCCCGAGGCGCCGGGCTTGTTGTCCACCACCACGGGCTGGCCGAGCGCCTTGGCGAGCGGCTCGGCGATGGTGCGGGCGGCGATGTCGGGCGTGGAGCCGCCCGGAAAACCCACGAGCAGGCGGATCGGCTTGGTCGGCCAGGCATTGCTCTGTGCGCTGGCCGCGAGCGGCAGCGCAGCGGCGGCGGCCAGGCCGCAGGCGATCAGGAGGGCTCTCTTGGTGGCGTGCATGGAAGGTGAAAAGGAAATGTGAAAAAACGTAATGGTAATGAGGCCGCTAGTCGAGGCTGATGTTGCCGCGGCGGACCAGCTCGCCATACACCTTGGACTTGGCCTCGGCGTTGCGCTCGATCTCCTCGGGCGACCAGGCCAGCGGCTCGAAGGCGAAGGTGTCGAAGCGCGCGCGGATCTCGGGGTCGGCAATGACCTTGGCCACGTCGGCGTTGATCTTTGCCTTGACGGCCGCCGGCACGCCCTTGGGTGCGAGCAGCGAGACAAAGGAATTGACCTCGAGCGAGGCCGGCCCGCCGGCCTCGGCCATGGTCGGCACGTCGGGCATCTGCGGAATGCGTTTGGGCGCGGCAATGGCCAGGTAGCGCAGCTTGCCGGCCTTGTAGATGCCTTGGCTCGACGGAATGCTCGCAAAGCTCCACGGCACTTCGCCCGTACCCACGTTCGAGAACAGCTGCGACACCTCGCGGAACGGCGCGTGCCGCATGCGGATGCCGGTGAGCGCCTCCAGCTGCTGCGCGCCCAGGTGGCCCGGGCTGCCCACGCCCCAGGAGCCGTAGACGATGGCGTCGGGGCTCGCCTTGGCGGCCGCGACGAGGTCGCTCATGCTCTTCCACTTCGACTCGCTCGACACCGCCACGAAGAAGGGCGTGCGAAACAGCGAGGCCACGGGGTCGAAGTGCTGCAGCGTCACGAAGTTGCGCGACTTGTACAGGTGCGGCAGCGCCGCGATGTGCTCGCTGTCCAGCTGCAGCAGCGTGTAGCCGTCGGGCGCCGCGCGGCGCGCCTGGTCGATGGCGATGAAGCCGCCGCCGCCCGGCCGGTTGTCGATCAGCACGCGCTGGTTCCACAGCCGCGAGAGCTTGTCGGAGACCAGCCGCAGCACCGCGTCGGGACCGCTCCCGGCGGCGAAGGGCGTGACCAGCGTGACCGGCTTGTTCGGATAGTCGCCGGCCTGTGCCAGCGCGCCGGTGGCGGCAGCCAGCGACGCCAGGGCCAGGATGCCCGTCAGCAATGCGCGTGGTGAGAAGCTCATGTTGTCTTGTCTCCTGGGCCTGTGGCCTCGAATGGTGATGATGAAGGAAACCCGTTCGATCAGTGCGGCGAAAGCACGGCGGCGGCCTCGGCACCGGGCACCGCGGCGGGGCGCCGCAGCGGCTGCGGCGCGTCGTCCAGGCAATGCTCGGGCCGCCAGGCATACAGCCACTCGACCGCATCGTAGAAGCGTTCGGACGTGCGGCCCACCCAGAGGCTGTTGCGCACCAGCCGCTCCACGCCCTTGGCGTGATAGAGCCGGCCCATCTCGCGCACCGACAGCACCACGCGGGCGGTGCGTGCAATGCGCGCAGCCTCGTAGAGCTTGAAGGCGGCCGGCATGTCGAAATCGCAGGCCCGCACCGCGGCGCCCAGCGTGACCGCGTCCTCCAGCGCCATGCAGGCGCCCTGCGCGAGGTACTGCATCATCGGATGCGCGGCGTCCCCGAGCAGCGTGGCCGGGCCGTCGCTCCAGCGCGCCACCGGATCGCGGTCGGCCGTGCTCCAGCGCCGCCACGAGCTGGGCCGGTCGAGCAGCTGGCGCGGGCGCGCATGCACGCCCTCGAAGTAGGAAAGCACTTCTTCCTTGCTGCCCTCGGAAACGCCCCACTCCTCCTGCTCGCGGCTGTGGAAGGTGACGACCAGGTTGTATTGCTCGCCATGGCGCAGCGGATAGTGCACCAGGTGGCAGTTGGGACCGGCCCAGACCACGGGCGCATTCCAGCGCAGGTCGGCCGGCATGTCGGCCACCGGCACCACCGCGCGGTACACCACGTGGCCCGAGACGCGCGCCTCGTCGCCCACGAGCCTGGCGCGCACCACCGACTTCACGCCGTCGCATCCCACGATGGCATCGGCCTTGAAGCGCCGGCCGTCGCGCGTGGTGGCGACCACACCCTTCGCGCCGCCTGCGCCGATGTCGAGGGACTCGACCTGTGCCGAGGTGTGGAAGCGGATCAGCGGATGCTGCTTCACGGCCTCGTGGATGGCGCCGTGCAGGTCGGCGCGGTGGCTCACCGCATACGGATTCCTGAAACGCGCGCGGAAGGCTTCGCCCACGGGCACCGAAGCCACTTCGCCGCAGTCGACCGCATCCATCATCACGAGCCGGTCGGTGAAGACCGAGTTGCGGCGCACCGCCTCGCCCACGCCGAGCGCGTCGAGCGCCGCGAAGGCGTTGGGGCCGAGCTGCAGGCCGGCGCCGATCTCGCCGATGGTGGCGCTCTGTTCGAGCAGGTCGATGGAAACGCCGAGGCGCGCGAGCGCCAGCGCGGCCGCCATGCCGCCGATGCCGCCGCCGACGAGCAGCACGGTGGGAGGGTTCTTCGAGGGGAATATGCTCATCGCGTGGCCTCTGCGCTGCGCTGCTCAGTCGATGCGGACGCTGAGCGAAGGCAGCTTGTCGATGCTTACCTTGAGGGTCTGCCCAGGCTTCACCGCGCCCACGCCTTCGGGCGTGCCCGTGAAGATCAGGTCGCCGGGCTGCAGCGTGAACAGCGTCGAGAGATTGGCGATCACCTCGTTGACGGACCAGATCAGGTGCGTGATGTCGCTGTTCTGGCGCACCTGGCCGTCGACCTCGAGCCTGATGGCGCCGGCGTTGATCTCGCCCACGTCGGCCAGCGTGCGCAGCGGCGCAATGGGCGCCGAGAAATCGAAGGCCTTGCCGATTTCCCACGGCCGGCCGGCTTCGCGCATCTTCATCTGCAGGTCCCGCCGCGTCATGTCCAGGCCCACGGCGTAGCTGTGAATGTGGCTGGCGGCCTCTGCCACCGCAATGTCCTTGCCGCCCTTGCCGATGGCCACGACGAGCTCGGCTTCGTAGTGGTAGTTGCTCGTGAGCGGCGGATATGGAATGGCGCCGGTCTCGCCTTCGGCCACCGGCACCACCGAGGCGTCGTCGTTGGGCTTGCAGAAGAAGAACGGCGGCTCGCGGTCGGGGTCGAAGCCCATCTCGCGCGCATGCGCCGCGTAGTTGCGGCCCACGCAGTAGACCCGGCGCACCGGGAACAGCTCGCTCGAGCCCGCGATGGGCAGGCCGACGATGGAAGGAGGCGTGAAGACGAAGGACATGTGGGCTCCTGCCGCGCGCGGCGGCACAGGGTCAAGACAAGAGAAGAAAGAAAAAAATGCGGACGGTTCAGGCGTCTTCGAGAAAGGCTTCGCGCAGGATGCCCATGGCCTGCTGCACGGGACGGTCCGAAAAGCTGAAGAGCACCACGTCCTCGCCGGGCGCCGAAAGCCGCAGCGGCGCCCACGAAGGCACCACGAAGGTGTCGCGCGGCCCGAACTCGAAGCGCCGGCCCGCGATCTCGGCAATGCCGCGGCCTTCGACCACGCTGTAGACGGTGCCGTCGGTGGCGCGGTGCGTCTTGCCCGCGAAGCCCTGGGGCAGCAGCTGCAGCTGGGTGCCGATGGTGGGCATGGGCGCGCCGCCCGTCAGCGGATTGATGTAGCGCAGCTTGTGGCCCAGCCAGGCATCGGGCGCTTCCTGCTTCTGCAGCAGGGCCAGCGCCTCGCGGCTGCGGGCGTAGGGGTAGTTGAAGATCGGCGAGGTGGGCGATGCGTGGTCGTGGCGCACCGGCACCATGTTGTGGCCGAAGCGCGCGAGGCTGTTGCCCTCGGGGCGCGCCACGTGCTGCACCTTGGCGTCGTCGTTCTCGGCAAAGCCGGCGTCGAAGAAGCGCAGCATCGGAATGTCGAGCCCGTCGAGCCAGACCACCGGCTCCACCGTGCCGCCGACGCCCTCGTTGCCGTGGTCGTGCCAGGCCCAGGACGGCGTGATGATGAAGTCGCCCGGGTACATGGTGGTGCGCTCGCCGCCCACCGTGGTGTAGGCGCCCTTGCCGTCGACGATGAAGCGCAGCGCCGACTGCACGTGGCGGTGCGAGGGCGCCACCTCGCCCGGCATGATGAGCTGCAGGCCGGCGTAGATCGACTGCGTGATCGACGAGTTGCCGGGCAGCGCCGGGTTCTCGAGCACGAGCACGCGGCGCACCGCTTCCTCGGCGGTGATGAGGTCCGCCGATTCCATCAGCAGCGGGCGGATCTCGTCGTAGCGCCAGAGCGCCGGCACGCAGGGCGTGGCGGGCTCGCGCGGCACCAGCGCATGCAGCGACTCCCACAGCGGCGTGAGGTGGAGCGGGCGGATGCGCTCGTAATAGCCGCGGCGCTCCGCGGCATTGGCGGGCGCCGGGGCGGCGGATTTCTGGGCAGTGGGGTTCATGGGCAGCAGCAGCTCCGGCCGTCGTGCGGCGGTTGTCTCCGGGGAAGCGCAATCTTCCGCCGGCACTACTATTGGCGCAATGGGGCCATGGCGATAGGCCCGATCTGGTTTCTTGATAGTGGTCGCCGCAAAGGAGATGTTTCATGGCCCAGCTCGATCTCGAATGGCTGCTGGTGTTCGACGAGGTCTACAAGACGGCCAACGTGTCGAGTGCCGCCGAGCGGCTCGGCCTGTCCCAGTCGGCGGCCAGCACCGCGCTGGCGCGGCTGCGCACGCATTTCGGCGACAAGCTGTTCGTGCGCACCTCGCGCGGCATGGAGCCCACGCCCTATGCGCGGCAGATCCAGCCGCTGGTGCTCGACATCCTCGACCGGCTGAACCGGGCCAAGGGCGGACGCGCGAGTTTCGACCCCGCCACCGCGGCGCGCAGCTTTCGCATCTGCATGACCGACATCAGCGAGGTCGTGCTGCTGCCCGGCCTGCTCGACCACCTGCGGCGCACGGCGCCCGGCGTGCGCATCGAGACCGAGATCATCTCCACCGAGAGCGGGCGACGGCTCGAGGACGGCGCGGTGGACCTGGCGGTGGGCTTCATGCCGCAGCTGGACGCGGGCTTCTACCAGCAGACGCTGTTCATGCAGAACTTCGTCTGCCTGGCCGCGCGCAACCATCCGCGCATCGGCGAGCGGCTCACGCGCAGGCGCTTCGAGAGCGAGGCGCATGCGGTGGTGGCCTCGTCGGGCACCGGCCATGCCATCGTCGACAAGACCATCGCGCGGCTGGGGCTCGGGCGCAACGTGGTGGCCAGCCTGTCGAGCTTCCTGAGCGTGGCGCGCATCGTGGCGCACACGGAGCTGATCGTGATCGTGCCCAGCATCCTCGGCAAGGTGCTGGCCACGCAGGAGCCGGTGAAGCTGCTGGAGCCGCCCTTCGAGCTGCCGGCCTACGCCGTCAAGCAGCACTGGCACGAGCGCTTCCATGCGGACGCCGGCAACGCCTGGCTGCGGCGCACGCTGGCGGAGCTGTTCGGCGGCAGCGGCTGAGCGTGTGCGCCGCGCCGACCGGCGGCGCGCGCCGCGGTGGGCGCTCGCTCGCATAATCGGAACCCCACACACGGCCCATACAAAAGGCGGCGCATGTCCTCCATCACCCTTCGATTCCTGGCCGAGCCCAGCACCGTCAACTTCGGCGGAAAGGTCCACGGCGGCACCGTCATGAAATGGATCGACGAGGCCGGCTACGCCTGCGCCACCAGCTGGGCCAAGCGCTACTGCGTGACGGCCTTCATCGGCAGCATCCGCTTTCACCACCCGATCATGATCGGCGATCTGGTCGAGGTCGAGGCCCGGCTGGCCTACACCGGCACCACCAGCATGAACATCTCGGTCGAGGTGCGAAGCGGCGACATGAAGGGCGGCACCATGGACAAGACCACCGAATGCCTGATCGTCTTCGTCTCGGTCGATTCGCACGGCCGCCCGCTGCCGGTGCAGCCCTACGTGCCGGGCACGCCGGGAGAAATGGCGCTCGCCGAACGCGCCAAGACCCACCTGGACGCCAGCCGCGCCGCCGGTGGAACCACCTAGCGCCCCCGGCCATAGATACAAAGCTCTAAAAACGAGCGGACCGAGCGGCTAGAGTCGCTCGTTGGCTTCACAGGAACATTTCGCATCATGGCTACCCAGGACGACGACGGCAACAAGGGCTCCGACCGCATCAAGGACTCGGCCCAGCAGATCTGGCTGGCCGGGCTTGGCGCCTTTGCCAAGATGCAGCAGGAAGGCAGCAAGGCCTTCGAGGCGCTGGTGAAGGACGGCGCCGGCCTGCAGAAGAAGACCCAGCAGGCCGCGGAGGAAACCCTCGCGCAGGCACAGACGCGCATGGCCGGCTTCGCGAGCGAATTCGGCACCAAGGCCGCGGGCCAGTGGGGCAAGCTCGAGAACATCTTCGAAGAGCGCGTGGCGCGCGCGCTCGAAAAGCTGGGCATCCCCTCGGCCGCCGAGCACGCCGCGCTGCAGGCCCGCGTGGCCGCGCTGGAGGCCGAACTGCAGCGCCGCCCGGAAAAGAGCACCGCCACGGCGCGCACCGCAAGCCGCAAGACCGCGGGCCGCAGCGCCGCACCCGCCACCGCCGCCAAGAAGACCGTGCGGCGCAGCAGCAGCACCAAGCCGGGCTGAACGCCTCCTCGAGCCCCGTTTTTGCGGCGGTGCACAACACGCGCCGCCGCAAAACATTGCGCTGGCGCATTCATGGTGCGGTGCACATACGCTAGAGTGTCCCCAAGAGACAAAAAAACGGGGACTGACATGGCCAAGAAAGCGCCACGCCGCACAGCGCAACGCATCCTCGAAGCCGCGCTCGAGCTGTTCAACCGCTTCGGCGAGCCGAACGTCTCCACCACGCTGGTGGCGGGCGAGCTCAACATCAGCCCCGGCAACCTCTACTACCACTACCCCGCCAAGGAAGAGCTGATCAACAAGCTCTACGAAGGCTACGAGGCCGAACTCAACGAGCTGCTGCATGCCAGCGAAGGCGTGCACGATGTGGAAGACGCCTGGTTCTTCATGCACAGCCTGTTCGAGCTGATCTGGCGCTACCGCTTTCTCTACCGCGACCTGAACGACCTGCTGAGCAAGAACCGGCATCTCGAAACGCAGTTCCAGCTGGTGCTCAAGAACAAGACCCGCGCGATCCGCATGCTGATCGCGGGGCTGAGCCGGGCCGGGCACCTGGACATCGACGCGCACGAGGTCGACACGCTGGCCCAGAGCATGGTCGTGGTGCTGACTTACTGGCTCAGCTACGAGTACGTGCGCAATCCGCGCGAGGCGCTCGAACCCGCGCACGCCCAGGGCGCGCTGATGCGCGGCGGCCAGCACACGCTGCACCTGCTCGCGCCGTATCTCGGCGGCGAGCAGCGGCGGCATTTGCTGACATTGAGCAATGCCTACAGCGGCGATGATCCCGCAAGCGCGCGGCCTGCGGAGGCCACCGCCGATTTGGCAGCCGAGGCCCGTTAACGCCATGCCCCATCCAGATTTCAAGCCGCTCTCGCTGATGTCCGCCAGCCCGGTTGCCACGGCTGCTGCGCAATCCTGGACACCGCTGCCCTATGCCGACCTGCCGCGCTACGACGCGCACAGCCTGCTGCCGCACTGGCCCCGGCTGCACGCCGGCCATGCCCTGCCGCCCCCGCCGAGCGGGCATCCGCTGGCCGACGGCTGGGCGCTTTATCACAACGGCGAGTTCGAGCGCGCCGCCGCGCTCGGCCTGGCGCACGGGCCGGACGGCCTGGTGCTGGCCAACCAGGCCACCGCCGTCTATGCCAACTACCTCGAGCCACGCGAATCGGTCCGGCTTTCGATGTTCCGCCAGGTCATCGAACGCGCCGGCACCCAGGCCAGCGCCGAGCCCGACAACTGCCATGCCCTCTACTGGCAGGCCTATGCGCTCGGGCGCTACAGCCAGGGCATCAGCGTGGCGCGCGCCCTGGCGCAGGGCCTCGGCAGCAAGCTCAAGGGAGCGCTGGAGCGCGTGATCGAGCTGCAGCCGCAGCATGCCGATGCGCACGTCGCGCTGGCCGCCTTCCACGCCGAGGTGATCGACAAGGTGGGCGCGCTGGTCGGCCGCATGACCTACGGCGTGCGCGCCGAAATGTCGGTCGAGCTGTTCGAGCGCGGCCTCGAGCTGTACCCCCATTCGCCCAGCGCGCTGATGGAATACGGCCGCGCGCTGCTCATGCTGCACGGCGACGCGCGCTTGGGCGAGGCCACGCAGCTCTACGAGAAGGCCGCCGCGCTGCAGCCGGCGGACGCCAAGGAACGGCTCGACGTGGAATTGGCGCGCGCCGGGCTGACGGACTGAGCCGCGCGTTGGTACCCGCGGGTACCGCGCGCTTTAAGATGCGGATTTCCCGCTTTTCAACCCGACCGCCATGTCCGACCTCAACGCCCTCTTCGAAGCCGCCCAGGCCAACTCCAAGCTGCTGCCGGAGCGCCCCGACAACCCCACGCTGCTCAAGATCTATGGCCTCTTCAAGCAGGCCACCGAGGGCGACAACACCGCCAAGAAGCCGAGCTTCAGCGACATCGTCGCGCGCGCCAAGTGGGACGCCTGGACCGCGCAAAAAGGCCTGGGCGCCGACGAGGCGAAGCAGAAGTACATCGACCTGATCGAATCGCTGCGCGCCTGAGCCGCACCGCTCAGCCGACGATCCCGCGCGTGTGCAGCGCGGCGATCTGCTCGGCGCTCAGGCCGATCTCCTTCAAGACCGCATCGGTGTCCGCGCCCAGCGCGGGCGCGTTGCGCCGGTGGCTGGCCGGCGTGAGCGAGAGCTTGGGCACGAAGCCGGGCACCGCGAGCGCGTTGCCGTCGGGCATCCTCACCTGCTGCAGCATGCCGCGCGCGGCGTAGTGCGGGTCGGCCGCGATGTCGGCGATGGTGTAGATGCGGCCGGCCGGCACCTGCGCCGCATCGAGCGCGGCCAGCACCTCGTCCACCGTGCGCGCTGCCGTCCATTCGCCGATGGCGGCGTCGAGCATTTCGACCTGCGCCACACGGCCCGCGTTGCCGGCCAGTGACGGATCGGCCGCGAGCTCGGGCCGGCCGATGCATGCCATCAGCCGGCGGAAGATGCTGTCGCCGTTGCCCGCCACGATGGCATAGCCGCCATCGGCGCAGCGGTAGGCGTTGGTCGGCGCGATGCCGGGCAGCGCGCTGCCGGCCGCCTCGCGCACCGCGCCGAACGCGCTGTACTCGGGCAGCAGGCTCTCCATGCAGTTGAAGACCGCCTCGTAGAGCGCCACGTCGACCACCTGGCCCCTGCCCTTCGGATACTCGGCGCTGACGGTGGCATGGCGGTGCTGCATCGCCATCAGCACGCCGATCACGCCATGCAGCGAGGCCAGCGTGTCGCCGATGGACACGCCCACGCGCACCGGCACGCGGCCCGGCTCGCCCGTGAGGTGGCGCAGCCCGCCCATGGCCTCGGCCACCACGCCGAAGCCCGGCCGGTCGCGGTAGGGGCCGGTCTGGCCGTAGCCGCTGATGCGCAGCATCACGAGCGCGGGATTGGCGGCCAGCAGCTCGTCCGGGCCGAGGCCCCAGCCTTCCATCGCGCCGGGGCGGAAGTTCTCGACCAGCACGTCGGCCTCGGCGGCCAGCTGCCGCACCACGGCCTGCGCTTCGGCCTGGCGCAGGTCGAGCGCCAGCGAACGCTTGTTGCGCGACTGCACCTGCCACCACACCGAGGTGCCGTCCTTCAGCAGCCGCCAGGTGCGCAGCGGATCGCCCGCGCCCGGCGGCTCGATCTTGATGACCTCGGCGCCGAAGTCGGCCAGCGTGCGCGCGGCGAAAGGCCCGGCAATGAGCTGCCCGAGCTCGACGACCTTGAGGCCGGCCAGCGGGCCCGCGGCCGGGGGAGAAGAAGAGGTGTTCGTCATGGCGCCTGAGTGTGCCGAAGCATTCCGCCGGGACGGTTCGCACCCGTCGATGAGGCGGCGGCACCGATCATCGCCTGATCGGCGGCCGCTCAGGCGAAGCGGGCGCCACCGCCGCCGGGCGACGCCAGCAAGGCATCGAGCTTGCGCGAGATCTTCTGTTCGATCTGGTCGCTGAAGCTGCTGAACAGGAATCCCAGCGTCGCCTCCAGCGTCAGCGTGTCGGCCGTGACCTCCACCGTGCCGTCGATGCCCGGGCGGCTGAACTGCGCGACGTCGCAGGCCTCGCCTTCGGTGTAGGTGCACTCCAGGCCGTAGTCCTGCCCGACCTGCTCGATCCACTGGCGTGCGACTTCGCGGGCGCCGGCAATGCCGAGTGCGTGGTTTCGTTCGATATGGATGTCAGGCACCGTGGCCTCCGTTGTTGTCGTTGTCGCCGTGGCGGGAATTCGTCTGCAGGATGCCGGTCGCGGTCTGCAATGCGTTGCGCCGCTCCTCCATCGTCGGCAGCGCGGCAATGCGGCGCACTTCCTTGTAGAAGCGCGGCCAGTTGCGGCTTTCGCGCACGAACAGGGCCTCGAAGCCCGGCACCAGGTCGTCGTAGGCACCCTGGGCCCCGAAAGTCGCATTGTTGGCGCGCGCCACCCACAGGTCGTAGGCGCCCTGCCGCGGCCCCTGCCATTGCGCGCGCAGCATCGCGTAGCGCTCGCGAAAGGCATCCATCGCCGCCTTCTTCATGGCGTCGACCGCGGGCCAGTCGCCGGCCTTGGCCTCGGCGGATTCATAGGCCCGGTTGAGCGCGCGGCGGGTCTCGAGGGCCAGCGCGCGAAACTGCTGGCGCTGCGCGTCGAAGCGCGCGTACTCGCTGCGCGCCGCCTCGCTGGCCTCGCGCTGCAACCACATCGCGCCGCCGATGCGCTCCACCGCGGTGGCGTACGACTCGTTGAAGACGATGTCGCCCGGCACATAGAGCACCTGGTGCGCGAGTTCGTGGAACACGATGCGCGCCAGCTCGCCTTCGGGGTAGCCGATGAAGGTGGAAAGCAGCGGATCGCCGCCGGCCCAGTTCATCCAGCCCAGCGTGGAATACGCCGGCACCGGGTACACGGCCGTTTCCAGCCCCTTGGCGCGCTGCGCCTCGGCCTCGGCCCTGGCGGCGGCCTCGTCGTAATAGCCGCGGTAGCCCACGCAGCCCGCCACCGGAAAGCACCAGTTCTTGAGCGTGAGCGAATACGGCGGCGCGGCCACCACGTTCCACACCGCCGCGGGGCGGTGCAGATCGGCGTACGAGGTGTAGCTGGGGTTGTCGGGCAGCGCCAGTTCGTTGACGGCGAAGCGGCGGATGCGCTGCGCGAGTTCGAGCTTGGCCTTCAGAGGCGCGGAAACGGCGGGGTCCGCCAGCCATTCGGGCACCGGCTTGGCCACCCGCAGGATGCCGAGGTGGCCGCTGGCCGACTGCCAGTAGTAGCCGAGGTCGGCGCAGCCACCGAGCAGCAGCAGTGCGGCGGCCAGCGTGAGGGCGCGCGCAGGCCTCACCCCAGCCCGCCCCCGGTGGAGGAAGAAGGAGCAAGACGCTCGACCTCGACCAGGCAGTCGTAGAAGGTCGGCCCGCGGCCGATGTCGGTCAGGCGCTGGCTGGTGAGCTGGTTGACGTTGGTGCCGTCCAGGCCGAGCTTGCGCCACCAGATGCCCATGCCGTGCACCACGCCCGGCCGCGCGCGGCGCGACACCTCGGCGCGGCAGCGGTGCTCGCCGCGCTTGTTGAACACGCGGACCACGGCGCCGTCCTCGATGCCGCGGGCGGCCGCGTCGGCCTCGTGGATCTCGAGCAGCGGCTCGCCCTCGATGGCGCGCAGGCTGGTCACGTTGACGAAGGTCGAGTTGAGGAAATTGCGCGCCGGCGGCGAGATCATGGCCAGCGGAAACTCGGTGGAGCTGCCCGCCGCTTCGTAGTTGGGCACATGGTCGGGCAGGCCGTCCATGCCTTGCGCCTGCAGGCGCGCGCTGAAGAATTCGCAGCGGCCCGAGGGCGTCGGGAAGCGACCCTCGGCAAAAGGCGCCTCGGGCAGCGTGAGGCTGGTGAAGCCTTGTTCCAGCAACTGCGCGTAGTCGATGGCGCCCGGTGCGAAGGCGCTGCGGCACAGTGCCTCATCATCGTCCGAGAAGCAGGGCTCGTCGAAGCCCATGCGGCGCGCGAGCTCGCGGAACACCCAGGCATTGCTGCGCGCTTCGCCGCGCGGCGCCACCGCGGGCCGGTTCAACAGCACGTCGGTGTGGCCGTAGCTGCAGTGGATGTCCCAGTGCTCCAGCTGGGTGGTGGCGGGCAGCAGGTAGTCGGCGTAGTCGGCGGTGTCGGTGCGGAATTGCTCGAGCACCACGGTGAAAAGGTCTTCGCGCGCGAAGCCCGCCACCACCTTGCCCGATTCGGGCGCCACCGCGACCGGGTTGCTGTTGTAGACCACGATGGCCTTCACCGGCTTTGCCTGGTCGAGCAGCGCGTCGCCGATGGTGCTCATGTTGATGGTGCGCGGCTGGCGGCCCGCGAGCAGGTCGGGGCGCTGCAGCGCGGCGCGGTCGGCCGGAAAGTGGCCCGAGCTGCTCAAGAGGAGCCCGCCCGCGCGGTCGCGCCAGGCCCCCACCAGCGCGGGCAGGCAGGCAATGGCGCGCGCCGCGTTGCCGCCGCCGCGCACGCGCTGCATGCCGTAGTTCAGGCGGATCGCGGCCGGCCGGGTGGTGCCGTAGGCCTGCGCCAGCGCCGCGATCTGCGCCTCGGGCACGCCGCACACGGCGGCCGCGCGCGAGGGCGGCCATTGCAGTGCGCGCTCCCGCAGCTGCTCCCAGCCGAGCGTGTGGTTGGCAATGAAGTCGTGGTCGAGCCAGCCGTGCACGATGAGTTCGTGCATCAGCGCCAGGGCCAGCGCGGCATCGGTGCCGGGCAGCAGGGCGATGTGCTCGTCGCACTTGTCGGCGGTTTCGGTCTTGCGCGGGTCGATGCACACCAGCCGCGCGCCGGCGCGCCGGGCGGCCTGGGCGTGGCGCCAGAAATGCAGGTTGCTGGCAATGGAGTTGCTGCCCCAGATCAGGATCAGCTTCGCCTCGGCGAAGAACTCGATCCGCATGCCGACCTTGGCGCCCAGGGTGTGGACCATGGCCTCGCCGCCGGCCATGGAGCAGATCGTGCGGTCCAGCAGCGTGGCGCCCATTTTGTGGAAAAAACGTCGATCCATCGACTCGCCCTGCACCAGACCCATCGTGCCTGCGTAACTATAAGGCACAATTGTTTCCGGATCTGTCTGCAATGCACGGAGATGGGCGGCGATGTCGTCAAGAGCGGCCTCCCAGCTCACAGGTTCGAACTGGCCGCTGCCCTTGGGACCGGTCCGCTTCAGGGGCTGGACGAGCCTTTCGGCGTGGTCGTTGCGTTCGATGTAGCGCGAAACCTTGGTGCAGAGAACGCCGGCGGTGTGCGAATGGGCCGGATTGCCCTGCAGCTTCACGGCCACGCCGTCCCTGACGGTGGTGACCAGCGCGCAGGTGTCCGGGCAGTCGTGCGGACAGGCGCCCAGGACCGTGGACGTGGGGGTGGGGAGAACGGCAGTTGTGGAGACCGGGGCATCGACCATCCGGCAAGTCTAAAGTTTTCCAGGCAGTGGCGCGGCAAGGCGCAAAGGAGGTTTCACATGATCAGTCGCAGACATTTTTCTCTGGCCACCGGCGCGGCGGCGCTCGGCGGCTTCCAGTTGGCGCGGGCGCAGGGCGATGTGCCGCTGGTGCTGGGCCAATCGGCACCGTTCACCGGCCCGGCCGCGCAGCTCGGCATCCAGTTCCACCAGGGTGCCAAGCTGTTCCTGGACCAGTACAACGCCCAGCCCGGCCGGCGCAACGTGGTCATCAAGAACCTGGACGACGGCTACGAGCCCGACCGCTGCGCCGCCAACACGCAAAAACTGATCGAAGAGGATGTGTTCGCGCTCTTCGGCTACATCGGCACGCCCACCAGCATGGCGGCGCTGCCGCTCGCGGTGAAGGAGAAGGTGCCTTTCATCGCGCCTTTCACCGGCGCGATGTCGCTGCGCGAACCCTTCCACAGGAACGTGTTCCACCTGCGCGCCTCGTACAACGACGAGACCGCGCTGATCGTGAAGCAGCTCACGCACCTGGGGCTGAAGAAGATCGCGGTCTTCTACCAGAACGACGCCTACGGCAAGGCCGGGCTCGACGGCGTCACGCTGGCGCTGTCGCAGCAGGACCTCAAGCCGGTGGCGCTGGCCACGGTGGAGCGCAATTCGGTCGACGTGGCGCCGGCGGTGAAGAGCATCACGGCGGCGCGGCCCGACGCGGTGGTCCAGGTGGGCGCCTACAAGGCCTGCGCGGCCTTCATCCGCCAGGCGCGCAAGGCGGGCTACGGCGGCACCTTCTTCAACGTGTCCTTCGTGGGCACCCAGGCGCTGGCCGACGAACTCGGCAAGGAGGGCGCCGGCGTGATGGTGACCCAGGTGGTGCCCTCGCCCTACAACCCGGCCAATGCGATCACGCGCGAATTCAGCGAGGCGGTGAAGAAGGCCGGCGCCGGCACGAGCGCCAACTTCTCGAGCATGGAGGGCTACCTTGCCGCCAAGGTGCTGACCGAGGGCCTGCGCCGCGCGCCGGGCAAGGCCTCGCGCGACGGCCTGATCGCGGGGCTCGAAAGCATCGACCGGCAGCAGTTCGGCGGCTTCGAGGTGTCTTTCTCGGCCAGGAACCACGTGGCATCGAAGTTCGTCGAGCTGTCGATGCTGACCGGGGACGGGCGGGTTCGAACCTAGCTGCAGAGGCCGTCCACGGCCTGGAACATCGCCTGCCGCGCCTGGCTGACGACCTGGCCGCGCCAGGCATCGGTGTCGGTATAGAAGGCCTCGAGCATGCGCGCGCGGATGCCGTCGGCCAGGTCGGCCGGCGCCTCGGGGTGCCTGTGCAGCCAGTGGTCGGCGCGCAGGGCAGCCAGCACTTCCAGCATGGGCAGCGTGCCGTATTCGAGTGCGATGCCGGTGTATTCGGCCTGCGGGCACTCCTGGTGCGCGGTGTCCCACATCAGTCCGCGCAGCAGCGCCGCGCTCGAAGAACCGTCGTAGATCGAGGTGACGGGCGCCGCGGGCGTGCCCCACCAGGCATTGGCGCGCGCGTAGGCCACCTTGTCGTCGCGGCAGGCGAAGATGCGTTCGCCCAGGCCATTGGGCCCAAGCCCGGTGTGCAGGTCGATCCAGGCCAGCCGGCGCGCGCTGGCGGCATGCCGGCGCAGCACGCCGCGCAAGGTCTTGTTGCTCCAGGTCTGCGCCTTGCCGCCGAAGAACAGGCCGTCCTCGAACTGGTACTGCCCGCTGGTGATGGCCGCCTGGTAGGCCTCGGCGCCATGCTTGCCGATCCATTTCTCGATGTCGGCCTCGTTCTCGGGCGTGGGCGGCCAAGTCTCGGGCACGAGCAGCGCATGCAGCCTGGCGTAGGGCTCGTTGGCCGGAAGCGGCTTCGAGAAATCGACGAAGTTGCGGTTCAGGTCGACCTTCTCCTGCGTGACGCGCCGGCCGTACGAAAAGCCGTGCGGGTTGAGCGCATGCACATAGAGCACCGCCACGCCCTGCGCCCTGGCTTTCTCGCGCCATTCGGCGTCGTGCAGCGCGAACACCTGCACGCCGCTGCCGCAGTGGCCCTCCACGCCGTGGCAGCCGCTGGTGACGATCAGCAGGCGCTCGGCGTCCGCAGCGCCGTCGAGCGCCACGTCCATCGAGAGTTCCTCGCCGTCCCGCCCCTTGCCCGGATGCGCGTGCGGCAGGGTCGCGAGGCCCGCACTCACGCAGGCCTGCAGAAACTTCTGGCGGGCCTGGGCGTAGCGCGGCGAAAACGCCTCGCCGATGCCGATCAAGGCGCGGCTCCCCCGGGCTTGAGGAACTGCTCGGCCAGTTGCACCCAGCAGGTGGCGCCCAGGGGAATGAGGTCGTCGTTGAAGTCGTAGCTCGCGTTGTGCAACGTGCACGGCCCTTCGCCGTGGTGCACGTCGCGGTGCGAGCCGTCGCCGTTGCCGATGAAGGCATAGGCGCCGGGCTTGGCCTGCAGCATGAAGGCGAAGTCTTCCGAGGTCATGGCGGCTTCCTGCCGCAGCACGTTCTCGGGGCCCACGATCTCGCCCATCACGCGGCGCGCGAAGTTGGCCTCGGCCTCGGTGTTGATGGTGGGCGGGTAGTAGCGCTCGAAGCGGAAGTCGCACGTCGCGTCGTGCGCGGCGCAGATGTGCTCGGCGATCTGCCTCATGCGCGATTCGATCATGTCGAGCACCTCGATCGAGAAGGTGCGCACCGTGCCCGTCATCTCGCAGTTGTCGGGGATCACGTTGTTGGTTTCGCCGGCATGGATGGTGGTGACCGAGATCACGGCCGAGTCGGTCGGCTTCATCTTGCGCGTGAGGATGGTCTGGAAGGCCTGCACGATCTCGCAGGCGATCGGCACCGGGTCGATGCCGGTCTGCGGCAGCGCGGCATGGCCGCCCTTGCCGATCACGTTGACGTAGAACTTGTTGCCCGACGCCATCACCGGTCCGGGGCTCACGGCGAACTGGCCGGCCTTCATGCCGGGCCAGTTGTGCATGCCGAAGACGGCATCCATCGGGAACTGCGCGAACAGCCCCTCCTTGATCATCTCGCGCGCGCCGCCGCCGCCCTCTTCGGCCGGCTGGAAGATCAGGTAGACGGTGCCGTCGAAATTGCGGTGCTTGGCCAGGTGCTGGGCCGCAGCGAGCAGCATGGCCGTGTGGCCGTCGTGCCCGCAGGCGTGCATCTTGCCGTGGTGCTTGCTGGCATGCGCGAAGGTGTTGAGCTCGGTGACGGGCAGGGCGTCCATGTCGGCGCGCAGGCCGACGGCGCGGTTGCTGGTGCCGTTCTTGACGATGCCCACCACGCCGGTGGTGCCCAGGCCCCGGTGGATGGGAATGCCCCATTCGGTGAGCTTGCCTGCCACCACGTCGGCGGTGCGGACTTCTTCGAAGCAGAGTTCGGGATGGGCGTGGAGGTCACGCCGCACGGCGGCGATGCCGGCCGCCTGCGTGACGAGTGAATCGATGAGTTTCATGGGCACAGTCTAGGCTTTGCGACGACCCCCGCAAAGACCGTGCCGGGCAAACCCTCAGCGGCCGAGGCTCTTCAGGTAGTCGGCGCGCGCGGCGATCGCGGTGTCGGGGAAATCGGTGAACACCCCGTCCACGCCGAGCTTGTAGTAGACCGCGTACTCGTTCCTGCCGTCCTTGTTGTAGTCGGCCGCCAGACGGCGCGATTCGTTGCGGAAGGTAAACGGGTGCACGAAGAGCCCGGCCTTGTGGGCATCGGCGACCAGCGTGGTGGGCGAGACCGAGGTGGCGTCGGCATCGTTGATCTTGCCGTCCTTGTTGACGTCCAGCGGCTTGCCGTCGGAGCCGATGCTGCCCTTGATGCTCACGATGTAGCGCTTCCACGGCCCGATGCCGTCGGCATAGGTCTTGATCTCGGCCAGGCCCGCGGGCGTGACCATGACGTCGAAGTTGCGCTTGTCGCCGGCCTTGGTCCATTCGTAGGGGCGGTCGACCGGCACGGCGTAGGTCATGGCGCCGGTCTTCATGTCGATGCCGTCGCCGTCGATCAGCTGGATGAGCCGGGTTTTCAGGCCCTTGGCCTTCATGTATTTGAGGCTCCCGGGCTCGAAGGACTGCACGTAGATGGGGGCGGTCTTGCTGTTCCAGCCGGCGGCGTTGATGGCTGCAATCACCTTGTCTTCCATTGGCAGCCCGAGGTCGCGGAAGTAGGTCGGGTTCTTGGTCTCCGGATAGATCGCGATGGTGCGGCCGGTTTCCTTCGACTTGGCCTTGGCGAAATCGATGATCTCCTGGAAGGTGGGGATCTTGAACTTGCCGTTGAAATCCTGCGGGCGCTCGGGGTCGGTCGAGATGCCGCCCAGCGTCTTGATCTCGGCCAGCGTGAAGTCGTTGCTGAACCAGCCGGTCTGGGTTTCGCCGTCGACCTTGATGGTCTTCTTGCGCGAGGCGAAGCGCGGGTGCTTGGCCACGTCGGTGCTGATGGCCAGGTTGGGGTCGTGGCGGGCGATGAGCACGCCGTCCTTGGTGGAAACCAGGTCCATCTCGATCACGTCGGCGCCGAGCTCGACGGCGCGCGCGTAGGCTTCGAGCGTCTGCTCGGGCAGCTGGCCCGAGGCACCGCGGTGCGCAATGACCAGCGGCGGGTTGCCGTCGAGCGTGAGCAGCTTGTTGGCGGGACCGGTGGTGCTGCAGGCCGCCAGGCCAAGGGCGGCGGTCGCGGCAAGGGCGAAGTGAACGGTGCGCATCGTCTTTTCCTCCATCCAAAAGAGGCGCAGGGTACCCGCTGCGCATGACAGCCCGGGCGCCCGCCGGCAACCGGCACCGACTTCTTGGACAATGTGTTGCATGTCCCCTACGCTTTCCCCCCAAAGCCTCGCGCTGGCCCAGACGCTGGTGCGCATGAACACCGTCAGCGCGAACAGCAACCTCCAGCTGATCGACCTTGCGCAAAGCCATCTGGCCGCGCTGGGCGTGAAGAGCCGCATCACCTACAACGCCGAGCGCACCAAGGCCAACCTGTTCGCCACCCTCGGCGAGGGCAAGCCGGCCGGCGTGATCGTCTCGGGACACACCGACACGGTGCCGTGGGACGGGCAGGACTGGAGCGTCGACCCGCTCTCCGCCACGCTGCAGAACGAGCGCCTGTACGGACGCGGCTCGGCCGACATGAAGAGCTTCATTGCCATCGCCCTGTCCAATGCCCGGCGCTTCCTGGAAAGCGACTCGCCCTTCGCGGTGCACTTCGCCTTCAGCTATGAAGAGGAGATCGGCTGCTTCGGCGTGAAGGAACTGATCGCCGACATGCGCGACGCCGGCATCAAGCCCCTCGCCTGCATCGTGGGCGAGCCCACCAGCATGGTGCCGGCCATCGCGCACAAGGGCGTGTACCGCTACCGCTGCTGCGTGCGCGGCAAGGAGGCGCATTCGTCGCTCACGCCGCAGTCGGTCAATGCCATCGAGATGGCCGCGCGCGTGGTCGGCAAGGTGCGCGACATGGCCGAAGGCTTCGAGCGCAGCGAACCGCGCTACGAGGGCTTCGACGTGCCCTTCAGCACCGCGAGCGTGGGACAGTTCCATGGCGGCATTGCCGACAACGTGGTGCCGCGCGACGCCGAGTTCCGCTACGAATTCCGCGACCTGCCCACGGCCGATGCGAAGCGCATGCAGGCCGACGTGCGGGCCTACGCCGCCGGCCTCGAGCCCGCGATGAAAAAGGTGGCGCCCGATGCGGGCTTCAGCTTCGAGACCATCTGCGAGATCCCGAGCTTCCTCGGTGCGGCCACGGATCCGGTCACGCTGCTCGCGCAGCGCCTCGCGGGCGAGGACCGCACCACGCTGGTGGCTTTCGGCACCGAAGCGGGCCTGTTCAAGAACGCCGGCATCCCCACCGTGGTGTGCGGCCCGGGCAGCATCGAGCAGGCGCACCAGCCCGACGAATTCGTGAGCCTCGAACAACTGGCGCGCTGCGAGCTGTTCATGGAGCGCCTCGCGACCTCGCACACCATTGGCTGAAGACCACGGCAGCGGCGCGCTGCAGCAGATGAAGCGCGTCGCGCTCGGCCTGCTGTGCGCAGCGGCCCTGCTCTATGCGGTGGCCAGCGCACTGCAGGCGCAACATCCGGCCTGGGGCTACGTGGCCGCGTTCGCCGAAGCCGCGATGGTCGGCGCCATTGCCGACTGGTTCGCGGTGGTGGCCCTGTTCCGGCATCCGCTCGGCCTGCCGATTCCGCACACCGCGATCATCCCGAGCAACAAGGACCGCATCGGCGCCAAGCTGGCCGGCTTCATCTGCAACAACTTCCTCGGCACCGAACAGGTGCTCGCCAAGCTGCGCGAGTTCGACGCGGCCGGGCGCATCGCCGACTGGCTGGCGCGGCCCGCGAGCGGCCAGAAGCTCGGCGAATGGGGCGTGGCGGCCGCGCGCTACGGGCTCTCGGCATTCGACGACGAGCGCGTGCGCAGCTTCATGGGCCGCGCCGCCGCGGCGGGCCTCGAGAAGATCGATCTCTCGCGACTGATGGGCCAGGCGCTGGATGCGCTCACGGCCGGCGGGCGCCACCAGGCGCTGCTCGACGACGTGCTGCAGCAGGTGGCCGGCCTGCTCGAAGGCGAGGAAGTGCAGGCGCACATCACCGAAGCCATTGCGCGCGAGATCAAGACGCTGCGCTACGTGGGCCTGGACCAGGTGGCGGCCAAGCTCGCCACGCGCAAGATCGTGGCGGCCGTGGCGCGCACCATCGCCGAACTGGCGGCCGAGCCAGATCATCCGATGCGCCGGCGCTTCGACCACTTCGTCGACGACTTCGTGGTGCGGCTCAAGCTCGACCCCGGGTTCCAGCAGCGCGGCGAGCAGATCCGCGCCGAGCTGATGGCGCATCCCGCGCTCGGCGACTACCTGCACGGCATCTGGGGCGAGCTGCTGGCCTGGCTGCACGACGACCTGGGCCGGGGCGACTCCACGATCCGCCAGCGCATCGCATCGATGGCCGGCGCGCTCGGCGCGCGGCTGCAGGCCGACGAGGCGATCCGCCACTGGATCAACGAGCAGATCGAGGCGGCCGCGCCGCTGGCCATCGAGCGCTACCGCGAGGACATCCGCCGCTACATCGAGGAGCGCGTCGGGGAATGGAACGCCAGCGAGATGACCGACGAGCTGGAGCGCCACATCGGGCGCGACCTGCAGTTCATACGGATCAACGGCACGCTGGTGGGCGGGCTGGTGGGCCTGTCGATCCACACGGTGACGCAGCTTCTGCGCGGTTGAATCGCCGACGAGGGGCGGGTAATCCGCAGCGAACGAAAGTCCGCATGTCCCGGGAGAGACTGCGCCATCTCCCCTGCCTGCTTCTAGACTGCCTGCACGTCGCAAGACAGGACGCATCCACAAGAAGGAGAGAAGACATGCCCCGCCGCCCGCTGCGCGCCGCCGCACTCATCGCCATCCTCGCCCTGCTGGAGGCCTGCGGCACCATCGCACCGCCGCCACCGCCCACCCGGCCCGCCGCGTGGTCCGAGCCCGAAGTGCTGGTCGCGCCGTCCTCGTTCGCGGGCGTGCACGGCCTGGCGATCGACCAGAAGGGCCGCCTGCTCGCGGGCTCGGTGCTCGGCAACACGCTGTGGGAGGTCGACCGCGGCACCGGCGCGGCCAAGGTCCTGATCGACGCGCCCGAAGGCCAGGCCGACGACATCGCGGTCGGCCCCAGGGGCGAGCTGGCATGGACCAACTACCTCATGGGCATGCTGCGCTACCGCGAGAACGACGGCGCGCCGATGCGCGTGCTCGCCAAGGACCTGCCCGGCCTCAATTCGCTGGACTTCGACCGCAGCAGCGGCAGGCTCTACGCCTCGCAGGTGTTCCTGGGCGACGCGCTCTGGGAAATAGACCGCACAGGCCAGAAGCCGCCGCGGCTCATCAAGAAGGACATGGGCGGCTTCAACGGCTTCGAGGTCGGCCCGGACGGCATGCTCTACGGTCCGCTGTGGTTCAAGGGCCAGGTGGTGAAGATCGATCCGGTCAGCGGCAACATGACCGTGATCGCCGGCGGTTTCAAGATTCCCGCGGCCGCCAACCTCGACGGCAAGGGCAACCTCTGGGTGGTCGATGCGCGCAGCGGCGAGCTGGTCAAGGTGGACCTCGCCACGGGCCGCAAGACCGTCGCGAAGCAGCTGCGCCCATCGCTCGACAACCTGGCCATCGCCCCCGACGGCACGATCTACGTGTCGAACATGGCCAACAACGAAGTGCAGGCCTTCGACCCTGCCACGGGGATGCTGCGCACGCTCACCAGCGGCAAGCTGGCGGCGCCGGCCGGGCTCAAGATCGAAGGCCGCACGCTCTGGGTGGCCGATGTGTTCGGCTTCCGGCAGGTGGACGTGCGCACGGGCGAGGTGCGCGACGTGTTCCGCATGCAGCGCGACCCGCAGCTCGACTATCCATTCGCCATCGGCCTGTCGGGCACGCGCTTCGCGCTGACTTCGTGGTTCACCGGCACGGTGCAGCTGGTCGACCGCCAGACGCTGCGGACCGTCGAAACCATTCACGGGCTGAAGGCGCCGTTCGACGCCATGCCCATGGCCGACGGCAGCGTGATCTATGCCGAGATCGCCACCGGCAGCATCACCCGCGCGAGCGGCCCTCATTTCGTTGAGAAGCAAGTGCTCGCCAGCGGGCTGGCCGGCCCGGTGCAGATGATCGTCGGCCGCGACGGCGCGCTCTACGTCACCGAGGCCGCGGGCAAGCTGACCCGCATTCCGCTCGATGCCAGCGCCCCGCTGCGCGCCGTTGCCGAAGGCCTGGCGCTGCCCGAAGGCGTGGCCGAGACGCCCTGGGGCAGCTTCATCGTGGCCGAAAGCGCGGCGCGCCGGCTGGTGGAGATCGACCCGGTCAACGGCTCGCGCCGCACCGTGGCGGAAAACCTGCCGATCGGGCTGGCCGCGGGGCCGGGGCTGCCGCCGCCCTATGTGGTCACCGGGGTCGCGGTCGGCAGCGACGGGACCATCTACATGGCGGCCGATCGGAACAACGCGATCTACCGCATTCGTCCAAAAAACTGAGCGCAACAAGATGTGAGTAAATCCCATGAAATTGGGTTTACTTTTAAAAACAACTATTACAAACTCCCGGACGGACGTCTCGTTACATCTTCGGCCGGCCGGGTGGCCTGCCGCGGCGAGCCGTTCCTTACCAGGAGAAAAAAAGACATGACTCCCCTCGTCGTTGGCCAATTGCTGTCGCCCGAATATTCGCTGGGGCTGGTGGCACTTTCGTTCCTCATCTCGTTCGCGGGCTCCCTGGTGGCGCTGATCTGCGCGAAGCGCATGGTTGGCGCCGACGGCAAACCCAACCTCGCGGTCGTCGCCTGCGCCGCGGTGGCGCTGGGCGGCATCGGCATCTGGTCGATGCACTTCATCGGCATGCTGGCCTACCGCCTGCCGGTGGGCATTTCGTACAACGTGCCGCTCACGGTCGTCTCACTGGTGGCGGCCATCCTGATCTCGGGCATTGCGCTGTACATGGCGGGCGGGCGGCGCAAGTTCAGCCGGGCCGGCTGGCTGGCCGGAAGCCTGCTCGCGGGGCTGGGCGTGTGCGTGATGCACTACATGGGCATGTTCGCGATGAACATGCGCGCCTCGATGGACTTCGACCCCGCCATCGTGGCGCTGTCGGTGGCCATTGCCATCACCGCCGCCGGCGCGGCCCTGTGGCTGGCCTTCAACCTGCGCCGGCTGAGCCACCAGATTGCGGCGGCGGCCGTGATGGGCGTGGCCGTCTGCACCATGCACTACGTGGGCATGAGCGCGGCCAGCATGATCTGCATCGCGGCCGCGCCCACCGACGCGCTGGCCATCGGCGGCAACTACATGGGCCTGTCGGTGTTCGGCACGGCCGGCGCGGTGCTGATCTTCATCTACTGGGTGATCACGGGCACCAGCATGGACGCGCCGGCTGCTCCGCGGCGGGCCCGCACCAGCTAATTGGCGCAAGCCGGGCGCGCGTGCGCGCCCTAGAGTCGGTGCAGAGCGAAAGCGATCTGCACTGACTCTTCCATGCCCGCCATCGAATCCCGGCTGAACGCGGCCAGCGAATCCTTCCTGGCCCATCGCGCCGGCATGCTGGCGCTGCTCGAGCAGGTGCGCGCGCACGAGGCCCGCGCGGCAGCGGCATCGAACGCCTCGGCCGAGCGCTTTGCCAGGCGCGGCCAGCTGCTGCCGCGCGAACGGCTCGCGCTGCTGCTGGACGCCGGCGCGCCCTTCCTGCCGCTGGCCTCCCTCGCGGGGCTGGGGCACGACAACGAAGACCTCGGCCGGAGCGTGCCCGGCGGCGGCGTGATCGCGGGCATCGGCCGGGTCGCGGGCGTGCGCTGCGTGGTCAGCGCCTCCGACTCGGGCATCGACGCCGGCGCGCTGCAGCCCATGGGGCTGGACAAGCAGCTGCGCGTGCAGGAAATCGCGCTCGAGAACAAGCTGCCCTACGTCCAGCTGGTGGAAAGCGCGGGCGCCAATCTCATGCAGTACCGGGTACAGGACTTCGTGCGCGGCGGCGGCATCTTCCGCAACCTGGCGCGGCTTTCCGCCGCGGGCCTGCCGGTGGTGACGGTGACGCACGGCTCCTCGACCGCGGGTGGCGCCTACCAGACGGGCCTTTCGGACTACATCGTGATGGTGCGCGACCGCACGCGCGCCTTCCTGGCCGGCCCGCCGCTGCTCAAGGCCGCCACCGGCGAAATCGCCACCGAAGAGGAACTGGGCGGCGCCGTGATGCACACGCACGTCTCGGGCCTGGGGGACCACCTGGCCGAGGACGACCGCGACGCCATCCGCATCGCGCGCGCGATCCTCGGCGGCATCGACTGGGCGCGCGACGAGGCGCCGCGCAAGTTCGCGCCGCCGCTCTACGCGGCCGAGGAGCTGCTGGGCATCATGCCGGGCGACGGCCGCCGGCCGGTGGACATGCGCGAGGTGATCGCGCGCATTGCCGACGGCTCCGAGTTCCTCGAATTCAGCGCGCACTACGGCAGCGCCACGCTGTGCGGCCACATGCGGCTCGAAGGCCACGCGGTGGGCGTCGTCACCAACAACGGGCCCATCGACTCCGACGGCGCCACCAAGGCCACGCACTTCATCCAGGCCTGCTGCCAGTCGCGCACGCCCATCGTGTATTTGCAGAACATCACGGGCTACATGGTGGGCCGCGCGCACGAGGAGGCCGGCATCATCAAGCACGGCGCCAAGATGATCCAGGCCGTGACCAGCGCCACGGTGCCGCAGGTCACGCTGCACTGCGGCGCTTCCTACGGCGCGGGCAACTACGGCATGTGCGGCCGCGGCTTCGCGCCGCGCTTCTGCTTCTCGTGGCCCAACGCGCGCACCGCGGTGATGGGCGGCGAGCAGGCGGCGCAGACCATGGCCATGGTGATGGAGGCGGGCATGGCGCGAAAAGGTGCCGTCGACCGCGCGAAGATCGACGCCATGCAGCGGCAGATCGTCGAACGCTTCGAACGGCAGACCAGCGTGTTCACCACCAGCGCGCTGCTGCTGGACGACGGCGTGATCGATCCGCGCGACACGCGCGCGGTGCTGGCCGAAGTGCTGTCGGTGTGCCGCGATGGCGATGCGCGCGTGCCGCAGGCGATGCAGTTCTCGGTGGCGCGGCCATGAGCTTCCACAAGATCCTCGTCGCCAACCGCGGCGAGATCGCGCTGCGCGTGATGCGCACCGCGCGCGCCATGGGCCATCGCACGGTGGCCGTGTATTCGAGCGCCGATGCCGATGCGGAGCACGTGCGCCAGGCCGACCAGGCCGTGTGGATCGGCGAGCCGCTGCCCGCGCAAAGCTACCTGAACATCGCCGCCATCGTCGAAGCCGCGCATTCGAGCGGCGCCGAAGCGGTCCATCCTGGCTACGGCTTCCTGGCAGAGAACGCCGAGTTCGCGCAGGCCTGCCGCGATGCGGGCCTCGTCTTCATCGGCCCCTCGCCCGAAGCCATCCGCGCCATGGGCGACAAGGCCGCGGCGAAGCGGCTGATGCAGGCGGCCGGCGTGCCCTGCATTCCCGGCTACCAGGGCGAAGACCAGCGCGCGGCCACGCTCGCTGCCGAAGCCGCGCGCATCGGCTGGCCCGTGATGATCAAGGCGACCGCCGGCGGCGGCGGGCGCGGCATGCGGCTCGCGCCTTCGGCCGATGCCTTTGCCGAGCTGCTGCAGAGCGCGCAGTCCGAGGCGCTCCATGCCTTCGGCGATGCGACCGTGATCCTCGAGCGCGCCATCGCCGCGCCGCGCCACATCGAGATCCAGGTGTTCGCCGACCGGCATGGCAACGCCATCCACCTTGGCGAGCGCGACTGCTCGGTGCAGCGCCGGCACCAGAAGCTGATCGAGGAATCGCCCTCGCCGGCCGTCTCCGGGGCCTTGCGCGAACGCATGGGCGCGGCAGCCGTGGCGGCGGCCAGGGCCATCGGCTACGAAGGCGCGGGCACGCTCGAATTCCTGCTCGATGCGAAGGGGGCGTACTGGTTCATGGAAATGAACACGCGGCTGCAGGTGGAGCATCCGGTGACCGAAGCCGTGGCGGGGCTCGACCTGGTCGAGCTGCAGCTGCGCGTCGCGGCGGGCGAGCCGCTGCCTCTTGCGCAGCAGGACGTGCGCCTGAGCGGCCACGCCATCGAAGTGCGGCTGTGTGCGGAAGATCCGCGGCAGGGCTTCATGCCGCAGAGCGGAACGCTCGCCGCATGGCGGCCTTCGCCGGCATTGCGCGTCGAGCATGCGCTGCGGGACGGCGCCGCGGTGCCGCCCTTCTACGATTCGATGATCGCCAAGCTCGTGGCCCACGGTCCAACGCGCGAAGAAGCCAGGCGCCGGCTGGTCGCGGGGCTGCAGGACACGGTGGCCCTGGGCCTGGCGACCAATCAGCAGTTCTTGCAGCGCGCGCTGTCGCATCCGGTGTTTGCCGGCGGTTCGGCGACGACGGCGTTCATTGCCGAGCACACCGAGGCACTGCTTGCACCCGATCCCGCCATGGAGCGCCGCGCCGCATGGCTCGCGGCGCTGCTGCTCCAGCTGGGCGATCGCGGATGGCCCTCGCCGCTCGCACACACGCTGCCCAACGCGCTGCGCTTTTCGCTCGATGGCCGGGTGCACGCCGCCCGCGTGACGCCTCGGGGCGCTGGCCGCTTCGATGTCGCGCTCGATGCGGCGGCGCCGGTACCGATCGAGCTGCTTTCGCTGTCCGGCGACGGCGCCCTGCGCTTTTCCTGCGATGGCGTCTCGGAACGGGCCTTGGCGGTGCGCGAATCCGCGGTGCGCCTGTGGCTCCATTTCGATGGCCAGGCCTTCGACCTGCAGGACCTCACGCATGCCGCGGTGCCGCGCGCCGGCGCCGCGGGCGGCGACGGCCTGCTGCGCGCCTCGATGAACGGCCGCGTCATCGCGCTGCTGGTGGCTGAAGGCGAGGCCGTCGCCGCCGGCCAGCCGATCGCCACGCTGGAGGCGATGAAGATGGAACATGTGCACTGCGCGCCGCGCGCGGGCCGCGTCGCCGCATTGCATGTGGCGGTGGGCGCGCAGGTGGCCGCGCGGCATGTGGTGGCCGAGATTGCCGACGCATGACGGCGCACACTGCACCTTGCCAGCCCTTGCGGAAGCCTCAACCATGAACGCTCCTTCCCGGTATCGCTCCGTGTTCTCGCCCGGCCTGTTCGCCGGGCAGGTGATCCTCGTCACGGGGGGCGGCTCGGGCATCGGCCGCTGCACGGCGCACGAACTCGCATCGCTGGGCGCGCAGGTGGTGCTGGCCGGCCGCAAGGCCGAAAAGCTGCGGCAGGTGCAGGCCGAGATCGCAGATGCGGGCGGCAAGGCCGGCATCCAGGCCTTCGACATCCGGCAGGAAGAAGCGGTGCGCGCCGCCATCGCCGACATCGTTGCAACGCACGGCCGCGTCAACGGCCTCGTCAACAACGCGGGCGGCCAGTACATCACGCCGCTCGCCGCCATCTCGGCCAAGGGCTGGGAGGCGGTGATCCACACCAACCTCACGGGCGGCTTCCTGGTGGCGCGCGAGTGCTTCGTGCAGAGCATGCAGGCCCATGGCGGCGCCATCGTCAACATCGTGGCCGACATGTGGGGCTCGATGCCCCACATGGGCCACAGCGGCGCGGCGCGCGCGGGCATGGTGAGCTTCACCGAGACCGCTGCGCTCGAATGGGCCGCAAGCGGCGTGCGCGTGAACGCCGTGGCGCCGGGCTACATCGCGTCGAGCGGCATGGACCACTATCCGCCCGAGGCCGGCGACATGCTGCGCGCCATGCGCGGCACCGTGCCCGCGGGCCGCTTCGGCAACGAGGCCGAGACCTCCGCCGCCATCGCCTTCCTGCTGAGCCCGGCGGCGAGCTTCATCAGCGGCAGCGTGCTGCGCGTGGACGGCGCGCGGCCGCAGGTGCGCATGGGCTGGCCGATGACGCTGCCCGATGCACAGGTGCGCCAGCGCAGCGCCGTGCGGCCCTTCGACGGCTTTCACCTGGCCGAGACGCCGCGCGTGTTCCAGGACAGCGGCAAGGCGAACGACTGATTGGAGACAACCGCATGCAGTACACCCACGAGCACCTCGAGATCCAGAAGACGCTGCGCCGCTTCATCGACGACGAAATCAATCCGCATGTGGACGAGTGGGAAGAGGCCGAGATCTTTCCCGCGCACGAGGTCTTCAGGAAGCTCGGCAAGCTGGGCATGCTGGGCCTGAACAAGCCCGAGGCCTTCGGCGGCGCCGGGCTCGACTATTCGTATGCGATGGCCATGGCCGAGGCGCTCGGCCACGTGAGCTGCGGCGGCGTGCCGATGGCCATCGGCGTGCAGACCGACATGTGCACGCCCGCGCTCGCGCGCTTCGGCAGCGACGAGCTGCGCCGCGAGTTCCTGGCACCCGCCATCGCGGGCGAGACGGTCGGCTGCATCGGCGTGAGCGAGCCCGGCGCAGGCAGCGACGTGGCCGGCCTCAGGAGCCATGCACGCAAGGACGGCGGCGACTACCTCATCAGCGGCCAGAAGATGTGGATCACCAACAGCCTGCAGGCCGACTGGATGTGCATGCTGGTCAACACCAGCGACGGACCGGTGCATCGCAACAAGTCGCTCGTGATGGTGCCGATGGACAGCCCCGGCATCGAGAAGGCGAAGAAGATCCGCAAGATCGGCATGCATTCGAGCGACACCGGGCTCATCCATTTCGACAACGTGCGCGTGCCGCAGCGCTATCGCATCGGCGAGGAGGGCCAGGGCTTCGTCTACCAGATGCAGCAGTTCCAGGAAGAGCGCCTGTGGGCCGCCGCGAGCTCGCTCGAACCGATGGAGGACTGCATCGCGCAGACCATCGAATGGGCGCAGCAGCGCCAGATGTTCGGCGCCACGCTGGCCGATCAGCAGTGGGTGCAGTTCAAGCTGGCCGAACTCAAGACCGAGGTGGAAGCGCTGCGCGCCCTCGCCTACCGCGCCTGCGACCTGCACGTGCAGGGCCAGGACGTGCTCGAACTGGCCTCGATGGCCAAGCTCAAGACCGGCCGGCTCACGCGCCAGGTGGCCGACACCTGCCTGCAGTTCTGGGGCGGCATGGGCTTCACGCTCGAGAACCGCGTCTCGCGGCTGTACCGCGACGGGCGGCTCGGCTCCATCGGCGGCGGCGCCGACGAAGTGATGCTGGGCATCCTCGCCAAGACCATGGGCATCGCCAAGCGGCCGCCGCGCGGCTGAAGCGCATGGACGCCGAACTTCGAGCCGACCGCGCGGCGCTCGCCGACACGGTGCGGCGCTTCGCCGAAAGCGAGATCGCGCCGCATGTCGAGGCCTGGGACGACGCGGGCGAGTTCCCGCGTGCGCTCTACATGCGTGCCGCGCAGCTGGGGCTGCTCGGGATCGGCTATCCCGAGGCACTGGGCGGCACGCCGGCCTCTTATGCGCTGAAGCTGCCGGCGTGGATCGCGCTCGCGCGGCACGGCAGGAGCGGCGGCGTGCTCGCGAGCCTGTTCTCGCACAACATCGGCCTGCCGCCGGTGGTGCTCCATGCGAGCGACGCGGTGCGCGCCGAGGTCGTTCCGCCCGTGCTGCGCGGCGAGAAGATCGCCGCGCTCGCCATCACCGAGCCGGGCGGCGGCTCCGATGTGGCGGCGCTGCGCACCACGGCAAGGCGCGACGGCGGACACTACGTGGTGAACGGCGAAAAGACCTTCATCACCTCGGGCATGCGCGCCGACTGGATCACGGTGGCGGTGCGCACCGGCGAAGAGCGCGGCGCGCGCGGCCTCTCGATGCTGCTGGTGCCCGGCGATGCGGCCGGCCTCAGGCGCACGCGCCTCGCGAAGATGGGCTGGTGGTGCTCCGACACCGCGCAGCTGCACTTCGACAACGTGCGCGTGCCCGCGCGCTACCTGCTGGGTGAAGAAGGCGCGGGTTTCCGCATGGTCATGGGCAACTTCAACGGCGAGCGCATCGGCCTGGCGGCCGGCGCGCTCGGCTTCGCGCAGGCCTGCCTCGACGAGGCGCTGACCTGGTCGCAGGGACGCAGGACCTTCGGCGCCGCGCTCATCGCGCACCAGGCGGTGCGCCACAAGCTGGTGGACATGCAGATGCGCATCGCCTCCACCGAAGCCTGGCTCGAGGCGGTGTCGGCCGAAGGCGATGCGCTCGAGGCGGCGGGCCGTTTCAACGCGCCCGACTGGGTCGCCGAGGTCTGCATGCTGAAGAACCACGCCACGCAAACCCTGCAGTTCTGCGCCGACCAGGCGGTGCAGATCCTCGGCGGCATGGGCTTCATGCGCGGCACGGTGAGCGAGCGCATCTACCGCGAAGTGAAGGTGATGATGATCGGCGGCGGCGCCGAGGACATCATGAAGGAGTTGGCCGCGCGGCAGCTGGGCTGGCTGTAGCTGCCCGGCCAGCGCTCAGTCGTTCTGCTCACTCTCGCCCTGCCTGGCCGCGGCCAGCGCATTCGCCGCGCGCAGCTTGTCCTTCTTGCTCGGCCGCTTGCCCTTGACGCCGCCGGTGCCCGAGGCATCGGCCATCGGCACGGCAGCCTCGGTGGGCTCGAAGCCTTCGATGCGCTCGCGCGGCAAGTGGAGGCCCTGGCGCTTCTCGATCAGGCGGAAGTGCGCCTCGGTGGCCGCGCTCACGAAGCTGATCGCCAGCCCGCTCTCGCCGGCGCGGCCCGTGCGGCCGATGCGGTGGATGTAGTCGGTGGGCGAGCGCGGCAGGTCGTAGTTGATGACCACGGGCAGCTGCGCAATGTCGATGCCCCGCGCGGCCAGGTCGGTCGCGATCACCACGTCCCAGCGGCTCTCCTTGAACTGCGCGAGGATGCCGGTGCGCGTGCCCTGCGCAATGTCGCCGTGGAAGGGCACCGCATAGACGCCGTTCTTGTAGAGCTTCTCGGCCACGGTCTGCGCCGCATGCTGCGTGGCGACGAAGACCAGCACACGGTCCCAGCCGTTTTCCTTCAGCAGATGGCGCAGCAGCTGCGTGCGGCGGTTCGCGTCGACCTCGATCACGCGCTGCACGATGGCGGGCTCGGTGCCCGGCTCGCCCTGCACGTCGATCACCGCGGGATCGCGCAGCGTGCCGTCGGCCAGCGCCTGGATGGCGGGCGGGAAGGTGGCCGAGAACAGCAGGTTCTGGCGCCGCGCCGGCAGCAGCGCGAGGATGCGGCCCAGCTCCTCGGCAAAGCCGAGGTCGAACAGGCGGTCGGCCTCGTCGAGCACGAGCATGGACACGGCGCCGAGCTTCAGCGCGTTGTGCTCCACCAGGTCGAGCAGGCGGCCCGGCGTGGCCACCACGATGTCGGCGCCGCCGCGCAGGCTCATCATCTGCGGGTTGATCGACACGCCGCCGAAGGCGATCGCGATCTTGAGCCGCTCGGGCAGGTGCTGCGCCAGGCTGCGCAGGGTCTCGCCGACCTGGGCCGCGAGTTCGCGCGTGGGCACGAGCACCAGCGCGCGCACGCGCCGCGGCGCCTGTGCGGGCTCTGCGGCCAGCCGCTGCAGCAGCGGGAGGGAAAATGCGGCCGTCTTGCCGGAACCGGTCTGCGCCGAGCCCCGCACGTCGCGGCCCTGCAGAATGGCGGGAATGGCCGCAGCCTGGATGGCGGTCGGCGCGGCGTAGCCGCTTTCGGCGGCAGCCTGCACGAGCGCGGGGGCCAGGCCCAGTGAGTCGAATGGCATGTGAGCAGACAGAGGGATGAACCGGGGACAGTGAAGAAGTGAAGAAGAAGAGATCGATCGAATGGCAACGATGAAAAGCAACCCCGCCAGCGCCCTGGTGTACTCCACCGAGGCGGGCGGCCGCATGTGCCCCGATTGCCGCGCGCCGATGGCGCAGTGCCGCTGCAAGGAAACCAGCGCGCGCATTCCGGCCACCGACGGCATTGTGCGTGTATCCCACGAGACCAAGGGCCGCAAAGGCAAGGGCGTGACCGTGGTCAAGGGCCTGGCGCTCGATGCGGCGGCACTCGCGGCCATGGGCAAGCAGCTCAAGACGGCCTGCGGCTCGGGCGGCACGGTGAAGGACGGCATCATCGAGATCCAGGGCGACCACCGCGAGCCGGTGATCGCCGTGCTCTCGAAGCAGGGCCACACCGTCAAGCGCGCGGGAGGCTGAATTTCAATGAAACCCGAAGACCTGCAGCGCCTCGTCACGCTCGAAATGCCCTTCGGCAAGCACAAGGGCACGCTGATTGCCGATTTGCCCGGGAATTATCTGAATTGGTTCGCACGCGAGGGTTTTCCCTCGGGCGAAATTGGCCGGCTGCTCCATTTGATGCATGAAATAGACCACAACGGGCTCTCCGGCCTGCTGCAACCGTTGCGAAACCGCCCGTCAGGGCGTGATGTTTCGTAATAAGCGCTGATTTCGACACGCTTTTCCCGGATCGGATTGATAATCCGGCTTACGTGTCTGTGAGCTTGCTCCCGTGCACGTAATTCGGTGATCGGTCAGTTTCGCGCCACAGCGCATTTGTTTGTTGTGATTCTGGGACTCCATCGCTTTGTCTTGTTGGTTTGAATTAGGAGTCCCTCAATGGGCAAGAAACTCTACGTAGGCAACCTCGCCTACTCCGTGCGTGACAACGACCTGGAACAGGCTTTCGGCGAGTTCGGCTCGATCGTCAGCGCCAAGGTCATGATGGAACGCGACACCGGTCGCTCCAAGGGCTTCGGTTTCGTGGAAATGGGCACCGACGCTGAAGCGCTGGCAGCCGTTGAAGCCATGAACGGCCATTCGCTCCAGGGCCGCGCCCTGACCGTGAACGAAGCACGTCCGATGGAAGCTCGTCCCCCCCGTACCGGTGGCGGCGGCTACGGCGGCGGCGCTGGTGGTGGCGGCTACGGCGGTGGTGGTGGCGGCGGCGGCTACGGTGGTGGCGGCGGCGGTGGCCGCAGCGGTGGTGGCGGTGGCTACGGCGGCGGCGGCGGTGGTCGCGGCGGCTACTAAGCCCTCCCCCCGAGACCTCGCTCTCAAGCAAAAAAGCTCCTTCGGGAGCTTTTTTCGTTTCTGCCCCTCTCCCGCGCCTGCTTGCGCGAGGCGCGCGGGAGAACCCTTGTACGCATTTGTCCTTACCGGGCCGGTCAGCCAACGGTCAGCCGCGGGCGACGACCCTCACCCGTCCAATCAAGAGGGTCGAGACAATGCGTATCAAGAGTCAGGCTGACTTCTTTTCGGGAGTCATGTTCACAGCCGTGGGCGGCGCCTTCGCCATCGGCGCCACCACCTACAACATCGGCGACGGTGCCCGCATGGGGCCCGGTTACTTCCCGCTCATGCTGGGCATCCTGCTGGCCGTGCTCGGGGCGCTCATCATGTTCCAGGCGATGGTGGTCGAGACCGCGGGCGGCGATCCGATCGGGAAATGGGCCTGGAAGCCGCTGGCCTTCGTGCTCGGCGCCAACCTGGCGTTCGGCGTGCTGCTGGGCGGCCTGCCGAGCATCGGCCTGCCCGCCATGGGGATGATCGTCGCGATCTACGCGCTCACCATCATCTCGAGCATGGCCGGCCAACACTTCAAGCTGCGCGACGTGCTGGTGCTGTCCACCATCCTGGCGGCCGGCAGCTACGTGGCCTTCATCTGGGCGCTCAAGCTCCAGATCCAGGTCTGGCCTACTTTCATTTCGGGTTGAGGAGCACGCCGCCATGGAACTGTTCCACAACCTCGCGACCGGCTTCGGCGTCGCCTTCACCTTCACCAACCTGCTGTACTGCCTGGTCGGCTGCATCCTGGGCACGCTGATCGGCGTGCTGCCGGGCATCGGCCCGGTCGCGACCATCGCGATGCTGCTGCCCGCCACCTACGCACTGCCGCCCGTGTCGGCGCTGATCATGCTGGCCGGCATCTACTACGGCGCGCAGTATGGCGGATCGACCACCGCGATCCTGGTGAACCTGCCCGGGGAGTCATCTTCGGTGGTCACCTGTATCGACGGCTACCAGATGGCCAGGCAGGGCCGCGCAGGCCCGGCGCTTGCCGCTGCGGGCCTGGGTTCGTTCTTTGCCGGCTGCGTCGGCACGCTGATCCTGGCGGCCTTCGCACCGCCGCTGACCGAACTGGCCTTCAAGTTCGGCCCGGCCGAGTATTTCTCGCTGATGACCCTGGGCCTGATCGGCGCGGTGGTGCTGGCTTCGGGCTCGCTGCTCAAGGCGGTGGCCATGATCGTGCTGGGCCTCTTGCTCGGCATCGTGGGCACCGACGTCAATTCGGGCGTGGCGCGCTTCAGCTTCGACATTCCGGAGCTCACCGACGGCATCGGCTTCGTGGTGATTGCCATGGGTGTGTTCGGCTACGGCGAAATCATCGGCAACCTCTCGCAGCCTGACGACGAGCGCGAAGTGTTCACGCACAAGGTCAGGGGCCTGTGGCCCACCAAGGATGACTTCAAGCGCATGACGCCCGCGGTGCTGCGCGGCACGGCGCTGGGTTCGGCGCTCGGCATCCTGCCGGGCGGCGGCGCACTGCTGGCGGCCTTCGCGGCCTATGCGCTCGAGAAGAAGATCAAGATGCGCCCCGGCGAAGTGGCCTTCGGCAAGGGCAACATCCGCGGCGTGGCATCGCCCGAGTCGGCCAACAACGCCGGCGCGCAGACCTCCTTCATTCCGCTCCTGACGCTGGGCATTCCGCCCAACGCCGTGATGGCGCTGATGGTGGGCGCGATGACGATCCACAACATCCAGCCCGGCCCGCAGGTGATGACCAGCAACCCCGAACTGTTCTGGGGCCTGATCGCCTCGATGTGGATCGGCAACGCGATGCTGATCGTGTTGAACCTGCCGCTGATCGGCATGTGGATCAAGCTCCTGACGGTGCCCTACAAGTTCCTGTTCCCTGCCATCGTGCTGTTCTGCGCGATTGGCGTGTACTCGACCAACAACAACACCTTCGACGTGTGGATGGTCGCGATCTTCGGCTTTGTCGGCTACCTGTTCCTGAAGCTCAAGACCGAGCCGGCCCCGCTGCTGCTGGGCTTCATCCTCGGGCCGATGATGGAAGAAAACCTGCGGCGCGCGCTGCTGCTGTCGCGCGGCACGTGGAGCGTGTTCGTCACGCGGCCGCTGTCGGCGGGCTTGCTGGTCGCGGCAGCGTTGCTGCTGGGCATCGTGCTGCTGCCTTCCATCAAGGCGAAACGCGAAGAAGCGTTCGTCGAGGAATAACCCACCCCGTCCCTCGCTCACTTCGTGTAGCTCGACTCCCTCCGCAACACCAGCGGCCCGGCAAAGCCGGTTCCGCGGTGTTCCTGGAATGTCCCGTCTCAAGTTCCGGGTCAACGCATGAGCAGTTGCCAGGCCATGCCGGCGAGTGCGGAGGCGAGCACGACGGGGATCACGCCGGCCTTGAAGCGGAAGAGCGCGATGGCCGCGAGGACGCCGATGACGGCGGAGGGGATCTCGAAGGGCCCGGACAGGCCCGCGGGCCAGAGCACGTGGTAGGCGAAGAAGACCGCCAGGTTGACGATCACGCCGACCACGGCCGCGGTGATGGCAGTCAGCGGGGCGGTGAACTTCAGGTTGCCGTGGGTCGATTCGATGAAGGGTCCGCCCAGCAGGATGAACAGGAACGACGGCAGGAAGGTGAAAACGGTCACCACCGTTGCCGCCGCCGCGCCCGCCGCGAACAGCGCCTGCGGACCGAACAGCGCCTGCCCCCAGCCGCCCACGAAGCCCACGAACGACACCACCATGATCAGCGGGCCCGGCGTGGTTTCCCCGAGCGCCAGTCCGTCGATCATCTGCGTGGCGCTGAGCCAGTGGTAGTGGTCGACCGCGCCCTGGAACACATAGGGCAGCACCGCGTACGCGCCACCGAAGGTCAAAAGCGCCGCCTTGGTGAAGAACCACGCCATCTGCGTGAGCGCGCCGTTCCAGCCGTACAGCGCCATGAGTGCGCCAAGGGCGCCGAGCCACAGCGCGAAAAACACCGCCAGCACGCGCGCGAAACGGCCCCAGCCGAAAAGGGCGTGCTGCGGCGTCGGCGTATGGTCGTCGATCAGCGCCGGCCCGGCCGATGCCTGTGCGCCGCCGTGCCCGCCGCCCGCTGCGAAATACGCCGGCGCGAACCGGCTGCCGAAGTAGCCGATGGCCCCGGCGGCCAGCACGATCAGCGGGAACGGCAGGCGCAGCGCGAAGATCGCCGCGAAGGCCGCCACGGCAATCGCCCAGAGCCATGCGTTCTTGAGCACCCGCGAGCCGATGCGCCAGGCGGCGAACAGCACGATGGCCGTCACCGCGGGCTTCACGCCGTAGAGCAGGCCTGCCACGGCCGGCACGTGGCCGTAGGCCATGTAGGCCCACGACAGGCCGATCAGGATGAAGAGCGATGGCAGCACGAAGAGCACGCCCGCCGCAATGCCGCCCCAGGTGCGGTGCATGAGCCAGCCGATGTAGGTGGCCAGCTGCTGGGCTTCGGGGCCGGGCAGCAGCATGCAGTAGTTCAGCGCATGCAGGAAGCGCTTCTCCGAGATCCAGCGCCGGCGCTCGACCAGTTCCTGGTGCATCAGCGCGATCTGCCCGGCCGGCCCGCCGAAGCTGATGAAGCCGAGCTTGAGCCAGTAGGCGAAGGCCTGCCAGAAGCTGACGGGCGCGGGAGGTTCGACAGGCTCTGGTGGCGGCATGCAGGAGGACTTTCGGGTTTTGCTATTTCAGGAATGCGTCATAGGCGGTCTTCAGGATCAGCGCGCTCACCACGACGATGAACACCACCCGCACGAAACCGGCCCCGTGCTTCAGCGCAACGCGCGTGCCCAGCAGGCTGCCGGCCACGTTGGCCACCGCCATCACCAGCCCATAGTGCCACCAGACGTGCCCCTTGAGCGCGAGCAGCAGCAGGGCCGCGGCGTTGGTGAGCGTGTTGATGATCTTGGCCGAGGCCGAGGCGTTCAGGAAGTCGTAGCCCATCCAGCGCACGAACAGGAAGACCAGGAAGCTGCCCGCGCCGGGACCGAAGAAGCCGTCGTAGAACCCGATCGACAGCCCGATGGCACAGGCCGCCAGCGTTTCGGCCCGGCCGCCGAAGCGCGGGACATGGTTGCGGCCCAGGTCCTTGCGCGCGAGCGTGTAGAGCAGCACGCCCAGCAGCACGATGGGCAGCGCGCGGCGCAGGAAGTCGCCCGGGAACACCGTGACGCCCCAGGCGCCCAGCATCGAGCCCACGAAACCGAGCAGCGCGGCCGGCCACAGGGCGCCCCAGCGCATCTGGACGCGCTGGCTGAACTGGGCCGCCGCGGCCGCCGTGCCCCAAATGGACGCGCTCTTGTTGGTGCCCAGCAAGGTGGCCGGCGGCGCGCCCGGAAAGACGGCAAAGAGCGCCGGCACGAGGATCAGTCCTCCGCCGCCCACGATCGAATCGACAAAACCCGCGAGCAGCGAGGCGCCCGTGACCACCAGCATTTCCATGGCGGGATTGTCGCATCCGGATTGCTACCAAAAAAGGAGCTTCAACCCGAGGCGGGACGGGCACAAGAGTCCTCTTCGGCCAGAGGAAAATGCCTCGATGGGAGGGTTGCGCGGGCAAAAAAAAGACGCCGACCAGCGGCGCCTTTTCAAGTTCAGCACGGCTTCTCGATCGGAAGCCTTGAAGAATTTTTGTTGTAGACCGAATTTGTCTCCTCGGACCCTCGGCAGTACGAGCTGGGCCCGTTCGCGAGTGGGCAGACTTTAGGCGGTGCACCGCCCCAGTGCATTGGGAATTACCCGCTTTGCCTTACCTCAGAGGGTCGGTTCGCAAACCAAAGTGTTTCGGACCGTTAACGGCATGGCATGACTTGTGCACGCTAATGCTTGATCCATCCATGGAGACCGTCATGTCCATGTCCGAAAGCGAACGCATTGCGCTGGCCGCGCGCCTGCACGTGGCGCTCAGGCGAAAGCACGGGCGCGTGACCGACACCGAATGGATGGCCACCAATGCCGAGTACGCCGCGGAGATCGTGCGCATGACGCGCGCGCATGCGGTCGAGACCAAGGACGAAGACCTGTACCTGCTCGCCACCCGCCTGGAGCAGGCGATGGAACCGCTGGCGCGCGCCGCGCGGCTGGCGGCGCGTGCGCCCGACGGCCATCTGCCGAACCCGCTGCCGCGCTATGCGGACGGGCTGCGCTGATTTCTTCAGCCCGCCGCGAGAGCCGCCGTACGGATCGACTGCAGCGTGCTGGCCGGCGTGATGGCTTCGGGATCGAGCAGGCAATGCAGGATCGCGGGCTTGCCGCTGGCACGCGCCCGCGCCAGTGCGGGACCGAACTCCGTGGTGCTGGCCACGCGCTCGCCGTGGCCGCCGAACACCTCGGCATAACCGCGGAAGTCGGGGTTCTTCAGCTGCGTGGCGCTCACGCGGCCCGGGTAGTGCTTTTCCTGGTGCATGCGGATGGTGCCGTACATGGCGTTGTCGAGCAGCACCACGATGATCGGCAGCCCGTACTGCACCGCGGTGGCGAACTCCTGGCCATGCATCATGAAATCGCCGTCGCCCGCGAACACCACCACCTCGCGCTGCGGCCACAGCCGCTTGGCGCCCACGCCGGCCGGCAGGCCGTAGCCCATCGATCCGCTGGTGGGCGCCAGCTGGCTCGCGAACGCGCGGAACGGCCAGAAGCGGTGCACCCAGGTCGCGAAGTTGCCCGCGCCATTGCAGAAGATGGTGTCGGCCGGCAGCACCTCGCGCAGGTGCTGCATGACCTCGCCCATCTGCAGCGGACCCGGAATGCGGATCGGCGCCGGATCGCTCCAGCGCAGGAAGTCCTCGCGCGCGGCCTTGGTCCCGGCCTGCCAGGCGGGCGGCGAGGCCGGGCGCAGCGCGGACACCGCCTCGGCGAAGGCCTGCGGCGTGGCGTGGATGCCCTGGGCCGGGCGATAGAGCCTGCCGAGCTCGTCGGCATCGGCGTGCACATGCACCAGCGCCTGCTTCGGCTGCGGGATGGCGAGCAGTTCGTAGCCCTGCGACGGCACCTCCGACAAACGCCCGCCCACCAGCAGCACCAGATCGGCGTTGCGGATGCGCTCGAGCATGCGCGGATTCGCGCCCAGGCCCAGGTCGCCGGCGTAGCAGGGGTGCTCGGCCGACAGCAGCATCTGGCGGCGGAACGAGCAGTACACCGGCAGCGAGAACGCCTCGGCGAAAGCCGCGAACTGCTGCGTGGCGGCCTCGGACCAGCGGCTGCCGCCCAGGATGGCGACCGGCCGCTCGGCCTGCGACAGGCGCTGCTGCAGCTCGGCGACCTGCGCCGCGCCCGGATGGGTCTCGACCACCGCATAGGGCTGCGCATCGGCCACCGTGGCGGCTTCGGTCAGCATGTCCTCGGGCAGCGCGATCACCACCGGACCGGGCCGGCCCGAGGTGGCGACATGGAAGGCGCGCGAGACCAGCTCGGGCACGCGGGTGGGGTCATCGATCTGCACCACCCACTTGGCCATGGTGCCGAACACCGCGCCGTAGTCCAGCTCCTGGAAGGCTTCGCGGCCCAGCGCCTCGCGCGCCACCTGGCCGACGAACAGCAGCAGCGGCGTCGAATCCTGGTGCGCGATGTGCACGCCGGCCGCCGCGTTGGTGGCGCCCGGCCCGCGCGTGACGAAGCACACGCCGGGCCGGCCGGTGAGCTTGCCCTGCGCCTCGGCCATCATCGTGGCGCCGCCCTCCTGACGGCACACGGTCACGTCGATGGCTGCATCGTGCAGCGCATCGAGCACCGCCAGAAAGCTTTCGCCGGGCACGCAGAACAGCTGCCTGACGCCGTGGGTGATGAGCTGGTCGACCAGGATCTGGCCGCCGGTGCGGGGAGAAGTCATGCTGTGTCCAATGCAATGAAGGTCTTGGTTCTACGCCTTCCCCTTTCGGGGGAAGGTTGGGATGGGGGCAAGCGGCGCAGGAAAAGCCGACAACTACAGACACGCCGCCTGCCCCCGCCCCTGCCCTCCCCCGGAAGGGGAGGGAGAAACGCGGGGTCATTCGAGAGCTTCGCATGCCGCGGCAATGCGTGCACACGCCTCTTCGAGCTGCGCCATCGACGTGGCGTACGAGATGCGGAAGTACGGCGCGAGCCCGAACACGCTGCCCGGCACCACCGCCACTTCGAAATCCTGCAGCAGGTAGTTGCAGAAATCGCTGTCGGCCTGCAGCAGCGCGCCGCCGCGGGTACGCCGGCCGAGCACGCCCGCGCAGCTGGCAAAGGTATAGAAGGCGCCTTCGGGCACGCGGCAATGCAGGCCCGGCGCGCGGTTCAGTGCGGCCACCACGAAGTCGCGCCGCGCCTGGAAGTCGTTGCGCCGCTCGGCCACCACATGTTGCGGCCCCGTGAGCGCCTCGATCGCGGCGGCCTGGCTCACCGACGACGGGCACGAGGTCGACTGGCTCTGCACCACCGCCATGGCCTCGATCAGTGCGCGCGGCCCGGCGCCGTAGCCCACGCGCCAGCCAGTCATCGCGTACGCCTTCGAGACGCCGTTGACGGTGAGCGTGCGTTCGCGCAGCCGCGGCTCCACGGCCGCGGGCGTGGCGAACGCGTGGCCGTCGTAAAGGATGTGCTCGTAGATGTCGTCCGCCAGCACCCACACCGACGGATGCCGCAGCAGCACCTCGCACAGCGGTGCGAGCTGCGCCGCGCTGTAGGCCGCGCCGCTCGGGTTCGACGGCGAATTCAGGAAGAGCCAGCGCGTGCGCGGCGTGATGGCCGCCTCGAGCTGCGCGGCATCGAGCCTGAAGCCGTTGGCCTCGCCGCAGGGCACGCTCACCGGCACGCCGCCGCAGATCTGCACGATGTCCGCGTAGGAGGTCCAGTACGGTGCGGGCAGGATCACCTCGTCGCCCGGGTTCAGGCTGGCCATCAGCGCATTGAAGATCACCTGCTTGGCGCCCGCGCCCACGCTGATCTCGTCCAAAGCAAAGTCCAGCGCGTTGTCGCGTCTGAACTTGAGCTGCACCGCGGCCTTCATGGCCGGGCTGCCGTCGAGTACGGTGTAGCGCGTGTCGCCGCGCTCCATGGCGCGGGCCGCGGCGGCGCGAATGGGCTCGGGCGTGTCGAAGTCCGGCTCGCCCGCGCCCAGCACGATCACCGGCCGGCCGGCACGCTTGAGCGCGTTGGCATGGTCGGTGATGCGCAGGATTTCCGAGACGCCGATGGCGCGCACGCGCTGCGCGGGCTCGAATGCGGTACCGGGAACGGCGGATGTCACTTTGCGTAGGCCTCCAGCGGCTTGTCGTTGGGCTCGGCAATGAGCTGCTTCAGCGCCGCGCTCATCGGCAGGTTCAGGCTGGTGTTCTTCGGCGGAATCGGCGCGACGAACCACCTGGTGTAGATCTTCTCGAGCTCGCCGCTCTTCATGAGGCGGCGCAGCGCATCGTCCACCGCGGCCTTGAAGGCCGGATCGTCCTTGCGGAACAGCAGCGCAATGGGCTCGGAACCCAGCGCATCGCCGACGATGCGGTAGGCCGACGGGTTCTTCGCGTTCGCGATGATGCCCGCGAGCAGGTTGTCGTCGAGCACGAAGGCATCGGCGCGGCCCGACTCCATCAGCAGGAAGCTTTCGAGGTGGTCCTTGCCGAGCATGGTGGTGATGGTGGTGTTCTGCGCGCGCTCGCGCTTGCGCAGCAGCTGCACGGCGGTGGTACCGGTGGAAGCCGACACGGTGCGGCCCGCCAGCTGGTCGAGCGAGCTGATGCCCGAATCGACGCGCGTCGCCATGCGCACCTCGCTCACATAGGTGGTGAGCGCGAACGCCACCTGCTGCTGGCGCGCGGTGTTGTTGGTGGTGGGGCCGCAGCCGATGTCGAGCGTGCCGTTCTGCACCAGCGGGATGGTGTTCTGCGCGGTCACGGCCATGTATTCGAGCTTGGCCTGCGGCGCGATGTCCTTGAGCACGCGCTCGCACAGCTCGACGTGGTAGCCCACGTATTTCTCGTTCGCGCCCAGCATGTAGGCCATGGGCGGCGAGGCTTCGCGCACGCCGAGCACCGCGCGGCCACTGCTCCTGATCTTGTCGAGCGTGCCGCCGGTCGGCACCTGCTGCGCGGCGGCGCCGAAAGCGAACGCGAGCAGCGCTGCGGCGGTGGCGAGGGTCTTCAATTGCATCTTCATTTTTTCTGTCTGGTTGTTTTTCTGTGAACGGGCGCGGCATGGCCTGCGGCGCGGCATGCTTTTTCGTGGGACATCGCGGAACCGGCTTCGCCGGGCCGCAGATGTCGCCCCCGGTAGGGGATTGGAGAAGCGACACGAAGTGCGCGGAGCCTGGGGGCGAGCTCAATCTCCGATGTCGAAGGTCACGCCCTGTGCGAGGGGCAGCGCGGTCGAGTAGTTGATGGTGTTGGTCGCGCGGCGCATGTACGCCTTCCAGCTGTCGGAGCCGGCCTCGCGGCCGCCGCCGGTTTCCTTCTCGCCGCCGAATGCGCCGCCGATCTCGGCGCCGCTCGGGCCGATGTTGACGTTGGCAATGCCGCAGTCCGAACCCGCGCTCGACAGGAAGCGCTCGGCCTCGCGCACGTTGAGCGTGAAGATCGACGACGACAGGCCCGCGCCCACCGCGTTGTGCCATTCGATGGCATCGTCCAGCGAGCTGTAGCGCACCACATAGAGAATGGGTGCGAAGGTTTCGCGCAGCACCGGACCGTCGTGCGACTTGAGTTCGACCAGCGCCGGGCGCACATAGAAGGCGTCCTTCGTGCCGATGCCCTCCACGCGCTGGCCGCCATGCACCGTGGCGCCGATCTCGCGGCTTTCGCCCAGGGCCTTCTGCATGCCGTCGAAGGCGGCGCGGTCGATCAGCGGGCCGACCAGCGTGCCGGCCTCGCGCGGATCGCCCACCTGCACGTTGCCATAAACCTTGGCGAGCTTGGGCACCAGCGCGTCGTACACGCTGTCGTGCACGAACAGCCGGCGCAGCGTGGTGCAGCGCTGGCCGGCCGTGCCCATGGCCGAGAACGCGATGGCACGCAGCGTGAGGTCGAGGTCGGCCGAGGGCGTGACGATGGCCGCGTTGTTGCCGCCCAGTTCGAGAATGGCGCGCGCGAAGCGTGCGGCCAGCTTCGGCCCCACCTGCCGGCCCATCGCCGTGGAGCCGGTGGCCGAGAGAATGGGCACGCGGTGATCGTCGACCAGCACTTCGCCGATGTCGCGCTGGCCCAGCAGCAGGCCGAGCAGGCCTTCGGGCGCATCGCCGAAACGCGCCATGGCGCGCTGCGCGATGGCATGCACGGCCAGTGCCGTGAGCGGCGTTTTTTCGGAGGGCTTCCATACCACCGAATCGCCGCACACCAGCGCCAGCGCCGCATTCCACGACCACACGGCCACCGGAAAGTTGAAGGCCGAGATCACGCCGCACACGCCCAGCGGATGCCAGGTTTCCATCATGCGGTGCTCGGCGCGCTCGGTGGCGAGCGTGAGGCCGTAGAGCTGGCGCGAGAGGCCGACCGCGAAGTCGCAGATGTCGATCATCTCCTGCACCTCGCCCGCGCCTTCGGTCGGAATCTTGCCGGCCTCGAGCGTGACGAGGCGGCCGAGGTCGGCCTTGGCGGCGCGCAGCTCTTCGCCCAGCAGGCGCACCAGTTCGCCGCGGCGCGGCGCGGGCACGCCGCGCCAGGCCTTGAAGGCCTCGTGCGCATGGCCGATGGTCGCGGCCGCTTCCGTGGCACTGGTCTGCCGCACCTGCGCGACCACCTCGCCCGTGACCGGCGAGCGCACAGTCAGCTCGCCGCCGGTATGGGCGCCGCGGGGCACGCCCAGGCGCTGCAGCAGCTGTTCGACTTCGGTGGCGAGGGAGAGAGGGGCTTGGGCTTCGGACATGAGCGCGCTCCGGCAAGGAGGAGGAAGAACAGAGGGGGGGCGGGAAACCCGGCCAATATCAGCGAATCCCGCGCACTTGCCTAGTGAAAAAACGGAAGGACCTGATGCGTTTGGGGAATGAACTGCTCTTTCGCCCAGCGTGCGACGGGCTGCGCGCCTACGCGCGAGCCGCCGCCCGGCACCGAAGATTTCACCCCCACGCGCAACACCCTACTGCCATGAAAGTGATCCACTCCCTCTACGCCGCGATCCACGCGCTGATGGCGCTGGCCTTTGCCGCTGCATCGCTCGTGCTGGTCGTGATTGCGGCGCGTGCCGGCTGGGGCGCGGTCATGCGGGGCCTGGACCTTCCGGCGGCCGAGGCGGTCATCGAGGCGGTGGGCCTGCTGGCGGCCGGCGTGGTGGCGCTGCAGATTTCCCAGACGGTGCTGGAAGAGGAAGTGGTCCGCGACGCGCACATCGGCGCGCCGACGCGGGTGCGCAGGTTCCTCTCGCGCTTCATGGTGGTGATCGTGGTGGCCGTCGCGGTCGAAGGGCTGGTCGCGACCTTCAAGGCGCGCGAGGCGCCCGAGCTGATGCTGCACGCCGCCGCCATGCTCGGTTCCGTGGGGCTGCTGATGGCGGGCTGGGGCCTCTTCATCCGCCTCAACCGCTATGCCGAGGAGCTGGAGCCCGAGGCCATGGCAGAAGCCAAGAGCGAAGACAGGAAGCTGAAATGAACCCCGCCGGGGCGCCTGTCAGGCGGGGCCCGGCGCGTCGGGCAACGGGATCTTCTGCCCCGCCGGCGAGCCCGCCAGGCTCTGCGCCGGCCGCCGCAAGGTCGCATCGAAGGGGTTGATCTTCGGCCCGATGGCCGACGCCTCGCGCTTGAGCAGCTCGACCACCGTGGGCATGCGGTCGGCATTGAGCCGGTCGGCGATGGTGCCCACGCTGAGCGCGGCCACCGCGCGGCCCTCGCGGTCGAGGATGGGCACGGCCACGCCGGCCATGCCTTCGAGCAGGCCGGTGTTGCGCCCCGCATAGCCGGCCTGGCGCACGCGCTCGATCTCGGTGCGCAGATACACCTCGTCGTACACGCCGTACTCGCGCACGCGCGAGAGGTTGAAGCGGATCACTTCCTCGCGCTCCGCCTCCGGCAGGAAGGCCAGGATGGCGAGCGCGCCCTGCCCCACGCCCAGCGCGATGCGCCCGCCGATGTCGCCCGTGAACGAGCGGATCGGGAACGGGCCTTCGCTGCGGTCGAGGCAGATCGCGTCGAAGCCGCTGCGTGCCAGCAGAAAGATGCTGTCGCCCAGGCTCGCGCACAGGCGCAGCAGCACGGGGCGGCAGATCGATCGCAGGTCGCCGGGATTGCCGGCGCTGGCCGCGAGCGCGAAGAAATCGATGCTCAGCCGGTAGAGCTTGCTGCGCTCGTCCTGCTCGACCATGCCTTCGGCCATGAGCGACTGCAGCAGGCGGTGCGTGGTCGCCTGCGTGAGGCCCACGGACCGTGCGATCTGGGTCACGCGGCCGCCCTCGGCCTGCACCGCGCCGAGGGCGCGGATCACCGAAAAGACACGCGGCACGCCGCCGCTGGCCGCCGAGGGGGTTTCCATACCTTGCTCCTGTGGAATTCCTGAGATCAATTTTTCGCATGATATTCCATTGAACGGAATAAATTGGATAAAAATTCTGATTAATGGAATACCCGAGGCAATCTGGCCTGATCGTTGCAATAGAGTGAATTGAAAGTTCTCTCTTTGTCCGCGGCGTGCACCAAGGTGCTGCACGCCATCAAGACCCCCGCAGAAAGGCCCTTCCATGTCGTTCCTACGGCTCACCGACCTGACCAAGTTCTACGGCGCCACGCGCGCCGTGTCGGCCATGAACCTCGCGGTGGAGAAGGGCGAGTTCGTCTCGCTGCTCGGCCCCTCGGGCTGCGGCAAGACCACCACGCTGCAGATGATCGCGGGCTTCGAGGCGGTGTCGAGCGGGCGCATCGAGCTCGCGGGCAAGGACATCACGCATGCCAAGGCCAACACGCGCGGCCTGGGCATCGTGTTCCAGACCTATGCGCTGTTCCCGCACATGACGGTGGCCGACAACGTGAGCTTCGGCCTGGAGATGCGCAAGATGCCGAAGTCCGAACGCGCCGAGCGCGTCAGGCAGGCGCTGGCGCTGGTGCATCTGGAAGCGCATGCCGCGCGCTATCCGCGCGAGCTCTCGGGCGGGCAGCGCCAGCGCGTGGCACTGGCCCGCGCGCTCGTGATCGAGCCGCCGGTGCTGCTGCTGGACGAACCGCTCTCCAACCTGGACGCCAAGCTGCGCGAGGAAATGCAGTTCGAGCTGCGCCAGATCCAGCGCAAGGTCGGCACCACCACGGTGATGGTCACGCACGACCAGAGCGAGGCCATGTCGATCAGCGACCGCGTGGTGGTGATGGAAGGCGGCTGCGCCACGCAGATCGACCATCCGCACCGCGTGTACGAGCATCCGAGCACGCGCTTCATCTCCACCTTCGTGGGCAAGGCCAACCTGCTGGACGGGCGCGTCACGGCCAGCGGCGCGCGCGGCTGCCATGTGGCGGTGGGTGCGCTCGCGGTCGAGGTCGACGACAGCGGCTACATGCCGGGCGATGCGGTGCTGATGAGCGTGCGCCCCGAAAAGCTGCAGCTGGTGGAGGCCGGCCGCGGCCGCCTCGACGGCCGGGTCCTGGAGCGCTTCTTCCTCGGCAGCCAGTGGCTCTACCGCCTGGGCACGCCCGCCGGCGACCTGATGGTGCTGAGCCCCAACGACGGCCGCGACGCGCTCGACGAAGGCCACGCTGCCGGCATCGACTGGCCCGCGCACTGCACGCGCCTGCTGCCGGCCGGCGAGGCGGTGGCCGCATGAGCGGAGTGAAGAACAAGGCCACGCCCTGGTGGCTGTCGGGGCCCGCGCTGCTGCTGTTCGCGGCCCTGCTGGTGGTGCCGCTCGCGCTCACCGCGGTGCTGTCGTTCAACGTCTACGACCCGGCCACGGGGCCGAAGAGCGGCGAGTTCACGCTCGCGCACTACGCGCAGGTGTTCACCGACTCGTACTACCACGGCATCTTCTGGCGCACCTTCTGGATCTCGGGCCTCGTCACGCTGATCTGCGTGCTGGTCGGCGCGCCCGAGGCCTACGTGCTGAGCCGCATGCGCAACCCGTGGCGCTCGGTGCTGCTGCTGGTGGTGCTGGCGCCGCTCCTGGTGTCGGTGGTGGTGCGCGCCTTCGGCTGGAGCATGCTGCTCGGGCCCGAAGGCGCGGTGAACGGACTGCTGCGGCTGGCGGGCATCGGGCCGGTGAAGATGCTCTACACCGAGACCGCGGTGATCGTCGCGCTGGTCCACGTGATGCTGCCCTTCATGGTGATTCCGGTCTGGACCTCGCTGCAGAAGCTCGACGCGGGCGTGGAGAACGCGGCGCTTTCGCTCAGGGCCTCGCCCTTCACCACGCTGCGGCGCATCGTGCTGCCGCAGGTGATGCCGGGCATTCTCTCGGGCAGCCTGATCGTGTTCGGCCTGGCCGCGAGTTCGTTCGCGATTCCGGGGCTCTTGGGCGGGCGCCGCCTGAAGATGGTCGCGACGGTCGTGTACGACGAGTACCTGCACGAACTCAACTGGCCGCTCGGCGCCGCCGTCGCGCTGGTTCTGCTGGTGGCCAACCTCATCGTGATGCTGAGCTACAACCGCCTCGTCGAAGGCCGCTACAAGAAGGCATTGGGGTGATATGACCCCCACGCTCCATCACTTCGTGTATTCGCTGCCCCCCGAGGGGGCGCAGGCCTCCCTTGGGGCGGCCCGGCGGGAGGCCTCATGACCAAGAACGGCCCCCTCGCCCTCGCGTTCAACGCGCTCGTCATCACCTTCATGCTGGCGCCGCTCGTGGTGGTGTGCATCGTCGCGTTCACGCCCGAGAACACGCTGACGATTCCCACCACGCACTTCTCGCTGCGCTGGTTCAAGGCGGTGTTCGCGCATCCGGACTTCATGCAGTCGTTCTGGAACAGCCTGTGGCTCGCGCTGGCTTCGGCCACCATCGCCACGCTGCTCGCGGTGCCGGCCGGCATGGCGATCACGCGCTACGCGTTTCCGGGGCGCGACTTCCTCAACGGCCTGTTCCTTTCGCCGCTGATCATTCCGCACCTGGTGCTGGGCGTGGCCCTGCTGCGCCTGTTCGCGCTGGTGGGCGGCACGGGCAGCTTCGGCTGGCTGGTGATGGCGCATGCGCTGATCGTCACGCCCTACACGCTGCGGCTCGTGGTGGCCGCGCTGGTGGGCTTCGACCGCAGCGCCGAGCAGGCCGCGCTCTCGCTGGGCGCGAGCCAGGCCACGGTGTTCCGGCGCATCACGCTGCCGATGATCCTGCCGGGCGTCACGGGCGGCTGGCTGCTGTCCTTCATCAACAGCTTCGACGAAGTGACGATGTCGATCTTCGTCACCTCGCCCAGCACGGTGACGCTGCCGGTGCGCATGTACATGTATGCCACCGAGTCGATCGATCCGCTGATGGCGGCCGTGTCGGCGCTGATGGTGGCGGTGACGGCCGTCGCCATGGTGGTGCTCGACCGCGTCTACGGGCTGGACCGTGTGCTGGTGGGGCGCCGATAGATGAGCTTGCCAAAGCTTCAACCGCTGCTGCATCGCGTGGCCGAGACCGGCCGCGCCGCGGTGCCCTTCACGCTCGACGGCGAACCCGCCTCCGCCCTCGCGGGCGACACGGTGCTGACGGCCGTGCTCACGCAGGCCGCCCAGCTGCGGCGCAGCGAATTCAGCGGCGCCCCGCGCGCGGGCTTCTGCATGATGGGCGCCTGCCAGGATTGCTGGATCGCCACCGAGCAGGGCGAGCGCCTGCGCGCCTGCTCCACCTTCATCGCGCCGGGCATGGCGCTGGTCACCGGAAGGAGCAGCGCTTGATGGCTCCTTCTTCTTCCGCATTGCAGCCGGTGATCGTCGGCGCGGGGCCGGCGGGCGTACGCGCCGCACAGGCGCTGGTGGCACACGGCCTGCGGCCGGTGGTGATCGACGAGGCTTCGCGCGCCGGCGGGCAGATCTACCGGCGGCCGCCCGAGAGCCTGGCCCAGCGCAGCGCGCAGGCGCTCTATGGCTTCGAGGCCGGCCGCGCCGAGGCGGTGCATGCCGCCTTCGAATCCTTGCGCGAGCGCATCGACTACCGTCCCGACAGCCTGGCGTGGAACGCGCAGGGCGGCCGGCTCGACGTGCTGCACGGCCCGACGCGCAGCACTTCCAGTCTTCCCTATGGCCAGCTGATCGTTGCCACCGGCGCCACCGACCGCGTGCTGCCGGTGCCGGGCTGGACACTGCCCGGCGTCTACACGCTGGGCGGCGCGCAGGTGGCGCTCAAGTTCCAGGGCTGCGCCATCGGCGGGCGCGTGGTGTTCATGGGCACCGGCCCCCTGCTCTATCTGGTCGCTTACCAGTACGCCAAGGCCGGCGCGAAGGTGGCCGCGGTGCTCGACACCGCGCGGCTCGCCGACCAGCTGGCCGCGGCGCCCGCGATGCTGCGGCAGCCCGCCGTCTTCGCGAAGGGTGTGTACTACGTGGCCTGGCTGCGCGCGCACGGCGTGGCGCTGCACAGCGGCGTGCGGCCATTGCGCGTGCTCGGCGATGCACAGGACAGCCGGGTGGCCGGCGTGGCGTGGCACGACGGCCGCGAAGAACGCACGCTGGCCTGCGATGCCGTCGGCTTCGGCTACGCGCTGCGCTCCGAAACGCAATTGGCCGACCTGCTCGGCTGCCGCTTCGAATTCGCGCCGCTGCACCGCGCCCACCTGCCGGTGCGCGATGCGGCCGGCCGCTCCAGCGTGCGCGGCGTGTACCTTGCGGGCGACGGTGCCGGCATCATGGGTGCCGATGCGGCCGAATGGGCGGGCGAACGCGCGGCGCTCGCGCTGCTGGCCGACAACGGCGTGGCGGTCGACGCGGCGCGCACCGCCGAACTCGAACGCAAGCTCCACAAGCTCGGCGGATTCAGGGAAGGTCTGGAACGCGCCTTCCCGCTGCCGTCCGACTGGGCCGCGCATGCGTCCGACGAACTGGTGGTCTGCCGCTGCGAGAACATCACGGCCGGCACCTTGCGCCAGACCGCTGCCGCCGCTGGCGCCGACGAAATGAACCGCCTGAAGGCGCTGTCGCGCGTCGGCATGGGCCGCTGCCAGGGCCGCATGTGCGGCGCGGCGGCGGCGGAGATCCTCGCGCATGCCACGGGGCTGCCGCTGCAGCAGGTGGGCCGGCTGCGCGGGCAGGCGCCGATCAAGCCGATTCCGATCCGCCTGGCCGCCGCGCCATCCGCCGAAGGAGCGGGCGAATGAGCGGGCGCAGGACATTGCGCACCGACGTCGCGATCGTCGGCGGCGGCATCGTCGGCGCGTCCGCCGCGCTGGCGTTGCGGCAGATGGGCATCGGCGTGGTGCTGCTGGAGCGCGACCTGTGCGGCTCGCGCTCCAGCGGCGTGAACTACGGCGGCGTGCGGCGCCAGGGCCGTCCGATCGACCAGTTGCCGCTGGCGCAGCGCGCGCACCGCATCTGGGGCCGCCTGCGCGAAACCATCGGCACCGACGGCGAGTACCTGCGCTCGGGCCACTTCAAGATCGCGCGCAGCGAGGCCGACATGGCGTCGCTGGAACGCTACCGTGCGCAAAGCCGAGACTTCGACCTGGGGCTCGAGCTGATCTCCGACGCCCGCCTGCGCGAGCGCTGCCCCTGGCTCGGCACGCGCGCCGTCGGCGGCTCGCTGTGCGCGGAAGACGGGCAGGCCAATCCGCGGCTGGTGTCGCCGGCCTTCGCGCTCGCGGCACAGCGCGCGGGCGCACAGATCTTCGAGCGCCACAAGGTCGACGAGGTGACGCACGACGGCCAGGCGTTCATGCTGCGCTCGGGCAATGCGCTCGAAGTGCATGCGCCGGCGCTGCTCAACTGCGCGGGCGCATGGGCCGGGCCGATCGCCACCGAGTTCGGCGAAGAGGTGCCGCTGCAATCGGGCCATCCCGCGATGGCAGTGACAGAGCCGCTGCCCTTCTTCATGGACTGGAGCCTCGGCGTGGAGGGCGGCGGCATCTACTGCCGCCAGGTGGCGCGCGGCAACCTCGTGCTGGGTGGCGGCGGCAAGGGCGTGGCGCTCGATGCCGACCGCGCCCGCTCCGACCGCGACGCCATCGCCTCGCTCTCCGCACAGGCCGTCGAGCTGCTGCCCGCGCTGCGGCATGCGCATTTCATTCGCACCTGGAGCGGCACCGAAGGCTACCTGCCCGACCGCCAGCCGGTGCTCGGCCCGAGCCGCACCACGCCCGGCCTGTTCCATGGCTTCGGCTTTTCGGGCGCGGGCTTCCAGATCGGCCCGGCCGCCGGCGAAGTGCTGGCCGAACTCGTGCGCGACGGCCGCAGCAGCACGCCGATCGAGAGCTTCTCGATCGAACGCTTCACCCCCACCCCACCCTGAAAGGAAAACACCATGCCCCGTTTCCAGAAGATTTCCTTCTTCTCTCTTCGCCGGACCATGCTCGGTGCGGCGGCGGTGGCCGCGCTCGCGGCCGGCGGCGCGGCCGGCGCGCAGACCAGGACGCTCTACATCGGCATGAACGGCGGCACCATGGAGAAGGCGTACACGCAGTACGTGTTCCCGGCCTTCGAGAAGCTCCACGGCGCCAAGGTGGTGGTGGTGCCCGGCACCTCGTCCGACATCCTCGCGAAGGCGCAGGCCAACAAGGACCGCCCGCAGATGCACGTGATGTTCCTGGACGACGGCATCATGGTGCGCGCCATCGGCATGGGCCTGTGCCAGAAGCAGCGGCCCAACCCGTCGCTGGCCGAGATCTACCCGGCCGCGCGCTTCAAGGACGACATGGCCAGCGGCGTGAGCCTGGGCATGACGGGCCTGGCCTACAACGCGAAGATGTTCAAGGACAAAGGCTGGGCGGCGCCCACCTCGTGGATGGACCTGGCCGACCCCAAGTACAAGGGCAAGGTGGTGTTCCAGTCGATGTCGTCATCGTCCTTCGGGCTGCACGGCTTCCTGATGTTCAACCGCATCCAGGGCGGCAACGACAAGAACGTGGAGCCCGGCTTCAAGGCCTGGCCCGCCACCATCGGCCCGAACGTGCTGGAGTACATCCCGAGCTCGGCCAAGCTGTCGGAGATGGTGCAGACCGGCGAGGCCGCGATCTTTCCGCTCACGCCCACGGCCGTGGCCGCGCTCAAGACCAAGGGCATTCCGGTGGAATACGCGCCGCCCAAGGAAGGCGCGGTGGTGCTGATGGTGGGCCAGTGCGTGATTGCGAACAACAGCGAGCCCGAGCTGTCGCAAAAACTCGCCGAGTTCCTGCTGAGCCCGCTGGCCCAGGCCAACGTGCTGCAGTACGGCGCGCAGATTCCCACCAACCCCAAGGCCCCGGCGGTGGGCGATGGCGTGAAGCAGGTGGCCGACGTCAACCAGTGGATGAAGACGGCGGTCACCATTGATTGGGACAGCATCAACGCGAATCGTCCTGCGTGGAATGCGCGTTGGAACAAGACTATTGAGAAGTAACTGGCGCGCGAGTATCAGGGGCGTGAGGTTCGGGCGCGATCACGCCGACGGGGGACATTCGCGCAGGGGAGTACCCGGTGGCTTGTGCACGCGCCCTGGACAACAGCGCCCCGAACAAATGTCCTGAAGGGCGCCTCAGCGGTTCGCTTCCAGAATCCACCCCGCGACCTTCTCGGCCATCATCAAGGTAGGACTGTTGGTATTGCCGCTCGTGATGGTCGGCATCGCGCCTGCGTCGACCACGCGCAGCCCCTGCACGCCGCGCACGCGCAGCTTCGAGTCGAGCACCGCCATCGGGTCGCCGTCGGCCCCCATCTTCGTGGTGCCGACCGGATGGAAGATGGTGGTCGCGATGTCGCCGGCCAGGCGCGCGAGGTCCTCGTCGCTCTGGTATTGAACGCCGGGCTTCCATTCTTCCGGCTTGTACCTGGCAAGCGCCGGCTGCGAGGCGATGCGGCGCGTCACGCGCAGCGAATCGGCCGCCACCTTGCGGTCTTCGTCGGTGCTTAGGTAGTTGGGCGCGATCGCGGGTGCATCCTGGAAACGCGGGCTCTTGATGCGCACGCTGCCGCGGCTCGTGGGGTTGAGGTTGCACACGCTCGCGGTAAAGGCCGGAAAGCTGTGCAGCGGCTCGCCGAAGGCATCGAGCGACAGCGGCTGCACGTGGTATTCGAGATTCGGCCACTCATGCTCGGGCGAGCTGCGCGTGAAGGCGCCGAGCTGCGACGGCGCCATGCTCATCGGCCCGCTGCGCTTCATCAGGTATTCGAGGCCGATCTTCGCCTTGCCGTACATGGACGACGCCAGCACGTTGAGCGTGGGCGCGCCGTTGATCTTGTAGACCGCGCGGATCTGCAGGTGGTCCTGCAGGTTGGCGCCGACGCCGGGCGCGTCGACCACCACGTCGATGCCGTGCTGGCGCAGCAAATCGGCCGGGCCGATGCCCGAGAGCTGCAGGATCTGCGGCGAGCCGATGCTGCCGGCGCACAGCACCACCTCGCGCGTGGCATGGGCGGTGACCAGCTCGTGGCCGTCCCACACCTGCACGCCGGTGCAGCGCTGGCTGCCGTCGGGCTGGGTCTCGATGATCAGCTTGGTGACATGCGCGTTGACCCACATCTCGAAGTTGGGCCGGCCGTAGCAGACCGGCCTGAGAAACGCCTTGGCGGTGTTCCAGCGCCAGCCGTTCTTCTGGTTGACCTGGAAGTAGCCGACGCCTTCGTTGGAGCCGCGGTTGAAGTCGGTGCTGTGCGGCACGCCGGCCTGCACCGCGGCCTCGGCGAAGGCGTCGAGGATGTCCCAGCGCAGGCGCTGCTTCTCCACGCGCCATTCGCCGCCGGCGCCATGCAGCTCGTCGGCGCCGAGGTAATAGTCCTCGTGCTTCTTGAAGTCGGGCAGCACGTTCTGCCAGCGCCAGGCGTCGTCGCCCGTGAGCTGTGCCCACTGGTCGTAGTCGCGCGACTGGCCGCGCATGTAGATCATGCCGTTGATGCTGGAGCAGCCGCCCAGCGTCTTGCCGCGCGGATAGCGCAGCACGCGGCCGTTGAGGCCCGCGTCGGGCTCTGTGCTGTAGAGCCAGTCGGTGCGCGGATTGCCAATGCAGTAGAGGTAGCCCACCGGAATGTGGATCCAGTGGTAGTCGTCCTTGCGGCCGGCCTCGATCAGCAGCGTGCGCTGCTGCGATTTGCGGGTCAGCCGGTTGCACATCAATGCGCCGGCCGTGCCGCCGCCGATGACGATGTAGTCGAATGTGTTGTCGCTCATGGCGCTGGCTTGTCTCCGGGGGTCAACGGTATTTATTGTGCTCATGGGCCCGGCAAAGGGCTTCGGCCGGCAGTTTCTCCCAAGCCACGGACAAAAAGCCAATGATTTCGGCGCAGTTGGCATATAAATCGTTCTTATATGACCGCCGCCGCCTTGGACCTCCAGATTCTGCGTGCCTTCGTCCTGGCAGCGCGCGAGGGCAATGTGTCGCGCGCGGCCGAGCGGCTGCACCTGACGCAGCCGGCGGTGAGCCTGCAGCTCAAGCGCCTGGCAGAGGAAACCGGGCTGCAGCTCTTCACGCGCACGCCGCACGGGCTGGCGCTCACGGCCGACGGTGCCGCGCTGCTGCCGCAGGCCGAGCGGGTGCTCTCGGCCGTGGGCGACCTGCAGCAGGCCGCGCGCAACCTGCAGGGCACGGTGCGCGGGGCGCTGCGCATCGGCACCATCCTCGATCCGGAGTTCACGCGGCTCGGCGTGTTCCTGCGCGAACTGGTGGAATCGGCCCCGCAGATCGAGACCGAGCTGCGCCACGGCATGAGCGGCACGGTGCTGGCTCAGGTGCTGCGCGGCGAGCTCGACGTGGGCTTCCACCTCGATGCGGACGACGGCGATGCCGCCACGCCGGCGCCGCTCGCGGCGCGCACGCTCACGCGCTTCACCTACCGCGTGGTCGCGCCCGCGGGCTGGGGCCCGCAGGTGCTGGGCCGCGACTGGAGGGCGCTGGCGGCGCTGCCCTGGCTGGCCACGCCGCCGGAATCGGCGCACCACCGGCTGCTGGAGAAGGTGTTCGGCCCGCTCGGACTGTCGCCGCGCCGCGTGGCGCTGGTGGACCAGGAGGCCTCGATGCTCGACCTGCTGAAGTCGGGCGTGGGCCTGAGCCTGCTGCGCGACTCGATCGCCATCCGCGAAAGCCAGTCGCACGGCCTCGTGATGGCCGACCGCGTGCAGCTGGACTGCGCACTGCGCTTCGTCTCGCTGGCGGCGCGGCGCAACGAGCCGGTGATCGCGAGCGCATGGAACGCGCTCGCGCGGGCCTGGAACTGAGCGGAAAAGGGTTACGAATGACCGGCGAAACGGCGTTCCGCCCTACGCGAAGCGGCGCCGGTGTGCACGGGGAATGTCGATTCATCCGGTTACGATGCGCCCTTCCGGACCGCCTCTTTCTTCTTACTTCGCCCTCCATCGCCGCATCATGCCCATAGCAACCCCGACTGCCGACGCACCCGCCGCCGACAGCGTGTTGCCTCGCGTCGGAGAGCGCGAGCAGGACGGCCGCCGCTGGACCGTGGCCAGCGGCCGCTGGACCACGCTGGCCATGTCGTCGCGCAGCGCATGGCAGGCGCTTTCCAAGGACCTGGCGGACGCGCCGCCGGCCGAAGACCGCGCCTGGGACCTGCGCCCCATCGAGCAGCTCGACCACATCGGCGCGCAGCTGCTCTGGGACCACTGGCGCCACGGCTGGCCCGCCACGCTCGAGATGTCGCCGCAGCACAAGGCGGTGCTCGACCAGGTCGCGCAGTACACCGTGGGCACGCCCGAGGAGCCACCGCCCACGCTGGCCGAGCGGCTGCGGCATTTCTCGCACACCGGTCCGCGCGCGCTGGAGGTGGTGCGCGACTTCGTGGGGCTGATCGGCCAGCTCGCGCTCGACGTGGGCACGCTCGCGCGCGCGCCGCACCGCGCGCCCTGGCGCGATTTCTCGGGGCACCTCTACCAGTTCGGCGCCACCGCGCTGCACATCACGGCGCTGGTCGGCCTTCTGATCGGCGTGGTGCTGGCCTACCTGATCTCGCAGCAGCTGCGCCAGTACGGCGCCGAGGCCTTCGTGGTCAACATCCTCGGGCTGTCGCTGATCCGCGAGCTCGGGCCGGTGCTGGCCGCGGTGCTGATCGCGGGGCGCTCGGGCTCGGCCATCACGGCGCAGATCGGCGTGATGCGCGTGACCGAGGAACTCGACGCGATGCGCGTGATGGGCATTCCGCACGGCTTCAGGCTGGTGATGCCGCGCGTGATGGCGCTGGCCATCGCGATGCCGCTGATCAGCCTCTGGACCTCGATGGCGGCACTGCTGGGCGGCATGCTCGCAGCCGACGCCGCGCTCGACATTTCGCCGGCCTACTTCCTGTCGGCGCTGCCGCGCGCGGTGCCGATTGCCAACCTCTGGCTCGCGCTCGCGAAATCGGCGGTGTTCGGCATCCTGATTGCGCTGATCGGCTGCTACTTCGGCATGAAGGTCAAGCCCAACACCGAGAGCCTGGGGCGCGGCACCACCTCGTCGGTGGTGACCTCGATCACTGCGGTGATCCTGGTCGACGCGCTGTTCGCGGTGCTGTTCAAGGGCGTGGGGTTTCGCGCATGAATGATTTGTCGGCCACCGTCGTCGATATCCGCAAGCTCTGGACGGTGTTCAAGAGCGCCGACGGCGAGGTCGTGGTGCACCGCGACCTCGAGCTGCGCATCGAGCGCGGCGAGGTGCTGTCGCTGGTAGGCGGCTCGGGCACCGGCAAGACGGTGCTGCTGCGCCAGATCCTCGGGCTCGAAAAGCCGACCAGGGGCACGGTCGAGGTGCTGGGCCGGGCGCCGGGCGAGCTCAGCGCCAAGGGCGCGGCCAACGTCGGCATGCTGTTCCAGCACGGCGCGCTGTTCTCGGCCTTCAGCGTGCTCGAGAACATTGCCTTTCCGCTGCGCGAGCTCAAGCTGCTGCCCGACGAGCTGATCCGCAACGCGGCGCTGGTCAAGCTGCAGATGGTGGGCCTGGAGCCGCGGCACGCCAACATGAGCCCGGCGGACCTCTCGGGCGGCATGATCAAGCGCGTGGCGCTGGCGCGGGCACTCATCATGGACCCGCCGCTGCTGCTGCTCGACGAACCCACCGCGGGCCTGGACCCCGAGGCCTCCGACAGCTTCTGCGATCTGCTGCGCGGCCTGCACCGCGAACTGGGCCTGACGGTGGTGATGGTCACGCACGACCTGGACACCCTGTTCGACCTGAGCACCCGGATCGCGGTGCTGGCCGACCACAAGGTCATCGTCAGCGGCTCGGCGCGCGAGGTGATCGCCTATCCGCATCCGTTCATCCACGAATATTTCCTGGGCGGGCGCGGCCAGCGCGCCCTGGAGGCCCTGCATGACAAACCCGCCAAAGCCCCGCCGCCATCCGCCGGCGCGGTCCGCTGAAAGGTAGCCACACCATGGAAAACAAAGCCCATGCCATCGCCGCCGGCGCCTTCGTGCTCGGCCTCATCGCCGTGCTCGTGGGGCTGGTGGTCTGGTTCACGCGCGACAGCACCGTGCGCAACATCTACGAACTCTCCACGCGCGACCCGGTCAGCGGCCTGCAGCCGCAGGCCATGGTGCGCTACCGCGGCATCGCGGTCGGCAAGGTGACCTCGATCGACTTCGACCCCAAGACCCGCGGCAACGTGCGCGTGCGCATCACGGTCGACCAGCGCGTGCCGCTCACCACCTCGAGCTTTGCCACGCTCAGCTACCAGGGCGTGACCGGCCTGGCCTTCATCGCGCTGGACGACAAGGGCGAATCGAGCGTCGCGCTCGCGCCCAACAACGACGATCCGCCGCGCATCCCGCTCAAGCCCTCGATGCTGGCGCAGCTGCAGGACCGCGGCGAAGCCATCATCAACCAGGTCGACGAGGCGACCAAGCGCGCCAACCAGCTGCTGGGCGACGACAACCAGAAGCGCGCCGCCGATGCGCTGGAGAACATCGCGGCGGCCTCGGCCAGCGCCAACACGCTGCTCAAGCAGCTCGACAGCACGGTGAAGACCGGCCTGAACCCGGCGCTCGCGGCGCTTCCGGGCACGCTGTCCTCGGTGAAGACCGCCGCCGGCGACGTCTCGCGCGTGGCCAACAACTTCAACACCACCGTGGGCCGGCTCAACGCGCCCGACGGCCCGATCGAGCGGCTGAGCGACGGCACCAAGGCGCTGGCGCAGTCGGTCGATTCGTTCAACGCCGCCACGCTGCCGCGTGTGAACCGCGTGGCCGACGACACCTCGCGCGCGGTGCGCCGGCTCGGCCGCGCGGCCGACAGCATCAACGACAACCCGCAGTCGCTGCTGTTCGGCAACGGCGGCACCGCCGCGGGGCCCGGCGAGCCCGGGTTCTCCGCGCCGCCGGCCACCCATTCGCTGGCACGTCCCTGAACGTGATGATGACCATGAAGAACGCCATTCACCTCCATCCGTGCCGGGCCGCCTGCGCCGGCCTCGCGCTGCTGCTGCTCGCCGGCTGCGGCGCGCTGCCCGACAAGCCCGCGCGCGCCACGCTGTACGACTTCGGGCCCGGGCCGGTCGCACCGGCCGCGGCCGCCAGCCCCGCCGCGGCCGCATTGCCCACGCTCGCGCTGGCCGAGATCGAGAGCAACACGCGGCTCGACGGCACGCAGATCCTCTACCGGCTCGGCTATGCCGATGCCAACGAGCTGCGCCCCTACGGGCAGTCGCGCTGGAGCCTGCCGCCGGCGCAGCTGCTGCGCCAGCGGCTGCGCGACGCGCTCGCCGATCGGCGCACCGTGCTCGGCCCGGAAGAAAGCGCGACCATCGCACGCGCCGAGGGCAAGGTGCCCGACACGCTGCGCATCTCGCTCGACGAGTTCAGCCACTACTTCGATTCGGCCAGCAGCAGCGTCGGCCTGGTCCGCATGCGCGCCACGCTGATCCGCGGCACCACCGGCGGCGACCGCGTGCTGGGCCAGCGCAGCTTCACCGTGCGCCGCCCGGCCCCGAGCGCCGATGCGCCCGGCGGCGTCAAGGCGCTGGCCGCGGCCACCGATGCGGCGGTGGCCGAGGTCGTGCAGTGGGTGGACCAGCAACCGCGGCAGTAAGCTCGGCCCGACGCGCTTTTTTCCATCAACGGAGGAGACCTCACCATGAACGCAACACGCATCATCGGCATCCTGCTCGTCGTCGCAGGCATCGCGGGCCTCGGGCTCGGCGGCTTCAGCTTCACGAAGGAAACGCACCAGGCCAAGCTGGGGCCGCTGGAGTTCTCGGTGAAGGAAAAGCAGCAGGTCAACTTCCCGGCCTGGGCCAGCGTGGCCGCCATCGTGGTGGGCGGGGCGCTGGTGCTGCTGGGGGGCAAGAAGGGCTGAGCGCCCTTCCAGGAAAGCGCCATGGCCGCCGCTGTTGACGGCAATGCCTTCGCGCCCCTCGACGGGGGCTGTACTTGCGGCGCCGTGCGCTACCGCATGACGGCAGCGCCGCTGTTCGTGCACTGCTGTCATTGCCGCTGGTGCCAACGCGAAACGGGCTCAGCCTTCGCGCTCAACGCCTTGATCGAACCCGCACAAGTGCAGCTGCTGCAAGGCCCCGTCGACGTGGTGCTGACGCCCTCGGCCAGCGGGCGCGGCCAGAAGTACGTCCGTTGTCCGCATTGCCGCGTCGCACTCTGGAGCCACTACGCGGGAGCTGGCGACGCGGTGTGCTTCGTGCGCGTGGGCACGCTCGATACGCCCGATCGCCTGCCGCCAGACTTGCACATCTTCACGATGTCGAAACAGCCCTGGGTGGTGCTGCCGCCCGGAACACCGGCGGTGACCGAATACTACGAGCGCGAGGCGTACTGGCCTGCCGCAAGCCTCGCGCGTTGGCGCGCGCTGCGCGGCCAGTCCGGCGCTTCCGCTTCCGAAAGCTAGCAGGCCCTCAGCCGCCGATTCCCGCCAAGAGCTGCGGCAGCAGAACCTCCGCCGCGCCGCGCAGGACCACCGAAGCCGCCTCGTCCAGATGTGGCAGAGGCTCCGTGTTGAGCGTGACCAGCCGGGCGCCGCGCGACATCGCCAGCTGCGGCAGCTCGGCCGCCGGGTAGACCACCGCCGTGCTGCCGACCACCATGAACACGTCCGACTCCTGCGCCGCCACCTGCGCGTCGTGCAGCACGCCGTGGTTCAGCATCTCGCCGAACATCACGACGTCGGGCCGGGCGCGCGAGGCGCAGCGCATGCAGCGGTGAAAGGGCCAGGGCCCGCGGCGGTTGCCGCAGTGGTCGCAGCGCCAGCGGCGCAGCGAGCCATGCAGTTCGAGCACATCCAGCCCGCCCGCGATCGAGAGCAGGCCGTCGACGTTCTGCGTGATGAGGCGCGTGGCGGGGCGCAGCCGCTGCAGCAGCGCGAGCGCCGTGTGCCCGGGGTTCGGCTGCGCGGCCTCGACGGTGGAGAGCCGCCGGGCCCAGAAGCGGGTGAAGCCCTTGGGGTCGCGCTGCAGGTCTTCGGCATGGGAGAACTGCAGCGCGTTCTGGTTCATCCAGAGGCCGTCGGCGTCGCGGTAGGTCGGAATGCCCGAGGCCCTGGAGAGCCCAGCGCCGGACAGCACGGCGATGCGCCGGGCGGCGCCCAGCAGGGCAATGGCGGATTCGACGGGCGATGTGGAAGAAGAGGAAGCGGTGCCCGGGCTGCTCATGGATCCAGGGGTGCGGAAGCCTTTCTTCCGGCAGACGTTGCGCCCAGCCGCGCGGAGACCGTGCCCGCGCAGGCCTTGAGCGCGCGTGCGATTTCGCCGTCCCAGGCGGTGTCGAAGATGGCGGCCGGGCCGATGGCCGTGACCGACAGCACGATGGCGCCCGTGTGGTCGAACACCGGCGCCGCCATCGCGCTCACGCCCTCGATCACCTCGCCCTCCGAGCGGCTGATGCCGTGCGCACGCACTTCCTGCAGCTGGCGCTCGAACTCGCCCCACGAAGGCAGCGGCGGCTGCGGCGGCATGCCGGCCGCGGGCGGCTCTTCGCCGGCCTTGCGCTGCTTCTGCCGCTGGCGCTCGGCGTCGAGCAGCTGCCGCACCGTCCCGGCCTCCAGGTAGGCAGCAAAGACCCGGCCCGAGGCCGTGTTGGTGAGCGAGAACACCGTGCCGTGACGCATGTTCACGTGCACCGGCGACGGCGACTCGGCCGTGCGCACGATGGTGGCGCCGCGCGCACCCCAGACCGCGAGCGCCACCGTATGGCCGATGCGCTGCGCCACCTCGGCGATCAGCGGCGTCGCAATGTGCACCGGGTCGGCCTGCTGCAGGCTGATGAGCCCCAGTTGCAAGGCCAGCGGGCCAAGCAGATAGTGGCCGCTGGCGCGGTCCTGCTCGATCAGGCCGAGCCGCCCGAAGCTCACCATGTAGGGATGGGCCTTGGCGGCCGTCATGTCGGCTTCGCGCGCCAGGTCTTTCAGCGCCATCGGCCGGCCGTGGTGCACCAGCGCGCGCAGCAGCTGGCCACCCACTTCGATGCTCTGGATGCCGCGCTGGGCGGCGCGGTCGGTGTCATTGGCTGCCATGGCCCGCCTTGGCGTCTGGTTGTTCGTTCATGAAGAAGGGATTAGACATGAACTGATCTCGGGCTTACACTCCATGAATTCGTTAAACACAAATTCATTTGCTTTAGACGAATCAAATTTCGATCCACCCGACGGAGACACACGATGAGCCAAGCCAAGAAGTTCGCCAGCCAGGCCGACATGGAAGAAAAGAAGATCACCTTCAGCCAGATCTCGGCACACGCCTGGGCCTACACGGCCGAGGGCGACCCCAACACCGGCATCGTGATCGGCGACGATTGCGTGCTGGTGGCCGACACCCAGGCCACGCCCGCCATGGCGGCCGACGTGGTGCGCCGCATCCGCGAGGTGACCGACAAGCCCATCAAGTACGTGGTGCTCACGCACTACCACGCGGTGCGCGTGCTGGGCGCGGCCGGGTACTTCGAAAAGGGCGCCGGGCACATCCTGGCCAGCCAGGACACGCGCGACCTGATCGTGGAGCGCGGCGAACAGGACAAGGCCAGCGAAATCGGCCGCTTCCCGCGCCTGTTCCAGAACGTCGAGACGGTGCCGCCGGGCCTGACCTGGCCCACCATGACCTTCACCGGCAAGATGACCCTGTGGCTGGGCAAGCTCGAGGTGCAGCTGATCCAGCTGGGCCGCGGCCACACCAAGGGCGACACGGTCGTCTGGTTGCCCGAGGAGCGCACGCTGCTGTCGGGCGACCTGGTCGAGTTCGGCGCCACGCCGTATGCGGGCGACGCCTATTTCCAGGACTGGCCGCAGACGCTGGACAACATCGCCGCGCTCAAGCCGGCCGCCCTGGTGCCGGGCCGCGGCGCCGCACTCACCACGCCGGCCGAAGTGGCCGAGGGCCTGCGCGGCACGCGCGACTTCATCTCCGACGTGTACGCCAGCGTGCAGGAAGGCGTGAAGGCCGGGCGCGACCTGAACACGGTCTACAAGGACACCTACGCCAAGCTGAGCCCCAAGTACAGCCAGTGGGTGATCTTCGACCACTGCATGCCCTTCGACGTGAGCCGCGCGTACGACGAGGCCTCGGGCCATGCCGATCCGCGCGTGTGGACGGCTGAACGGGATGTCGAGATGTGGAAGGCACTCGAGGGCTGAGATATTGCTCCCTCCCCTTCCGGGGGAAGGAGCAATACAAAGACACGGAGACAAAACGTGATCGACTATCAAAGCCTGCGCTTCGACTACAGGCACCACACCGACCAGGATGCGTCCAGGCCCGCCCATCACCCGGTGGTGATCGTCGGCGCCGGCCCGGTCGGCCTCACGCTCGCCATCGACCTGGCGCTGCGCGAGGTTCCGGTGGTGCTGCTCGACAACGACAACACCCTGTCCAGCGGCTCGCGCGCCATCTGCTTCGCCAAGCGCACGCTCGAGGTGTTCGACCGCCTCGGCTGCGGCGACCGCATGGTCGACAAGGGCGTGTCGTGGCACGTGGGCAAGGTGTTCTTCCATGACGAGCAGGTCTACCGCTTCGACCTGCTGCCCGAACCCGGCCATGAGCGCCCGGCCTTCATCAACCTGCAGCAGTACTACGTCGAGGGCTATCTCGTCGAGCGTGCCGCGGCGCTGCCGCTGATCGACCTGCGCTGGAACAACAAGGTCACGGGCATCGAGCAGCGCGATGACGGCGCGGCGCTGACCATCGAAACGCCCGAGGGCGAGTACCGGCTGTCGGCCGGCCATGTCGCGGCCTGCGACGGCTCGCGCTCGAACCTGCGCCAATTGCTGGGTCAGGAAGCCAAGGGGCGCACCTTTCGCGACCGCTTCCTGATCGCCGACATCACGATGGATGCGGACCTGCCGACGGAGCGCCGCTTCTGGTTCGACCCGCCGTTCCATCCCGGCCAGAGCGTGCTGCTGCACAAGCAGGCCGACGGCATGTGGCGCGTCGACTTCCAGCTCGGCTGGGACGCCGACCCGGTGGAAGAGCGCAAGCCCGAGAACATCACGCCGCGCGTGCGTGCGCTGCTCGACAGCATCGGCTTCGAGGGCGTGCAGTTCCAGATCGGCTGGGCCAGCGTCTACACCTTTGCGTGCCAGCGCATGGAGCACTTCCGCCATGGCCGTGTGCTGTTCGCAGGCGACTCGGCGCACGGCGTGTCGCCTTTCGGCGCGCGCGGTGCCAACTCGGGCGTGCAGGATGCCGACAACCTCGCCTGGAAGCTCGCGGCCGTGCTCAAGGGCGAGGCGCCCGACGCGCTGCTCGACAGCTACGCGAGCGAGCGCGAATACGCGGCCGACGAGAACATCCGCCACTCCACGCGCGCCACCGACTTCATCACGCCCAAGAGCGAAGTGAGCCGGCTGTTCCGCGACGCGGTGCTGGAGCTCACCAAGCGCCACGCCTTCGCGCGCACGCTGGTCAACAGCGGGCGGCTCTCGGTGCCCGCGGTGCTGCGCGATTCGCCGCTCAACACGCCCGATGCCGATGCCGATGCCGATGCCGATGCCGATGCCTTTGCGGGTGCGATGGTGCCCGGCGCCGCGGCGGCCGATGCGCCCATCGTGCGCGCCGACGGCCGCATCGGCTGGCTGCTGCGCGAATGCCATGTGGCCCGGTTCACGGCGCTGCTGTTCGGCACAGGCGAGGCGGCCGAGCGCAGCCTGCAGGCGCTGAAGTCCTGCGACTTTCCGCTGCACGTGGTGCGCGTGGAAGGCGCGACGCCGGGGGGCGAACTCGCCGTGCAGCGCTACGACGCGCAGCCCGGCACCGTCTACCTGCTGCGGCCCGACCAGCATGTGTGCGCGCGCTGGCGGCAACCCACGGCAGAAAACATCCGCGCAGCCATCGCCCGCGCGCTGGCCAAGGCATGAGGACCGCCATGCAACAGCAACAACACCTGATCACCGCACCGAATCTCGAAGCGCCCGACGATTTCTACGAGGCGCTGATCGAGGCGCACCAGGGGCTTTCCACCGAGGAAAGCCACGCCTTCAACGCGCGGCTCGTGCTCGTGCTGGCCAACCACATCGGCTCGCTGGCCGTGCTGCGCGAGGCCTTCGAGGCCGCGCGCGGCAGCTGAACACGGGCCCGACTCATCGCCCTGATTTTCGAAAGAGAACACCATGACCCATCCAACCGCCCATACCGAACGGCGCTACCAGAGCGGCTTCGGCAACGAGTACGCTTCGGAAGCCGTTGCCGGCGCCCTGCCCCAAGGCCGCAACAACCCGCAGCGCGCACCCTTCGACCTCTACACCGAGCTGCTCTCGGGCACCGCCTTCACCGCGCCGCGCCACGAGAACCGCCGCACCTGGCTGTATCGCCGCCAGCCTTCGGTGGTCTCGGGCCGCTACCAGCCGCATGCGCAGGCGCACTGGACCACCGGCGCCGACCGCGAGATCGCGCTGCCGCCCGAGCCGCTGCGCTGGCATCCGCTGCCGCTCGACGGCGCGGCCGAAGCGGACTTCATCGACGGCATGCACACCGTCGCGGCCAACGGCGATGCCGAATCGCAGGTCGGCATCGGCTCGCTCATGTACCTGGCGGGCCGCTCGATGGAGCGCCGCGCCTTCGTCAACGCCGACGGCGAGATGCTCATCGTGCCGCAGCAGGGCCGCCTCGTGATCACGACCGAGCTCGGCGTGCTCGACGTCAAGCCCGGCGAGATCGCGCTGCTGCCGCGCGGCATGGCCTTCAAGGTGGCGTTGCCCGACGGGCTCTCGCGCGGCTACGTCTGCGAGAACTACGGCGCGCACTTCCGCCTGCCCGAACTCGGCCCCATCGGCTCCAACGGCCTGGCCAACGCGCGCGACTTCCAGGCCCCCGTGGCGGCCTTCGAGGAAGACGGCGGCGCCTACGAGCTGGTGAAGAAATTCGGCGGCCGCTTCTGGAAGGCGCCGGCCAAGCAGTCGCCCTTCAACGTGGTCGCCTGGCACGGCAACCTGGCACCGGTGAAGTACGACACGGCCAACTTCATGGTGATCGGCTCGATCAGCTTCGACCATCCCGACCCGTCGATCTTCACCGTGCTGACTTCGCCCAGCGACACACCCGGCACCGCGAACTGCGACTTCGTGATCTTCCCGCCGCGCTGGATGGTGATGGAAAACACCTTCCGTCCGCCGTGGTTCCACCGCAACCTCATGAGCGAATTCATGGGCCTGGTGCTCGGCGAATACGACGCCAAGCCGGGCGGCTTCAAGCCCGGCGGCGCGAGCCTGCACAACTGCATGGTGCCGCACGGCCCCGACGAGGAAGCCTTCGACAAGGCCACGCACGCCGACCTGAAGCCGCACAAGCTGGACAACACGCTGGCCTTCATGTTCGAGAGCCGCTACCGCTTCATTCCGACGAATTTCGCGCTGCAAAACCCCGCGCTCGACACCGACTACGCCAACTGCTGGGCGGGCCTGGCGGACCAGTTCAAGGCATGACCGCCGACTCAAATACAGAAAGACATCCATGACCATCGCACTGAACGCCACCCATGACCCGAAGCTGCGCAGCTGGGTCGCCTCGGCCAACGAGGCCGGCTGCGACTTCCCGATCCAGAACCTGCCTTTCGGGCGCTTCCGCGCGGCAGGCAGCAGCGAGGCTTTGCGCATCGGCGTGGCCATCGGCGACCAGGTGCTGGACCTGAAGGCTGCCGGCCTTGTCGACAGCGACGACATGAATGCGCTGATGAGCGCGAGCGCGAAGGAGCGGCAAGCCCTGCGCGCGGCCATCTCCGCGGGCCTGGCCGAAGGCAGCGGCCGGCAGGCCGCATGGTCCAAGGCGCTGCTGCCGCAGGCCAAGGCCGAAATGACCGTGCCCTGCCGCATCGGCGACTACACCGACTTCTACACCGGCATCCACCATGCCACCACCATCGGCAAGCTGTTCCGTCCCGACCAGCCGCTGATGCCCAACTACAAATGGGTGCCGATCGGCTACCACGGCCGCGCCTCGTCCATCGGCGTGAGCGGACAGGCCTTCAAGCGGCCGCAGGGGCAGACCAAGGCGCCCGATGCAGCCGAGCCCAGCTTCGGTCCCTCGAAGCGGCTCGACTACGAACTGGAACTGGGCTTCTTCGTCGGCCGCGGCAATGCGCTCGGCGAACCGATTGCCCTCGGCGAGGCCGAGGACCACCTGTTCGGCGTGGCGCTGCTCAACGACTGGTCGGCGCGCGATATCCAGGCCTGGGAGTACCAGCCGCTGGGCCCCTTCCTCTCGAAGAACTTCGCGAGCACGCTGTCGCCGTGGATCGTGACGATGGAGGCGCTGGCGCCGTTCCGCGCCCGCTTCGAGCGGCCCGCGGAAGATCCGCAGCCGCTCGCGTACCTCGACGCGCCCTCGAACCGCGAAAGCGGCGCGCTCGATATCACGCTCGAAGTGCTGCTGCAGACCGCGAAGATGCGCGCCGAAGGCGTGGCGCCCGCGCGCCTCACGCGCGGCAACACCACCGAGGCCGCCTACTGGACCGCCGCGCAGCTGGTCGCGCACCACACGGTGAACGGCTGCAACCTGCAGCCCGGCGACCTGCTGGGTTCGGGCACGCTGTCGGGGCCCAAGCCCGACGAGGCCGGCTCGCTGATCGAGCTCACGCAGGGCGGCAAGCAGCCGATCACGCTGCCCAATGGCGAGAAGCGCACCTTCCTCGAGGACGGCGACACGCTGGTGATCCGCGGCTATTGCGAGCGCGCGGGCTCGGTGCGCATCGGCCTGGGCGAGGTCAGCGGCACGGTGGTGGCCTGAAGTTGGAGACTCAGGGTGCGGTTGCGGCAGAGGCCGCCGCGGGCCACGCCACTTCGCTCGCCACGCGCGGCTTGCCGATCGGGGCGGTGGCCTTGCCGATCCTGACGGCCGCCATGTCGGCCTCGCTCGGATACTGGTCCATCAGCCAGTAGTCGAACACGCGGCGGGCAATGGGCGCCGCGGCGCCCGCGCCCCAGCCGGCGTTCTCGACGATCACCGCCAGCGCGATCTTCGGGTCGGTGGCCGGAGCGAAGGCCATGAACAGGGCGTGGTCGCGCTGGTGCTCCTCGAGCGCCTTGGCGTTGTACTTGGTGTTCTGCGCCTGCGTCACGGCCTGCGCGGTGCCGGTCTTGCCCGCCGCCTGGTAGCCCGCACCGGCGAACACGCCGCGCGCGGTGCCGCTGCTGACCACGCTGGTGAGGCCCTCGCGAATGACCGCGATGTTGGCCGCGGTATAGCCCAGGTTCTCGGCCGGCGGCTGTGGCAGCGGTACCACCTGTCCGCTCACGGTGTTGCGCGTGGCCAGCACGAGGTGCGGCTTGCGCTTCAAGCCACCGTCGGCCACGATGGCCGTGGCCTGCGCGAGCTGCAGCATCGTGAAGGTGTTGTAGCCCTGCCCGATACCCAGCGAAATGGTCTCGCCCGCATACCACTTCTTCTGCTCGGGCCGCCTGTAGGCGTTGCGCTTCCATTCGGTGCTCGGCAGCACGCCGCGCACCTCGCCGCCCAGGTCGATGCCGGTGATCTGGCCGAAGCCCAGCGGCTTCATGAAGTCGTGGATCAGGTCCACGCCCATTTCGTTGGCCAGCGAGTAGTAGTAGATGTTGCTCGACAGCTGGATCGAGCGGCGCATGTCGACGCCGCCGATGTTGCCTTCGGGACTGCCGAAGCGGTGGCCGCCGAAGTTGAAGTAGCCGGGGTCGTTCACCACCACGTTCGGGCCGCGCTTGCCGGTCTGCAGCGCCGCCAACGCCATGAAGGGCTTGTAGGTGGAGCCGGGCGGGTAGGTGCCGCGCAGCGCGCGGTTCAAGAGCGGCTTGTCGAGCGATTCGGTCAGCGCCTGCCAGCTCTCGGTGTCGATGCCTTCGACGAACAGGTTGGGGTCGAAGGTGGGCTTGCTCACGAAGGCCAGCACCTCGCCGGTCTTGGGGTCGATGGCCACCAGCGCGCCGCGGCGGTCGCCGAACATGTCTTCCACCAGCTTCTGCAGCTTGATGTCGAGCGACAGCATCACGGTGTTGCCGGGCGTGGCCGGGTGGCTGGCGAGCCGGCGCACCGCGCGGCCGCCGGCCGAGGTTTCCATCTGCTCGACGCCGGTCTGGCCGTGCAGCGTCTTCTCGTAGCTCTGCTCGATGCCGAGCTTGCCGATGTAGTCGGTGCCCTTGTAGTTGGCCTGATCTTCCTCGGCCCAGTCTTCCATCGCGGTCTTCTCGCGCTGGTTGATGCGGCCGATGTAGCCGAGCACATGCGAGGCCAGCTCGGCGTGCGGGTAGTTGCGGAACAGCCGGGCCTTGATCTCCACGCCCGGGAAGCGGTAGCGCTGCGCGGCGAAGCGCGCGACTTCCTCGTCGCTCAGGCGGGTGCGGATCGGAATGGAGTCGAAGCTGCGCGAATCCTCCCGCAGGCGCTTGAAGCGGCGGCGGTCGCGCGGCGAAACCTCGAGCACCTGGGTCAGGCTTTCGATGGTCTCCTCGACGTCGCCCACCTTCGAAGGCGTGATCTCCAGCGTGTAGGCCGAATAGTTGGAGGCCAGCACGATGCCGTTGCGGTCGAGGATCAGGCCGCGGTTGGGCACCACGGGCACGATGGCCGTGCGGTTGCTCTCGGCCTGCTCCGCCAGGTCTTCGTGCCGCACCACCTGCAGGTAGAACAGGCGGGCGCCGAGCAGGCCGAACGCGAAGAGCACCACGAGGCCGATCACGACCACGCGGCGCTTGAAGCGCGCGAGATCGGCAGCGACGTTGCGGATTTCGGTCATGGCGGCGAAGGTGCGAGCTTAGGCGCGGGCCGTTGCCATGGCAAATGCGGGCCTCGGGAGCGAGCTCATAGCGGCCGGTTCTCGTCGGGGTCCGGCGTGCGAAGCTGGGGCGCGAGCAGCAAGGCGGTGGCCAGCGGCCACAGCGCAGCCTCGACGGCCGGCGAGATCAGCACGCTCCAGCCCGGGAACACGCCGCCGCCGACCATCCGCGTGATCACCTCGATGAGCTGCGACAGCGCAAAGAGCGGCAGCACCTGCAGCGCCTGCGAGGCCACCGGGTACCACAGCAGGCGCCGGTGGATGGTGATCGCGAAGAAGCCCAGCGTGGTGTAGGACAGCGCATGCTGGCCCAGCATGGACGCCTGGTGCACGTCCATGCACAGCCCGAAGACGAAGGCCGCGCCGATGCCCACGCGCATCGGCTGGTGCACGCCCCAGAACACGATGGCCAGCGCGAGCAGGTCGGGCATCCACGCGGCGCGGCCGATCGGGATCATGTTGATGAGCAGCGCCACCACCAGGCTCGCCCACATGAACAGCGGGCTCACGGGCAGCAGGAGCTGCTGTTGTCCGGGACGCTTGATCATCGGGCGCGCTCCACGGCTTTCTTGTCGGCCTTGTCCGCCTTGCCGGCCGGCTTGGCCTCGGGCTTCTTGCGCACCACGGCGGCGGCCGGCGCGGGCGGCGGCGCCGACGGCGCCCCGGTAGGCGCGAGCACCAGCACGTAGCGCGCGGCGGTCACATGGGCCAGCGGCACGCAGTAGATGCGGGCAAAGGCCGAATCGGCGCGGCGCTCGATGCGCTCGATCTTCGCCACCGGCAGGCCAGGCGGATAGACGCCGTCGACGCCGCTGGTGGACAGCAGGTCGCCCTCCTGCAGGTCGGCATTGGCGGCCATGAAGCGCAGCTCGAGTCCGCCGCCATGCGCCGACGCGTCGCCGAAGGCCACGCTGCGCACGCCGGTGCGGGTGTTCTGCACGGGAATGGATAGATCGCGATCGATCACCAGCGTGACCTCGCTCGTGAACGGCTGCACCTGCGTCACCTGTCCCAGCACGCCGTGCGCATCGATCACGGGCGAGCCGGCGGCCACGCCCTGCGTGAGCCCCTGGTCGATGACGATCTTGCGCGTGTAGGGGTCGGCCGCGTCGTACAGCACCTCGGCCGCGCGGCCCGGGGCCTGGGTGGTCTGGCGCAGTTCGAGCAGCGCGCGCAGCCGCGCGTTGTCCTGCGCGAGCGTGTCGGCCTGGCTCGCGCGCTCGGCCTGCAGCATGAGCGCCTTGTGCGCCTCGTCCTCGTTGCGCTGGGCCGTCTGCAGGTCTTCGAAATAGCGGCTGCCGCCAACCACCAGCTGCACCGGCTTGAGCGCCAGCCACTGCACCGGATAGAGCACCGCGCCGACGGCCGCGCGCAGCGGCTGCACCAGGTGGAAGCGCGCATCGGCCACCATCAGGAACAGCGAGAGCGCGCCGAAGAAGATCAGCTTGCTGAGCGCCGACTGCCCCTGGTTGAACAGGGGTGGGGCTGTGCGATCGAGCGTGCCCAAGGGCATGGTTCGGACCTGGCTGTGTGCAACGTCAGATGGCAAAAAAGCCGGCCTGCGCAAGCAGAGGCCGGCCGATGATGGCTTGCGCCTTTTACTCGCTCGTGAAGATGCTGCCCAGGCGGTCCATGCGTTCCAGCGCAATGCCGCAGCCGCGCACCACGCAGGTCAGCGGGTCTTCGGCCACCAGCACCGGCAGGCCGGTTTCCTCGGCCAGCAGGCGGTCCAGGTCGCGCAGCAGCGCGCCGCCACCGGTCAGCATCATGCCGCGCTCGGCGATGTCGGCGCCCAGCTCGGGCGGCGTCTGCTCCAGCGCGTTCTTCACGGCCGAGACGATGTTGTTGAGCGGATCGGTCAGGGCTTCCAGCACTTCGTTGCTGCTGATGGTGAAGCTGCGCGGCACGCCTTCGGAGAGGTTGCGGCCCTTGACCTCCATCTCCTTGACCTCGGAGCCCGGGAAGGCCGAGCCGATGTTCTTCTTGATGACTTCGGCCGTCGGCTCGCCGATCAGCATGCCGTAGTTGCGGCGGATGTAGTTGATGATGGCTTCGTCGAAGCGGTCGCCGCCCACGCGCACCGAGCCCTTGTAGACCATGCCGCCCAGGCTGATGACGCCCACCTCGGTGGTGCCGCCGCCGATGTCGACCACCATCGAGCCCGAGGCCTCGCTGACGGGCAGGCCGGCGCCGATGGCCGCGGCCATGGGTTCCTCGATCAGGTAGACGGAGGTGGCGCCTGCCGCCTCGGCCGCGTCCTTGATGGCGCGGCGCTCGACCTGGGTGGACCCGCAGGGCACGCAGATGATGATGCGCGGGCTCGGCGTGAGCAGCGTGCGCGGGTGCACCATCTTGATGAACTGCTTGATCATCTGCTCGGTGATCACGAAGTCGGCAATCACGCCGTCCTTCATCGGGCGGATGGCCTCGATGTTGCCGGGCACCTTGCCCAGCATGGCCTTGGCCTCGCGGCCGACGGCCTGGATCACCTTCTTGCCGTGGGGGCCGCCTTCATGGCGGATGGCAACGACCGAGGGTTCGTCCAGCACGATGCCCTTGTTGCGGGCGAATATCAGGGTGTTGGCGGTGCCGAGGTCGATCGCCAGGTCGGTGGAAAAGTACCGACGGAAAGCTCCAAACATGTGCGGAATCCTCTGGAGCACGCCTGCGCGTCGGCAGGTCGTCGCTCTGTTTTTTGGGTCGTATGACGGGGTGAATTGATCGTTTTTGGCGCAAAAGCCGGCGCGTTCGCGGGGGTTGCGGCAAAGGCGGGATAATACCCGAATCCCCTCTGAATCCCGTGTTAGCACCCTCTCCGGCGTGCGATTACTTCCGGTTTTTTCGACCGGTCCGACCCATGTCACTTTCCGCTTCAGATATTGCACGCATTGCCTCCCTGGCGCGGCTGCAGCTTGCTTCCGACGAAAGCGAGCGCATGCTCAGCCAGATCAACGGCTTTTTTGACCTGGTCGAACGCATGCGTTCGGTCGACACCGCGGGGGTGGAGCCGCTGGCCCATCCGGTGGCGGCCGTCGAGGACATCACGCTGCGCCTGCGCGACGACGTGGCGAGCGAGCCCGACAACCGCGAAGCCAACCAGAAGAGCGCCCCGGCCGTCGAAGCCGGCCTGTTCCTCGTGCCCAGGGTGATTGAATGATGAACGGCGAACTGCACCAGATGGGCGTGGTCGCCCTGGCCAGGGCCCTGGCCGAGCGCAAGGTTTCGGCGGTCGAGGCCTCGCAGGCCTTCCTGGGCCGCATGAAGGCCCACGAATCGCTCGGCACCTTCCTCGACGTGAACGAGGAAGTCACGCTGGCCCAGGCCCGCACGGCCGACGCGCTCATCGCCAAGGGCGATGCCCCTGCATTGGCCGGCGTGCCGATCGCGCACAAGGACATCTTCGTCACCACCGATTTCGCCACCACCGCCGGCTCGAAGATGCTCGCGGGCTACCGCTCGCCCTTCGACGCGACCGTGGTGCGCCGCCTGGCCGAGGCCGGCGCGGTCACGCTGGGCAAGCTCAGCTGCGACGAATTCGCGATGGGTTCGGCCAACGAGAACGTCGCCGTGCCCGCCGTGGGCCACGACAAGGCCGTGCCGGTGCGCAACCCCTGGAACCGCGAGCGCATTCCGGGCGGCTCCTCGGGCGCCAGCGCGGCGGCCGTGGCGGCGCGCCTGGCGCCCGCGGCCACCGGCACCGACACCGGCGGCTCGATCCGCCAGCCGGCATCGTTCTGCGGCATCACGGGCATCAAGCCGACCTACGGCCGCGCCTCGCGCTACGGCATGGTGGCCTTCGCATCGAGCCTGGACCAGGCCGGCCCGATGGCCCGTTCGGCCGAGGACTGCGCGCTGCTGCTGTCGGCCTTCTGCGGCCCCGACCTGGACCGCGACTCGACCTCGATCGACAAGCCCGCCGAAGACTTCGGCCGCTCGCTCGGCGATTCGCTCGAAGGCCTGCGCATCGGCGTGCCGAGGGAGTTCTTCGGCGAAGGTGTGGCGCCCGGCGTGCGCGCGGCCATCGATGCCGCGCTGTCGCAGTACGAGAAGCTCGGCGCCAGGCGCGTCGAGGTGTCGCTGCCGCTCACCGAACTCTCGATTCCCGTGTACTACATCCTGGCCGCGGCCGAGGCCTCGAGCAACCTGAGCCGCTTCGACGGCGTCAAGTTCGGCCACCGCGCCAAGCAGTACAAGGACCTGGCCGACATGTACGAGCGCACGCGCGCCGAAGGCTTCGGCGACGAGGTCAAGCGCCGCATCATGATCGGCACCTACGTGCTCTCGCACGGCTACTACGACGCCTACTACCTGCAGGCGCAGAAGGTGCGCCGCATGATCGCCGACGACTTCCAGCAGGCCTTCAGGCAGTGCGACGTGATCGCCGGCCCGGCCGCGCCGACCACCGCCTGGAAGATCGGCGAGCACGGCGGCGACCCGGTGGCCGACTACCTGGCCGACATCTTCACGCTGCCCGCCTCGCTGGCCGGCCTGCCCGGCATGAGCGTGCCCGCGGGCTTCGACGAAAACGGCATGCCCGTCGGCTTGCAGCTGATCGGCAACTACTTCGGCGAAGCGAAGCTGCTGAACGCAGCCCACCGCTTCCAGCAAGCCACCGACTGGCACATGCGCACGCCGGAGGGCTTTTGAAATGAGCGAACCCGTGAACACTTTCGAAGCACAGCAAGAAGGCCGCCCGACCGGCCCGCTGGTGCGCGGCTATGAAGTCATCATCGGCTTCGAGACGCACGCGCAACTGTCGACCGCGAGCAAGATCTTCAGCCGCGCCTCCACCGCCTTTGGCGCCGAGCCCAACACGCAGGCCTGCGCGGTCGACCTGGCGCTGCCCGGCACGCTGCCCGTGATGAACAAGGGCGCGGTCGAACGCGCCATCAAGCTGGGCCTCGCGCTCGGCTCGCACATCGCGCCGCGCAGCGTGTTCGCGCGCAAGAACTACTTCTATCCCGACCTGCCCAAGGGCTACCAGATCAGCCAGTACGAGATCCCGGTGGTGCAGGGCGGCGCGGTCTCGTTCTTCCTCGGCGAAGAAAAGAAGACCGTGCGCCTGGTGCGCGCCCACCTCGAGGAAGACGCGGGCAAGTCGCTGCACGAGAACTTCATCGGCCAGAGCGGCATCGACCTGAACCGCGCCGGCACGCCGCTGCTGGAGATCGTGACCGAGCCCGACATGCGCTCCACCGCCGAGGCCGTGGCCTATGCGCGCGAGCTGCACAAGATCGTCACCTGGATCGGCATCTGCGACGGCAACATGCAGGAAGGGAGCTTCCGCTGCGATGCCAACGTGTCGGTGCGCAAGCCCGGCGAGAAGCTCGGCACGCGGCGCGAGATCAAGAACCTGAACAGCTTCAAGTTCATGCAGCAGGCGATCGACTACGAGATCAACTCGCAGATCAACGAACTGGAGGACGGCCGCAAGATCGAGCAGGCCACCGTGCTGTTCGACCCCGACACCGGCGAGACGCGCACCATGCGCACCAAGGAAGACGCGGCCGACTACCGCTACTTCCCCGACCCGGACCTGCCGCCGCTTGCCATCGAGCCCGAGTGGATCGAGCGCGTGCGCGCCACCATGCCCGAGCTGCCGCGCGCCATGGCCGAACGCTACGTGCGCGACCACGGCATGTCCGAATACGACGCGGCGCAGCTCACGCAGAGCCCGGCGCTCGCGCGCTATTTCGATGACGCGGTGAAGGCCGGCGCGACGCCCAAGCTCGCGAGCAACTGGATCACCGGCGAAATGGCGCGCCGCCTGAACGCGCAGGAGATCGGCATCGAGGCCGCGCCGGTCACGGCGCGGCAGCTGGCGCAGCTGGTCGGGCGCATTGCCGACGGCACGCTGCCCAACAACGCTGCACGCCAGGTGTTCGACGCGCTCTGGACCGGCGAAGGCAGCGATGTCGACGCGATCATCGAGGCCAAGGACCTGAAGCCCATGAGCGACACCGGCGCGCTCGACAGGATCCTGGACGAGGTGATCGCAAGGAACGCGAAGAACGTCGAGGAATACCGCGGCGGCAAGGAAAAGGCGCTCAACGGCCTCGTGGGCCAGGTGATGAAGGCCAGCGGCGGCAAGGCGAACCCGGCGCAGGTGACCGAGCTGCTCAAGGCAAAGCTGGGCTGAGCTTCAGCGGTTGACGCCCCCGTTCCGGGGGGACCAGAGCTGCTTCAAGCGCGTGCGCTCCTCGTCGAAGCGCGCGTTGACGCGCTTCTTCTCGTCTTCCTGCTCGCCGATGAAGCGGTTCTGCACCGCCACGCTCTGCGCGTTGTCCTCGAGCTTGCGGCGCACGGCGCCGGGCGCCTTGCTCACGTCGTGCTTGTAGAACTCGAGCTCCTCGTCGATCTTGTGGCGGTCTTCGGCGAGTTCGACCAGGCGCTTCTTCGCAGCCTGGATCACCGCGTCGATCTGCACCAGCGCCTCGGCGCGCTCGCGGTCGTGCACCTCGGCATTGGGATAGCGCACCAGCAATGCGCGCTCGCGGCGGCGTTCGTCGGTCAGGCGCGCGGCCTGCAAGGCGGCCTCGCGCGCGCGGTCTTCGCGCTCGGCCAGTTCGCGGGCCGTGTACGTCGGTTCGATCCGGCGGCGCGTGGTGCCGCTCGGGTTCAGTTCGCGCTGCTCCCGGTCGATGCATTCGGCAATCGGGCGGTCGGCCGTGAGCGTGCGGCCGCGCGCATCGGTGCATGAATAGATGCCCGCGGCCGGCGCCGGTGCGGGCTGCGCCGGGGCCGCACCGGCCCACAGTGCCATCAGCAGCAGCACCCAGGGGGCTGCGAACGGCCGGGCCGCCGGGTCGAGCTTGCGCATGGGCACGGCGTCGATCTCAGCTGGCGCCGTAGCGCGCCCGGTAGGCGAGCACCCGCTCGCGATGCACGCCCAGGTCGGCGGCGGCACTTCCAGACAGGTAGTTCAGCAGGTCGTCGAGCGTGGCAATGGCCACTACCTGCAGGCCCAGCTGGTTGCGCACGTACTGCACCGCGCTGTGGTCCACGTCGACGCCGTTCTCGGTGGCTTTTTCCTGCCGGTCGAGCGCAATGGCCACGGCGTGCGGCGTGGCGCCCGCGGCTTCGATGGCGGCAATGGATTCGCGCACCGCGGTGCCGGCCGACATCACGTCGTCGACGATCAGCACGCGGCCCTTGAGCGGCGCGCCCACCAGGTTGCCGCCTTCTCCATGCGCCTTGGCTTCCTTGCGGTTGTAGGCAAAGGGATGGTTGCGCCCGCGCCGGGCCAGTTCGGCCGCCACCGTGGCGCCCAGCGGAATGCCCTTGTAGGCGGGGCCGAAGATCATGTCGAATTCGACGCCGCTCTCGATCAGCCGGTCTGCATAGAATCCGGCGAGCCGCGCGATCTTGGCGCCGTCGTCGAAGAGCCCCGAATTGAAGAAATAGGGACTCATCCGCCCGGCCTTGGTCTTGAACTCGCCAAAGCGCAGCACCCCTGCGTCGAGTGCGAACTGGACGAAATCCTGCGCCACCGCGCTGCCTTGCACACCATCTACAGCCATCGGAAATTCCTTGTGTTCAAACTGACCAGCCTCAATCTCAATGGCCTGCGTTCGGCCGCCACGAAAGGGGTGGCGGACTGGGTGGCCGAACTTGCGCCGGATTGTATTTGCATGCAGGAGATCCGGGTGCAGGCGAGCGACATCGAGGGCCGCTTCGAGGAAATGGCCGGCCTCAAGGGCCACTTCCATTTCGCCGAGAAAAAAGGCTACGCCGGCACCGCGATCTACACCAGGCATGCGCCAAGCGCCGTGGTGGTGGGCTGGGGCGACGCCGAATTCGACGCCGAGGGCCGCTACCTCGAACTGCGCTTCGACACGCCCAAGCGCAAGCTCTCGGTCATCAGCTGCTACTTCCCGAGCGGCAGTTCGGGCGAGGAGCGGCAGGAAGCCAAGTTCCGCTTCCTGAAGGGCTTCTTTCCGCACCTCACCGCGCTCAAGAAGGAGCGCGAATTCATCCTCTGCGGCGACATCAACATCGCCCACAAGGAAATCGACCTCAAGAACTGGCGCGGCAACCAGAAGAACAGCGGCTTTCTGCCCGAGGAGCGCGCCTGGATGACGCGGCTGCTGGACGCCGGCGCCGACGGCGCGGGCCTGGTGGACGTCTACCGCCTGCTCAAGCCCGACACCACGGCCGAGGCCTACACCTGGTGGAGCAACCGCGGCCAGGCCTACGCGAACAACGTGGGGTGGCGGCTGGACTACCACCTGGCCACGCCGGCCCTGGGCGCGCTCGCGCGCAGCGAGCAGATCTACAAGACCATCAAGTTCAGCGACCACGCGCCGATCACGGTGGACTACGACTTCACGCTCTGATCGGCCTGTCAGCCTGACAGCGCGGGCAGTGCCTTCTCCAGCGTCGCGACGAAGGCCTGTATCGCTTCGGTCTCGTGCGCGCCGCGCTTGGCGATGCGGTAGAAGTCCAGTCCCACCTTCGGCTTGACCAGCACGTCGGTGCGCACGCGGTGCCGCCGGCAGGCCGCAAGCGCGAAGGTCGGCATCACCGCGGAGCCGAAGCCGGCCTCGACCATCGAAATCAAGGTACCGAAGAAATTGAAGGCAGGCCGCTGCGCATCGGCACGGCCAATGGTGGCCAGGTGCTGGTCGATCACCTTCTGGATCGGGTTGCCCGCGGGCAGGCCGATGAGTTCGGCGCTGCGCAGCGCGGACCATGGTGCGGTGCCGACGGCCGCAGGCCCGTCGGCTTCATCGCCCGAGGGCTCCACGCGCATCAGGTGAAAGCGCCCGACGGGCGTACGCTCCAGCCCCGCCGCCGCCTTGAAGAAAAAGCCCAGCCCCATGTCGGCATCGCCGGCCGTCACCATTGCTTCGACATCGCGCAGGTCGGCATCGAACAGGCGCAGGCTCACTTGCGGGTGCGCCTGGCGGAAGGTAGTGAACACCTGCGGCAGCAGGTGCGACGACACCAGCGGCGTGGCCGCGATGCGCAGCGTGCGGCGCGATGCATCGCCCGCTGCGCCCAACTCGGCGGCCACGTCGTCCAGGTCGGTCACCAGCCGCTCCACCACCGGCAGCAGCCGCCGGCCTTCGGGCGTGAGGCTCACCACGCGCGTGGTGCGGTCGAACAGGCGGCAGCCCAGCTGCTTTTCCATCTCGCGCACGAGGATGCTCAGCCCCGCCTGCGTGATGTGTGCCTGCTCGGCCGCGCGCGTGAAGTTGCCCAGCCGCGCCACCTGCAGGAAAGCGCGCATCTGGCGGGTCGAGAGGTTCATAAGGATTCATGATAAATCCATATCACATCTAAATTTCCCAAATGGTTTGTCTGCGTTCCTAATGCGGGCCGAGACAAGCACCGAGCGCAATGCGCGAATCACCATGAGCAACGAAGTCATCATCCTGGGCGCCGGCATCGGCGGCCTGACCCTGGCGCTGAGCCTGCACCAGGCCGGCATCCCCTGCCGCGTGTACGAGGCCGTGCCCGAGCTGAAGCCACTGGGCGTGGGCATCAACCTGCTGCCGCACGCGGTGCGCGAGCTCACCGAATTGGGCCTGCTGCCCGCGCTCGACAAGGTCGGCGTGCGCACGCAGGAGTCGGTGTTCTTCACCGAGCATGGCCAGCTGATCTTCCGCGAGGCGGCCGGCCAGCACGCGGGTTACGACTGGCCGCAGTTCTCCATCCACCGCGGCGACCTGCAGACGGTGCTGTACGAGGAGACGCTCGAGCGCCTGGGCCCCGACAGCGTGGTGTGCAATCGCCGCTGCATCGGCGCCACGCAGGATGCCGAAGGCGTGACCGTGCACTTTGCCGACGCGCCTTCGGTGCGCGGCGCGGTCGCGGTCGGCTGCGACGGCATCCACTCGGCGCTGCGCAAGCAGTTCTATCCCGACGAAGGCGCGCCGCGCTACTCGGGCGTGAACATGTGGCGCGGCACCGCGCGCTGGAGGCCCTTTCTCTCGGGCGCGAGCATGGTGCGTGCGGGCTGGCTCGCGGTCGGCAAGATGGTGATCTACCCGATCCGCAACGACATCGACGCCGAGGGCAACCAGCTCGTGAACTGGGTCGCCGAGATCCACGCCCCGCAGCCCGTGCTGCGCGACTGGAGCCGCGCGGGCCGGCTCGAGGACTTCCTCCCCGCATTCGCCGACTGGCACTTCGACTGGCTCGACGTGCCGGCGCTGATCCGCGCGTCGGACACCATCCTCGAGTACCCGATGGTCGACCAGGACCCGCTGCCGCGCTGGACGCACGGGCGCCTCACGCTGCTGGGCGACGCCGCGCACCCGATGGTGCCGCGCGGCTCCAACGGCGCGGGGCAGGCGATCATCGATGCGCGCTTCCTGGCCGGCGCGCTCAAGGACCTGGGCGTGGGCCCCGCGGCGCTCGAAGACTACGACCGCATCCGCGTGAAGGCCACCACCGACGTGGTGCTGACCAACCGCAGCAACCCGCCCGACGCCATCCTGCGCGAGGTGTTCGAGCGTTCGGGCGGCAAGCGCTTCGACAGGATCGAGGACGTGGTGCCCACCTCCGAGCTGCAGGCCATCTCGGACAACTACAAGCGCGTGGCCGGCTACGACCCGGTCGCGCTGAAGGCACGGCCTTCCTTCCTCTGAACCCGCGCAGCCCTCATAAGAACTACCGAGACACGACACCATGCGTTCACTGACCAACACCTTCGCCGCCCTGCTTGCCACGCTCGGCCTGGCCACCGCCGCACACGCCTGGCCCGACCAGCCCATCACCATGGTGGTGCCCTACACGCCCGGCACCGGCATCGACCTGGTGGCGCGCCAGCTGTCCGCGCGCCTGCCCGCGCTGCTGGGCCAGCCTGTGGTGGTGGAGAACATTGCCGGCGCCAGCGGCAACATCGGCAGCGAGCGCGTGGCGCGCGCCAAGCCCGACGGCTACACGCTGCTGGTGCAGGTCAACACGCTGGTGATGAACCGCAGCCTCTACAAGTCGCTCGGCTACGACCCGGTGGCCGACTTCGCGCCCGTGTCGCTCACCTCGTGGGGCACGCTGCTGCTGGTGACCAACCCGAACGTGCAGAAGGCGGCTTCGGTGGCGCAGATGGTGAGCGCGGCCAAGGCGGAGCCGGGCAAGCTGACCTATGCCACGCCCGGCGTGGGCACGCCGCATCACCTGTCGATGGCGCTCCTGATGCAAGGCACCGGCACGGAGCTGATGCATGTGCCCTACAAGGGCACGGCCGGCGCGGTGACCGACCTGCTGGGCGGGCGCATCGACTACATGTTCCTGCCGGTGCACGTGGCGCTGCAGCACATCCAGGCCGGCAAGCTCAAGGCCGTGGCCACGGGCAGCAGCAAGCGCCTGCCACAGCTGCCCGAGGTGCCGACGCTGGCCGAGGCCGGCGCGACTGCCGACGCCGTGGACATGTGGTACGGCGTGCTCGCGCCCAAGGGCACGCCGCCAGACGTGGTGGCGCGGCTCAACAAGGAGATCGCAGCGGTGCTGAAGCAGCCCGAGGTGGCCAAGTCGTTCGAGTCGCAGGGCATGGTGCCTGCGAGCTCGACGCCGGCCGAATTCGGTGCGCTGGTGAAGAAGGATGCCGACCGCTGGGCGGGCGTGGTCAAGCGCGGCAACATCACCGCGGACTGAATTCCTTCAGCGCGGCGCTGCCTTGCCCGCATGCCGCGCCAGGTGCACCTGGTGCAGCGTGATCTTGCGCACCTCCGCCTGGCTGGTCTCGATGTGCGCACGCAGCAGCATCGCGGCCTGGTCGCCGCGGTTGGCGCGAACAGCCTTGAGGATCTTGCCGTGCTCCTCGTAGGTGGCGTCGATGCGCGGCTGCTGCGTGAAGTCGAGCCGGCGGATGATGCGGATGCGCTCGGTCACGTCGCCGTGCACGCGCGCCATCTCGGCGTTGCCCGCGGCGGCCACGAGCGCGCAGTGAAAGGCCTCGTCCCACTGCGCCACCTGCGCGGTGTCGCTGCTGCGCTGGGCCGCGGGCACGAGCCAGATGCCGGCCAGCGCGTCGAGCAGGCTGCGGTCGACGCGGCGGTCGGCTTCGCAGAGGCGGTGCACCGCGGTGGTCTCGAGCACCATGCGCAGGTCGTAGAGCTGCTCGAACTGGTCGAAGTCGAACGGCAGCACGCGCCAGCCGCTGCGGAACAGCACCTCGACGAAGCCCTCCTGCTGGAGGCGGAACAGCGCCTGCCGCACGGGCGTGCGCGAGACGCCGAGCCGGTCGCTGATCTCGTTCTCGGTGAAGCGGTCGCCGGGCACGAGGATGAAATCGGCCACGTCGCGCTTGAGCTGCGCGTAGACCTCGTCGGCCCGCGTGCGGAAAACGGCCGGGTCGGAAGCGGGGGCGGGCGAAGCGGAGCGGGGTCGGACGGTAGACACGTGGGGAATGGTAGTCGCTGTCATTGCCCTTGGCCGAGCGCCGCCAACAGCGCGGTGCTCGGCGCGGTCCAGCCGACGATCGCGCCCTGGGCGCGGACCATGTCGAGCGTGGCCGCCTTGAAGGCCGGAAAGTAGCTTTCGGTGCAGTCTTCGAGCAGCAGGCTGTCGTAGCCCCGGTCGTTGGCTTCGCGCATGCTGGTCTGCACGCAGACCTCGGTCGTGACGCCGCCGAACAGCAGGTGCGTGATGCCGCGGCGTTGCAGCAGTTCATGCAGGCCGGTGGCGTAGAACGCGCCCTTGCCGGGCTTGTCGATGACGATCTCGCCGTCGACGGGCGCCAGCGCATCGATGATCTGGTTGCCGGGTTCGCCGGCGACGAGGATGCGGCCCATCGGTCCTTCGTCGCCGATGCGCAGGCTCGGGTTGCCGCGGTTGCGCTTGGCCGGCGGGCAATCGGAGAGGTCCGCCTTGTGCGCCTCGCGCGTGTGGACCACGAAGCCGCCGGCCTTTCGCCACGCCTGCAGCGCCGATTTTGTGGCGGGAACGATCGCTTCGAGCAAAGACACGTCGTTGCCCAGCGTTTCACCAAAGCCGCCGGGCTCGATGAAGTCGCGCTGCATGTCGATGAGGATCAGGGCGGATTTTTCGATCTCGAACGCGTAGGGGAAAGGATTGGCTTCTTCTATGCGCATGTTGTGTCTCGGATGTTTTGATGCTCTGGGTTCGGCGAAGAGCGGTGTGTCAATGGCCATCGCCTCGGATGCACCGGGGGCGAACACTCCACCTCGAAGCTCGGTGTGCGGCGCGGTGTGGGCGGCCCAGCAACAGCGAGCAGGGCACTCATGCCGCAGCCTTCAAAGGCTCATGGTGCCCGCCACCCATGTGCGCCCCGATCACGTGCCTTTCAGCCCCCGCAGCCGAAGTCTCGAACACGATCCGCCCTTCGCTCATCACGACGATGCGGTCGGCCAGCTCGAGCAGCTCGTCGAGGTCCTCGCTGATCAGCAGCACCGCCCCGCCCTTCTCCCGCACCTGCACGATGCGCTCGTGGATCTCGGCCACCGCCGCGAAGTCGAGGCCGAACACGGGGTTGGCCGCGATCAGCACGTTGATGTCGCCGGCGAGTTCGCGCGCCAGCACCGCGCGCTGCACGTTGCCGCCGGACAGGCTGCGGATCGGCGCGCCCTCGCCCTGCGTCTTCACGCCGTATTCGGCAATCCATTCACGCGCCCGGTTGCGCCAGAACGGAAAGTTCAGCACACCGCCGCGCGACAGCGGTGGCCGGTCGAAATCGCGCAGCGCCATGTTCTCCGCCACGCTGAGGTCGCCCACGCAGGCGTTGCGCAGCGGCTCCTCGGGCAGGCTGCGGACCTTGAGGCTGCGGTTCTCGCCGCGGCGCGCGCTGTAGGGCCGACCCATCACGCTCACCTTGCCGGCCAGCCGCGGACGCTGCCCGACCAGGGCCTCGACCAGTTCGCGCTGCCCGTTGCCCGAGACGCCCGCCACGCCGAGGATCTCGCCGGCCCGCACCGACAGGCTCAGGTCGTGCAGCGCCAGCGTGCCGCGGTCCCCCTGCGCCTCGAGGCCCTCGACCCGCAATGCGACGGATGCCTCATCGGGCACCGGTGCTCTGGCGACGGGCGATGAAGCCGGCGCAGACGCTGAAGCGCCCTCGCCGCCCATCATGGCCTGCGCCAGCTGCGCCGGACTCGTGTCCGCGACGCGGCAGTGGTGCACCGCCTTGCCGCGGCGCAGCACCGTCACGCTGTCGGCATAGGCCATCACCTCGCGGAACTTGTGCGTGATGATGAGCACGGTGCACAGGCCGCTCTTCGCGAATTCGCGCACGTGGCCCAGCACCTCGTCGGCCTCCTGCGGCGTGAGCACCGAGGTCGGTTCGTCGAGGATCAGCAGGCGCGGCTTCAGGTACAGCTGCTTGAGCAGTTCGAGCTTCTGCTTCTCGCCCGCCGCGAGTTCGGATGGCCGCACGTCGAGGTCGAGGCTGAAGGGCGTGGTCGCAAGAAAATCCTCGAGCTCCGCGCGCTTCGTCTTCCAGTCGATCAGCGCCGCCGTCTTGCCGCCCGCGAGCAGCAGGTTCTCGGCCGCCGTCATGCCCGGCGCCAGCGTGAAATGCTGGTAGACCATGCCGATGCCGAGCGCGCGCGCCACGATCGGGTTGGCAATGTCCTGCTCGCGCCCGTCGATCAGGATGCTGCCCTCCTCCGCGCGCTGGAAACCGGCCACGCATTTCACCAGCGTGCTCTTGCCCGCGCCGTTCTCGCCCAGCAGCGCATGCACCGTGCCGGGCTCGACGCGCATCGTCACGCGGTCCATCGCGGTGAAGGCGCCGAAGCGCTTGGTCAGCTCGTAGGTGTCGAGCGCGAGCGCGCCGCTGCCCGCAGGCAGTGCGCCGATGGCGTGGGGCGTGGGGCCGGCCATGCCTTCGTCAATCCAGCGCGGCCAGCAGCGCCTGCGAGGTGGCGTGCGCGCCGAACACGCCGCCCTGCATCGTGATCATCTTCAGTGCCGCCAGATGGTTGCCATGGTCGGTGGCGGCGGTGCAGTCGGACAGCAGCAGGCATTCGAAGCCGCGGTCGTTGGCGTCGCGCATCGTGGTGTGCACGCACACGTCGGTGGTGATGCCCGCGAGGATGAGGTTCTCGATGCCGCGCGTGCGCAGGATCAATTCCAGGTCGGTGGCATAGAACGAGCCCTTGCCGGGCTTGTCGATCACCACCTCGCCGGGCAGCGGCGCGAGTTCGGGAATGATCTCCCAGCCCGGCTCGCCGCGTACCAGGATGCGCCCACACGGCCCGTCGTCGCCGATGCCCACGCCGTTGGCGCCGATCTGGCGCGAGCGCCAGCGCTTGTTGGCGGGCAGGTCGGCCAGGTCGGGCCGGTGGCCTTCGCGCGTGTGGATGATGTGGAAGCCCAGCGGCCGCAGCGCCGCGAGCGTGCGCGCGATCGGCCGGATCGGCGCCTGCACCAGCGAGAGGTCGTAGCCCATCACGTCGACGTAGCCGCCCTTGCCGCAGAAGTCGGTCTGCATGTCGATCACGATGAGCGCGGTGTTGCCGGGCCGCAGGTCGCCGTTGTAGGGCCAGCCATAGGGCTCGGCGGCCACGTGGCGGGGAGATGGGGTGTTCGCCATGGGATTCAGCTCCTTGTCGATGAAAGTTCACCCGGCGCACCGGCGGCGGCCGCGCCGGGCCTGCAGGTGAACACCAGGATCACCAGCGTGAGCACGTAAGGCACCGTGTTGAACAGGTGGTAGCCCCAGCCGATGCCGATGGATTGCAGCGCCGGTCCGATGGCGCCGGCCCCGCCGAAGAGCAGTGCCGCGCCCACGCAGCGCAGCGGGCTCCAGCGCGCAAAGATCACCAGTGCCACCGCGATCAGGCCCTGGCCGCTGGAGATGCCCTCGTTCCAGCTGCCCGGATAGAACAGCGTGAGCGACGCGCCGCCGAGCCCGGCGATGAAGCCGCCGGCCGTGGTCGCCGCGATGCGCAGGCCCGAGACCGAATAGCCGAGCGCGCGCGTCGCCTGCGCCGAGTCGCCGGCCATGCGCACCAGCAGGCCGGCGCGCGTGTGCGCAAAGCCCCACCACAGCAGCACCGCCAGTGCCACGCCGATCGGCACCAGCGCATTGAGCTGCAGCGCCGAACGCACCACCGTGTTGTCGCTCCAGAAGCCCAGCGGTATCGCCGGAATCTGCGGCGCCTGCGGCTGGATCAGCGGCTTGCCCAGGTAGAACGCGAGCCCCGTGCCGAGCAGCATCAATGCAATGCCGGTCGCCACGTCGTTCACGCGGTCGAGCGAGCACAAAAGGCCATGCAGCAGCGCGAGCGCCGCCCCCGCCACCGCGCCGATCAGCACGCCCAGCCAGGCGGAATCGGTGAGGTACGCGCCGCCGAAGGCCGCCATCGCCGAAAGCACCAGCACGCCTTCGAGCCCGAGATTGATGCGGCCCGACTTCTCGGTGAGGCATTCACCGAGGCTCACGAACAGGAAGGGGGCGCCCACGCGCAACGCGCCGCCGACGATGCCGGCCACGAGCGCGATCCACTGGTCCGCGGTCATCGCACCGCCCCCGCGCGGCGCGGAACACGTGCGCGCAGGGCATTCCAGTCGACCATGCGCACCCCCTCGCTCGCAAGGATCAGGACAAAGGCAATGCCCTGCAGCACCAGCACCGAGGCATCGGGCAGCCCGAGCCGCCGCTGCAGCAGGCTGCCGGCCGCGCCGAAGCCGCCGAACAGGATCGCCACCGGCACGATGGCCACCGGGTTGTGCCGCGCGATGAACGACACCAGGATGCCCGCATAGCCGTAGCCTGCGATCAGCGAGGCATTGGCATTGGTATGCACCGCCGCCACCTCGACCGCGCCCGCCAGCCCCGCGCAGGCGCCGCCGAGCGCGCAGGCCCCGAGGATGAGCCGCGTGGCCGGCAGTCCCACGAGTTGCGCGGTGCGCGGATTGCCGCCCACCACACGCACCGAAAAGCCCGAGGCGGTGGCGCGCAGCCACCACCCGAGCGCCAGGCAGGCGACGACGCCGATCACGAAGCCCCAGTGCACGTCCGAACCGCCGATGCCGCCGATCAGCAGCCCGTCGGCCAGCGCATGGGTCGATGGCTTGTTGAGGCTCGCCGGATCGCGCAGCGGCCCTTCGACCAGGTGCTTGAAGATGCCGATGGCGATGTAGGCCAGCAGCAGGCTGCTGATGGTTTCATTGATGCCGCGGTACTGGCGCAGCCAGCCCGCAAGGGTGATCCACAGCGCGCCGGCCAATGCGCCCGCGAGGCAGACCGCCACCGTGCCCGCGGCATTGCCCGGCAGCGACACCGCATGCGCGAGCGCGGCCGAGGCCAGGCCGCCCAGCACGAGCGCGCCTTCGCCGCCGATGACGATGAGACCCGCGCGCGCCGGCAGCGCCACGCACAGCGCGGTGAGCATCAGCGGCGCGGCGCGCTGCAGGGTGTTCTGCCAGGAGAACCAGTCGCCGAACGCGCCCTTGAACAGCGTCGCCCAGACCTCCAACGGATCGACGCCGGCAAAGGCCGCGAGCACGCCGAACAGCAGCAGCGCCGCCGCAATGGCGAACACCGGCAGGGCGAATTCCTTGAGCGCTTGACGCATGGCGTGCGGGCCTGTGCTGCCGCGATCAGGCCTGGCCGATCACGCCTTCGACCAGGTAGTTCATCTTCTCGAGCTCCAGGTCGGTCTGCTTGAGCACCTTGCCGGCGGGCACGACGACCGCGCCCTTGTTGTCCTTGATGCCGTCCTTGAAGATGTCGAAGGTGCCCGCGACCATCTTCGCCTTGATCTCGTCCGCCTGCTTCTTCGCGGCGTCCGGCACCATCGGGCCGTAGGCCGACATCTTCACGTAGCCTTCCTTCAACCCGCCGCGCAAGAAGTTGGGATGCGGCTTGCCGGCCTGCGCGGCCTCGATGGTGGCCTTGTAGGCCGTGAGCCAGTTCCATTCGGCCCCGGTGAGGTACGCATTGGGCGCGAGCTTGGCCTGGCTCGCGTGGTAGCCGCAGACCATCTTGCCGCGCTTGGCCGCCGTCTCCACCACCACCTTGGGGCCGTCCACGTGCATGGTGAAGACATCGCAGCCCTGGTCGGCCAGGCTGTTGGTGGCTTCGGCCTCCTTCACGGCCATCGACCAGTCGCCGGTGAAGATCACGCTGCACGTGATGTTCGGCTTGACCGAGCGCGCACCCAGCGTGAAGGCGTTGATGTTGCGCAGCACCTGCGGAATCGGCTTGGCGGCGACGAAGGCGATCTTGTTGCTCTTGGTCATGTGCGCAGCGATCACGCCGTTCAGAAACTGGCACTCGTCGATGTAGCCGAAGAAGCTGCCCGCGTTCTTCGGGTGCTTGCCTTCGGTCCAGAGGCCGCCGCAGTGCGAGAAGCGCACGTCGGGATTCTTGGGCGCCACGGCCAGGATGTGCGGATCGAAGTAGCCGAACGAGGTGGGGAACAGGAGCTTTGCGCCGTCCTGCGAGATCATGCCGGCCATGGTCTTCTGCACGGCGGCGGTCTCGGGCACGTTCTCTTCCTCGACCACCTTGATGCCGGGCAGCTTCTTGATTTCGGCGGCCGCCATGGCGTGCGCCTGGTTGTAGCCGTAGTCGTCGCGCGCGCCGACGTAGATCACGCCGACGGTCAGCGGCCTGGCCTGTGCGCCGGCGAGCGCGCTCCAGCCTCCGAGGGTGCCGGCGGCGCCCAGCGCGGCCAGGGACTTGAGGGAATCGCGGCGATTGATTGGGCTTGTCATGGCGTTCTTTCCAGAGGTTGAAGGGAGTGCAAAAAATGTGCCCCGCGCTCAGCCCGGCAGGCTCACGTGGGCGGCGACCACGCGCCAGCCGTCGGCCGTGCGCAGCCAGGTCTGGCTCTGCCGGCCGACAGCGGTGGCGCCTTCGCGCCGGAACTCGCAGTTGGCCGTGGCAAAGTCGCGGCCGTAGGTGGTGATGACGGTGCGCAGCAGCTCGCGCGGCGGGCTCTGCACCGGCAGCGATGCGCGAAAGGCGCTGATGCCGGCATGTCCGTAGTGGCTCTCCGAGAAGCCGTAGCGCAGCGTGTGCGGGCTGTTCCAGAACAGTTCGTCGAGCACTGCGGGCTGGTTGGCCATGAGCGCTTGCTCGTAGCGCGCGAACACGGCCGTCACTTCGGCGAGCACCTCGGGGAGGTTGATCTCGGGCGTCATCGGCGCACCTCGCGCTGGAAGATGTCGAGGCTGAGCTTCTTGGTTGCGACGAAGCTCTCGGTGCTCAGGGTCTCGACCGTGCGCGGCCGCGCATCGCCATAGCGCAGGATCTCGGCCACCCTGGTGGGCCGCTTGGTCAGCAGCAGCACCTCGTCGGCAAGGTACACGGCCTCTTCGAGGTCGTGCGACACCAAGAGCATCGTGGTGCCGGTCTGCATGAACACCTCCTGCAGCTTCTCGCGGATGAACAGCGTCATCTCGAAGTCGAGCGCCGAAAAAGGCTCGTCGAGAAACAGCACCTCGGGCTTGGGCGCGAGCGCGCGCATGATCGATGCGGTCTGCTGCTGCCCGCCCGAGAGCTCGTACGGAAAGCGCTTGAGGTCGAACTTCACGTCGAACGACGCCACCAGCTCTTCCATGCGGCGGTCGACCTCGGCCTTGCTGCGGCCTTCGAGCTTCAGCGGGTAGGCGATGTTGTCGATGGTGCGCATCCACGGGAACATCGCCTCGCGGTAATTCTGGAACACGTAGCCGATCTTGGTGTCCTTGCGCTCCTTGCCGTCGAACAGGATCTCGCCCGCATCGATGGGAACGAGCCCCGCGATCATGTTGATGAGCGTGGACTTGCCGCAGCCGTTGGGCCCGAACACCGAGACGATCCGGTGCTTGGGAATGTCGAGGTCGAAGTTCTCGTACAGCGGCCAGCCCGCGAAGTACTTGGCGAGCCCGCGGATGGTGATGTGCGTGCCGGCCGGGCCGGGCTTGAAGACGGGCTTGGGCACGTCGGCATACACCGGGCCGTTGATGACGATGTCGGGCGTGGCTTTCATCTTCCGCTCCAGTGCACGATGCGGCGCTCGGCGACAAGAAAGAGGATGTTGAGGGCGTAGCCCAGTGCACCGGCCGCAAGGATGGCCGCATACATGCTCTTCACGTTGAGCACCTGCTGCGCGTCGATGATCCGGTGGCCGAGGCCCGTGTCGGAGCCGATGAACATCTCGGCCACGATGACGATCACCAGCGCCATCGACACCGCCGAGCGCAGGCCCACGAAGCTGGGCTGCAGGCTTTCCCACACCAGCACGTCCTTGAAGATCTGCCAGCGCGAGGCGCCCATGACGCGCGCCGCCATCACGCGCTGCTTGCGCGCATTGATCACGCCGTAGGCGCTGTTGAACACCACGATCAGCAGCGCGCCGAAAGCCGCGATGGCCACCTTGTTGACATCCGACACGCCGAAGATCAGGAGGAACAGCGGGATCAGCGCGGACGACGGCGTGGAGCGGAAGAAGTCGATCAGGAACTCGACGCTGCGGTAGGCGCGCTCGTTGCTGCCGAGCAGCACGCCCAGCGGCACGCCGACCACCGCCGCAATCGCGAAGGCCTGCAGCGTGCGCCACACGGTCATCGCGAAGTCGGTGAGCAGCGGCCCGCCCGCCAGCCCCGTGATGAGCGCGGCAACGGTGTCGGCGGGCGTGGGCAAAAGGATCGGCTTGATGAAGCCCAGGCGCACCGCCAGGTCCCACACGATGAACAGCACCACGGGGCCGATGAAGGGCAGCAGCCGGTCGCGCAGCGGCGTCTTCGGTGCCGAGGTGGCGCTGCCATCGGCCGGCGGTGTCCACGGCGCGGCCGTGGTCGTGCTTGCGTCGGCCATGGTCAGGCCTTGTAGAGCAGGCCGTCCACCAGCACCTTCTTCTCGAAGATGCCTTTCTCGGTGAACAGGTCGTAGAACTTCTGGAAGTACGCGACGTCGCTCGGCTTGAACTCGTTGTAGAGCATGTACGAGGCGAGCGGCACTTCGGCCGTGAGGCTGCCTTCGATGGCGGTGTAGCCCTTCATGTGCTGGCGCGCGTCGTCGGGCTTGCTGCGCACCAGCTCCACGCCGCGCGCATAGGCGGCGATGTACTTCTTCGCCACTTCAGGGTTCTTCTTGATGAACTCGCTGGTGAGGCTGGCCGCGCCGCCGTGCCAGGGCGCCATCGGGTCGCCGAGGATGTATTTGGCGACCACGCCAGCCTCGATGACACGCGTGGTGCCGTTCATGCGGCCCACGGTGCCGGTGGGCTCGAGCGTGTAGCAGGCGTCGACCTGCCCCGCCACGAGCGCGGCCACATGCTGGCCGATGGGAAGCTCGCTCACGGTGGCGCCCTTGGCGCCCGCGCGCTCCAGCATGGTCTTGCACAGCGTCACGTTCTGGATGCCGGGGCCGGACGCGATCTTCCTTCCAGCCAACTCGGCCATGGTCTTGATCGGGCTGTCCTTGGCGACGATGAATTCGTCGAGCACGAACTTGGCGTTGCTCGGGTTGGTGCAGAAGATCTTGAAGAGCCCCGGCTGCGCGATCTCGCCGATGGCGAGGTTGGCCGAGCCCGTGCCGTTGGAGCTGCCGTCGCAGCGGCCCGCGAGCATGCCTTCCATGACCTGCTGCGCGCCCGCGAACTTGAGCGGCTCCACGTCGAGGCCGGCTTCCTTGAAGTAGCCGCGGTCGACGGCGGCAAAGAAAGGCAGGCCCGCGGCCACGGGCCAGAAGCCGATGCGGATCTTCGGCGCGGCTTGCGCGCGCACGATGGCGGGCGCGGCCAGCACGGCCAGCCCCGCGGCGCCGGCCTGCAGCAACTGGCGGCGCGACGCGGCGGCGGGAGATTTCTCAGGGATGCTCATGAAGACTCCTCGATCGGTCAGGTTGGAATGGCTTGGGAAGAGCCGGCAGCGGCGGCGCGGCTCGCGATGTAGGCACGCCAGCCGCCGTGGTGGCTGACGTCTTCGGCGCCTGCGAGCGCATGGCCCTCGCAGATGAAGCCGTGCACCCAGCCGCCGTCGGCGAGTTCGACGCTGCCCAGGCCCAGCGGGGGCGGGATCAGGGCCAGGAAGCTGCCGACCTGGGCCACGGGAACGGACCACACTTCGAGCGCGATGGCTGCTCCGCCGGCCGTGCTGCGCTGCAGCCCCGGCTTGGGCGGCACGGTGCCCGGCAAGGCGTGCAGTCGGTAGCGCGGCGAGGTGGTGGTGGCACGCAGCAGCGTGGCGCCGCGTTCGGTGAGCTGGCCGTTGAGCGGCATGCCCGAGAGATGCGCGCCGACGACGGCGATGGGCATGGTCTGCACCGTCGAAGCGCCCAGGCCCGGAAGGAGGCGCGGCTCGGGCAGCGGCAAGCCTGTGGCGCCCTGCGGCAGGCCGGTGGCGTGGTGATAGCGCTGGCCCAGTTCGGCCAGCGCAAGATCGCTGCCGCACGGGCCGATCAGCGTGATGCCGAAGGGCAGACCGTCGGCGCCCAGCGCGCTCGGCACCGAGATGGCGGCGTAGTCCAGCAGGTTGACAAAGTTGGTGTACGCGCCGAGGTTGCGGTTGAGCACCACGGGGTCGGCACGCATCTGTTCGCGCGTGTAGTGCGTGGGCGCGGTCGGCACCAGCAGCACGTCGATGCCGCGCCACATCGGTTCGACCTGTTGTGCGATGGCGCGAAGCCTTGTCTGCGCCTCGAACACGTCGGCGGCGTTGTAGCCGCGGCCGCTTTCGAGAATGCCGCGCACCGGCTCGATCACTTCGGCACTGTGCGCATCGAAGAACCCGCGCACCGCCGCATAGCGCTCGGCCACGAGCGCGCTTTCGTAGAGCAGCCCGGCGGCCTCGGCCAACGGCGCATAGGGAATTTCCACGGCCGTGCCGCCGAGGGCGGCGAGCCGCAACTGCGCATCGCGGAAGGCTTGCTCGGCCGCGGCATCGCCGAAGAAGCTCAGCGTGTCGGGCACGCCGAAACGGAAAGCCGGCGCAAACGGTTCGCTGCGCAATGCAAGTTCCCGCGAATAGGGGTCGCGTGCGTCGGGCCCGGCGGCCGCAAGAAGCACGTCGACGGCCAGGGCGACGGTGCGCGCAAAGATCGACACGCAGTCCGCGCTCTGGGCGGCCGGCACCACGCCGAAGGCGCTCAGCAGGCCGCGCGAGGGCTTGAGCCCGACGATGTTGTTGAGCCCGGCGGGCACGCGGCCCGAGCCCGCGGTGTCGGTGCCGAGCGCGAAATCGACCTCGCCGGCGGCCACCACGTAGGCCGACCCGGAGCTGGAGCCGCCCGAGATGTAGCGCGCGTCGAAGGCATTGGGCACTTCGCCGTACGGAGAGCGCGTGCCGTTCAGGCCGCAGGCGAACTGGTCGAGGTTGGTCTTCCCGAGCAGCGATGCACCGGCATCGAGCAGCTTCTGCACCACGGCCGAGTGCTGCGCCGGCCGGCGCTCGAAGGCCGGGCAGGCAGCCGTGGTGGGCACGCCGGCCACGTCGATGTTGTCCTTGACCGCGAAGCGCAGGCCGGCGAGGCGGCCCGTGTCCGCGCCGGGCACGGGCCGTGGGAAGCGGGCAATCCACGCTGCGGCAGCCGATCCGTTTTCTTCATGCACCATCATCAGGCATCCAAACTTGTGTACAAGTTGAGATGCAAGCAATGTGCCAGGCGACCGAAGGCGGTCCTTCAAGAGATCCTGTTCAGCGTTTTGCTCCCTCTCCCTCCGGGGGAGGAAGTAAGACACCAGCCCCGCCCTCTTTCAGAGGAAGAGGTGGCTCACGCCTCAGCTGCGCTTGGCTTCCTTGTAAAGCCCCTCGACCTTCGGCAAGTTGGCCTCAAGCTTCTGGATCCGGTCCGGCCCGCTCGGGTGGGTCGACAGAAAGCTCAGCCCGCCCTGGTTCTTCGACGCCACGGCCATCTTCTTCCAGAGCGACACCGAGGCCTGCGGGTCGTAGCCCGCGCGCGCCGCGAGTTCGAGCCCGACGAGATCGGCCTCGGTCTCGTCGCTGCGGCTGAACTTGAGGGTCAGCAGCTGCGTGCCGGCGCGCGCCGCCAGGTCGCCCATCTGGCCCAGGCCCAGCAGCTGCGCGCCGATGGAAAGCGCCGCGCCGGTGCCCGCGCTCTTGGCCATGCGGGCACGCGCATGCTCGCGCAGCGCATGGGCCATCTCGTGCCCCATCACCATGGCGACCTCGTCGTCGCTGAGCTTGAGCTGCTCGAGGATGCCGGTGAAGAAGGCGATCTTGCCGCCCGGCATGCAGAAGGCGTTGATCTGCTTGCTGCCGATCAGGTTGACCTCCCACTTCCATTCACGCGCGCGCGAGTTCCACGGCGTGGCAAAGGGAATCAGCCGGTTCGCGATGGTGCGAAGCCGCTGCAGCTGCGCGTTGCCGTCGCCCGCGAGCGCACGCTTGGCGCGCGCCTGTTCGAGCAGCTGGCCGTACTGCTGCACGCCCGCGGCCTCGATCCGGTCGGCCGGCACCAGGTTGCGCGCCACCGAGGCATTGCCCACGTTCACCTGCGCCAGGGCCGGCCCGGCCAGCGCGGCGCCGGCCGCCGCGAGCAGGAAGGCCCGCCGCGGCTGCCAGGCCGAGGCGCGCGGCGCCGAGGAAGCCGCGGAAGAAACAACGAGAAGCTCGCATCGTGTGCACATGCGCGGATCATAGGAACAATTGCCGACAAAAAGACGGCTCGGCAGGCGGCGCGCGCTCATGGACAATCCGAAGTTCATGTCTGCCCAGCCCGCCGAAACCTCCACCGCCCCCTCCCTGCCCTGGCGCGATGCGCTGAAGGTCTACCTCGAGCCCGCCACGCTGCGCATGCTGGCGCTGGGCTTTTCCGCCGGCCTGCCGCTGCTGCTGGTGCTGGGCACGCTGAGCTTTCGCCTGCGCGAGGCGGGCATCGACCGCACCACCATCGGCTACCTGAGCTGGGTGGGCTTGGCCTACGGCTTCAAGTGGGTCTGGGCGCCGCTGGTCGACCGGCTGCCGCTGCCGCCGCTGACCACGCTGCTCGGGCGCCGGCGCGGCTGGCTGCTGCTGGCGCAGGGGGTGGTGATCGCGGGGCTGGTCGGCATGGCGCTCAACGATCCGCGCCAAGGCCTCGCACCGCTGATCTGGTGCGCGCTGCTGGTGGCCTTCGGCTCGGCCACGCAGGACATCGCGCTGGACGCCTTCCGCATCGAGTCGGCCGAAACGCGCAAGCAGGCCGCGCTCGCCGCCGCCTACCAGACCGGCTACCGCCTCGCGATGATCTGGGCCGGTGCCGGCGTGCTGTGGGTGGCGGCCTGGGCCGAGGTGGCGCCGGCGGCCGGCGCCACGGGCGCGGCGGCCTACCAGAACGGCGCCTGGAAGACGGCCTACCTGGTGATGGCGGCCTCGATGGCGGTGGGCGTGCTCACCGTGCTGCTCTCGCCCGAGCCGGTGCGCCGCGTGCTGCCCAAGGCAAGGAACGCGGCCGAATGGCTGCAAAGCGTGCTGATCGAGCCCTTTGCCGACTTCATCCGCCGCTACAAGTGGCAGGCCGCGCTGATCCTCTCGCTGATTGCCATCTACCGCATCAGCGACGTGGTGATGGGCATCATGGCCAACCCCTTCTACGTGGACATGGGCTTCACCAAGGACGAGGTGGCCACCGTCAGCAAGATCTACGGCGTGGTCATGACGCTGGCCGGCGCCTTCGTGGGCGGCGTGCTGTCGATGCGCCTGGGCGTGATGCGCGTGCTGATGCTGGGCGCGGTGCTCAGCGCCGCGAGCAACCTGCTCTTTGCCTGGCTGGCCTCGCGCGGGCACGACCTGACGGCGCTGATCGCGGTGGTGTCGGCCGACAACCTGGCCGGCGGCATTGCCTCGGCGGCCTTCATTGCCTACCTGTCGAGCCTCACGAACATCAGCTATTCGGCCACGCAGTACGCCCTGTTCAGCTCGCTGATGCTGCTGCTGCCGAAGTTCATTGCCGGCTATTCGGGCGCTTTTGTCGACGCGCACGGCTACGCCCAGTTCTTCACCGCCACCGCCTTTCTGGGCGTGCCGGTGCTGCTGCTGGTGGCGCTGGCCGCCCGCATCACCACCACCAAGGCGCCGGCCGGGCGTCAATAGGGCGCGGTCCGCATGGGAAAACAGCTGACGCTGCGGTGCCCGCGCAACTGGTAGGCTGTCACTTTCCGGTTACCTTCGCTTCGCTCCCAGAGCGATCATTCACCTTCCGTCCGCCAACCCACAAGCAACGTGCCGCCCCGCATTTCTCCCCTTCAGATCAGCGCCTTCACGGCCACTTCGGCCGTCGGCGTCGGCAAGGAGCCGCTCGCCGAGGCGCTCGAGCATTCGCGCAGCGGCCTGCGCGCCAACGATTTCGGCGATGCGCCGCTGCCCACCTGGATCGGCCGGGTCGACGGGCTCGAGGACATCCGCCTGCCCGAGGCGCTGGCCCCGTGGGACTGCCGCAACAACCGGCTGGCCTGGCTGGGCCTGCATGCGGACGGCTTTCCCGAGGCCGTGGCGGCCGCGCGGGCCAGGTACGGCCCTTCGCGCATCGCGCTGATCCTCGGCACCTCGACCTCCAGCATCGGCGAGACCGAGCTGGCCTACACCCGGCTCGACGCCGACGGCCTCTTTCCCATGGACCAGCGGCGCCCGGCCGTGCACACGCCGCACTCGCTGGCCATGTTCGTGCAGCAGGTGCTCGGGCTCACCGGGCCGAGCGAGACGGTTTCCACCGCCTGCTCGTCGAGCGCCAAGGTGTTTGCCTCGGCCGAGCGGCTGATCCGCCTGGGCCTGGCCGACGCCGCCGTGGTGGGCGGGGTCGACACGCTGTGCGGCAGCGTGCTGTTCGGCTTCAACTCGCTCGAACTGGTGTCGAGCGAGCCGTGCCGGCCGTTCGATGCGAGCCGCAAGGGCATCAGCCTCGGCGAGGCGGCCGGCTTCGCGCTGGTGGAGCGCGTGCAGGACGACGCAGCCGCGCCGCTGCGGCTCCTGGGCTACGGCGAAGCCAGCGATGCGCACCACATGTCGACGCCGCACCCCGAGGGCCTGGGCGCCGAGCGCGCGCTCGACGAGGCGCTGGCGCGCGCGGGCCTGGCGCCCGAGGCCATCGACTACATCAACATGCACGGCACCGCGAGCCAGAAGAACGACGAGGTCGAAGGCGCACTGGTGGCGCGGCGCTTTCCGGCGCGCACCCACGCCAGCTCGACCAAGGGCTTCATGGGCCACACGCTGGGCGCGGCGGGTATCGTCGAATCGGTGATCAGCCTGCTCGCGATCGAACGCGGCCTGATGCCGGGCACGGTGAACACGAACCAGCTCGACGCGGGATTCGGCCCGCAGATCCGGCTCGAGCCCGCGCATGGCGAGGTGCGCTACGCGCTGACCAATTCCTTCGGCTTCGGCGGCAACAACTGCTCCCTGGTCTTCGGCAAGGCAACCGCATGAAGCCCACGCCCGTGCCACCCACGCTCTACATCGAAGGCCCGGCCTTCTGGACGCCCACCCTGCCCGGCTGGGACGCCGCGCGCGCTGCCTTCCGCGGCGAAGGCGGGCTGGCCGACCCGCCCGCCAAGCGGCCGTCGCCGCAGGTGCTGGCGCCGGCCGAGCGCCGCCGCGCACCCGACACCGTGGCCCTGGCGCTCGAAGTGGCCGCTGCGTCGATGGCGGGCTCGGGCCGCAACGCGGCCGACGTGCCCTGCGTGTTCGTCTCGGCGCATGGCGATCTCTCGATCAACGACTACATGTGCAGCACGCTGGCCACCGACCCCACGGTGCTGTCGCCCACGCGCTTCCACAACTCGGTGCACAACGCGGCCGTGGGCTACTGGACCATCGGCACCGGCTGCATGGCGGCCAGCAACTCGGTCTCGGCCTACGAGAACAGCTTTGCCGCCGGCCTGCTCGAAGCGGCCGTGCAATGCGCGGCCGACCAGTCGCCCGTGCTGCTGGTGGGCTACGACACGCCCACGGTGGGCCCGCTCACGTCGGTGACCGACAGCCAGGGCCTGCTGGCCGTGGCGCTGGTGATCGCGCCCGGGCGCACGGCGCGCAGCGTGGCCGCGCTCGACTGGTCGGTGCAGGAATACGGGGCCGATGGCACCGCGCCCGCGCCGCTTTCCGACGCCGCGAAAACACTGGCGCACATCAACCCGATGGCCCATGCGCTCGGCCTCTTCGAAGCGCTGGCGCGCCTGGAAGACGATTCGCCACCGCCCATCGGCCTGCCGCTTTCCTCCACCCTGTCGCTGCAGCTGCAACTGCGGCCGATCCGGGACTGAGACTCCATGACCGGCACTGCGCAACGATGTGACGCAGTGATCATGGGCGGCGGGCTCGCGGGCCTCACCCTGGCGCTGCAGCTGAAGCAGCGCTTCGAGGACATCGACGTGCTGGTGCTGGAGCGCCGCACGCACCCGGTGCCGCACGCGGCGCACAAGGTGGGCGAGTCGTCGGTCGAGATCGGCGCGCACTACTTCGACACGGTGCTCGGCCTCAAGCCCCACATGGACGGCGCGCAGCTGCGCAAGTTCGGTTTCCGCTTCTTCTTCAGCGAGGGCCGGCGCGACATCGACCAGGTCACCGAGATCGGCGCCAGCCGCTACCTGGCGGTGCCCAGCTACCAGATCGACCGCGGCATCTTCGAGAACTACCTGGCCGAGGAGGCCGTGCGGCGCGGCGTGCGCTTCGACGATGCCGCGCTGGTGCGCCGCGTCGATCTGGCCGAGGGCGCCGAGGCACCGCACCGCCTCGAATGGACGCGCGGCAGCGAAACCCACAGCGCCGAGGCGCGCTGGCTGGTCGATGCCTGCGGCCGCGCCGGCCTGCTCAAGCGCAAGCTCGGGCTCGCCGAGGCCAACGCGCACGACGTCAACGCCGTGTGGTTCCGCATCGGCGAGCGCATTGCCATCGACGACTGGAGCGACAACGCCACCTGGCGCGGGCGCTGCGATCCGCAGGCGCGCTGGCTCTCGACCAACCACCTGGTGGGCGCGGGCTACTGGGCCTGGCTGATTCCGCTGGCCTCGGGCTCGCATTCGGTGGGCATCGTGGCCGACCCGAAGCTGCATCCGCTGGACACCATCGACACCTTCGACAAGGCCATGCAGTGGTTCGCCACCTACCAGCCGCGGCTGTACGACGCGCTCGACGGCAAGCGGCACCTGCTGCAGGACTTCGCGTTCCTCAAGCACTTCTCGCACGGCTGCAGGCAGGTGTTCTCGGGCCAGAGGTGGGCCCTGACGGGCGAGGCCGGCCTGTTCCTCGACCCCTTCTATTCGCCGGGCAGCGACTTCATCGCGATCAGCAACACCTACATCGCCGACCTGGTGGCGCACGACCGCGCGGGCCGCTCGGTGGAAGCCCGCGCGCAGCTCTACGACCAGATCTACCACTCGTTCTACGAAAGCACGCTGGCGCTCTACCAGGACCAGTACCCGCTGTTCGGCGACCCCGAGGTGCTGCCGGTGAAGGTGATCTGGGACTACGCCTACTACTGGGGCGTGCTGTCGCAGATCTTCTTCCAGCAGCGGCTCACCGACCTGATGCTGCTGGGCAGCCTGAAGGAGGAGCTGCAGCATTGCCAGCGCCTGAACCTCGCGGTGCAGCAACTGCTGCGCAGCTGGTCCGCGGCCAGCGCCAGGCGCAACGCCCCGGTGATGCTCGACCAGGCCGCCATGCCCTGGTTCGCCGAGCTCAACCGCAGCCTGAAGGACCCGCGGCTGGGCGATGCCGAGTTCCGGGCGCGCATCCGGGCCTCGGCCGCGCAGCTGCGCCAGCTGGCCGGCGAGATCCTCGCGCGCGCACGGGCGGACAATGCGGACCTGCGCGGCTGCGCCCTGCCCGCGCTGCTCGAGGAAGACATCGCCGGCCTGCCCGCCGATGCGCAAGCCGGCGCTATGCTTTTCGCAGCAGTTCCGGATGACAGCCGGAAGCCGCGTTTACCCAACTTTACGGAGCGTTCAAGCCCCGTTGCCCCACGTGCATGACCATGAAGCGCATGAGTACCCCCCAGCTCCTGATGATCGAAGACGACGCCCGCCTGGCGCAGATGGTGGGCGAATACCTGACGCAGTCGGGTTTTCTCTTCACGCATGCCGGCGACGGCGCCAGCGGCCTCGAGCAGCTGCAGCAGCACGCGCCCGACCTGGTGATCCTGGACCTGATGCTGCCCGACACCGACGGCCTGGAGATCTGCCGCCGCATCCGCTCGCTGCCGCCTCCGGCTTCCAAGGTGTCGGTGCTGATGCTCACCGCCAAGGGCGATCCGATGGACCGCATCATCGGCCTGGAGATCGGCGCCGACGACTACCTGCCCAAGCCCTTCGAGCCGCGCGAGCTGCTCGCGCGCATCCGCGCGGTGCTGCGCCGCCGCAGCGAGAACAGCGCCGACACCGAAGCCAGCACCGTGATGCGCTTCGGCACGCTCGAGATCGACCGCAACGCGCGCACCGTGTCGGTGGGCGGCGCGCTGGCCGACCTCACCTCCTACCAGTTCGACCTCTTGGTGGCCATGGCCGAGCGCGCCGGGCGCGTGCTCACGCGCGACCAGATCATGGAGGCCGTGCGCGGCCGCGAGCTCGAGGCCTTCGACCGCTCGATCGACGTGCACATGGGACGCATCCGCGCCGCCATCGAGGTCGATGCCAAGAACCCCAAGCGCATCCTCACCGTGCGCGGCGTGGGCTACGTGTTCGCCAAGCAGCAGGATTGACGGGCCGATGCTGCGGAGCCTCTACTCCCGCCACCTCTACGTGCGCATCTGGCTCGCGGTGGTGGGCGGCGTCGTCATCCTCACGCTGATGGCCAACTGGATCGTGCGCGAGGCGGCCCAGGCCGAGCGCGAGCGCCTGGCACCGGTGCCGCGCAACGTGGTGGTACTCGATGCGCAGGACAAGCCCATCGGCACCGGCAAGGCGCTGCGCGTGCCGGGCCAGGGGCTGGAGTTCGACGTGACGCTCGGCGACGGCAGGGCCATCACGCTGCGCGTGGCGCCGCGCGACCGGCCCTCGGGCACCGGCGGATTCGCGCCCTGGCGCACGCCGTTCGGCCTGGGCTGGATGATCGCGCTCGTGGGCATTGCGGTGGCGCTGGGCGTGTACCCGATCGTGCGGCGGCTGACCCAGCGGCTGGAGACACTGCAGCGCGGCGTGCAGCGCTGGGGCGAAGGCGATCTCTCGGTGCGCGTGACCGAAGAAGGGCAGGACGAAGTGGCTGATCTCTCCAAACGTTTCAACGCGTCGGCCGAACGCATCGAACAGCTGGTGCGTTCGCACAAGTCGCTGCTGGCCAATGCATCGCACGAGCTGCGCTCGCCGCTCACCCGCATCCGCATGGGCCTGGAGCTGATGGGCGAACGCCCGAGCCCCAAGGCGCGGGAAGAAATCTCGCGCAACATCGGCGAGCTCGACCAGCTCATCGACGAGATCCTGCTGGCCAGCCGGCTCGACGCGAGCGAGGCCGACCTGGGCACCATCGAGGCCGTCGACCTCACGGGGCTCGCGGCCGAGGAGTGCTCGCAGGTGAATGCCGAGCTCGACCTGGTCGAAGGCACCGACAACGCCAGGCTCACCGTGCCCGGCGTCTCGCGCCTGTTGCGCCGCGCGATCCGCAACCTGCTCGAGAACGCGCGCCGCTACGGCGCCGGCGAAATCAGGGTGGAGCTCGGCAGCGCCAACGGCTTTGCCACGGTGCGCGTCACCGACCGCGGCCCGGGCGTGCCGCCGGCCCTGCGCGAACGCATCTTCGAGCCGTTCTACCGGCTGCCCGGCGCCAGCGAGCGCAACGGCGGCGTGGGCCTCGGGCTCGCGCTGGTGAAGTCGATCGCCGAGCGGCATGGCGGCAGCGTGCGCTGCGAAGACGGCCCGGAGGGCGGCGCGAGCTTCGTGATCCGCCTGCCGGCGAGCGCGCCCGCGCACTGAGCCCACGCCCCGGCGGTGCGCCGGGGCAAGTCAGGTTGGGCTCGCCGGCCCCACCTAAAATCCCGCCCCTATGCAGAGATCGCACATCGTCAGGCCCGCGGCCATGTTCTGGGGGCTGGTGGTGTTCATGCCCGTCGGCGTCACCTACCTTTCGGCCCTGCTGCTGCTCGCCACCATGCTGCTGGCCGGCGGATTGCGCGACCGCTTCGCGCGGCTGCGCGCCAACCCGCTGTGGTGGCCGCTGGTGGCGTACCTGGCCTGGACCTTCATCGTGCTGGCCATCGGGCCGCACTACCCCGAGACCGGCTCGAACCTGTTCCACGGCCTGCGCATCGGCCTCACCATCCTGATGGCGATGGCGCTCACGCGCGAGGAAGCGGTCTGGGCGCTGCGCGGCTTCCTGCTGGTCGCGGCGCTGAACATCCTGCTGATCGTGGCCTATTACGCCATCGGCTTTCCGATCTGGTCGCCGCTGCGCGCGGTGGTCATGGAAGTGGGCAACAAGTCGATCAGCAATGCGCTGCTGTTCAGCGTGGTGGCCTCCACGGCCGCCGTGTGGGGCATTGCGCAGATCGCCGCGCACCGGCCGCTGCGCGCCGTTCCCGCCTTTGCGCTGGTGCTGGGCCTGGGGCTGGTGGTGGCGCTGCCGCTGACCTCGCGCACCTCGGTGCTCGCGCTCCTGCTGGTGATCCCGGTGGTCTGCATCCACCAATGGCGCAGCCACCTGAAGATGCTGGTGGGCGCGCTGGTGCTGGGGGCCGTGGTGCTGGGTGCCGGGCTCTACCAGCTGCCGCAGCTGCAGCGCAAGGTCGAGACCGGCGTGGAGGAAATCGAGAAGGCGCAGGCCGGCGAAATCTTCAAGGGCAGCTGGGTCATCCGCTACTACATGTACCGCGACACCGGCCTCATGATCGCCGACCGGCCGCTCGCCGGCTGGGGCATCGGCGGCTGGACCGACCAGTGGCACAAGCGCGGACCGGCCCTCTTCGCCGACTCGAACATGCCGCACAACGACTTCCTGTGGGTCGGCGCGCAGGGGGGGCTGCCGGCCTTGCTGAGCCTGCTGGTCATCATGGCGGGCGCCGTCTGGCAGGCGTGGAAGCGGCCCGACATCGCGGGACGCTACGCGCTGGCGGCCACGCTGATCGCGCTGATCGCATCGAGCGTGAACTCGGCCGTGCGCGACGCGCAGATCGGACTGGCGCTGCTGTGGATCGCGATGGTCTACCTGCGGCTCGCGCAGGAACCGCGCGACACGCAGCCCTGGCACGACCTGTGGCCGACGCGCCGCATCGCGGCGGCGCTCGAGGTCCCGCCGCAATCCCGGTAGCTATCTGCTGCTGCTGCGCCTGGCTTCCGCGGCTGCGAACTGCCGGCCCGCCATGCCGACGAAAAAGTAGATCACCGCGGCGTGCAGCACGCCCACGAAAAGCAGCACCAGCAGCATCGGCCCCAGCTGCAGCACCGAGGCGCCGGCAGCCAGCGCCGCCGCCACCGAGACCGCGGCCTGGATCGCCAGGTCGATCGCGATCATGCCGAGCACGGCGCGGGTCTTTTCATCGCGCGCCAGGTACCGGCCGTTCTTCTTGCCGAAGGCCAGGCACACCCACATCACGGCGCCCAGCAGCGCAGCCGTATTGACACCCGCGTTGGCCTTGACGCCGAGCAGGTTCAGCGCCAGGCCCAGGATGAGCAGCAGGAGCAGGTAGGCGGCGCCGAAGCGCCCGAGCAGGCCGCGAACGGTCAATGGCGGGACGACACCGTCTCGCCCGCCTTCAGGCGGTAGACGGTCCCGCAGTACGGGCACTTGGCTTCACCGGTGCGCGCCACGTCCAGGTACACCTTGGGATGGGTGTCCCAGAGCTTCATGTCGGCCTTGGGGCTGGGGCAGAACACGCCGCCCTGATGGTTGAGTTCCCTGGCCAGGAGTTCGACGACTGCGTTGGTAGGCATGGGTTTTCTCAGACTTTCGTGAGCCAGTGGGCGTATTTGGGGTTCTTGCCGTTCACGATGTCGAAGAAGGCAGCCTGGATCTTTTCGGTGACGGGGCCGCGCGAGCCGCCGTCGCCGCGGTTGCCGATCTCGATGCGGTCGAGCTCGCGAATGGGCGTGACTTCAGCGGCCGTGCCGGTGAAGAAAGCCTCGTCGGCAATGTAGACCTCGTCGCGCGTGATGCGCTTCTGCACCAGTTCCAGCCCCAGGTCCTTGCACACGTGCAGGATGGTGTTGCGCGTGATGCCGTTGAGCGCGCCGGCCGAGAGGTCGGGCGTGTAGACCACGCCGCCCTTGACCACGAAGATGTTCTCGCCCGCGCCTTCGGAGACGAAGCCGCTCGCGTCGAGCAGCAGCGCCTCGTCGTAGCCGTCGTCCAGCGCCTCCATGTTGGCGAGGATCGAGTTGGTGTAGTTGCTCACCGTCTTGGCCTGCGTCATCGTGATGTTGACGTGGTGGCGGGTGAAGCTGGAGGTCTTCACGCGGATGCCGCGCTTCATGCCCTCTTCGCCCAGGTAGGCGCCCCAGGACCAGGCCGCGACCATGGCATGGATCCGGTTGCCCTTGGGGCTCACGCCGAGCTTTTCGGAGCCGATCCAGATCAGCGGGCGCAGGTAGCAGCTTTCGAGCTTGTTCTCGCGCACGACCTGCTTCTGGGCTTCGTTGAGCTGTTCCTGCGTGAACGGGATCTTCATGCGCAGGATCTTGGCGCTGTTGAACAGGCGCTCGGTGTGCTCGGCCAGGCGGAAGATGGCGGTGCTGCCGTCGGCCGTCTTGTAGGCGCGCACGCCCTCGAAGGCGCCGCAGCCGTAGTGCAGCGTGTGGCTCAGCACGTGGATCTTGGCGTCGCGCCAGTCCACGAGTTCGCCGTCCATCCAGATCTTGCCGTCACGGTCGTCCAGCGAGGGGGGGATCGAGCTCATTTCCTGATTCCTTTGGGAGCTGTGTGGGGAGCGACCGGGGGGAAGTCGCAAAAGCTTTCGATTTTACGGTGGCCGCCGGAACGCCGTGCCCGACAATGGCCGGTTGTCCAAACCAGTGGAAAAAAGGGTTTCCGTGTCCGTATTCAAGAACGTCATCGTCTATCGCATCGAACCTGCCTGGTCCCAAACATTGGCCGAGGCCGAAGAAGCACTCGCCAAGGCGCGCTTCGAGCCCTGCGGCCCCTCGCAGGAAAAATCCGCCGGCTGGGTAGAGCCCCGCGGCGAAGCCAACGGCCCGCTGGTCGAATCCATCGACGGCCAGTGGCTGGTCGAATACATGATCGAGAGCAAGGCGGTGCCCGGCTCCGTGGTGCGCCGCAAGCTCGACGAGCGCTGCGCGCAGATCGAGGCCACCACCGGCCGCAAGCCCGGCAAGAAGGAAAAGAAGGAGCTCAAGGAGGACATCACCCTGGAGCTGCTGCCGATGGCCTTCACGCGCAGCGCCCGCGTGGCCGTGTGGATCGACAAGGCCGAGCGCCGCCTGGTGATCAACAGCGGCAACGCCTCGCGCGCCGACGAAGTGGTCACCAGCCTCGTGAAGTCGCTCGACGGCTTTGCGGTGGCGCTCATCAACACGCAGGTGGAGCCGGCCGCCGCCATGGCCAACTGGCTCCTCACGCAGGAGCCGCCGGCCGGCTTCACCATCGACCGCGAGTGCGAGCTCAAGGCCTCGGACGACTCCAAGGCCGTGGTGCGCTACGCCAAGCACCCGCTCGACATCGAGGAAGTGCAAAAGCACATCACCGACGGCAAGCGTCCCACGCGCCTGGCGCTCACCTGGGACGACCGCGTGTCCTTCGAGCTGACGCACGGCATGCTGATCCGCAAGATCGTGTTCCTCGAAGGCACGGGCGACGGCGCGGCCGGCGGCAAGAAGGAAGACAACTTCGACGCCGACGTGGCGATTGCCACCGGCGAACTCGGCCAGCTGGTGCCGGCACTGCTCGACGCGCTGGGCGGCGAGGCGGCCTTCACCGGCGCCCCAACGGACCCAGCAGCGCCGAAGGCCGCCGCGCAAGTGCCCACGACCACCACACCGGCCGATGCCGAAGCCGAGGAAGAAGACGCACCGTTCTGACGAGCGGCGCTTCCTCGCTTCTTCCTAGCCCGCCTTGCCGTCTTCGGAAGACGGCGGGTCGTCGGGCGCGGCTTCGGGCCGCGTCAGCGTCCAGCTCTGCAGCTTGCCGCCGTTGAACACGGCGTCGACGTACGAGCCGCCGGTGTCGGTCCAGCGGTAGAGCTCGGGCTGCTCGTCCTTGGGCGAGCGCAGTTCGCCCAGGGCGCGCGTCATCGCAATCACGTGCATCAGCGTCACGCCCTGCTTGAGCTTGGCGTTGAGCATCACCGCGCTCGCCACGTAGCCGATCGGGCGGTCGGCCGCGCGCTTGAGCACCTGCATCGCGCGGTGGAAGTGCAGCAGCAGGAACATCACGATGGCCCCGCCCGCCAGGGCCACACCGCCCCAGCCGCCGCTGCGCCAGGCCAGCCCGAGCAGGACGATGGCGCCCACGGGCACCAGTATTTTCTGGAAATTCATGGCGCGCATTGTCGCCGCGTGCGGTAGCGGCCCCGACTACCGCCGGGCGCGCAAGACGGTACTCGCCCCGAAAAGCGCACCGCGCCGCGGCGCCAGCAGGCACATTTCGCCGCACGGGCCAACGCCACCGGCTTCAGGGAGAGGCAACCGAGGTTGCCAGCACAACAAGAAGACACGTCACACATCGGGGAACAGGGAGGATCGCCCGGCGCGCCACTGGTGCGCCGGGCATTTTTTTGCGCGATCGATCCTCGGTCAATCGAGGCGGCGCACCACGTCCATCGCCTCCTCGATGCGCTCGACGGCATGGATGGTCAGGCCCTCGATCTCCTTCGATCCCTTGCGCGGCGCATTGGCCTTGGGCACGACGGCCACGCTGAAGCCCAGCTTGGCCGCTTCGCGCAGACGTTCCTGTCCACGCGGCGCAGGGCGCACCTCGCCCGCGAGGCCGACCTCGCCGAATGCGATGAATCCCTTGGGCAGCGGCTTGCCGCGCAAGCTGGACGTGATGGCGAGCATCACGGCCAGGTCGGCGGCCGGCTCGCTGATGCGCACCCCGCCCACGGCGTTCACGAACACGTCCTGGTCCATGCAGGCCACGCCGGCGTGGCGGTGCAGCACGGCCAGCAGCATCGCGAGCCGGTCGCGGTCCAGGCCCACCGAAAGGCGGCGCGGGCTCGGCCCGCCGTTGTCGACCAGCGCCTGGATCTCCACCAGCATCGGCCGCGTGCCCTCGAGCGTGACCAGCACCACGCTGCCGGGCACCGGCTCCGCATGCTGGCTCAGGAAGATCGCGCTCGGGTTGGCCACGCCCTTGAGGCCGCGCTCGGTCATGGCGAACACGCCGATCTCGTTCACGGCGCCGAAGCGGTTCTTGATGGCGCGCACGAGGCGAAAGCTCGAATGCGTGTCGCCCTCGAAATACAGCACCGTGTCGACCATGTGCTCGAGCACGCGCGGGCCCGCGAGCGCCCCCTCCTTGGTGACGTGGCCCACCAGCACCACGGCCGTGCCGCTGGTCTTGGCAAAGCGCGTGAGGTGGGCCGCGCATTCGCGCACCTGGGCCACCGAACCCGGCGCGGAGGTGAGCTGGTCGGAGTACACGGTCTGGATCGAGTCGATCACCGCGATGGCCGGGCGCGTGGCGTCGAGCGTCGCGATGATCTTCTCGAGCTGGATCTCGGCCAGCACCTGCACCTGCGAATGGTCCAGGCCAAGGCGCTTGGAGCGCAGCGCCACCTGCGCGCCGCTTTCCTCGCCGGTGACGTAGAGCGCGTTCTGCCCCGCGCGCTGCAGCGCGTCGACCGCCTGCAGCAGCAGCGTCGACTTGCCGATGCCCGGGTCGCCGCCGATCAGCGTGACGCCGCCCGAGACGATGCCGCCGCCCAGCACGCGGTCGAGCTCGTCGAGCCCGGTGGGCGTGCGCGCAACGTCGGTCGCTTCTATTTCGGAGAGGGTTGCGAGCTCGGACACGCCCGCGAGCGCGGCGTACTGTGTGCCGAAGCGGTTGTTGGACGGGCCGTTGCTGCCCGCCACCTGTTCGATGAGAGTGTTCCAGGCGCCGCAGCTCGGGCACTTGCCGAGCCACTTGGGGCTGGTGCCGCCGCATTCGCTGCAGACGAAGAGAGATTTTTCCTTGGCCATGCCGAAGTGTAGGGAGGCGCAGGAAGCAAGACGGCGGCCCGCCGGGGGAAATGTCATGAAAACGTCTGCATTGCGGAAGGGGGAGTGGCCGCGATAGCATGCGCTGGCCCCGCCCCTTCGGCGCAACGCCCGGGAAAAGAGCGGGGCCCGGGTCCTTTGCGCACCCATCGGCAATCCAGGGAGTCTCAACGCCATGTCCGCCTTCAAGCGCGGCCGCAAGCTCGCCGCGACATCCAGTGCCATGCCCACGCTGGCAGGCATGGATGCACTCGAACCCATGCGGGTGGAGGGGGAAGAAGCCCTCAGCCGCCCCTACAGCTACACCCTCACGCTGACCACCCCGGAGTCGCCGGACATCGATGCGCGCTCGGCGGCGAACGTCAAGCTCAAGCCCCTGATCGGCGAGGAGTTCAGCGTGCACATCCTGCTCGACGGACGCACCGGCGGCGCGGGGCAGGAGCGCCACATTTCCGGCCTGGTGACGCGCGCACGCTTCCTGCGCCTGGAGAACAGGCGGGCGCTCTACGAACTGGTCATCGAGCCCTGGCTGAGCCTGGCCCAGCGAACACGGGATTTCAGGATCTTCCAGAACAACAACGTGCTCGACACGGTCGGCGAAGTGCTCGGCGCGTACGGCTTTCCGCTGTCGGTCCGGGTCACGGGCAGCTATCCCGCGCGCGAGTTCGTGGTGCAGTACGGCGAGACGGACTACGACTTCGTCAGCCGCCTGCTGCACGAGTGGGGCCTGTACTACTACTTCGAGCACGGCGAGGCCGGCCACACGATGGTGATCGTCGACGACATGCAATCGCACCGGCCCTTTCCGGCCGGCGGCTACGAGCAGGTTCCCTTCGGTGCCATGCAGGCATCGTCCAACGAGGAGCATTGCCACCGCTTCCGGCTGTCCGAAGGCCTGCAAAGCGGCAAGTGGGTCACGGGCGACTTCGACTTCACGCGGCCGAAGGCGAACCTCACGCAGGCCCGCGCGATGCCGCGGCGCACGCAGCACAGCATGCGGGAGGTGTTCGCGTGGCCCGGCAACTACGCCGTGGAATCCGAGGGCGAGCAGCTCGTACGTGCACGCATGGAAGAAACCGGCGCACCGGGACAGGTGGCCAGCGGCGCGGGCAACTTGCGGGGCGTGGCGGCCGGCCATCGCTTCACGCTGGTCGACCATCCGCAGGACAGCGCGAACGCCGACTACCTCGTCACCACGGCACGCCTGTTCCTGCAGGAGGCCGGCGACACGACTGGACAGGAAGAGTTCCAGTGCAACGTCGAGTTCGAGGTCATCCCGGCAAGCAACATCTTCCGCCCGACACCGGACGCGGCCAAGCCGCGCACCGCCGGGCCGCAGACCGCGGTGGTCACCGGCCCCGCGGGCCGCGAGATCTGGACCGACCAGTACGGGCGCGTGAAGCTCAGCTTTCACTGGAACCGCTACTGCACCAGGGACGAAAGCAGTTCCTGCTGGGTGCGGGTGTCCTCGCCGTGGGCCGGCACCAACTTCGGGGGCATGCAGATTCCGCGCATTGGCCAGGAGGTGGTGGTCGACTTCGAATACGGCGACCCGGACCGGCCGATCATCACCGGCCGCGTCTACAACGCAGACAACATGCCGCCGTGGGAACTGCCGGCAAACGCAACGCAGAGCGGCCTGCTGTCGCGCAGCTCCGAAGGCGGCACCAGCGAGAACGCGAATGCCCTTCGCTTCGAGGACAAGAAGGGCGAAGAGCAGCTCTGGCTGCATGCGGAGAAGGACCAGCTGATCGAAGTCGAGAACGACGAGGTGCACACGGTGGGCCGCGACCGCACCAAGACCGTCGACCACGACGAAACCAATCACATCAAGAACGACCGCACGGAAACGGTGGACCGCAACGAGACGATCACGGTCCATGGCAAGCGTGCCGAGACGGTGGACGGCGACGAGACGGTCACCGTCAAGTCCAACCGCAGCCATTCGGTCATCGGCACCGAGGCTCTCACGGTCACGGGCGACCAGACCCACACCGCCAAGGCCAACCGCACCGCCAGCGTCACCGGCAACCAGAGCACCTCGGTCACGGGCACGGATTCGCTCGCGGTGACGCAGGCCCGCACCGTCACGGTCCAGGACAGCGACACCTGGAACGTCGCCCTCGGGCAGACCACCACCATCGGGCAGGCCTACCAGGTTTCCGCCAAGTCGCACACCGGCACGTACAACGACGCGATGACGCTGAACGTACCGGCCGGCCCGGCCTCGGCCACCTCGCAAGGCGACTTCTCCCTGACCAGCTCGGCCGCCAACATCTATGGAACGGCCGCCCTCAACATGGGCCTGTTCGCGCAGGGCGGGGACTTCTCCGCCGTGGCCTCGACCAACGTCGGCGTGAGCGCCGAAGGCGGCACGCTGGACACCTACTCCTCCGGCGCCATGACGCACGCGAGCCCGACCAGCGTGGTGCTCAACGTCGAGGGCACGACGGTGGAGGTCACGCCCGGGCGCATCGTGCTGCGCGCCGGCAGCGCGACACTGATGCTCGACGACGCCGGCGTCACGGTCAACGGCACCAAGATCTTCCTGAACTGCTGAGGCCGCCGTGTCGACACGCAACCCGGTCGAGAAACGCATGGCCCAGCTGCACGATCTGTGGTGGGAGCGCACCGACGACCCGGCCCTGCGCGCCATCGTGCTGCGCGCGCCGCCCGACTCGCAGCGCATGCTGGAGGCCTTCTTCACGCTCCAGATGGTCGACAGCGAGTACAGCACGCCCGATCTCTTCCTGCGGCTGGACACGGCCTTCGAGACCGGCTTTCGCTACAGCCGCGAACTGCGGCAGCAGTTGATCGACGCGTACAGGCACAACCGGCCGCAGCTCGCGAAGCAGGGTGTCGCGGGCCGCTGGGACGAAGAGGACCAGCCCGGCTGGGACAGCGCCGCCGGCTTCGTGGAAGCCGGCTGTTCGCTGGCGCGGCACCTGCGCTGCCAGCGCATGTCGGTCGTGCTGCAGCCCGGCAGCGTGAGCGACGCCGACTGCTTCGAGCGCTGGTTCGATGCGGCAATGCAGACGCCCGTGCCGCCGCAAGAGGCCGGCCTGCTGCGGCTGGTGCTGGTGGACGACAGCGACTCGCGCGCATGGCAGCCGCTGGTGGAGCGGCATGCGGGCGCGATGCGCGTGGTCGATGCGCCGCTGGACATCCTCGAGGCCGCGCGCGAGATCGCCGCCCAGAGCGGCGGCGGGGGCAGCGGCGTGGCCCTCTTTCGCCAGCTCTATGCTGACATGCTGTCGCTGCTGCGCCTGGGCGACGCGGCCGGGGTGGAGGCCGCGGGCGAACGCGCCCTGCGGCTGGCCACGCGCAACGGCTGGGCCGACCAGCGCGCCGTGCTCGACATGATGGTGGGCGGCGCCTGGCTGCAGGCGCGCGACTTCGGCGCGTCGATCACGCGCTACCGCCGGGCCCGCGATTCGGCGACCGAGGCGGCGCAGGCCGGCAACCCCATGGGTGCCACGCTGTTCATGCAGGGCTGGATGGCCGAAGGCGGGGCCTGGGCCGCGGCGGGCGAGATGAAGCAGGCCGCCCATGCGTTCGAAGAGGCCGCCGAAGCGGCCCGCCGCGTGCCCCACCCCATGTTCGCCATCGAAGGCCAGCGCGCCGCGGCCCAGGCCTGGCGCAGCGCCGGCGAGCGCGACCGGGCGTGGGCCTCGGCGCTGGCCGGCATCCGCGAGGCGCGCACCATGGCCGACGCCGACCGCCCCCAGAGCACCGTGCCGCAGCTGCTGCACGACATGCTCGTCATGCAGGATCCCAAGCGCTGCGAGCGCATCGCGCATTGCGCCACCCGCTACGAGCGCGACGCGCGCGCGGCCCTGGTCGAAGCCGACCTGGCCGGCCATCGGCTGGGCGAGCGGCCGCCGCGGCCCGCGGTCGACGCCATCGAGGCGCGGCTCGCGCAGCGCTACGAGCAGGCGTTCCAGACCCTGCTGCGCGAGCGCGAGAAATGGGTCCAGGGCAGCGAGGACGTGTTCCGCACCGTCGTCGCGCTGGGCCGCCAGTGGCTCGATCCGGCCTGGAGCGGGCTGCCGCACGTGAGCCATCCGCTGGACCAGGGGGTCGACGAATGGCGCGAGCCACCCGCGTTCGCCCGCCTGCCCGATCCGCAACCCTTCGTCGAAGCGGCCTGAGTCGCGCTGCCTCACCCCACCGCACGCCAGAGAGAAAGCACCTTGTTCTTCGCGGCCAAGCACTTCGACCCCCAGCTGGGCATCGATGCCCACACCTACCTGGCGCCGCCCGGCGTGTGGCCCACGCTGCACATCGGCATCGTGATGGACCCGTTCGACTACCTGCCGACCATCCAGGTCTCGCCCGACAACCCGATCGTGAAGGGCCTGAGCGCCATGGACGGCGCCATGCAGGCGGGCCTGGACACCATCGGTCAAGGCACCGCGGCGCCCGAGGTTCCGGCGCCGCCGGGCGCGCCGGCCGGCGGCGGCGAGATGCCCGCGAGCATCCCCTTTCCGCTTGGCGCCACCGTCGAGGTGGCGGGCGTGCGCCGGGCCAATGCCGGCACGGGCGGCGTGGACTTCCACATCCTCGTCGGCGCGCCCATGCCGGTGATCAAGGCGCCCGGCGGCCCGCAGTTCGACGACGAGCTCTTCATGGGCAGCCGCATCGTGCTGGCCGACGGCGAGCCCTTCTCGCGCATCAGCGTGCCGGTGCTGGCCTGCAACATCGTGGGCCTGGTGCCGCCGTTCCGAAAGAAGAAGGCGGTCAAGCCGCTGCGGCTGAGCCTGATGCTGCCGACCACCTTCAACGTCGCCATTCCGCCGCAGGTGTTCGTGGGCGGGCCGCCGACCATCTCGTGGGGCGCGATGGTCCAGCGCGGGCTGTTCAAGGCACTGGGCCGCGCCTACACGCGCGTCGCGCGGCGCGCGTTCAAGAACATGCCCCCGGGCTTCCTCAAGTGCCAGGTGCTGCGGGCCGAGCCGGTGGACATCCGCGACGGCAGCGTCTCGGTGACGCACGAGGACTTTCACATCCCGGGCCGGCTGCCGCTGAGCTGGACGCGTATCTACGCGTCGCGTGACCACGCCCTGCCCGGCCATTGCGGCCACGGCTGGCAGACCCCGGCGGATGTGCGCCTGATGGTGGAAGCCGATGGCCTGCTCAGCCTGCAGGGACCGGAGGAATTCGCGCTGTTCCCTGCGCTGCCGCAGGCCGAGGGACAGCAGGTGCTCGACGTGGTGGACGGTGCGCGGCTGATGCGCCGGGGCACAGCGCTGGTGGTGCGCTTCAAGAGCGGCCTGCGCTACCACTTCGAGGATGCGCTGCCGCCCGAGGGAAAGCTTCGGGCCGCGACCCTGCCCATCGTGCGCATCGAGGATGCCTGCGGCAACCACTGGCGCTTCATGCGCCAAGGCAGCGATCTGGTGCGCATCGTGGAGAGCGGCGTGGACAACCTGCCGGGCCGCAGCATCGAGGTGCACTCGCGCGAAGGGTGCATCGAGTCCATGGCGCTGCGCGACCCCACCACCGGGCAGGACCATCCGCTGGTGCGCTACCTCCATGCCGACGGCGACCTGCTGGCGGCCATCGACGCGCTGGGTGCGGCGCGCGAGTTCGCGTACCTCCAGCACCGCATGGCGCGTCACACCGACCGCACGGGCCTGTCGTTCCACTACGCGTACGACGAGCAGTGGCGCGTGGTGCACGCCTGGGGCGACGGCGGGCTGCACGACTACCGCTTCGCCTACAACGCGGCGCTGCGGCAGACCGAGGTCACCAACTCGCTGGGGCATCTGACGGTGGTCAAGTTCGATGAGGCGGGGCTGCCGCTGGCGGAGATCGATCCGCTGGATGGCGTGACCACCTTTGAGTACGACGATGTGGGGCGCACCGTGGCGGTGACCGCCCCGGGGGGGCTGCGCACGGGGTTCACGTATGACGCGCGAGGCAATCTGCTGGAGGTGCAGCGGCCGGACGGGAGCACCATCGGCAGCGAGTTCGACGATGAGGACCGGATGCTCGCCGTCATCGATCCACTCGGCCATCGCTGGACCCAGACCTATGACGCCCGCGGTCTCCTGGCCAGCCAATGCGACCCGCGGGGCGCCATCACGCGTTTCGCGCACGATGCGCACGGGCAGCTGGCACAGCATGTCGATGCGCGGGGCGCGCTCACTCAGTTGCAGCATGACCGGCACGGCCAGTTGCGCGCGCTGACCGATCCGCTGGGCCATGAAAGCCGCTTCGACTACGACGTACTGGGCCGGTTGACCGAACAGACCGACGTGCTGGGCCGCGTGTACCGCTATCACCACGATGCCAAGGGACGGTTGTTGCGTATCGAGCACCCGGGCGGTGGGCAGATCAACTGCACCTACGACGCAGAGGACCAGTTGGTCGTCCATATCGACGAAAGCGGCGCCCAGACACGGCTGCAGTATGTGGGCACCGGTCGCGTCAGCCGGCGCATCCAACCCGATGGCCAGACGGTGCAATACCACTACGACACCGAAGAGTGGCTGGTCGGGTTGACCAACCAGCGCGGCGAGCGCTATGCCCTCCGGCGCGACGCGCTGGACCGCATCGTCGAAGAAGTGGATTTCTGGGGTCAGTCGCGCCACTATCAATACGACGCGGCGGGACGCCTGACGGCCACCATCGACCCGCTGGGCCAGCGCATCGCATTCGCCAACGATCCGATGGGCCGCATCACGCGAAAGACCTTCGCCGACCCGCTACGACCGGATCGACAGGTGCAGGAACACTTTGCATACGACCTGTGCGGACAGCTGGTGGAGATGCGCAACGACGCCATGCACGTCAAGCGTCGCTTCGATCCCGCAGGTCTTTTGTTGGAAGAGCGGCAAGGCGGTTTCCGGGTGACCTACCGGTACGACGAGGCCGGGAACCGCGTCCTGCGCGAGACCAGCGCGGGCCATCGCACGGCCTGCGCCTTCGATCCGGGCAACAGGCTGGAGAGCCTCACCATCGACGACCGGCCTCCCATCGTGATGACCCGCGACGCGCTGGGCCGCACCACCCACGAGCGACTGGGCTCAGGACTGGAACGTCAGTTCGACTACGACGTACGCGACCAATTGACGGCCCAGCGCCTGCTCAAGGACGTGGCGCCGGTCTTCGACACCCGCTACGACTACGACCGCGCAGGCCATCTCGTGAGCCGCAGCGACAGTCAGCAGGGCTTCGACCAGTACCGCTACGACGTACTCGGCCAGCTCCTGGAACACACGACGCCCCAGGGCCGGATCCAGCGTTTCCTGCACGATCCGGCCGGCGACCGCCTGCAGACGCGCATCCGGCTGACGCCGCTGAAGCAGGTGGCCGGTGGCGAAGCCGACCCCGAGGCTGTGCTCTGGACGCGCGAGGGCAGCCTCGAGGGCGTCCACTACGTCTTCGACCGCGCCGGGGACCTAGTGCGGATGGGCAGCGCCGAATCGGTCGACGACGGGCTGGAGTTCCTCTGGGATGCGAACCATCGATTGACCGAAAGTCGCAGCGGTGCGGTCGCGACACGCTATGGCTACGACCCGGCGGGCCGACGGGTCTTCAAGCGCGGCCCGACGCAGACCACCTGGTTCTTCTGGGATGGCAATGCATTGCTTGGCGAGATGGTCGAGGACAACGATGCGCCACGGCCACCCCAGGGCCCGCCGTCAAGTCCCATGCTGCGCCTGGCGGGCTCCCGCCAGCCCCCTGGCAAGCAGGATTGGCGGCATCAGAATGCGCGGGAGTACGTGTATTACCCTTCCACCTTCGTGCCGCTGGCGCTCATCGCGCACGACAGCGGCGCGACCCGCACGCTGTACTACCACGTCGACCCCAACGGCTGCCCGACGCGCATCACGGACGAGGACGGACGCGTGGTCTGGTCGGCAAGCTTCGACGCCTGGGGTGCAATCACGGCACTGCATCGAGAGGAGGTCTCGAATCCGCTGCGGTTCCAGGGACAGTACTTCGACCCTGAAACACGGCTGCACTACAACAGGTACCGCTACTTCGATCCGAACAGCGGCCAGTTCATCTCGCAGGATCCGCTGCGGCTGCGCGCTGGCGAGAACCTGACGCGCTATGCCGAGAACCCGATCCTTGGCACCGACCCGTTGGGCTTGGTGTCCAACACCCCCATTCCGTACTGGGAGGTGGGCGAACCGGGGCTCCATGGCCACCCGATCATTGCCCGTATCAGAGGTGATGACCACATGTACGATCACTATGAAAATCCCGGCCACCACGATCCGGACAGGAACTCGCCGGGCCGCGGAGACCGGCCCTACAACCCGCGCAAGAGCGTGCTACCCGACAACCACCTGGAGCTGTTCAACAGCAGCCGCTCCTACCCTGGAGATCGCTCGGTGCGATACGCGCTCGACAGCAAGGGCAATGTCCATCAGTTCCAGGATTCCGGCGGCCGGACATACCACTGGGCAGGGTCCGACAATGGCGTCTCCCTGAGAGGCGCTATAAGTCATCTCCGCATCGATGATGCTCGGCGCAAATTCGCCAAATCCTTGCCGCCGTGCCGCGCATAGAAAGTTATCGACCGATGTCCAATCACATCTTCGGCAGCCGAGACACCCTCCAGTTCGAGGTTGGTCCCATCAACCCGGAAAGCAACGCAATGCGCTGCGTGGATGTCTACGCTCTGGGCCTGCATCTGACCGATGGCGACAACGAGGTCTATGTGCCGAACTTCCTCTTTCGGCTGAACAGAGCGTTGACGAGCTTCAGGAAGGGGGTCCGGTTCGAGCAGAGACCTGATGTCTTCGGCGATCTCGGTCCCAAGGACATTCATCTCGTCTTCGCGGATGGCTCGGACAAATTTCCCGATACGCGCGAGTTCTCGAGCCTTTACTCATTCCTCGAGTTCGGCGACATCACATTGCATGTCCTGAGCTACCTGATCCCCGCCCAAGGCCGCCTGTACCTGACCTGCGAGATCGGCAGTGGTCAAAACGCGGACATGCCAAGGGAGATCCGGGTTGCCGAAGTGTCCAGAGAGACGTTGAGCGACGCCATGGAAGCCACGCTGGCACTGGTCGCCAGCGAGTACGACGGCAACAAGTCCTTCCTGTCCTGACGCCGGCCCCTGGGCCTCCTTCTCCCTGGTGAACTGATCGCCAGCGGCTCAGTTGCGCCGCGCCTGCCCTCCCCTGACACGGGTTTTCCCGATTGCCCGCTGGCCTGCCACAACGGATCATTTAATATATTAAATAATTCGCAAGACACCCCTTCCGTGGCCAGCACCTTCACCCACCGCAACCTCCCGCGCCTGCTGCTGCAGGCGCGCGAAGCCGTCATGGCCCACACACGGCCCAGCCTGCGCGAGCACGCGCTGTCGGACCAGCAGTGGCGCGTGCTGCGCGTGCTCGGCGAGCACGGCGCGGTGGAAACCGGACGCGTGGCGCGCGAGGCGTTCATCCTGGGCCCCAGCCTCACCGGCGTGCTCGCGCGCATGGAGCGCGACGACCTCATCACCCGCAGCCGCGACCCCGAGGACCAGCGCCGCACCGTGGTCGAGGCGACGGCGCACGGGATGAAGCTGGTGAAGAAGCTGTCCTCGAGCATCGAGTCGCACTACCAGTGGCTGGAGCAGTCGCTGGGCAAGACCAGGCTGACCCAGCTGTATGGGCTGCTGGACGAACTGATCTCGCTGGAGCAACCCGAATGACCCCCTCCCCTTTCCTGCCCACCGGCACCGTGTACGGCACGCTGCTGAACTTCCGTGCAGAAGTGGAAGCGCTCGCGCCGCAAATGACGCAGCCGCCCTACGGGGCACCGCCGAAGGCGCCCGTGCTCTACGTGAAGACCGCCAACACCTGGAGCCCGCACGGCAGCGCCATCGCGGTGCCTGCATCGGTGCCCGAGGTGGAGATCGGCGCCAGCATCGGCATGGTGGTCGGCGCCGAGGGCGACGTGGAAGGCTTCGTGCTGATGAACGACCTCTCGATCCCGCATGCGAGCTTCTTCCGCCCGCCCGTGAAGTTCAAGTGCGTCGACGGGTTCCTGGGCATCGGCCCGGCGCTGCGCGACGCGCAGGAGGTGGCCGACCCCGCGGGTTTTCGCGCCGAGGTGCGCATCAACGGCGCGCTGAAGCAATCGATCGACTTCGCGCAGCTCGTGCGACCCGCGCAGCAGCTGCTGGCCGACGTGGGCGAGTTCATGACGCTCGCGCATGGCGACGTGCTGATGCTGGGCTGCGACGCCGGCCGGCCGCTGGCGCGTGCGGGCGACCGCATCGAGATCTCCGCGCCGGGGTTCGAGACCCTCTGCAACACGCTCGTGCAGGAGGCCGCCGCATGAAGCACGCACGCGTCATCTTCGAAGGCCGCGAGCACACCGGCACCGCGCACGAATTCAACGGCCAGGCCGATGCCGCCGTGCGGCTGGACGACGGCCGCGTGGTGCCGCAGGAACAGCTCGTGTGGCTGCCGCCGCTCGCGCCCACGCCGCGCCCGCGCACCATCCTCGCGCTCGGCCTCAACTACGCCGACCATGCGAAGGAACTCGAGTTCAAGGCGCCCGAGGAACCGCTGGCGTTCGTCAAGGGGCAGAGCACGCTCATCGGCCACCGCCAGCACACGCACCGGCCGGCAGGCGTGCAGTTCATGCACTACGAGTGCGAGCTCGCCATCGTGATCGGCAAGACCGCGAAGCACGTGAAGCGGGGTGACGCCTGCGACTTCATCGGCGGCTACACCGTGGCCAACGACTACGCGATCCGCGACTACCTTGAGAACTGGTACCGCCCCAACCTGCGCGTGAAGAACCGCGACACCTGCACGCCGATCGGCCCGTGGTTCGTCGACGCGGCCGACGTGCCCGACCCGATGGCGCTCGCCTTGAAGACCACGGTGAACGGCACCGTGACGCAGCAGGGCAGCACGCGCGACATGATCTTCGATGCGCCCTTCCTCATCGAGTATTTCAGCCGCTTCATGACGCTGTCGCCCGGCGACCTGATCCTCACAGGCACGCCCGACGGCGTGGTCGATTGCAAGCCGGGCGACGTGGTCGTCTGCGAGATCGAGCGCATCGGCGCGCTGGTCAACACCATCCAGGGAAAAGCATGAGAGTCGATCACCTGATCGCCGGCAAGGCAGTTGCCGGCAAGGACTACTTCGAAACCGTCAACCCCGCCACGCAGGAGGTGCTGGCCGAGGTCGCCTCGGGCGGCGACGCCGAAGTGAACGCGGCCGTGGCTGCGGCGAAGGAGGCGTTCCCCAAGTGGGCCGGTCTGCCCGCGCCCGAACGCGCCAAGCTCATCCGCAAGCTCGGCGACCTGATCGCCAAGCACGTGCCCGAGATCGCGCAGACCGAGACCAACGACTGCGGCCAGGTCATCGCGCAGACCGGCAAGCAGCTGATCCCGCGCGCGGCCGACAACTTCTACTACTTCGCCGAGATGTGCACGCGGGTGGACGGCCACACCTACCCCACGCCCACGCACCTGAACTACACGCTGTTCCATCCGGTGGGCGTGTGCGCGCTCATCAGCCCGTGGAACGTGCCCTTCATGACGGCCACCTGGAAGGTCGCGCCATGCCTCGCTTTCGGCAACACCGCGGTGCTGAAGATGAGCGAGCTCTCGCCGCTGACGGCCGCGCGCCTGGGCGAACTGGCGCTCGAAGCGGGCATTCCGCCCGGCGTGCTGAACCTCGTGCACGGCTACGGCAAGGAAGCCGGGGAGCCGCTGGTGGCGCACCCCGACGTGCGCGCGATTTCGTTCACCGGTTCCACCGCCACGGGCAACCGCATCGTGAAGAGCGCGGGCCTGAAGAAGTTCAGCATGGAACTCGGCGGCAAGAGCCCGTTCGTGATCTTCGAGGACGCCGACCTCGACCGCGCGCTCGACGCGGCCGTGTTCATGATCTTCAGCAACAACGGCGAGCGCTGCACGGCCGGCTCGCGCATCCTGGTGCAGCAGTCGATCTATGCCGACTTTGCCGCCAGGTTCGCCGAGCGCGCCAGGCGCATCACGGTGGGCGACCCGCTCGACGAGAAGACCATCGTCGGGCCGATGATCTCGCAGGCGCATCTGGCCAAGGTGCGCAGCTACATCGAGCTCGGTCCGAAGGAAGGTGCGACGCTGCTGTGCGGCGGGCTCGAAGTTCCGGGCAACCTGCCGGACCGCGTTCAGCGCGGCAACTACGTGATGCCCACCGTGTTCGCCGACGTCGACAACCGCATGAAGATCGCGCAGGACGAGATCTTCGGGCCGGTCGCCTGCCTGATCCCGTTCAGGGACGAGGCGCATGCCATCGAACTGGCCAACGACATCCCCTACGGCCTGTCGAGCTACGTGTGGACCGAGAACATCGGCCGCGCGCACCGCGTGGCTGCCGCGGTGGAGGCCGGCATGTGCTTCGTCAACAGCCAGAACGTCAGAGACCTGCGCCAGCCCTTCGGCGGCACCAAGGCCTCGGGCACGGGGCGCGAGGGCGGCACCTGGAGCTACGAGGTGTTCTGCGAGCCGAAGAACGTGGCGGTGTCGATGGGTTCGCACCACATCCCGCACTGGGGAGCCTGACCATGGGCACGCTCGCACTCGCCGCCAAGATCACGCACGTGCCGTCGATGTACCTCTCGGAATTCCCGGGACCGAACTTCGGCTGCCGCGACGCCGCGATCAACGGCCACAAGGAAATCGACCGGCGCTGCCGCGCGCTGGGCGTGGACACCATCGTGGTGTTCGACGTGCACTGGCAGGTCAACAGCGAATACCACATCAACTGCGGCCCGAAGTTCGGCGGCACCTACACCAGCAACGAGCTGCCGCACTTCATCAAGAACATGCCGTACGCCTACCCGGGCAACCCGGCGCTGGGCCACCTGATCGCCGACGTGGCGAACGAGATGGGCGTGAAGAGCCGCGCGCACAGCGACACCACGCTCGAACTCGAGTACGGCACGCTGGTGCCCATGCGCTACATGAACCCCGACCAGCACTACAAGGTGATCAGCATCAGCGGCTGGTGCGACTGGCACGACCTCACCGAGTCGGGCCGCTTCGGCCTGGCGGTGCGGCGCGCGATCGAGGAGCGCTACGAGGGCACGGTGGCGGTGTTTGCGAGCGGCTCGCTCTCGCACCACTTCGCGGATAACGGCCGTGCTCCCGAATTCATGCACAAGGTCTACGATCCCTTCCTCGAGCAGGTCGACCGGCGCGTGGTCGAGCTGTGGAAGGCCGGCGACTGGGCCACCTTCGTCGGCATGCTGCCGATGTACGCCGAGAAGTGCTGGGGCGAAGGCGACATGCACGACACCGCGATGCTGCTGGGCCTCCTGGGCTGGGACCGCTACGCCGCGCCGGTGGAGGTGGTCACGCCCTACTTCGGGAGCTCGGGCACGGGGCAGATCAATGCCATCTTCCCGGTCACGCCCCTTCCCGTCTGAGTACACCGCCTGAACACACGCCATGCCCCATCTCGTCATCCTCTACACGCCCAATATCGAAGCCGAGACCGACATGTCGGCGCTGTGCCGCACGCTCGCCGACACCATGCTCGCGCAGCGCGACGAGGCCGGCAAGCCGGTGTTTCCCATCGGCGGCACGCGCGTGCTGGCCTACCCCGCCGCGCATTACGCGGTGGCCGACGGCAAGGCCGACTACGCCTTCGTGTACCTCAACATCCGCATGGCCGCGGGGCGCTCGGAGACCGTGAAGAAAAAGACCGGCGACGAACTGCTGGCCGGCGTGCGCGCGCATTTCGAACCGATCTTCGACAAGCGCCACATCGGCATCACGCTACAGATCGACGAGAGCCCGGGCCAGGTGTACGACGGCAAGCACGGCAACCTGCATCCTCTCTTCAACAAGTAGCACCATGCTCACTGCCGACACCATCGCCAGCCTCGCGGCCGAACTGCACGAAAGCGAAAGATCGCGCGTGCAGGTCGAGCATTTCTCCAAGCGCTTTCCCGAAATGACCATCGAGGACGGCTACGCCATCTCGCGCGCATGGGTGAAGCAGAAGATCGCGGAAGGCCGCGTGCCGCGGGGCCACAAGATCGGCCTGACCTCGCGCGCCATGCAGCAGTCCAGCCAGATCGACGAACCCGACTACGGCACCCTGCTCGACGACATGTTCTTCGAGCAGGGCGGCGACATTCCCTTCACGCGCTTCATCGCGCCACGCATCGAGGTGGAGCTGGCCTTCGTGCTCGGCAAGAAGCTCCAGGGCCCGAACGTGAGCATCTTCGACGTGCTGGCCGCCACCGACTACGTGGTGCCGGCCATCGAGATCATCGACGCGCGCATCGAGCAGTTCGACCGCCACACCAAGGCGCCGCGCAAGGTGTTCGACACCATTGCAGACAACGCGGCCAACGCCGGCATCGTGATGGGCGGCCGGCCGGTCAAGCCCGACGCGGTCGACCTGCGCTGGGTGAGTGCGCTGCTCTACAAGAACGGCGTGATCGAGGAATCGGGCGTGGCCGCGGCCGTGCTCAACCACCCGGCCACGGGCGTCGCCTGGCTCGCGAACAAGCTCGCGCCGTGGGACGAGTGCCTCGAAGCCGGCGAAGTGGTGCTGGGCGGTTCGTTCACGCGGCCGACCACCGCCCTGCCCGGCGATACCTTCCATGCCGACTACGGCCCTCTTGGCAGCATCGCATTCCGACTTGCCTGAAAGACACACCATGCAAACACCCCTGAACACCTTCAAGCAGGCCATGCAGGCCGGCGAACAGAAGATCGGCCTCTGGGTCGGCCTGGCCGATGGCTACGCGGCGGAGATCCTGGCCGGCACCGGCTTCGACTGGCTGCTGGTCGACGGCGAGCACGCGCCCAACGACGTGCGCTCGGTGCTCGCGCAGCTGCAGGGCATCTCGAGCGCCTGGTCGGCGCAGCCCGAATCGGAACGCTCGCACCCCGTGGTGCGGGTTCCGGTGGGCGACATCACGCTGCTCAAGCAGTACCTGGACATCGGCGCGCAGACCATCCTGGTGCCGATGGTCGACACCGCCGAGCAGGCGGCGCGCATGGTGCAGGGCACGCGCTATCCGCCCGAAGGCATCCGCGGCATGGGCAGCGCCCTGGCGCGCGCCTCGCGCTGGCAGGCCTACCCGCGCTACCTGCACGAAGCCAACGCGCAAACCTGCCTGCTGGTGCAGGCCGAAACCGTGGAGGCCATGAAGAACCTCGACGCCATCGCGGCCACGCCAGGCGTGGACGGCGTGTTCATCGGGCCGGCCGACCTGTCGGCCTCGATGGGCTTCGTGGGCCAGCCGAACCATCCCGAGGTGCAGGCCATGATCGCCGACGCCATCGGGCGCATCCGCAAGGCCGGCAAGGCGCCGGGCATTCTCTCGACCACCGAGGAACAGGCGCGCAAGTGGCTGGCCGCCGGTGCGCAGTTCGTGGCGGTGGGCGTGGACACCATCCTGCTCACGGCGGCGGCAAGGCAGCTGTCGTCCCGGTACAAGAACGCCGCGAGCGCCGTGACGCCCAGCGGTTACTGACCCTCTTCGCGCCATGACTTCCCCGACCGATCCCAACAAGCGCTTCCGCTCCGCCACCATCCGCGAAGGCACGATCCGCGCGACCACGCGCAGTTTCCTGCATGCGCTCGGCCAGGACGACGAGGACATCGCGCGCCCGCACATCGGCGTGTTCCACACCGGCGGCGAGATGAGCCCGTGCAACCTCAACCTGCGCGAGCAGGCGCAGCACGCCAAGACCGGCATCTACGCGGGCGGCGGCACGCCGCACGAATGCCCGGTGGTGTCGGTGAGCGACGGGCTCACCATGGCGCATTCGGGCATGCGCTTCTCGCTGATCTCGCGCGAGCTGATCGCCGACAGCGTGGAGGCCTCGACGCGCGGCCACCAATGGGACGGCATCTTCGCCATCGGCGCCTGCGACAAGAACCTGCCTGGGCTGATGATGGGCATGGTGCGCTGCAACGTGCCGAGCGTGTTCGTGCACGGCGGCTCGGCGCTGCCGGGGCAGATGCCGGGCCCCGATGGCCGCGACCTCAACGTGGTCGACACCTACGAGACCATCGGCAAGGTGCTGGCCGGCACCGCCACGCACGACGAGCTCGACGCCATGAGCCGCGCCTGCCTGCCCACCGCCGGCGCCTGCGCGGGCCAGTTCACGGCCAACACCATGGGCATGGTGTCGGAGGCACTGGGCCTGGCGCCCATCGGCTCGAGCATGGTGCCGGCGGTGTTCAGCGAACGCGCGCCGCTGATGCGCCGCGCGGCGAAGAACCTCATGAAGGCGGTGATGGGCGACAGCCCCCTGCCGCGCGACATCGTCACGCGCAAGGCGCTCGAGAACGCCTGCGCCGTGGTCTCGGCCACCGGCGGCTCGACCAACGCCGCGCTGCACCTGCCGGCCATCGCGCACGAGGCCGGCATCAGGTTCCACCTGGACGACGTGGCCGAGATCTTCGCGCGCACGCCGCTCATCGCCGACCTGCGTCCGGGCGGGCAGTACCTGGCGCGCGACGTGTTCTACATCGGCGGCGCGGGCGTCATCCTGCGCACGCTGATGGAGCAGGGTTTCGTGCATGGCGATGCGCTCAGCTTCACCGGCCGCACGCTGGCCGAGGAACTGGCCGATGCCGCCGCGCCCGACGGCCGCGTGGTGCGCGCGCCCGGCAACCCGATCACGCGCGATGGCGGCCTGGCCGTGCTCAAGGGCAACCTCTGTCCCGACGGCGCGCTGCTCAAGACCGCGGGCCTCCAGACGCTGGTGCACCGCGGCCCGGCGCGCGTCTTCAACTCGGAAGAAGAAGCACAGACGGCCGTGCAGAACCGCCGCTACGAAGCCGGCGACGTGATCGTGATCCGCAACGAGGGCCCGAAGGGCAGCCCCGGCATGCGCGAGATGCTGGGCATCACCGCCCTGCTCTACGGCCAGGGCATGGGCGACAAGGTGGCGCTGCTGACCGACGGGCGCTTCTCGGGCGCCACGCGGGGCCTGTGCATCGGCTATGCGGGGCCCGAAGCGGCCGACGGCGGGCCGATTGCGGCGCTGCAGGACGGCGACATGGTGGCCATCGACGCGCGGGCCGGGGCGCGCAGCATTTCGGTGGAACTGGCGGCGGAGGAAATTGCGCTGCGCCTTGCCCGACGTGAGGTAAACGCGGGGGTCCCGCACCGCGGCTTGCTGGAAAAATACGCGCTCACCGTGCGCCCTGCCTACCAGGGCGCCGTGACCCATTCGGGCGCAGTCACCTGGCTGCGCGACGAGTCGTGAAACGCAACCAACAACCCCTCGGAGACAGACCATGACCTTCACCCGCCGCCAGCTGCTGCAGACCACCGGCGCCTCGGCGCTGCTTGCCAGCCTGGGCCAGCACGCCTTCGCGCAAGCCTCGCTCGAAACCGCCACCATCGTCACCGGCTTTGCGGCCGGCGGCACCTCGGACACCACCTGCCGGCGCATCGCGCAGAAGCTCAGCCCCGACTACGCCAGGTCGGCCGTGGTCGAAAACCGCACCGGCGCGGGCGGCCAGATCGCCGTGAGCTACGTGAAGGGCCGCCCGGCCGACGGCGCCACCATCCTGCAGACGCCCACCTCCATCCTCACGATCTACCCGCACATCTACAAGAAGCTGCCGTACGACCCGATGGTCGACCTCACGCCGGTGAGCATCGCCTGCATCTTCGACTTCGGCTTTGCGGTCGGCCCCTCGGTGCCCGCCAGCGTGAAGACGGTGCCCGAGTTCCTCGCCTGGGCCAAGGCCAATCCGACGGGCGCCAACTTCGGTTCGCCGGCCGCGGGCTCCACGCCGCACTTCATCGGCGCGCTCTTGGGCAAGAAGGGCGGCGTCGAACTCAAGCATGCCGCCTACCGCGGCACGCAGCCGGCCATGCTGGACCTGCTGGGCGGCAACATCTCGGCCGTCTCGGGCCCGATCGGCGACATCACGCAGCACCTGGCCTCGGGCAAGGTGCGCATCCTGGGCGTCTCGGGCGCCAAGCGCAGCCGCTTCGCGCCAGACGTGCCGACCTTCGGCGAACAGGGCATCCAGGACATGGCGCACAGCGAATGGTTCGCCTTCTTCCTGCCCGCCAAGGCCTCGCCGGAGCTGGTCGCGAAGCTCAACGCGTCGATGAAGAACGCGCTGGCGCACAAGGACGTGATCGAGGGCCTCGGCAACTTCGGGCTGGAAGCCATGTCTTCCACGCCCGGCGAGCTGACCGAGCTGCTCAAGAAAGACACCGCCAAGTGGGCGCCGATCGTGAAAGAAGTTGGCTTCACAGCTGAGGGGTAACCTGAATGAAGGAACTGCAATGAACACACTCGCCACCCGCGTGCCGCCATCGGCGCCGGTCCATCCGTCGATCCATCCGGACGAGCGCGCCGCGCGCGAACAGCTCGCGGCCTGCTATCGCATCTTTGCGATGCTGGGCTGGACGGAGATGATCTACAACCACATCACCCTTCGGCTGCCCGACAGCGTGACGGGCGGCGAGAAGCAGTTCCTCATCAACCCCTTCGGCCTGCACTACAGCGAGGTCACGGCCAGCAACCTCGTGAAGATCGACCTGCAGGGCAAGGTGCTCGATGGTTCGACCTGGCCGGTGAACCCGGCGGGCTTCACGGTGCACGCCGCCATCCACGACGGCCTGCCCGGCGCGCACTGCGTGATGCACACGCACACCACGGCCGGCGTGGCCGTGGCCTGCCTGCAGGGCGGCCTGCAGCAGACCAATTTCTATACCGCGCAGTTGCACGGCATGGTGGCGTACCACGACTTCGAGGGCATCACCATCCATGCCGACGAGGGCCCGCGCCTGCTCAGGAGCATCGGCGAGCGCAACGCCGTGATCCTGCGCAACCACGGCCTGCTGGCCTGGGGGCAGACATTGCCGCAGACCTTCGCCATTCTGTGGACGCTGCAGCGCGCCTGCGAGATCCAGATGGCCACCTTCTCGATGGGCGCGGCCATTCCGGTGAGCGAGGAGATCGCGCAGCGCTGCACGCGCGATGCGCTGCAATTCAGCCCCGAGCACGGCGCCGGGCAGGACGTGTTCGATGCGCTGGTGCGCCAGGTCGACCGCATCGACGCCAGCTACAAGAACTGACATGAAGATCTGCATCTACGGCGCCGGCGCCATCGGCGGATGGATCGGCGTCGGCCTTGCGCAGGCCGGCGAGCGGCTCAACGTGGTGGCGCGCGGCGCCACGCTCGAAGCGCTGCAGCAGGACGGCCTTTCGCTGATGCGCGGCGACGTGCGCACGCGCGTGCCGGTCAACGCGGTGGCCGACCCCGAGGCGCTCGGCACGCAGGACCTGGTGGTCATTGCCGTGAAGGCGCCCGCGCTGGCCGGCGTGGCCGAGCGCATCGGGCCGCTGATCGGGCCCGACACCCTCGTGCTGGTGGCCATGAACGGCGTGCCGTGGTGGTTTCTCGAAGGCGGCTTCGGCGGCGCCATCACCGGCCACCGCCTTGCGGCCGTGGACCCCGACGGCGCGATTGCAAGGGCCATTCCCTCGCGCAACGTGATCGGCTGCGTGGTACACGCGAGCTGCTCGCTCGATGCGCCGGGCGTGGTGCGGCATCACTTTGGCAACGGGCTGATCGTGGGCGAGCCTTCGGGCGAAGCCACGCCGCGCGTGCAGAAGCTGGTCGCGCTGCTGCAGGGCGCGGGCCTGGACGCCACGCTGTCGCCGCAGATCCAGAAGGACGTGTGGTTCAAGCTCTGGGGCAACATGACGGTGAACCCCATCAGCGCGCTCACGGGCGCCACCACCGACCTGATCATGGGCGACGACTACGTGCGCGGCTTCATCTCGGCCGTGATGCTCGAAGCCAAGGAAATCGGACACCGCATCGGCATCGAGATCACCCAGAGCCCCGAAGACCGGCATGCGGTGACGATGAAGCTCGGCGCGTTCAAGACCTCGATGCTGCAGGACGTGGAAGCCGGGCGTTCAGTCGAGCTCGATGCGCTGGTCACCGTGGTGCGGGAGCTGGGCGAGCTGACTGCGGTGGCCACGCCGTTCACCGATGCGCTGCTGGGGCTGGCGCGGCTGAAGATGCGGCGGCTCGGGCTGTACTGAGTCGCGCGGGGCGTCGGCGCATGCGCTTCAGAGCAGCCGCGGCGCCGGGATGGTGCGCCGCCGCGGCGTCTTCGGCGCGGGCTTCTTCAACGGAATCGGCTGCGGCAGGTCGCGGGCGTTGCGCAGGCGCGGCCCGGCCACCATGATCTTGTGCATGCGGTGGTCGTAGCGCAGGAACAGGCCCGAGACGCTGCCCACGTAGGCGTCGATCTTCATGTCGTTCGCGACGCCGTGGTCCTCGGGCGAGAAGCGGTCGGGCTCCATGTTGAAGCCCGCGCCCTTGTAGGCCGGATGCGTGTGGTAGTAGGCCACCGCCGTCGTGCCCTCGGGGCAGCCTCTGTTGCCGAGGCGGTGGCCGACGTCGACCGTGTTGGTGTCGCCCTCGCGCGGCGGCATCGCGAAGAACTGGTTGCCCTGCTGGCAGATCATGGCGCCGAACTCCTTGCGGCGTTCGATCGACTCGATCAGCACGGACTCGAGTGCGGCGCGTGCCGCCTCGGTGACGGTGTCGAAGAGTTCGTACTCGGGAGGGAATCCGGGAGCGGGAAGTGGTTCAGCCATGCCGCGAGTGTGGCGGCCGCACGGGCGCGCAACCATCCCACGGACAGCGTATGACGATCGGCAGGCCCTTGCTCCGCCCGCTTCATTCGCCGTCGGCAGGAGCGAAGGGCACGCGCGGCGCCACCGCGCACATGAGCTCGTAGCCGACGGTGCCGGCGGCCTGCGCGACCTCGTCGATGGGGAGCACCGCGCCGGTCACGGCCGAGCGGCCCCACAGCGTGACCTCGGTGCCGAATTTCGCCTCGGGCACGGGCGTGAGATCGACGGTGATCATGTCCATGCTCACGCGGCCCACCATGCGGGTGCGAACGCCGTTCACCAGCACCGGCGTGCCGGTGTTGCAGTGGCGCGGATAGCCGTCGGCATAGCCGACCGCGGCCACGCCGATGGTGAGCGGCCCCTCGGCCGTGAAGTTGGAGCCGTAGCCGATGGTGTCGCCGGCCTTCAGCGTCTGCACACCGATCAATTTGGTCGAGAGCGTCATGGTGGGCTGCAGCTGCCAGTGCGCCGCGTCATGCTCGGGAAAGTCGGGCGCGCTGCCGTACAGCACGATGCCCGGGCGCACCCAGTCGCCGCGGGTCTGGCGGGCATGGCGCAGGGTGGCGGCGCTGTTGGCAATGGAGCGCTCGCCCGGCAGGTCGTGGGTGGCGCGATCGAACACCTCCAGCTGGTGCGCGATGCCGCGCGCGCCGTCGGCGTCGCTGAAATGCGTCATCAGCGAGATCTCGTCGACCTGCGGCAGCGCGTTCAGGCGCGTCCAGGCCGAGCCGAAGCGCTCGGGCGCGAAGCCCAGGCGGTTCATGCCGGAATTCATCTTGAGGAACACGCGCTGCGGCTTGAGCGTCTTGTGGGCCGCGAGCATGTCGATCTGCTCGTCGCAGTGCACCGTGTGCCACAGGTCGAGCCGCGAGCACAGCTCCAGGTCGCGCGCATCGAACACGCCTTCGAGCAGCAGCACCGGGCCGCGCCAGCCGAGGGCGCGCACGCGTTCGGCTTCGGCCAGGTCGAGCAGCGCAAAGCCGTCCGCGCCGCGCAGGCCCTCATAGACCCGCTCGATGCCGTGGCCATAGGCATTGGCCTTGACCACGGCCCAGACGCGGGCATCGACCGCGGCACGCCGTGCCCGGTCGAGGTTGTGGCGAAGCGCGGCGGTGTGGACAGTGGCGAGAATGGGGCGCGGCATGGGTGGCGTCGAATGGTGGATGGATGGGGTTTTAGCATCTTCCCGGACAAGGCCGTCCAGGGTGGGAACGCTGATTTCGCTGTCGTACCCCCATGCTATAACCGCCCATTCGCCCAAAAGACGCGACACTTTCTCACTACTGCCAGCACCTCCCTGGCCAGCCAGCCCATCGATGAAGCGCGGTTTCTACACGATCATGTCGGCCCAGTTCTTTTCGTCGCTGGCCGACAACGCGATCTTTGTCGTGGCGGTCGAGCTCATGCGAAGCACGGGAGCGGCCGAATGGCAGCGCGCGGCGCTGGTGCCGATCTTCGCCGTCTTCTACGTGGTGCTGGCGCCGCTGGTGGGCGCCTTTGCCGACGCCTTGCCCAAGGGGCGGGTGATGTTCATCAGCAACGCGATCAAGGTGGTCGGCTGCCTGATGATGCTGTTCGGCTCGCATCCGCTGCTGTCGTACTCGATCGTGGGGCTGGGCGCCGCGGCCTATTCGCCGGCCAAGTACGGCATCCTGACCGAGCTCCTGCCGGCTTCGCAGTTGGTAAAAGCCAACGGCTGGATCGAAGGGCTCACCATCGCCTCGATCCTGCTGGGCATCGTGCTCGGCGGCTCGCTGGTGGGCCATGCGGTCTCCAGCCAGCTGCTGTCCTTCGACATGCCGCTGATCGACACGGGGGTCGATTCGCCGGCCGAGGCGGCCATCTCGGTGCTGATCTTCGTCTACGCGCTGGCGGCCTGGTTCAACACGCGCATTCCGCACACCGGCGTCGAGATGCGGCCGCTGCGCGCCAATCCGGCGCATGGCCTGGCGCGCAACATGTTCTCGCTGCTGCCCGACTTCTGGCACTGCAACGCACGCCTGTGGCGCGACAAGCTGGGCCAGATCTCGCTGGCCACCACCACGCTGTTCTGGGGCGCGGGCGCCAACCTCAAGTACATCGTGCTGGCCTGGGCCGCGCTCGCGCTCGACTACAACACCACGCAGGCCACGGCGCTCACCGGCGTGGTCACCATCGGCATGGCGGTGGGCGCCATCGTCGCGTCGATGCGCATGCGGCTGGACATGGCCACGCGCGTGATTCCCATGGGCATCGGCATGGGGCTGCTGGTCATCAGCATGAACCTGATCAGCAATGTCTGGATCGCGGTGCCCTTTCTCATCCTGCTGGGCGGGCTGGGCGGCTTCCTGGTGGTGCCGATGAACGCGCTGCTGCAGCACCGCGGCCACAACCTGATGGGCGCGGGCCGCTCGATTGCCGTGCAGAACTTCAACGAACAGGCCTGCATCCTGCTGCTCGGCGGCTTCTACAGCGCCTGCACCGGCCTGGGCCTGTCGGCCTTCGCGGCCATCGGCGCCTTCGGCGGCGTGGTGGCGGGCTGCATGTGGCTGATCCAGCGCTGGCATCATCACAACCTGCGCAAGTACCCCGAAGAAGTCGAGCACCTGCTCGCCATCGCCCGCAGCGACAAGCATCATTGACCTCCCCCAGGCTGCGCGCACTTCGTGTCGCTTCGCCCACCCCCTCACCGGGGGCAACACCGGTGGCCCGGCGAAGCCGGTTCCACGGTGTTCCACGAAAAAATTCCGCCCTATGCCCGCGCTTGCACTGATCTTCAATGCCTTTGTCTGGGGCGTTTCGTGGTTTCCCTTTCGCCACATCGAAAGCCACGGGCTGCATCCCGTCTGGACCACCTGCATCATCTACGTGGCAATCTCGCTGGCGATGGGCTTCTTTCGCCGGCATGCCTGGCGCGGCTTCGCGGCGTATCCGATGCTCGTGCTGCTGGGCCTGGCGGCAGGCTTCACCAACCTGGGCTTCAACTGGGCGGTGACGCAGGGCGACGTGGTGCGCGTGGTGCTGCTGTTCTACCTGATGCCGCTGTGGAGCGTGCTGCTGGGCTGGGCCGTGCTGGGCGAGCGGCCCACCGGCGGCGCGCTCGCACGCGTGGCGCTGGCGCTGACCGGCGTGGCCGTGGTGCTCAAGACGCCCGGCGTCGAATGGCCCGTGCCTTCGAGCCTGCCGGACTGGCTGGGCCTGGCGGCCGGTTTCAGCTTTGCCGTGACCAACATCGTGCTGCGGCACCTGCGCGACGCGCCCGGCGAATCGCGCGCGCTGGCCATGTTCTGCGGATGTGCGGCGGTGGCCGGCATCGCGGCGGCGGCCGGCACCCTGCTGGGCGCCTTCGGCTCCCCGCTCGCCGCGCAGCCGGGCTGGATCGGATGGGCGGCCTTGCTGGGCACCGGCTTCGTGGTGGCCAATGTCTGCCTGCAGTACGGCGCGGCCCGGCTGGCAGCCAGCGCCACGGCGGTGATCATGCTGTCGGAGGTGCTGTTCGCCAGCGTCTCTTCCGTGGCGCTGGGCGCGGCCCAGATGGATCCGCGCATCCTGGCGGGCGGCGCGCTGATCGTGCTGGCGGCCGTGTGGTCGGCGTTTGCGCGAACGCCGGTGCAGGGCGATGATCGGCTTTCGTCCCCCACCTGACCGAGGCATCGCCATGACCACCAGCATCTACGACTTCGAAGCCAACCGGATCGACGGCCAGAACGTGAAGCTCTCGGACTTCCGCGGCAAGGTGCTGCTGATCGTCAACACGGCCAGCCAATGCGGCTTCACGCCGCAGTTCGCCGGACTCGAGGAACTGCACGAAAAGTACGCCAGCCAGGGGCTGGTGGTGCTGGGCTTTCCGTCGAACCAGTTCGGCTCGCAGGATCCGGGCAGCAACGAGGAAATCGGCGCCTTCTGCACCACCAACTACGGCGTGAGTTTTCCGATGATGGAAAAGATCGACGTCAACGGCAGCAACGCCGCGCCGCTCTACCAGTGGCTCACCAAGGAGAAGCCGGGCCTCCTGGGCAGCACGGCCATCAAGTGGAACTTCACCAAGTTCCTGGTCGGCCGCGACGGGCGGGTGCTCAAGCGCTATGCGCCGCTGGACACGCCCGCGTCAATCGCGCGCGACATCGAGGCGGCGCTGGCGGCGGGCTGAATCGAGGCCCGGTCAGAACCTGAAATCGACGGTCCTGGAGCCGCCGCCCACCGTCACCGTCTGGCTCTTGGCGCTGCCGGCCATCGCGGCGTCGATGGTGTAGCGGCCCGCGGGCAGGTCGACCAGGCAGACCGGCCCGCTCGCGCGCAAGGCCAGCGAAGGCGCGCCGCCGGCGCCCTTGATGTCGACCTGCACATCCGCCAGGTAAGCGCCGTCGGAGCGCGCGAAGAGCAGCGCCAGCGGATGGTCTTTCATGGCGGCGCGCATGGCAGTCGATTCGTCCGAGCCGATGCCGCCGCAGACATAGCGCACCGCGCCCTCGCCCTTCCATTGCGGCATGGCCGACTGGGCCTGCGCACCCACGGCGCCGGCCGCGCATGCCAGCGCCAGCAAGGCACGCCGTAAGTGCTTCTTCGGAACGATGGAAGCTGCTTGAACAGAAGACATGAGGCTTGCTCCTTGGAAAAACGGTGCCGCCATGATGCGGTGCAAAGCGCGCTGGCGCGAGTCGGACCAGGGCGCTCTTCGGTGTGCGCGATCAGGCCGCTGCCAGCGCCGCGTCCAGCAGTTCCACCCAGTGCCGCACGGGTGTCTTCTGGCTGCCGCTTTGCAGGTGCGTGATGCAGCCGATGTTGGCCGAGGCGATGACGCTCGGCTGCAGCTGCTCCAGGTGCCCGAGCTTGCGGTCGCGCAGCGGGTGGGCCAGCTCGGGCTGCAGCACCGAGTAGGTGCCGGCCGAGCCGCAGCACAGGTGCGATTCGTTCAGGGCCACGCGCACGTCGAAGCCGAGTGCGCGCAAATGTGTTTCGACGCCGCCGCGCAGCTTCTGGCCATGCTGCAGCGTGCAGGGCGGGTGGTAGGCGACCACGCCCTGCGGCGCATGCACGCGCGCCTTCAGGGCCGGCACCAGGTCGGGCAGCAGTTCGCTCAGATCGTGCGTCAGCTCGCTGATGCGCGCGGCCTTGGCGGCATAGGCCGGGTCGTGCTGCAGGATGTGGCCGTACTCGCGCACCGTGACGCCGCAGCCCGAGGCGTTCATCACGATGGCTTCGACCTCGTTGCGCTCCACCATCGGCCACCAGGCATCGATGTTGGCGCGCATCTGCGCCTTGCCGCCCTCCTGGTCGTTGAGGTGGAACTTCACGGCGCCGCAGCAGCCGGCCTCGGGCGCGATCACGGCCTGGATGCCGGCCGCATCGAGCACGCGCGCGGTGGCGCTGTTGATGTTGGGCATCATCGCGGGCTGCACGCAGCCCGCGAGCATCAGCACCTTGCGCGCATGCGTGGCGGTGGGCCAGGCGCCGGCCTCCTGTTTGGCCGGCACCTTGGCCTTGAGCGCATCGGGCAGCAGGCCGCGCACCGCCTGGCCGAGCGCCATCGCCGGGCCGAACAGCGGCGACGGCAGCCCTTCCTTCAGCAGCCAGCGCGTGGCCGATTCCATGGCGGGGCGCGGCACTTTCTCGTCGACGATCCTGCGGCCGATGTCGACCAGGTGGCCGTACTGCACGCCGCTCGGGCAGGTGCTCTCGCAGTTGCGGCAGGTCAGGCAGCGGTCCAGGTGCAGCTGCGTGCTGCGCGTGGGGGCCTTGCCTTCGAGCACCTGCTTGATCAGGTAGATGCGCCCGCGCGGGCCGTCGAGCTCGTCGCCGAGCAATTGGTAGGTGGGGCAGGTGGCAGTGCAGAAGCCGCAGTGCACGCATTTGCGCAGGATGGCTTCGGCTTCGCGGCCTTCGTCGGTGCCGCGGAATTCGGGGGCGAGTTCGGTTTGCATCGCGGGGGTTTCTTGGTTTTTTTAAGCGCCGGCGAGCAGCCGTGCGCGATCGAAGATGCGGTGCGGATCGAACTCGTGCATCAGCGCCTGGTGGATGCGGGCCACGGGTGCGCTCAGTGCGTCGAAGCGCGGCACGCGGCTGTCCGCGGCGTGGCCGGCGGGCATGCGGAACAGCGTGGCGTGCCCGCCGGCCGCGCGTGCGGCTTCGCGGATGCGCGCGGCCTGCGCGGGCGGCGCCTGGTACCAGCGCTGCCCGCCATGCCATTCGACCAGCGGCGCCTCGCCATCGCCCCATGCAATCGCCGATGCGGTCTGCGGCACCGACAGGCGCCACAGTGCGTTCGGGCCCGCGCCGAACCAGGGCAGCTGCTGGTCGCGCAGCGCCTGCCAGTGCGCCGCGGCGTGCGCGTTGTCCTTGCGCTCGCCGCCGAGATGCGCGCAGGCGGCCTCCACCGCCGCAACCGCGCCGCGCAGGCGCAGCTGCAGCATGCCGGCGCCCGCCTGTTCGAACCAGCAGCTCGCGTTGAGCGGCAGCGGCCGGCCGCCCCACTCGTTGAGCAGGCGCAGCGCATCCGCCTGGCTGCAGTCGAAGGCCAGCGTGGCCTCGGCGGGCGCGACAGGCAGCACCTTGAGGCTCACCTCGGCAATCACGCCCAGCGTGCCGAGCGATCCCGCCAGCACGCGCGAGACGTCGTAGCCCGCCACGTTCTTCATCACCTGGCCGCCGAATGTGAGCACGTCGCCGCGGCCGTTGACGAGCGTGGCGCCCAGCACGTAGTCGCGCACCGCGCCCACGCTGGCGCGCGCCGGGCCGCTGAGCCCCGCGGCCACCATGCCGCCCACGGTGCCCGCACCCGCCGCGCCGAAGTGCGGCGGCTCGAAGGGCAGGCATTGCCCTTTTTCGGCCAGCACGGCTTCGAGCTCGGCAAGCGGCGTGCCGCCGCGCACGGTGACCACCAGTTCACTGGGTTCGTAGCTCGTGATGCCGGTGAGCGCGGTGGTGCTCAGGATTTCGCCGTGCGGCGTCTCGCCATGAAAGTCCTTGGTGCCACCGCCGCGGATGCGAAGCGGCGTGGCATCGGCGGCCGCGGCGCGGATGCGTTCGGCGATCTGGCTGAGGGCGGGTTCCATGGTCTGCGTTGTTTTCTTGTCGTCGTTCTCAGAAGCGCGGCAGGTCGGGATGCGGCAGCCGGCCGCCGCGCACCACCTGCTTGCCGTATTCGGCGCAGCGCTGCAGCGTGGGAATCACCTTGCCGGGGTTCAGCAGGCCGGCCGGATCGAAGGCGCGCTTGATGCCAAACATCTGCTCGTTCTCGGCCGCGGTGAACTGCACGCACATGCTGTTGAGCTTTTCCACGCCCACGCCATGCTCGCCCGACACGGTGCCGCCCATGGCCACGCTGGTCTCGAGGATGTCGGCGCCGAAGAGCTCGCAGCGGTGCAGCTCGTCGGGGTCGTTGGCATCGAACAGCACCAGCGGATGCAGGTTGCCGTCGCCGGCGTGGAACACGTTGCAGCAGCGCAATCCGTACTTCTTCTCCATCTGCTGGATGGCCAGCAGGATGTCGGCCAGGCGCTTGCGCGGAATGGTGGAATCGAGGCACATGTAGTCGGGGCTGATGCGGCCCGACGCGGGGAACGCGTTCTTGCGGCCGCTCCAGAACTTCATGCGCTCTTCCTCGCTGCTGCTCACCGCAATGGCAGTGGCGCCGCAGGAGCGCAGCACGGCCGTCATGCGGCCGATTTCTTCTTCCACTTCCTCGGCGGTGCCGTCGGATTCGCACAGCAGGATCGCGGCCGCGTCGAGGTCGTAGCCCGCGTGCACGAAGTCTTCGACGGCAGCGGTCATGGGCTTGTCCATCATCTCGAGCCCCGCGGGAATGATGCCGGCCGCAATCACCGCGGCCACCGCATCGCCCGCCTTGCGCACGTCGTCGAAGCTGGCCATGATGCAGCGCGCGACCTGCGGCTTGGGCACCAGCTTGACGCTGACCTCGGTGGTCACGGCCAGCATGCCTTCGCTGCCGATGACCAGCGCGAGCAGGTCCAGGCCCGGCGCGTCGAGCGCCTCGCCGCCGAATTCAATGGGCTCGCCCTCGGCCGTGAAGCCGCGCACGCGCAGCACGTTGTGCAGCGTGAGGCCGTATTTCAGGCAGTGCACGCCGCCCGAGTTCTCGGCCACGTTGCCGCCGATGGTGCAGGCAATCTGGCTCGACGGATCGGGCGCGTAGTAGAGGTTGAAGGGCGCAGCGGCTTCGCTGATGGCAAGGTTGCGCACGCCGCACTGCACGACGGCCGTTCGGCTCACCGGGTCGATCTTCAGGATGCGGTTGAATTTGGCGAGCGACAGCGTCACGCCCAGCGCATGCGGCATGGCGCCGCCCGAAAGCCCGGTGCCCGCACCGCGTGCCACCACGGGCACGCCGAGCTGGTGGCAGGTCTTGAGCACCGCGGCCACCTGCGCCTCGGTCTCGGGCAGGGCCACCACCAGCGGGCGCTGGCGGTAGGCGGTGAGGCCGTCGCATTCGTAGGGTGTGGTGTCCTCGGCGTGCCAGATGAGCGCGTGCGCCGGCAGGTGGGCCTGCAGGGCGCGCACGATCTGCGACTGGCGGTCGGTTTTCTGCAGCGAATCGTGCTGGACGGCGGTGAGCGGCGCGTTCATAGGTGTCTCTCGTGGTGCCCTGCACTCTACGCAAAATGCGGCGCGGCCGGGTTGAAGCTTTTTTGCGCGGCGCTTGAGAGAACTTTGCCGAATGCAGCGGCCGGCCGCCGGTTCAGCGCAGGCTCTGTGCGAGCCAGTCCACAAACGCCGCGCATTCCCAGCGATCGAGCGTGCCTGGCTGCCAGCAGATGGTGTGGCGGTGCGGCGAGGGCACGGGCCGGTCGGACAGCGGCACCAGCCGGCCCGATTCGAACCAGGCGGCGCCCATCTTCTGGCGCACCAGCGCGACGCCGAAGCCGCTGGCCGCGGCGTCGTAGACCAGGCCCAGGTCGTTGAACTGGGAGCCGACGTGCGGCTCGGGCTGGTCGAGGCCGCAGCTTGCAAACCAGGTGCCCCAGGGTTCGAGCGGGCTGCGGATCAGCCGGGCGCTGGCAATCTCCGCCGCGGTGCAAAAGCCGTCGAACGGGCCGAACTCGTTGAGGTAGCTCGGGCTGCAGGCGGGCAGCACCTCTTCATCGAGCAGCAGCCGGTGTTCGCAGTCGGCGTACGCGCCGCTGCCGTAGCGCACCTCGAGGTCGGCCTGCTCGGCCGTCACGTCGAGCAGCGGAATGGACACCTGCAGCACCAGCTCGATGTCGGGGTAGATGTTGCGGAACAGTTCGAGCCGCGGCATCAGGAACACGCGGCTGAAGGTGGGCGTGACGGCAATGCGCAGGCGCGTGGCGCGCGTCGCCGCGTTGCCAAGCGGCGTGGCCTGCAGCGCAGCAAGGCCGGTGCGCACGTTGGCAAGGTAGGCCGCGCCGTCGGCCGTGAGGCTGAAGTCGCCACGGCCGAAGAGCTTGAAGCCCACGTGCGCCTCGAGCTGGCGGATGCGGTGGCTCACGGCGCTGGCGGTCACGCACAGCTCGTCGGCCGCGCGGCCCGCATGCCGCAGCCGCGCCACGGCCTCGAAGGTCAGCAGGCACTGGATGGGCGGGATGTGCTGCAGGGCCATGCGGGGAAGCCGCTCAATCTTCGAAGAAGGCAACCGGCAGGCCGGGCGTGTCGACCTGCATGGCAATCACGCTGCCCGAGGCCGGCAACCGCTCGATCTCGGCGGCGGGGCGGCCCTTGCGGGCGGTGGTGACGAAGAGCGTCTTCAGGTCATCGCCGCCGAAGCAGGGCATGGTCGGGCATTGGGCCGGAACGGGAACGGCGGCCACGATCTCGCCTGAAGGCGCAAGGCGCAGCAACTGGGCGCCTTCGAACATCGCGACCCAGTAGTGGCCCTGCGCATCGACCGTGGCGCCATCGGGGCGGCCTTCGTAGCAAAGCGTCGGCGAATCGGGGGTCCAGCCTTCGGGCTTGGCGTCGAACTGGCGGAACACGCGAGGCTGCGAGAGCGTGTTGGCCTCGGCGTCCCAGTTCCAGGCGCGCACCTGGTGCGCGGGCGTATCGGCCCAGTACAGGGTGCGCGCATCGGGCGAGAACGCGAGCCCGTTGGCCGTCGTCACCTGGCTGGCCATCTGCGTGAGGGTCGGCGCCACGCCGGTGCCGGGGCGCGCATCGAGGCAATAGAGCGCGGCGCTGGCGCGGTCTTTCGCCTCGTTGATCGAACCGCTCCAGAAGCGGCCGAGCGCATCGCACTTGCCGTCGTTGAAGCGCATGGTGCGCACGTCGTGTTCCACGCGCGTGATGGCGACGAGTTCACCGCCCCACTCGCGCGCCCGGTAGATGCCGTCGCGCAGCGCAATCACGAGGCCGCCGCTGCGCGCCGGCGCCATGCAGCCGGGCTCGGTGGGCAGGGCCCAGCGCTCGACCTTGGCGGAGGCCGTGCCGATGTCGCCGCGCGTGCGCAGCACCGCGCGGCCCGGGATGTCGAGCCAGTAAAGGGCGCGTTCCCGCGGATGCCAGAACGGCGATTCGCCGAGCTCGCAGAGGCTGTTGTCGATGGAGGTCCACATGCCCGGAATTGTGCATGCGCGGACATCGCCGCTCCAGAGGAAAAACGCAGGCAAAAAAAAGCCCGCTGACGCCGAAGCGCTCGCGGGCTGAACATCCAAAGGAGACCTCGCTGAAAAAATCGTTCCGTGTAGTTCTTATAGCCAGCCTGTGCGTCGTATGCCTTCTTCCAGAAACACCGCGGAACCGGCTTTGCCGGGCCGCTGGTGTTGCCCCCAGCAGGGGGGTTGGCGAAGCGACACGAAGTGCGCGAAGACTGGGGGGTTGCCTATTGCTTTGGGGTTACCTGTTATATGCGGTCTCGCCGTGCGAGGAGATGTCGAGGCCTTCGCGCTCTTCTTCTTCCGACACACGCAGGCCGATGGTGAGGTCGGCGATCTTGAAGGCAATGAACGCCACCACGCCCGACCACACGATGGTCAGCAGCACGCCCTTGAGCTGGATCCAGACCTGGGCGCCGATGCCGTTGGACACGATGCTGGCCGTGACCCAGTCGCCCACGAGGCCGGGGCCGCCGAGTGCCTGGGTGTTGAACACGCCGGTGAGCAGCGCGCCGACGATGCCGCCGACACCGTGCACGCCGAACACGTCGAGCGAGTCGTCCGCGCCGAGCATCTTCTTCAGGCCGTTGACGCCCCAGAGGCAGGCGAAGCCGGCGATGAAGCCGATGATGATCGCGCCCATCAGGCCGACGTTGCCGGCGGCCGGGGTGATGGCCACGAGGCCCGCCACGGCGCCCGAAGCGGCACCCAGCATCGAAGCCTTGCCGCGCATCAGCGCTTCACCGATGCACCATGCGAGCACGGCGGCTGCCGTGGCGGTGAAGGTGTTCATGAAGGCGAGCACGGCGCTGGTGCCGGCTTCGAGGGCCGAACCTGCGTTGAAGCCGAACCAGCCGACCCACAGCAGCGAAGCGCCGACCATGGTGAGCGTGAGCGAGTGCGGCGTGAAGGCTTCCTTGCCGTAGCCCACGCGCTTGCCGATCACGTAGGCGCCGACCAGGCCCGCCACGGCGGCGTTGATGTGCACCACGGTGCCGCCCGCGAAGTCGAGCGCGCCCCACTGCCAGATCAGGCCGGCCTTGGCGTTGTTGGCATCCACCACGTTGGCGGCGGTGTAGGCATCGGGGCCGAGCCAGAACCAGACCATGTGCGCGAGCGGCGCATAGCTGAAGGTGAACCAGATCACCATGAACAGCAGCACGGCCGAGAACTTGGCGCGCTCCGCGAAGGCACCCACGATCAGGCAGCAGGTGATGCCGGCGAAGGTGGCCTGGAAGGCGGCGAACAGCAGCTCGGGGATGTAGACGCCCTTGCTGAAGGTGGCGCCGGGCGCGAACACGCCGGTGGCCGGATCGAATACGCCCTTCATGAAGAGCCGGTCGAAGCCGCCGATGAAGGCATTCCCCTCGGTGAACGCCAGGCTGTAGCCATAGATGAGCCACAGCACGACGATCAGCGAGAAGGTGACCATCACCTGCATCAGCACCGACAGCATGTTCTTGCTGCGCACCAGGCCGCCGTAGAACAGCGCCAGGCCGGGAATGGTCATCATGATGACGAGCAGCGTGGACAGCATCATCCAGCTGGTGTCACCCTTGTTGAAGGAAGGAGCGGCAGGAGCCGCGGCGGGCGCTGCTTCGGCAGTGGCAGCAGCAGCCGGGGCGGCCGCGGGTGCCGGAGCGGCGGCTGCGGGCGCGGATGCCGCGGCGGGCGCCTCGGGCGTGGCAGCAGGCGCCTGGGCGAAGCTCGCCGTGCCTGCAGCGAGCAGGCTCAGGCCGAGCGCGAGAGAAACAAGCAGTTTTTTCATGGTTGTTGTTTTCCGGGCTGGATCAGAGGGCTTCGCGACCGGTTTCGCCGGTGCGGATGCGAACGACCTGCTCGAGGTTGTAGACAAAAATCTTTCCATCGCCGATCTTGCCGGTGCGCGCCGCACCCTCCACGGCTTCGATCACGCGGTCGACGAGGTCGTCGGACACCGCTGCCTCGATCTTGACCTTGGGCAGGAAGTCGACCACGTACTCCGCGCCGCGATACAGCTCGGTGTGGCCCTTCTGGCGGCCGAAGCCCTTGACCTCCGTGACCGTGATGCCCTGCACGCCGATGGCCGAGAGGGCTTCGCGCACCTCGTCGAGCTTGAACGGTTTGATGATGGCTGTGACCAGCTTCATGACTTTCTCCTTCTTGGATGGAATGGGTGGTGCGACAGCTTGGGCCGCACCTTGTTCTTGTGCCCGCTTACAGGGTCTTGCTGAGCGTAACGATGAAGCGCGCCTTGTTGGGCGAGTAGTACTGCTCGCCGATGGGGCCA
>NZ_RXFQ01000069.1 GCF_003951285.1 Variovorax beijingensis | reverse complement strand
CGCGTGAGCCAGTTCGCCAACGCCCTGAAGGCCGCCGGCATCCAAAAGGGCGACCGCGTCATCATCTACATGCCCATGACCATCGAGGGCGTGGTCGCCATGCAGGCCTGCGCGCGCATCGGCGCCACCCACAGCGTGGTGTTCGGCGGCTTCTCCGCCAAGGCCCTGCAGGAGCGCATCATCGACGCCGGCGCCGTGGCCGTCATCACCGCCAACTACCAGCTGCGCGGCGGCAAGGAGCTGCCCCTCAAAGCCATCGTCGACGACGGCATCGCGCTGGGCGGCTGCGAATCGATCCGCACCGTCTTCGTCTACGAGCGCACTCCCAGCGCCTGGAGCCGCGTCGAAGGCCGCGACCAGAGCTTCGCCGAGGCGCTGGCCGGCCAGAGCACCGAGTGCCCGCCCGTGCCGGTGAACGCCGAGCACCCGCTCTTCATCCTCTACACCTCCGGCTCCACCGGCAAGCCCAAGGGCGTGCAGCACGCCACCGGCGGCTACCTGCTGTGGGCCCGGCTCACCATGGACTGGACCTTCGACATCCGGCCCGAGGACGTCTTCTGGTGCACCGCCGACATCGGCTGGATCACCGGCCACACCTACGTCGCCTACGGGCCGCTGGCCGCCGGCGCCACCCAGGTCGTGTTCGAGGGCATCCCCACCTTCCCGCATGCCGGGCGCTTCTGGCAGATGATCGAGAAACACCAGGTCAGCGTCTTCTACACCGCCCCCACCGCCATCCGCTCGCTCATCAAGGCGGCCGAATCGGACGAGAAGGTGCACCCGAAGAACTGGAACCTGGACAGCCTGCGCATCCTCGGCTCGGTGGGCGAGCCCATCAACCCCGAGGCCTGGATGTGGTACCACCGGAACATCGGCCATGAGAAATGTCCGATCGTCGACACCTTCTGGCAGACCGAGACCGGCGGCCACGTCATCACGCCGCTGCCGGGCGCCACGCCACTGGTGCCGGGCTCGTGCACCTTGGCGCTGCCGGGCATCGCGGCGGCCATCGTGGACGAGACCGGCAAGGAGCTGCCCCATGGCGCGGGCGGCATGCTGGTCATCAAGCGGCCCTGGCCCTCGATGATCCGCACCATCTGGAACGACCCCGAGCGCTTCAGGAAGAGCTACTTCCCCGAGGAGATGGGCGGCACCATCTACCTGGCCGGCGACGGCGCGGTGCGCAGTGCGGACCGCGGCTACTTCCGCATCACCGGGCGCATCGACGACGTGCTGAACGTCTCGGGCCACCGCCTGGGCACGATGGAGATCGAATCGGCGCTGGTGTCCAAGACCGACCTGGTGGCCGAGGCCGCGGTGGTGGGGCGGCCCGACGACGTGACGGGCGAGGCGGTGTGCGCCTTCGTGGTGCTCAAGCGCGG
>NZ_RXFQ01000068.1 GCF_003951285.1 Variovorax beijingensis | reverse complement strand
TCGGCCAGAAGCCGCCACTCGGCAATGTCAGTTTCCGAGAAGTCTGTCATGATCAATCGGCTGCCGCTTTTGTCTGAAAGATGCGCTCCAAACGAGTCTTGTCGATTTGCCAAATCATTTCGAGGCGCACCCCGATGGTTTGATTGTCGACACCACCCAATGGTGGGAGGAACACTGAGAAAGCCTCTCAAGTCACTTCCGCCAAGTAGTTGATTCTCAAGGAATCTTCAGTGTGACTTTCGGGCGATTTGCGGGCGCGGCCGATTACTTCGCTAACCCTTCCATCGAGCGGACACTCAACGGGCTACGCCCGGCGCCTGCCGCTCATGTCAAACGCAATGTCTGAACGCACCAAGTGGCGGCGGCCGTCAGTTCCGGGAGCATGCGTTATCCTGGCATACCTCTTTCTGACGTCGTGCAGCTATGCACCCAGGGTTCCCGCTGCAGGCGACCTGTTCGGACAACACGTTAGAACGACCGTGGATTCAGAAGTGGCGCGTTACTACCTGGAAAACTACCTGCAGGGCGAAGACGAGAACCACGCTCTGAGTGGCAGGATAGATGCTCTGCATCGCGAGTATGTTCGATCCCCGCCGTCGAGAGAGGATCTCAGCGCACTTTCGCGGGTGTTCTCGGTTGATTTCGCAGCATTGTTCCTCGCGCACCGGCTCCTGACCGACGAATGCAACAGGGCGCTGAACCAGTCCTTTGCGAGCTACCTCCAGTTTGAGGCCGGCGTCAACCCCGGAATCGTCTCCTCCTACGTGGTGCTCTTCGTTCCGGGCTGGGATTACGCACGGAACGGACACGTGACCGGCGCGGATTTTGCCAAGCCACGCGAGCTTGTTAGCCGATTTGGCTTGGAGAACCACTTGGTCGAACTACCTCCGACCGGTTCTGTGGAGCGGAATGCAACTGTTCTTGCTTCAGAGATTGCCAGGCGAAGCCGCTCGGGAAAAAAGATCATTCTGGCCAGCGCGAGTTCCGCCGGACCTGCCGTTCAACTTGTCCTAGGCGAGATGCTGAGCGAAAGGGACCAGGACTCGGTCAAGGCCTGGCTCAATCTCGGCGGCATCCTTCAGGGCAGCCCGCTTGTCGACTATCTTGAGGCGAGGCCGTGGCTGTTCAGCCCGATCGTCTGGCTTAAGGGGTGGGAGAAGGAGGCGATCCGCAGCATGTCTACGAGCCGGAGCAGAAGCCGCTTTGCGCGCCTGGACATGGGTTCCGGCATTCTGGTTGTCAACTACCTGGGTATTCCCCTGTCGGGACAGCTCAGTAGATTCTCGCGAGACAACTACCCGATCCTCAGCTCGGATGGGCCTAACGACGGGCTGACGCTGCTTGCAGATGCGATCGCCCCGAACAGCCTGACAATTGTGGCTGTTGGAAGCGA
>NZ_RXFQ01000067.1 GCF_003951285.1 Variovorax beijingensis | reverse complement strand
GTAAGCGTGCAGCGAAGTCATGTTGACGACGACTTCAGCGCGTCAGTTTCTGAGCTGTGCGGACCAAGCCGGGGTGGAGAATGGAAGCAATGAGTGAGCTGCCCTCAACCATCAAGCATTTCTTTCCTCCCGCCACGTCAGTGAGTGGGATCAGCACCGTGATGTCGCCGCAAGGAGGTGTGCGGGCGGTTGCACAGGCTGTCATTCAGTGCGTTGGAGGCCTCAAGGTTGGAGCGGTAGGGCCCGGTGTGGTTTACGCGACCAGTGACATTGAGTTCCACAAAGCTCTTCGGCTCGACCGCGAAGTGGTTGGCCGAGCGTGGCGTCGCCAACTCGGTGAGCTGATGTCCGTCGGGGACGCCCACCACGCCCACATCATGCTGTTCGTGGATTCCAACGCGTCGTTCTACGCGTTTACTGACCCGGATGGGAAGCTCTATTCCTTGGGCCGTTTTGCTCAAGCCATGGAGGCATTGCTACTCGGGCTTGATTACGGGATGCCGTTGGAAGCCGACGGCTAGTGTCCGTCGACCAATGCTGACCACCGATGTGGCAGCAGTTCGGCGACGCGACTGGCCGGCTGCGTGGGTAGTCGATCGAGGACATCGCTGAGGTACGCGTGCGGCTCGTGTCCGTTGAGCTTCGCTGACTGGATCAAGCTCATGACGGCCGCCGCGCGCTGGCCCGCCCGTAGCGATCCTGCGAACAACCAGTTGGATCTTCCAATGGCAATCGGCCTGATCTTGTTTTCCACCCAGTTGTTGTCCGCCGGCAGATCGCCGTCGTCGATGTACCGCGTGAGCGCGTTCCAGCGCTTGAGGCTGTAGTTGATCGCTCTGGCCGTGACCGAGCCATCGGGCACCCTCTGCCGTTGTCCCGCAAGCCACTGTTGCAGGGCGTCGGCCACCTTGCGCGACCTCTCTTGTCGTATTCGCCTTCGACCCTCAGGCTCAAGCTCGGCGACCTCGCGTTCGACGGCGTAGAGCTCGCCGAAGAACTTCAGCGCCTGCTCACCGACCTGGCTGCCGTGATTGGCCCAGAGCTCGTGGAACTTGCGCCGCGCGTGCGCCAGGCAGCCGGCCTCGGTGACGCCGAGCTCGAAGCACGCCTTGTAGCCACCGAAGTCGTCGCACACGAGCGTGCCGCGCCAACCATCCTCGCTCGGCAGACCGAGGAAGGCGCGCGCATGCTGGCCGCCGCGGCTGTCGGCGAAGTCGAACACCACCGCGCGCAACGCGCTGTAGCTGGTCGTGCAGTAGCTCCAGAGGTAAGCCCGGTGTGTCTTGCCGTGGCCGGGTTTGAGCATCGCCACCGGCGTCTCGTCGGCATGCAGCACGCGGCTTTGAAGCATCTCGCGCTTGAGCGCGTCGACCAGAGGCTGCAGCTGCACGCCGCACTGTCCGACCCAGCTGGCCAGCGTCGAGCGC
>NZ_RXFQ01000066.1 GCF_003951285.1 Variovorax beijingensis | reverse complement strand
CGTGGCGATGGCGTCGGTGCCCTGGCGCACGCCGCTCACCACCTTGGCGAGGCCGCCGCGCATCGATTCGACGGCCCGCGTGATGACGCCGATCTCGTCGCGGCGGTCGGACGACAACGGCCGGGACAGGTCCCCTTGGCCGATGGCCTGCACATGCTCGCTCAGTACGCGCAGCGGCCGCACCATGCGCCGGATGAAGACGATCAGCGCCGCGCCCAGCAGCAGCGCGGCCAGCGCCATGAAGCCGCCGAGCAGGCTCATCTCGCGGTAGAGCTCGGCCATCACTTCCGAGGCGGGAATTTCCGCCACCACCAGCCAGCCGGTCGCATCGCTCCTGCTCACGGACGCATAGCGCTGTCCCGATTGCGCCGCCTGCGCCGGCAGGAGCACCGCGGGTGCATCGTCGATCCACGAGGCGTCCTCGCCCTTCAGGCGGGCGAGCCACCCGGCCGGATCTGCGCCCTGCAGAACTTCGGACAGCTTCTTGCCGGCCGCCGACGGATGGAACACGAGCGTGGCGGCGGCGGGGTCTGCGCCCGGGTTCACGATGTAGAGCCCGCCCGTGTCGAAGATCCGGCTCTGGCCCACTGCTTCGCCGAAGGAGGCCTGCTGCTGCGAGATGTCCAGGCCGATGTAGAGCACCGCAACGACCTGGCCCGCGGCATCGCGCACCGGCTCGTAGACCGTCATGAAGGGGCGCCCGAACAGCATGACGCGGCCGACGAATTTCCTGCCCGAACGCAGCACCGGATACGCTGCGCTCTTGCGGTCGAGCAGCGTTCCGATGGCGCGCTCGCCGTTCTCCTTCTTGACCGAGGTCGTGATGCGGCGGAAGTCTTCGCCCTGCGCCACGAACACCGTGGCGTTGGCGCCGGGGAAATCCCGCGCGAAGGCGTCCACCTCGCTCGTGCTCGCGCCGTTGATCGGCGTGCCGTAGCTGCTCACGATGCCTTGGGCAGCATCTTCGACGGCGAAGGTGGCCGCGAACTGGCGGCGGAAGACGCCGTAAGCGTTCTCCGCGGTCAGCTGCATGGTGCGGTCGAAGATGTCGAGCGACCGCGCAATCGCTTCGGCCTTGGCATTGGCGTATTGCGCGGCACTGCGCTGCTGCTGTGCAGAGCCGATCGCATAGAACGCCGCGAGCAGGAGCGCCGTCATCAGAAGGATGGCGAAAGTGGCCCTGACGGTGAGCGTTCGCGCCAGCGAGACGAAGGGGCGCGTTGGCTGGGACGAGTCCGTGGCTGCGGCTTTCATCAGGGTTCTCCTGTGGGGGTGGGTGGGTCTAGAACTCGGTCCAATCGCCTGCGGCACCCGCGGCACCCGCGGCACCGCCGGCCAGGGTCAGCGGCGCGGCGGAGGCCATGGCCTCCTTCTTGCGCGGGTTCGCGAGCGGCCGGGCCGGCGCCTCGGGCGTGCGCGGTGCTTGCGCATGGAGGGTTTGGGCCCCGCCTTCGAGCC
>NZ_RXFQ01000065.1 GCF_003951285.1 Variovorax beijingensis | reverse complement strand
TGGACCGACCCCCAAACCTTGGACACATTTGACTTGATGTTTCGATTTCTTTAGGCCCCTGCCAGGCCGCCGGAGGCGCCCCCGGTTGGCCATGTACTCATGGCCAACCCTGAGTCTCCCGCTGCCTGTACTCGACGGGGCTCAGGCCCCTCAAAGACATCTTTATTCGATCGACGTTGTAGTAGCGAATGTAGTCGTGGAGAGCAACTTTCAAGTCCTCAATGTTTTCGAACTTGTTGATGTAGAAGAGCTCGCACTTCAGTGTTCCAAAGAAGCTTTCCATCGCCGCATTGTCGAGGCAGTTGGCCTTGCGCGACATGCTCTGCACCAGCTTGTTTTCCTGTAGACGTTTTCGGAAAGCAGGCATTCGATACTGCCACCCCTGATCTGAGTGCAGCATTGGTCTTTCGCTGGAACCAAGCCGGTCAAAAGCCTTGTTAAGCATGCTCTCGATCATGGACGGCAACGGGCGCTCCGCGATTTCGTACGAAACGATCTCACGGTTGTACAGGTCCATCACGGGCGAAAGGTAGAGTTTTCGATTGTTGACCTTGAACTCGGTCACGTCCGTCACCCATTTCTCATTCGGCTGATCGGCCGTGAAATTACGCTGCAGGTGGTTGGGTGCCGTCTCGCAAACTGCCCCCGCAAAGGCTTGGTAACGCTTGGGCCGAACCAGCGACTTCAGTTGCATCGCAATCATCAGTTTTTGAACCGTCTTGTGGTTGACGGTCCAGCCGTTCCGCTTCAGCTCGGCGGTTACGCGGCGGTAGCCGTACCTGCCCCGGTGGCGGTCAAAGATCTCTCGGATCTTGGACTTCAGATCGCAGTGCTTGTCGATGGTCTTGAGAGCTTTTTGCTGGTAGTAGAAGCTACTGCGTGGCAGACAGGCAGTCCGCAACAGACCGGCGAGCGGGAAATGAGGCCTTAGCTCGATCACGATCAGCGTCCTTTCACGGGCACTGAGCGTCTCTTGGCTCGAACCAAGGCCTGCGCTTTTTTTAGGTAGGCGTTCTCCATGCGAAGCTGCTGGACATCGCGTAGCAGTTCCTCCCGGCTGCGCTGATCGTCAGCTGGTGCCTCTTCGTCGTCGCGCTGGCGCCGCGGCTTCTTCATAGTCGTCTGCTCTTCCTTCCACCCGGGTCGCAATGCTGGTTCACCATGGACGGAATACAACCGCCACCATTCTGCTACCTGGCTGCGACGCCTGACGTTAAAAAGCGCCGCGGCCTGATTGGATGAAAGTCCTTCTTCGCTCATGCGTCGGAGGACCTCCAGCTTGAATGCAGGATCGTAGTTGCTGCGCCGTTTCGTTACCACGCCCGCATCGCCCAGAGAGTCATAGCCAGCGACCCATTTGCGCAACGACGCTACGTTCACGCCCTGGGCCGCTGCCGTCGCGAGCAAGCCACCGCCACCTTTCCTGTACGCCTTCACTGCGTCCAGCTTCTGCTTGTCTGTGTACCTGATCATCCCGTTTCCTTAGATTCGGTTCGTCCAGGTTTTGGGGGTCAGTTCA
>NZ_RXFQ01000064.1 GCF_003951285.1 Variovorax beijingensis | reverse complement strand
CCGAAAATTGATAAACATCTAGCCCGCGAAGGGTCGGCCTCCGTTCACTGGCCTATCGTTTGGATTCCCATTCAACCGATTGAGCCCACGAAGGAGACCGACATGGAACTTTATGCGGGGATTGATTTGCACTCCAACAACAGTGTTGTGACCGTTCTCGACGAGCAGGATCGGACTGTCTACGCGAGGCGTCTTCCGAACAATCTCGATGCCATCGTTTCAGCACTTCGGGCGTGCGCGGGTTCGGTGCGTGGCGTGGCGGTGGAGTCCACCTACAACTGGTACTGGCTGGTCGACGGACTTCAGGCAGCGGGCTTCACCGTGCACTTGGTCAACACCGCCGCGGTCAAGCAGTACGACGGGCTCAAGCACGGTGGCGATTTCAGCGATGCACGCCATCTCGCGCACCTGTTGCGATTGGGTATCTTGCCTGTCGGTTATATCTACCCTCGAGAAGAACGTGCCGTCCGCGACCTGCTGCGCAAGCGCAGTCAGCTCGTACGCCAGCGCTGCACCCAGATCTTGAGCATTGAGAATCTGATGGCACGCAATCTCGGTTCACGAGCGACGGGCAATGCGATCAAGCGATGGGAGCCCGAAAACATCGACGCGATGGAGTTGCTTGACGAGCAGAAGCAGGCCTTGAAGGCGAACTTGGCAGTGATGAAATGCATCGACTGCCAAGTCAATCAGCTCGAGCGCAGCATCCTGGCCAAGGTCAAGCTGCGCGAGGACTACCAGGCGCTCAAGACCGTCAGCGGCATCGGTGAAATCCTGGCCGTGACCATCGCACTGGAGACTGGGGACATCGGCCGTTTTGCCGGCGCGGGGAACTTCGCTTCCTATGCTCGCATGGTGGACAGCCGGCGCGAATCTAACGGCAAAAAGAAAGGCGTGGGGAACGTCAAATGCGGCAACAAGTATTTGTCTTGGGCGTTCATTGAAGCAGCGCACTTCGCCGTACGCTATGACGCGACGATCAAACGCTGGTACCAGAAGAAATGCGCTGGCAGCTTGTCTGTTGTCGCGATCAAGGCGGTCGCGCACAAGCTCGCACGCGCCTGCTACCACGTTATCAAGGACGGAACCCCGTTCGACGCGGGCAGGGCATTCAGTTGATGCAGGCGGGAATCAGACGATAAATGGGACGGTGCCGGTAGTGCCTACAGATGGGTTGGAAGAACCATCAAAATTGATTGCACGCTGGCACCGATCCCTCCCATGTTGATGAGTTCGTTGCGCCCGCAACGCGAGCCAAATGGGGCTGGATCACCGATAGGTGAAGCCAAGACATTGTGCAGCCGGCTCGTCTGGCTGCGAGGATTGGACGCAGTGGGGTACAGAGGGTTTTCTGGGGCTGTGAATGCAGCCAGGGGCTCACGCCGCTGCAAGGTGTGCATGCCTTGATCCCGATGGGTGACTGGTGCGCAACGGCGCAACCAACTTCGAGAACCAAGTGTGCGCCGAACGAAGAGACAGGGAATGCAGCTTGACAAGATATGCGGGACAGTCGCAGATATTTGCGCGTCCCTCTTGACGGAGACGGCTAATGGGTGACC
>NZ_RXFQ01000063.1 GCF_003951285.1 Variovorax beijingensis | reverse complement strand
TTCTTCTTGTCCTCGGCCGCGTTGAGTTCGGCGTCCTTCACCATCTTCTGGATCTCGTCTTCCGACAGGCCCGAGTTCGCCTTGATGGTGATCTTGTTTTCCTTGCCGGTGCCCTTGTCCTTGGCGCCCACGTGCAGGATGCCGTTGGCGTCGATGTCGAAGCTCACCTCGATCTGCGGCGTGCCGCGCGATGCCGGCGGAATGCCTTCGAGGTTGAATTCGCCGAGCAGCTTGTTGCCCGAGGCGATCTCGCGCTCGCCCTGGAACACCTTGATGGTCACGGCCGGCTGGTTGTCCTCGGCGGTGGAGAAGGTCTGCGCGAACTTCGTCGGGATCGTGGTGTTCTTCGTGATCATCTTGGTCATCACGCCACCCATGGTCTCGATGCCCAGCGACAGCGGGGTCACGTCCAGCAGCAGCACGTCCTTGCGGTCGCCCGAGAGCACCTGGCCCTGGATGGCGGCGCCGACGGCCACGGCCTCGTCGGGGTTCACGTCCTTGCGCGGCTCCTTGCCGAAGAAGGCCTTCACCTTTTCCTGCACCTTGGGCATGCGGGTCATGCCGCCGACCAGGATCACGTCGTTGATGTCCGACACGCTGATGCCGGCGTCCTTGATGGCCAGGCGGCAAGGCGCGATGGTGCGCTCGACCAGCTCGTCGACCAGGCTTTCGAGCTTGGCGCGCGTGAGCTTGATGTTCAGGTGCTTCGGACCCGAGGCATCGGCCGTGATGTAGGGCAGGTTGATGTCGGTCTGCGCGCTGTTCGACAGCTCGATCTTGGCCTTTTCGGCGGCTTCCTTCAGGCGCTGCAGTGCGAGCACGTCCTTGCCCAGGTCCACGCCTTGCTCTTTCTTGAACTCGGCAATGATGTAGTCGATGATGCGCTGGTCGAAGTCTTCGCCGCCCAGGAAGGTGTCGCCGTTGGTCGACAGCACTTCGAACTGCTTCTCGCCGTCGACGTCCGCGATTTCGATGATCGACACGTCGAAGGTGCCGCCGCCCAGGTCATACACGGCGATCTTGCGGTCGGCCTTGTCCTGCTTGTCCAGGCCGAAGGCCAGGGCCGCGGCGGTGGGTTCGTTGATGATGCGCTTGACGTCCAGGCCCGCGATGCGGCCGGCGTCCTTGGTGGCCTGGCGCTGGGCGTCGTTGAAGTAGGCCGGCACCGTGATCACGGCTTCGGTCACGGCTTCGCCGAGATAGTCTTCGGCGGTCTTCTTCATCTTGCGCAGGATGTCGGCGCTGACCTGCTGGGGCGCGATCTTCTTGCCGCGCACTTCCACCCATGCGTCGCCGTTGTCGGCCTTTGCGATGGTGTAGGGCATCAGGTCGATGTCCTTCTGGACTTCCTTCTCTTCGAACTTGCGGCCGATCAGGCGCTTGATCGCGTACAGCGTGTTCTTGGGATTGGTCACGGCCTGGCGCTTGGCCGAGGCACCGACGAGCACTTCGCCGTCTTCCTGGTAGGCCACGATCGACGGCGTGGTGCGCGCACCTTCCGAGTTCTCGATCACACGCGTGGTGTTGCCTTCCATGATCGACACGCACGAGTTGGTGGTGCCGAGGTCGATGCCGATGATCTTTGCCATG
>NZ_RXFQ01000062.1 GCF_003951285.1 Variovorax beijingensis | reverse complement strand
TCGAATATGCCGAAGCCGAAGGTTGCTGGATTTTTTTCAGGAGTCGCAAACTGACGTTCCCTCCGCACATGACGTTGGCTTCGTCTGCGGCTTATGCCGTTAGCAAAGGGGGGGAAGTTCGAACAGTTGCGGATTTTTCCGACAACCCCGAAGAACTGAACTCGTTGCTTGCACTTCTTTCCGACTCTTTTCTGCGAAACGAGGGACGATAAGCCTTGGAACGAGGTTCACTCCGAGGTGGTTAGCCGGCTCGATCGTGCCGAGGCGATTTTCTGGTTGGTCGTGTTGACCGAATCCGACCGTCGCGAGTTCGTTCGCGTGGGAGAGTCGTCGTACTACAGTGGCCTCTATGTCGACGATAGCGGCCTTCTGCAACGGGTCAATCCGAACCTTGAACCATCCAGCCTAGCTCGAGTTGATGCAGGCGGAACGGTCAAGGATTGCGGGAGGTAGCGTACTTCCAAATCTATTCGAAGGACCCCAAGGACCGCCCGTAGACCATCGCAGGCATGTCCGCTTCAGAGTAGACCGGAAGACCGCAATGGGCCCGAAGCTCCAACGCCGCTACTGGCTGCAGTCGGCCAAAATCGGCGCTCCCAAAAAAAGTGAAGCAATTTCAACCCTGAACATGCCTGGAAGTGCGCAAGGGCCTGACGGGGGCGCAGTCCACCACTGCACTCATCACTAGTTGAACTCGCCAATCTGAACAAGTGGGCCGCGGAACGCTTCACTGAGATCGCGCACGAACTGGGTGGCGGGCAGAAGATGAATGCCTCGCGCAAAGCCTGGGAGGTCCTTGCCGAAATCGATCACCAAGGCCCCTCGCCAAAAACCATTGCATTCAGTCCAGCCGATGTTGTGTTGCGCGAACTCTGCTACATGTGCCCTTAACGTTGGCGGCTCGGAGATGTCTGTCCCCGGGAAGGTGTCGGCGTAGAGATCCAATGAAAACTCACCATCGATAGGCTCAAGAGGATTTCCTCGTCCATCGAGCGGAGGCTCCATCATTTCGAAGTAGATACTGCTGTCCGAGGTTGTCTGGATTCGATAGTCTTCCCCAACGAGCAGGGTTGTTCGCATGATGTAGCGGTCTGCAGGGCGAACTTCTGGGTAGTAGGAAGGACCAGCCAGTTTTTCAACAACGGCACCATCGACTCCACCGTAGACCACTGCGATCCCTCTGCCTGGTGCGCAGACGGTGGCAGGTTCCGTCGAGAGCTGCTCACCTTGCACCAGGTCAATGACCTTGTCTGGCCTGTCGCCCAACGACCACGCGCGAAGCACCTGTTCGACTCTCGAGGCGGTGTCCGCCTGCGGGCGCCATCGTGCATCGTTCACCACAAGAAAGTGTCGGTATTCAATTCCCATTGCGCCGCCAGATGCTGCGCGGATCAATCGTCCACGCCGTTGTTCATGACGTCAAAAATGTACTCGAAGGCGCCTGATCCATCGTCTTCGTGCCCCGCGTCTACGTATCGCAGGTGCCTTGTTTTATGCGCGCCGATCCCTCTCGAGCGAGGGCCCAAGCCGCCGGCAGTGCTTCGGTTACAGTCGGCCAATAGCCGACGTACGTTGAGGGCCTCCAGATTTCGTGCGAAAGCGGTGACGACAGCCCGCTATCCGTGAATACATCGCCCAGACGCGAAAGGCAGACGAAGCTCGCATGTTCAGATAGGCCACCGATGGTGAGGGAAGCGTTATGAAATTTGTATGTCCCTGTGGAGCTGTTGTGCGAGACAACACCGACTACCAGGAACACAAGGCCTACTTCATCCCCGACCAACTGTACGAGGGCGCTGCGGAGAGAATCGAAGCAGGCGGTGAGGTGTGGGCGGAGATGAGGCGCGTAAAGCGTCCGATGTATCAATGCAGCGAATGCTGCCGATTGTTCCTGAGTGATGACGCTGGAAACTTGGTTTCCTTCAAACCGGACGAAAGTACCCGGTTCGGGATTCTCAAGGGCAAGCTATGAGGCGCTGTTGACCGGCACATCTCGGCCAGGACCC
>NZ_RXFQ01000061.1 GCF_003951285.1 Variovorax beijingensis | reverse complement strand
GTAAGCGCTCAATAGACCACGCCCTTGCGTGGCGCGTGACCGAGGCTCAGGAGCGGCCTACTGGCCGCCCAGCGCGATGTTCCAGGGCAGCAACGCCTCGTAGTCGTCGACGGTCTGTGCCAGCGGAAGCTTCTTGAACAAGGCGACGAGGTACCGATAGGGCTCGATGTTGTTGGCCTTGGCCGTCTCGATGAGCGAATAAAGATTGGCACTGGCGTTCGCGCCGCCGACGGTGTCGGCGAACAACCAGCTTCGTCTTCCGACGACGAAGGGCCGGATCGCGTTCTCCACCGGATTGGAGTCCAGCGGCCAAGCTGCGTTGTCCAGGAACCGCACGAGCTTGGGCCACTGCCCGTGCAGGTAGTGCAGTGCCTCGCCCAGCAAGCTCGACGGCGCGACGGCGTGCAGGTGCGTGAGCAGCAACCGCTCGATGTCGCGCACGACAGCGGCGCTGTAGCGCGAGCGCAGCCGCAGCCGGCGCGCAGGCGTCCAGTCCCTGGCCAAGGACTCCGCACGGTACAGCTTGGCAATCAGCCGCACGAACCGGGTCGCGAGCTGGTCGGGCGAGCGGGCTGCCTTCGGGATGGACTCCTCGGCCTTGATGAACGGCCGGCGTGCGTGAACCCAGCATCCAAGGTGCGTGAGACCGCCGGCCCTCGCAATGCCGTTGTAGACCTCGTAGCCGTCGCTCATGAGCGTGGTGCCGGGGCGGATGCCGGCATAGAGTTTCTCGGCGTGCACGGCGCCGCGCCCCGGCGCATAGGCGAACAGCCGCACTGGCGGACCGGTGCCGTTCATCTGCGCCCACATGTAGCTCTTCGTCTGTGCCTTGCGCCCGGGCTCCTTGAGCACCTGGACCGTGGTCTCGTCGCCGTAGATCAGGTCCGAGTCGAGCAGGTGATCGCGCAGCAGGTTGATGATGGGCTGCACGGCCCGGCCGATGCGCACGACACCGGCGGCCAGGGTGTTGCTCACGATGTCGCCGCCGAAGCGGCGCAGCAGCGCAGCCGTGCGGTACAGCGGCATGCCGAACTGGTACTTGCCGGTGATGACCCAGGCCTGGGCCTGCTCGGTGAGCAGCCCGCGCGGGATGATGCGCGCTGGCGTCGGCGCGACCCTTAGGCTCTGATCGCAGCAGGGGCAGGCGTACTTGATGCGGTGGTGCTGCAGCACACGCACCTGCTCGGGGATGACGTCCATCTGCTCGCTGACCTCGGCACCGATCTCCACCAGCGCGTGCCCGTCATGGGCGCACACACGCTCGGCCTCGGGCAGCTCGTGGCGCACGATCTCGCGCGGCAGTGCGGGGTCCAGCGGCTTGCGTCCACGCTTCTTGCGCTGATGCCCGGCGACCGTTGTCGACTCCTCTTCGTCGGTCTCGGCCTGCGGCGTCTGATCGGTGGGTGCGAGGGCCTCGGCCTCGTTGAGGAACAGGTCCTTCTGATCGGTGCCGCGGGCTTCGCTCTTGGCCGCGAACAGCTGGCGCTGCAACGCCTTCAACCGCTCCAGGGCGAGGTCCCGCTCGGTGGTCGCGACTCGCAGCGCGCCGGCCAGCGCATCGCGCTCGGCAATGAGCGCGGCAAGTTCTTCAGCGGTGATCGTGGCAGGGGCGGGTGGTGGCGACACGCCCGCTTGGATCGGCATGCCCCATCATTGTTCCTTCAGGCCACGCTGGAATAGCGCAGGCGCGAGTGGCGTTGCACCACCGCGATGTCGATGCCCTCCAGCAACCAGTGCAGCTGTTCGGCCGTCAGCGTGGGAACTGCCTCGGCCGAGGGCCAGATGAACCGGTCCTTCTCCAGGCGCTTGAGCAGCAGCCAGAAGCCGTTGCGCTCCCAACCCAGGATCTTCACCCGGTCGCGCCGCCGGTTGCTGAACACGTACGCACACGAGGCGAACGGGTCCAGGCCCAGGGCCTGTTCCACCAGCACCGCCAGGCCGTTGATGCTCAGCCGGAAGTCCACCGGCTCGCGGTGCAGGTAGACCTTCAGTCCTTCGTCGAAGCGGAACACCGCAGCCTCCCCAGCGCCTCGATCACTTCGCCGACGTGGCGCAGCTGGACGCCGCGAAGGTCGATCGCCACGCCATTGGGCAAGCGTGCCTGCACGTCCATCACGGCGACGATGTCGTCGCAGCTTCGGACCGCGATCGGCGAAGCTGGCGGCACCGGGACCGCCACGAACGCCGCAGACGCCGGCACCACGCTGGCAACGGCCTTGCGCGCGCGACCACCATGGCCATGCTCGCGAAGCCAGCGTCCCACCTGGTTGGCATTGACGCCGCACTCGCGCGCCAGGCGCGACACCGAGGCGCCTGGCTGCAGGCACAGTGCCACCAGCTGCGACTTCGCGGCTTCGTCGTACACACTGCGTCCGTCGCTCTTGTGCCCCACCACCAGCCGGCGCTTGAGGTCTTCCAAATCGTCTGTCATTTACGTTCCCGCGTTCATCTACGTGGGAACGTAGGCTGTCAGGTCACAGCCTGCGGCTCAAGGACGTGGTTTACTGACCGCATAC
>NZ_RXFQ01000060.1 GCF_003951285.1 Variovorax beijingensis | reverse complement strand
GGACTAAACCGCTCGCGCGGTAGCCCGCCGCCGAGGCCGGTAGGTCTGGCAATCATCGCGTCCCTGTCTATGTTGAGGAGCGAGGCAATTGGCCTCGTTCTTCGACAGGAGCACGATCATGACCCCTTCGACACCAGCGCTTTCTCCGCTGCGTCAGCGCATGCTCGACGACATGCGCATGCGCAAGCTCGAACCCAAGACCCAGATTGCCTATATCCGCGCGGTTCGGTATCTCGCCGGCTTCCTTCAGCGTTCCCCCGACACGGCCACCGCGGAGGATCTGCGGCGCTTCCAGTTGCACCTGGTCGATCGAGGCGTCTCGCCGATCACGCTCAATGCCACCATCACCGGCTTGAAGTTCTTCTTCGACGTCACGCTCGACCGAGGCGAACTGATGGCCAGGATGAGCTATGTGCATGTGCCCCAGAAGCTTCCGGTGGTTCTGAGTCGCGACGAGGTCACGCGCCTGATCGCTGCGGCGTCCAATCTGAAGTACCAGACGGCACTGTCGATCGCCTACGGCACGGGACTGCGGGTCAGCGAGATCGTTGCACTCAAGGTCGGCGACATCGACAGCCAGCGCATGACCCTGCGCGTCGATCAAGGGAAGGGTAGCAAGGATCGCTACGCCATGCTCTCGCCCGTCCTGCTGGAACGGCTGCGCGCCTGGTGGCGATATGCGCACGCGCACGGCAAGATGCTGCCCAACGGTTGGCTGTTCCCCGGCATGAACCCCGTCGATCCCTTGACTGCGCGCCAGCTCAACCGCGCTGTCCACGACGCCGCAGAGGCGGCCAAGATCGACAAACGCGTCTCTATGCACACGCTGCGCCATACCTTTGCGACTCACCTGCTGGAACAGAAGGTCGACATCCGAGTGATCCAGGTGATGCTGGGCCACAAGAAGCTGGAGACAACATCGGTCTACACGCACGTGGCCACCGAGATCCTGCACGAGGTGGTCAGCCCGCTGGAGAAGCTGCAACCCGCGTAGGTCGCCTCCATGTCGCACTCCGACGTGGAGGTCGCCGACATCTTCCGCGCCCACGGCCCCGCCTGGCGCAAGGCTCAGCGGGGTCACCTGAGCCTGGGGCAGCTCAAGGTCATGTCGGCCATTGAACAGTGCCGCAGCGCGGCACTGGGGGGCCACGTGTTGCGTTGCGAAGGCTGCGGGCACGACCAGATCGCCTACAACTCGTGCCGCAATCGGCATTGCCCGAAGTGCCAGACCAGCGCGGCGCATCGTTGGCTCGACGCCCGGCAGGCCGATTTGTTGCCGGTGGACTACTTCCATGTCGTCTTCACCTTGCCGGCGCCGATCAGCGCCATCGCCTACTACAACAAGGCCACGATCTACGCGCTGTTGTTCGACGTCGCCGCCGAGACCTTACTGACGATCGCGGCCGATCCAAAGCACCTTGGAGCAAACATCGGTGCGACCCTGGTGCTGCACACGTGGGGTTCGGCGATGACGCACCACCCCCATGTGCATGGGATCGTGCCGGGCGGCGGCCTGTCGCCCGACGGCTGCTGGGTCGCCTGCAAGCCGGGGTTTTTCCTGTCGGTTCGCGTGCTTTCGCGGTTGTTCCGGCGACGCTTCCTTGAAGAGCTCGAACATGCCCATTGCGCCGGCCAGCTGCAATTCTTCGGTGAGCACCTCGCACTGGCTGACGCAAAGGCGTTCGCCGACTGGCTCGCACCGCTGCGCAAGTGCGAGTGGGTCGTCTATGCCAAGCGCCCATTCGCCGGACCCGAAGCGGTGCTGGCCTACCTGTCGCGCTACACCCACCGGGTCGCCATCTCCAACAGCCGGCTCGTGGCCATGGACGAGCGTGGCGTCACCTTCCGCTGGAAGGATTACCGCGCCAAGGGCCGAACACGCCGCAAGACGATGACGCTCGACGTCGACGAGTTCATGCGCCGCTTCCTGCTGCATGTCCTGCCGAGCGGCTTCCATCGCATCCGCCACTACGGGCTCCTGGCCAACGGCCATCGAACCGCCAGCCTTGCACGCATCCGCGAACTGCTGCTGCAGCAAGCCGATGCCACTGCGCAAGCATCGAGCGCCGATGCAGAGCCCGAATCTGCGCGACCGAGCTTCTTCTGTCCGCACTGCGGCGGACCGATGATCGTCCTGCAGACCTTCGCTCGTGGGCAACCCATCCGCGCGCCACCTCAGAAGCCTCGGGCACCATGAATACACATCTGCACCAGCGTCCAGTCCGAGCCTCGGCCCTTCATCCTTCTGGGGCGATGCGGGGTCTTGCCTTCGCACTCGACGAAGGCCTGGCAGGCCGTCACGCCGCTGGGCGCCTCAACGCGCCGACATCCATCCGCCACGCCTCAACAACGCCATCTGCCAAATTCTTGAGTCGCATCGCCAGCACCAGCTTGATTCACGCTGCCCGAATCCCCATAGCTTCGTAGCCTTCTCAGGCCTCAGTGGTGCATTCCGCAGTTTCCTCCATGGAGGCTTGTCCAACACCTGCCCTCAGGCCGTTGTCGCGCTCGGCGCTGTCGTGTCGCACGGGCAGCTATCGGACAACCCTAAACC